>CAMPBS010000007.1 GCA_946639585.1 uncultured Clostridium sp. | reverse complement strand
ATATAGAAATATGTTCATCAAATGGAGCTAATTCACAAAAATTTAAATTTAATAAAATAGGGCAAAATATTGAAAACAACAACAATACTAATACAATAAATAATACAGAAATAGAAGATGGCTTGTATGAAATCGAAACAGGAGTAGATAGTAATAAAGCTTTGGATGTAATAAATGCAAGTAAAATTTCAGGAGGTAATGTACAAATATTTACCAAGAACAGAGCAAGTTGCCAGAAGGTAATAGTAAAACATGAAAGTGATGGATGTTACACATTAAGATTTTTACATTCAGAAATGTTGTTAGATGTATCAAATGGAAAAACAGCAGATCATACAAATGTATGGCAATGTAATCCTAATGGAGCAGATGCACAAAAATGGATAATACAAGATGCAGGAAATGGATATTATAATATAATATCAAAATTGAGCAAAACATATTTAACAGTGGCAGGAGGAAAAACAGCAAATTGTACTAATATAGAAATATGTTCATCAAATGGAACTAATTCACAAAAATTTAAATTTAATAAACTCAATGAAGCTTATGGGATTAGAACTATTGCAGATGGCTTATACGAGATTCAAACAGGAGTAGATACTAATAAAGTATTAGATGTAATTAATGCGGAAAAAAAATCAGGAGGAAATGTACAAATATTTTTAAGGAATAATGCAAATTGTCAAAAAGTTAAAGTTCAATATTTAGGCGAAGGATGTTATTCATTAATGTTTTTACATTCAAAATTATTGTTAGATGTATCAAATGGAAAAACAGCAGATCATACAAATGTATGGCAATGTAATCCTAATGGAGCAGATGCACAAAAATGGATAATACAAGATGCAGGAAATGGATATTATAATATAATATCAAAATTAAGCAAAACATATTTAACAGTGGCAGGAGGAAAAACGACAAACTGCACTAATATAGAAATATGTTCATTAAATGGAACTAATTCACAAAAATTTAAATTTAATAGTACAAAACCTAATTATAAAATTAATATAGATACATCAAAATATCCGGGATATAAGGAAAAAATTGAAAGCTTAATGCAAAAATATCCAAATTGGAATTTTGAATTATTATATACAGGTCTAATATTTGACGAAGCTATTAGAGGTGAATGTGCAATACATTCTAGAAATCTAGTACCAACAAATTATGGCGGTGAATGGGTATGTAGTGTATGTGGAACTAAATTATATGATAGCGGATGGTATTGTGCATCTGAAAAAGCAGTAGCATATTATATGGATCCTAGAAACTTTTTAGATGACAATAATGTGTTCCAATTCTTAGATTTAAATGAATATTCGTCAGATTCTGTTTCACTAGAGGGAATTCAAAGTAAAGTAGGTGGAACATTTTTACAGAACTATTCAAACGACATAAATAATGCGTGCAAAAACACCAATGTTAATCCATATTACATAATAGCAAGGCTAATACAAGAACAAGGTTCAAAAGGAACTACAATAGGAACTGGAATGAATGGTGGAGACGGAAAAACATATTATAACCCATTTAATATTGGAGCATCTGGAAACGGATATGATGCTATATATTCAAATGCATTAGCAACAGCTAAATCTTATGGATGGGATTCAATGCAAAAAGCAATAGAAGGTGGAATAAGTTTCTGTAAAAAGAACTGGTTGGAAAACTATCAAAATACATTATATCAAAATAAATTCGATATAGATACAACAAATGGTTCATCATTATACACACATCAATATATGCAAAACCTAATGGCAGCATATAGTGAAGCAAGAACATTAAGAAGTATGTATGCCAATACAGGAAAAGCTAATTCATTATTTACATTTGTTATACCAGTTTATGAAAATATGATTAGCTCAAACTATGCAATGCCATCTAATAATACAGAAACATCACCAATGAATTTTAAAGTAGTAGCAAATGGAGGGTTGAATTTAAGAAGCGAAGCCAATTCAGATTCGAGTGTTGTTAAATTAGTTCAAAATGGAGAAATAGTATTATCTATACAAAGAGGAATAAATTCTGATTGGCAAAAAGTTATGCTAAACGACGGAACAATTGGTTATATGTCCGGAACATATTTACAACAAGTAGCAGATGTTACAAATTGTAATTATGCTGCTTACGTAAAAACCGCCGATGGAAGCGGATGTTATATCAGAGTTGGACCAAGTACAAAAACAGATAGAATTACAGTATTAGCAGATGGAACATGGTTAACAGTTATAAATGAGGGAACCTATAATAATATAGATGGATATAGTTGGGTAAGAGTGCTTATTTCAGATGGAAGGCAAGCATTTATGCCATCAAAATATTTGAGTAGATAATGAAAAGAGGATAAAATGAAAAAGAGTATTATAAGTTTAATTATTATTGCATTAGTGTTTGCTTTAAATACAAACCTGGTATTGGCTGGTTGGGCAGATCTTACAGATGAACAATCAGATCAACAAGCTCAAGAACAAATAAAAAAACAAGAAAAAGATCATAATGTAACAGAGGTAAAGTCTTCGGATAATTTCTTAACAAGTTTACAAGTTGAAGGTTATACATTAACACCAGATTTCGATAAGCAAACTTTAGAATACACAATAAAAGAAGAGATTAACAAGAAAGAAATAAATATTAAAGCAACGGCAAGTAACGAAAAAGCTACAATAACTGGAATAGATACTGTAAAAGTAAAAGAAAATAAAGATGAATATAGAGTTGATGTTACTGCTGAAAATGGAACAGTTAGAACTTATGTTATAAAAATAAAAGCAATGTTAGATAATGAACAGAATCAAGAAAATGTACCGGAGGATAATAAGGAGATTGAAACAACTGAAAGTGTAACAACAAAAATTGAAAATTCAGACAACAAACAAGAAGAAAAAAATGAAAACAAATCTTCAAATTCTATGATGTATATAATTATAGGAGTTGGTGCATTTGTGTTAGTTACATTAGTATTGGTATCTAGGAAAAATAGTCAAAGAAGAAAAAGAAGAAAACACTAAAATAAGCCCAAAAAGTACAAGAACCCCTTGTACTTTTTTATTTTTAGTGATATGATAGGAACGTAAAAAACGGAGATGTTTTAAAACAGAAAGGAATGATAAATAAATGAAAATACTAATTACTGGAGCAAACGGAATGCTTGCAAAAGAAATCAGAGAAAAATTTGAAGAAGGGAACGAACTAATTCTAACAGACGTAGCAGAATTAGACATAACAAATAAAGAAGGAGTAATAAACTTTATCAAAGAAAAACAGCCAGAACTAATAATAAACTGTGCTGCATTTACAGCAGTTGACAAAGCAGAAGAATGCCAAGAATTAGCAGAAAAAATAAATGGAGATGGACCAACAAACTTAGCAATAGCAGCAAAAGAAGCAGGAGCAAAATTAGTTCACATTTCAACTGACTATGTATTTGGTGGAAATCTAGACTTAGACAAAGATTACAAAGAAGATGACGAAAAAAATCCTGTAACAGCATATGGAATAACAAAACTACATGGTGAACAAGGAATTGAAAAAAATATGGACGAATACTACATATTCAGAACAGCATGGTTATATGGAATAGGTGGAAACAATTTTGTTAAAACAATGACAAAACTTGGTTCTACAAGAGATGAAATAAATGTAGTAGCAGATCAACATGGAAGCCCAACATATGCAAAAGACTTATCAGAAATAGTATATCAAGCAGTAACTAAAAAAATACCATATGGAATATACAATGCCACAAACGAAGGATACACAACATGGTATGATTTCACAAAAGAAATCTTAGCAGAACAAGGAATTGAATGTAAAGTAAATCCTGTTACAACAGATGAATATATAGAAATGATGAAAATTACTCAAGCAAAAAGACCATTCAATTCACAAATGTCAAAAAACAAATTAAAAGAAGCCGGAATCAACGTTCCAGAATGGAAAGACGGATTAAAAAGATATCTTGCAGAAGCCAAAAATGTAGAAGAATAAAAAAGGATGTAGGAATAAGAGGAGGAATAATAGAATGAAAAATAGAAAAGGAATAATTTTAGCAGGTGGAAGTGGAACAAGACTATACCCACTAACAATAGCAATATCAAAACAAATAATGCCAGTATATGACAAACCAATGATTTACTATCCATTATCAGTATTAATGGAAGCAGGAGTAAAAGAAGTATTAATAATCTCTACACCAAGAGATATAACAGTATTCCAAGAATTACTTGGAGATGGTTCACAATGGGGAATGAGTTTTGAATACAAAATTCAAGAAAAACCAAACGGATTAGCAGAAGCATTTATAATAGGTGAAGAATTTATTGGTGACGACAATGTTGTAATGATATTAGGAGACAACATGTTTTATGGTTCACATTTACCAGAGATTCTTAGAAGAGCAAATGAAAGAGAAAATGAATCAACAATATTTGGTTACTATGTAAAAGATCCAAGAGCATATGGAGTTGTTGAAATAGACAAAGACGGAAAAGCAATATCAATAGAAGAAAAACCAGCAGAACCAAAATCAAATTATGCAGTTCCAGGATTATACTTCTACACAAATGATGTAATAGAAATAGCAAAAACAATAAAACCATCAGCAAGAGGCGAATTAGAAATAACATCTGTAAATGACGAATACATGAAAAGAGGAAAACTAACAGTTGAAAAATTAGGAAGAGGAATGACATGGTTCGATACAGGAACACATGATGCATTAATAGAAACAGCAAGTTTCGTTCAAACAATAGAAAAAAGACAAGGAATGCAAGTATGTTGTCCAGAAGAAATAGCATACAAAAATGGATGGATAACAGCAGATGAACTTTCAAAATTAGCAGATAAATATATGAAAACAGCTTATGGTCAATATCTAAAAGACCTAGCAACAAATGCATTTGGAGAAGAATAAAAAACGGAAGGAAGAAGAAAAAATGGGAAAATTTAAAAGAATAGACACATCAATAGAAGGTGTTTGCGTAATCGAACCAACAGTATTTGGCGACAACAGAGGATACTTTATGGAAACATACAGCACAGAAGAATTTAAAGAAATTGGTTTAGATTATAACTTTGTACAAGACAATCAATCAAAATCAAAAAAAGGAGTATTAAGAGGATTACATTTCCAAAAAGAAAATACTCAAGCAAAACTAGTTAGAGTTATAAAAGGTGAAGTTTTTGATGTTGCTGTAGATTTAAGACCAGGAAGCAAAACATATGGAAAATGGGAAGGTGTAATACTTTCAGAAGAAAACAAGAAAATGTTTATGATACCAAGAGGATTTGCACATGGATTCTTAGTATTATCAGATGAAGCAGAATTCACATATAAATGTGACGATATATACAACCATGCAGCAGAAGGTGGACTAAAATGGGACGACCCAGAAGTTGCAATCAAGTGGCCAATGGGAGACTTAAAACCAGAAGACTTACTAACATCAGAAAAAGATGCAGTTTGGCCTTCACTAAGCGAATTGAGAGAAACCGATTTATTTAAGAATTTATAGTATAATTAAAAAAAGTAGAGGCGGCTTTACTAAAAAAGAATAATAAACTAGAAAGAGGTAAAAGAAATGAGTAAAAATATAATGGTAACAGGAGCAGCAGGCTTCATAGGAGCAAACTTTGCAGAATACTTTGTAAACAAACATCCAGACTACAATGTTGTAGTAGTAGACAAGCTAACATATGCAGGCAACATGAACAATCTAAACAAAGTAATAGACAAAATAAAATTCGAACAAGCAGACATTTGCGACTTCGAAAAAATGAAAGAAATATTTGACAAATACGACATAAATGGAGTAATACACTTTGCAGCAGAATCACATGTTGACAACAGTATAAAAACACCATTTGTATTTACACAAACAAACGTAATAGGAACACATACATTATTAGAAACAGCAAAACAAAAATGGGGAGAAGGAAGTCCAAATAAATTTGTACACATTTCAACAGATGAAGTATATGGTTCATTAGGAGAAGAAGGATACTTCACAGAAACATCTCCAATCAAACCAAGCAGTCCATATTCATCATCAAAAGCAAGCTCAGACTTAATAGCATTAGCATACAAAGAAACATTCAAAATGAATGTAAATGTTACAAACTGTTCAAATAACTATGGACCATATCAACATAATGAAAAATTAATCCCTCACATGATTAAATTAGCATTAAATAATGAAAAACTACCAGTTTATGGAGAAGGATTAAACATAAGAGATTGGCTATATGTTGAAGATCACTGCAAAGCAATAGATATGGTATTCCATAATGGAGTTTCTGGAGAAAGATACAACATAGGTGGACACAACGAAAAAAGAAATATAGATATAGTAAAATTAATATTAAAACACCTAGGAAAATCAGAAGACCTAATTGAACATGTAGAAGACAGAAAAGGCCATGATTACAGATACGCAATAGATCCAACAAAAATAAAAAATGAATTAGGTTGGTTCCCAGAAACTAAATTCGAAGATGGAATTGTTAAGACAATTGATTGGTATTTGGCTAATCCAGAATGGTTAAAATAAGAATAAGAAAATACAAAATGTTACAAAAATATTAAGTTTTTGTAACATTTTTCTTTTTGTTGTAACAATTATTTACAAAGAAATTAAACTAATATAAAATAAAATCGAGGTTCTATGAACCAAAATCAGAGTAAACATGTCTAATAATGGAGAAGAGGAAAGATGAGAGAGGAAGAGAAAGAGCAATTTATACAAAATATCAATGAAAACAGGCTAAAAATGTATAAAACAGCATTTGCGATTCTGAAAAATGAAGATGACGCAAATGATGCAATACAAGATGCTTTATACAGCGCCTATAAGAATTATGAAAATTTAAAAGAAAAAGCCTATTTTACAACCTGGATAATTAGAATTCTAATAAACAAATGCTATGACATAATAAATAAAAACAAAAAAGTAGCATATATAGATGATTCAATAACTGAGAACACAACAGGTGTTGAAGATAGTTATGAAGTAGAAAGTAGCTTAGAATGGGTACTAAAACAAATAGATAAAGATTTAAAAGAAATAGTGGTTTTATACTATTATGATGAATTATCTGTAACAGAAATATCAAATATTTTAGGAATACCACAAGGTACAGTAAAATCAAGGCTATCAAGAGCACGAGAACAAATAGGAAAAATTATGAAAAAGGAAGAAGGTGAATTCAATGGATAATGAAGATATCAGAATTAGGCAATTCATCACAAAAGACAAAAAAATATCAGATAAAGTAAACAATACATTTGATAATTTCATAGAAAAAGTTCAAAAAGATGAAGTACTCCAACAAGAACAACGTCAAGAATATCAAAAAGAACAAAGAACAGAACAATATAAAGAATACAACAGACCAAGCTATTTTATGAAATTTAAAAAGCTAATGACAGTAGCTGCAAGTCTAGTGCTAGTAGTTGTTGCATCAAACGTATATGCAAGAACACAAGGCTATGACAACATATTTTTTCTAATAAAAGATTTAGTTACAAAAGAAGAAAAGGGAGGTGAAGAAATATTCTCAGATAGAGATATTGTAGTTTCATATAAGCCAATTCAAATAACAGATGAAATCGAACTTCAAATAAATGAATTACAAATAAAGGACAATAAAGCAAAACTATTCTTATTAGTTAAAGAATTAAAAGAAAATTCAGATACACCATTAAATTACAAAATATATAATGATGAAAACCAAGAAATGTATAACTCTGTAAGCAATAAGAAAGAAAACGAAAAGATATATACAGAAGTATTAAACTTGAAAAACTACAAAGATACTACAAATATAATTAAAATAGAAATCTACAACAAAAATAAAACATTGCTAAAAACAATAACAATGGATTTGACCAAAAAGACAATAGAAGCAAGAACAGAAAATCAAGTAGTTAAGAAAATATCTCAAATAGAATTAAACAAATTCTTAAAACAAGAAACAGAAAAACTATATACATCAAAAGAATTGAAAAATAAACAAATAATAATCTTAGATACTTACGATATTTTCTATAGTAATGGCAAATATATAGCAAAATTCTTATACATGATGCCAACAGATGAAGAATTTGAAAAAGACAAAGTTGAAGAAACAGCCATTTACACAAACACAATTGAATTCACATCAAGTGATGATGGATTTACAAAAATAAAAATAGAAAAAGAAGAAATTTTTTAATAAAAAATGGGAGGAAAAATTATGGAAGAAAATCTTAATAATAACCAACAACCACCAATGCAAGAACCTAAAAAACAAGATATAGGTTCTAAAACAAAAAAGAAAAAAGCAAAAATAGCTGTAATAACACTAAGCACAATTATAGTATTAGTATTAGGATTACAAATATATGCTGCAACAAATGGATATGGAAATATATTCTTTATGATAAGAGATTGGACAACTTCAAAAAATGCATCAGGAGAGGATGAAGTATTTAAGGAAGGAAAAACAACTATTGAAGAACTAGATGTAAATAGCAGCATGGTAAAGAATTTATATGAATATATCCCTGCATTTAATGAAAATAGAATTAGAGTCAACGCATACCAAAACAAAAAAATTACTAAAAATGATTTAGATAATAAATATTTATTGGCGTATGCATTTAAAAACTTAGAATTAAAAGATAGTGAAAAAACAACAACAATGCAAAATGGACAACCATTGGATGGGTGGTATTCTTTTGAAGCAAGTAAACTTCAAGACAAAGCAAAGGAAATGTATGGCACAGAAATAGAAAATGAAGATTTTGAAATAGGATATGGAGCAGGTTGTACATATAAAAATCAAAAATATTCATATTCTTCAGGTGGTGGTTCTGGGGAATATATGACTAATATAAAAAATATAGAAAAAGCATATCAAGAAAATGATTTATTATTTATTGAAGATAAATATATTGCTATAAAAGAAAATGGTGATAAAGCAGCATTATATAAAGCGTCAAATAGTAATATAGAATTAGAAACAATAGATTTAAGCAATTATACAGATGAAGATACATTATCTAAATATATCATGAAAAAACATAGTAATAAAATGATTTCTTTTAAACATACTTTCAAGAAAAATTCAGATGGAAACTATTACTGGTATAGCACAGAACCATTAGAAGAAATAAAAGAGGAAGCAAATACAACTAATAATGATACAGATGCAGATTTCTTTGAAAAAAATGCAAATATACAATATAATAATGACTTAACAAATTCAATAAATGGTAAAGCAGCGATTATAAAATCAGGAGAAGAAGAATTAAAAACTACTCAAAACAATGGGTATTATACATATACAGATATGTGGAATAACAGCTATAATATAAAGAAAATAAAAGATGTTAAATCAGAATTCACACAATTAGGAAAAGATAAACAATCAGCATTATACAAATGTACTATATATTATATAGATAATAATAATCAAGATAAGAATTTTGATGTAGCAGTAATAGTATCTAAAGATGCTGAAGGCGGAATATTAGGAACATATGATAGCTATACAGGAAGTACAAGGTATACCAGATGGGTTGGATTATATGATGAAGGAAATACAGAAAATAATCAATTAGAACCAGACAATTATGCTGAAATGGTAGAAATAGATAATGCTTATGACAAATTTTTAGAAAAAATGCCAAAAAACAAAACAACAAAGAGCACAAGAATAGATATAGACAATGATGGAGTTCATGAATTGATAGTAGCAAAAGGAGATTTTGAAGCAGAAAAAGAAATATCATTTTATACATATAAAAATGGAAAAGTAACAGACCTTGGAACACATGGATTTGGACATAGTGCTTTATATAAAATGAATAATAAAGACTACTTATTACAAGTATATGGACAAATGGGGAGTGAAGAAGTATCTAAAGTTTATATAAAAAATGGAAAGATAAAAATAGAAAAAATTTCTGAGAGACAAATTAACCTAGAAGAAGGCTATACAAAAGGAGATGTATTATTACAAGAGTTAATTTATTAATACTTTTACAAATATTAAAAAAACATATTGCAATTACGCAATATGTTTTTTAATAACTATAAAATTTATTTACTTATAAAGTAATAAAAAACTTGACAAAACCCTAAATAACAATTATAATATTTTTAATAAGATTAACGGAGGTGGCACCAATATATATTACTTATAGGACTAAAAAACTTGAAAAACTATGTACAAATTTAAAAGAAGCTAGAAAACAAATAGGAGATAAAGCAGGAAAAAATTTAATTCTAAGAATCACTCAATTAAAATCATTTAATAATTTACAAATGGTTCCAAGTAAATTGCCATGGAGAAGAGAAAAATTACAAAATAATAACAATAGATGGTCAGTTAGAGTGGATAGTAGTTTTAGAATTGAGTTTTCTGCAATAGATTTAAATGAAGACTTAAGATTAATAGAAAAAATAGAAATTATGGAGGTGAGCAATCATTATGAATAGAGAAGATATAATATGTCCAGGAGAAACAATAAAAGAATTATTAGAAGTATATAATTATACTCAACAAGATTTAGCTGATAAATTAAATCTGGAATTAAAAACAGTAAATGAGATCTTAAATGGAAAAGCACCAATAATGGCTGATACTGCAATAAAACTAGAAATGATTTTTGATGTTGATGCAATATTCTGGAATAATTTAGAATTCAATTATAGAAAAGAATTAAAAGAATATGAGGAACAGGAATTTCTTGAATATGAATACCAAGAAATAAAGCAAGTATATAAAGAAATGCTAAAAAGAAACTTAGTTAAAGAAACCAAAAATAAAAGAGAAATGGTAGAAAATTTTAAAAAGTTTATGGAAATAACTAAGATTGATAATCTGCAAGAAGAATATTACAAAGTTGCATGTAGACAGGCAAATATAAAGAAGTTTGATATGATATATCTTATGGTATGGATACAAATAGGTTTAAAAAAAGCGAGAGAAGAAGAACTTAAAGAATATAATAAAGAGAAGATTTTATCCCAAATAAAAGAAATAAGAAAATTAACATTTCTAGATAATCAAAATGAAGCAAGAAAAAAATTAAAAGAAATTTGTAATGAATGTGGCATTATAATTAATTATGAAAAAAGCATGCCCAATACTGCGATTTATGGTATTTCTAAATGGCTAAATCCTACTACACCGTTTATTCAAGTAAGTGATAGAGGAAAAAATGTAGCTACATTCTGGTTTTCTTTTATGCATGAATTAGGACATATAATAAAAGGCAGAAAAAAAATGATATTTATAGATGCAGAAGATAAAATAATAGAAAATGAAGAGGATAAACAGATTTTAAGAGATGTAGAAGAATTCAAAGCAGATGAATTTTCAAGAAATTCTTTAATACCCGAAAAAGAGTATAAAAATTTTATAAATGAACATCAAGAAAAAAAGATGAGTGCAGACGATATTATTTTATTTGCAGAACGAATAAAAATAGCGCCTTGTATAGTTGCGGGAAGAATAAAATATGACCAAAATATTTATAATGATAAAATATTAAACTCATTTGATATAAAAATGGAATTTTAGTACTAGGGTTTTATAAAATGTTACAAAAATATTATATTTTTGTAACGTTTTTTCTTTTTTGTGTAACAATTATTTACATAGTAATTAAATTAATATAAAATAAAAATGAAAAAATTTAATAAAAAATGAACCAAATGATTTTCAATACAGTCTAATGAATGTAAAAGTTAAAAAATAATAAATTTATTTATTTTATAGCTAAAAATAGGAGGAGAAAATTATGGAAGAAAATTTAAACAAAAAACCAGAACAAGCAGTTCAAAAAAACAACAAACAAGAACCATGCACAGAAACTAAAAAGAAAAAGGCAAAAGTAGCGATAATTACGCTAAGTACAATTGTAGTACTATTTTTAGGACTACAAGTATATGCATCAACAAATGGATATGGAAACGTATTCTTTATGATTAAAAACTTAATAACAACAGGAAATCCAGCAGGAAACCAAGAAATCTTTTCAGATAAAGATATAACATTATCTTACAAATCAATAGAATTAGCTGAAGGATTAAAAATCCAAGCAAATAGATTAGAAATAAAAGATGGAAAAACTAAACTATTTTTATCTGTAAAATCACAAAACGGAGATGTGCTACCATTAAAATATGAAGTAACAACAATAAGCAATGAAGGAAATGAAACAACAACTACAACAAAAATAACAGGAAATAAACCAGAAAACACAGATAACTTTGATTATGAAGATGTATTAACACTAGACTATGAAGTACAAGATAATAAAACGATAGTGTTAAAAATCAAAGATTCAAGCGAAAAAGAATTAAGAACATTAGAAATAAATCTTCAAACAAGAGAAATAACAGTAAAAGGCGAAAAAGACTTTGAAAAAATATCAGAAATTGAATTAAAAAAATATTTAGGTGCATTTGCATTATTGAATGATAAAAGTAACTATACAGTAAGCGATAATTTGATAGAAATTGCAACTAAAATTCAAGCTATTGATAATAGTAAAATAGTATTAAAAAGAGAAACTATAAATGAAATAGCAAAACAAATTTATGGAGAAAATGTAAAATTTGAAACTAAAAAAGACTCTCAAGGAAAAGATGTTGAAGTCTTAAAAGATATGAGAGTAGGAACTTATGAAAAATTAGATGATATGTATGATTTGATGGAACATGATAGAGTTGGAAAATGTTTAAAAATTGAAGATGTTAAATTTGAAGATGATATATATACAGTTAAATATATATATGTGTTAGCATCATCTGAACAAGTTAATACTGATAACCTTGAAGAATTACCACAATATGAAACAACAATTAAATTGAAAAGAAATGAAAATAATACATATGCAAAATATGAAATTGTAAGCTTGGAAAGTGGAACTGAAGTCAATAATAAAGTTGACACTGATGCAAAAGAAGACGACAATATTGATGAATTAGACAATAATCATGATAAACATTATTATAGCGTAGTAGAAAATTCAGGGTCAAGAGCAGATCAATATGGACATACATCACTTGATGGAACTCATATAGAAAAATGTATAGTATGTGGAGAAGAACGTAGAGTGCCTCATAATTTTGGAAAATGGTTTATATTAGAAGGTGGAGCATATACATTATGGTGTGAAGATTGCAAGAATTATGTATTTACTACAGATTATAATTTTGTAAAGAATTCAGGATATGGAATAAATGAGAAAGATAATTCTTCAACAACAGATATAGCAAATACTGAAGATATTAATAACTTATCTGATGAAATAAAAGATAAATTAACAAATCCCGAAAAATGGACTCAATTCTCTTATGGCGAGGGTAGTGGCATATGGAATTTAAAAATGCCATATACATTTGCAATGGGACAAAATTATAGTTATGAAAGATACAAAACTCAATACTATGAAGGATGGATGCTAAATAGAAATAACACTATAGATTGGGGATTATCAGAAGATAAAGCAGAAAAAGTTCCGGTTACAATTAAATTTGATGTTACAATTTCTGACAATATGTATCCTGGAAGTGATGCTGCAAATAAATGGTTAAGTAATGATGAAGACAGAATGGTAAAAAGCACAGATAATAATGGTTGGACAGATTGGTATCCGGTTAGAGAATCATCAAGAATAACACAAAATGGATTTGTAAGAGAATATGGAAGAGTTGGAAATGGACAATTTGAAACAGTTGAATTTGAATTTACAACAAATAGTGGATGTGGAACTGAAATATATAAATTTATGGGAAATGTTTTAAGTTCTGTAAAATCTAAAGGATTAAGATAATTAATTTAAAAGATATTTTACAAAAATATTACAATTTTGTAAAATATCTTTTTATTATTGACGAAAATACCTATAAATGATATACTTTCAATGTTTAAAAATACCATTAGGAGAAAAAATAAAAATGAAAAAACAAATAATAAAAATAATATCAGTTATTATAATAACAGCAATATGTGTTATACCAAATTCAGTGCAAGCAGTAAACAATACAACAAATACAACAAATACAACAAATTCATCAAATAAAACAACTGAAACTAGCACTACATCTAATAGTATAACAAGTACAAGCGTATTAGGAACATCAAATGCAAATTTATCAAATCTTGGAACAAAAAAATATGATTTTACAGGATTCAAACCAGACGAAACAAGTTATGATGTAACAATACCAGAAGAGGTAACAGAAGTAGAAGTATATGCTAAAACCCAAGATAGTAAAGCAACATACAAAGTAACAGGTGATAAAAACCTAAAAATAGGGGAAAATAAAGTAACAATAAAAGTTACAGCACCAGATGGAACAACAACTAAAAACTATTACATAAATGTAAGAAGATTAGGAGATCCATCAAAAAATCCAGTTGAAACAACAGAAAAAGAAGAAACACAAGAAGAAAACCAAACCGTAGTAGAACAAGATCAATCAAACATAACAAGATATAGCGAACCCCATACAGAGGTTGGCTGGTACATAATAGGCATATCGCTTGCTATAGTTACAGTAGCACTAATAGTATTCATAATAATAGATGACTACAAGCCTGAAAAGAAAGCTAAAAAATCAAGAAAACAAGAATATTATGAAGAAGATGAACAACAAGAAAACTTTGGAGAAATACAAGAACAACCTAGAGGCATAAACAAATCAGATTATGATCCTCAAGCTACAAAAGTTTTAAATTTGGACGAAATTAAACGCATGAGGAGTAAACCAAACACAAAAGGAAAACATTTTTAATAACAAAAAAGCTGCTTTTTATAAAGCAGCTTTTATAATATTAATCAATAAGCATTGGACCAATCTTTGTAACAGTTCCTGCTCCTAAAGTCATAACTATATCGCCATCTTTAACATTATTTTTTAAATAGTCTACACAATCGTCAAATTCTGGAAAATACTTAGCATCTTTACCTAAAGAAATAATCTTATCAGCTAAATCTTGAGAAGAAATTCCATAAGTATTTTTCTCTCTTGCAGCATAAATATCTAAAAGAATTATATTATCAAAATTCAATAATGCTTTAGCAAAATCAGTTAATAAATTCTTTGTTCTACTATAAGTATGTGGTTGGAAAATAACCCAAGATTTATTGTATTTCTTATTCATTAAAGATTTAGCAGTAGCAATAATTTCAGTAGGATGATGTCCATAATCATCATAAATACTAGCGCCATTAACCTTACCTTTAAACTCAAATCTTCTATTAGCACCCGTGAACTTTAGTAAAGCATTTTTAATTGACTCATTATCAATTCCATAAGCATCACATAACGCAATACATGCCAAAGCATTTAAAACATTATGCATTCCAGGAACATGAAGCTTAATTCTATCATAAAATTTATCTTTATTATATACATCAAATTCAGCAAAACCGTCATTATCAAAAACAATATTAACAGCAAAGAAATCAGTGCTTTTATTGTTAATACCATATGTTATAGACTTTGCTTTAGTTTCATTTGCTAAATCAAGACAATTATGATCATCACCATTTAGCACTAAAATACCATCATCAGGTAAAAGATGAACGTATTTAACAAAAGCGTTTTTGATATTTTCAAGGTTTTTGAAATAATCTAAATGGTCATTATCAATATTTAAAATAATTTCAGCTTTTGGACTAAATTTTAAAAAGCTTTCAACATATTCACAAGCTTCAATTATAAAATGTTCACTATTTCCAACTTTATAATTTCCATTTAATGGCTTTAAAAAAGCACCTACTTGAATACTTGGGTCTTTCAAAGCTTCTAGGAAACACAAAGAAACCATAGAAGTTGTTGTAGTTTTACCGTGAGTACCTGAAATACAAATAGTGTCTTTATAACATCTTGTTAAAGCACCTAAAAAATCAGCTCTTTCAATTGTTTCAATACCTAATCTTTTAGCTTCAAGCATTTCAGGGTCATCTTGTTTAACAGCAGCAGAATATACAACTGCATCAGCATTTGCAACATCTTCCAAGCTGTGCCCAATTGTAACTTTAATGCCTTTTTTTTGAAGTTCAGAAACAGCATCTGAGTCAGCTAAATCAGAACCTGTAACTTGAAATCCGAAGTTTTGCAAAATAGCTGCAATACCGCTCATGCTAACTCCACCAATTCCAATCATATGTATATTTTTATATTTTTTTATATTATCAATACTTGGCATTTCAATAAACATTCCTTTCTCTTCTAATAATATATTATGAAACTTTATTGATTATACATTTATATTATTAAAAATTCAAGCTTTTTTTGTTAATTTTATAATTTGATGACATTGTAAAATATATTAATTTTCAATACCCGCGTAAGCGATCAACCAGAGCGAAGCGTCGGGCGACTGGAGCAACTTACAGACTAGTAATATTAGAATCTGGAAGTTGCGACACCAAGGGTTTGAAAATTAATATATTTTACAATAATAATATAGTTATAATAAAAAATAAAAAAATCCAAAAAAAAGAAGGAAAATGTAAAAATATGGAGAATATAATAAATGTACATAAGATTAAAAAATATGTACAAAATATTATAAAACATAAGGAAGGAGTGCACTAAAATGCAAATCACAGACGTACGTTTAAGAAAAGTAAATTCAGAGAACAGAATGAAAGCTGTTGCTTCTGTAACATTCGATAACGAATTCGCAGTACACGATATCAAAGTTATCGAAAGCCAAAATGGATTATTTATAGCTATGCCAAGCAGAAAAACTCCAAACGGAGAATTCAAGGATATAGCTCATCCAATCAATGCTGAAACAAGAGAGAAAATTCAAAAAGCTATATTAGAAGCTTATGAAGCTCCAGAGACAGAAGAATCAGCAGAATAAGATAGAATAGTTTATAATAATAAACAATAATATCGAATAAAGTAATCAAAAAACACTTTGCAAAAAGTGTTTTTTTGTGCATATATACTTGAAAAAATCCTTAAAACAATGTAAAATAGAAAAGTAAAACAAGAAAAAGGAAGAAAAAATATGTATTTAATTGTAGGTTTAGGAAATCCAGAAAAAGAATACGCTAATACAAGACACAACATGGGATTTGATGTAATAAATAAAATATCAGAAAAAAACAAAATAGAAGTAAATAAAACAAAATATGAAGGATTATATGGAAAAGGCGAAATAGAAGGAGAAAAAGTAATTCTATTAAAACCACAAACATATATGAATCTAAGCGGGCAAGCAGTAAAAGAATATGCAGATTTTTACAAAATACCGTTAGAAAATACAATAGTAATTTTTGACGACATAGCTTTAGAAAAAGGACAAATAAAAGTTAGAAAACAGGGCAGCGGTGGTTCACACAAAGGAATGATATCTGTTGTAGAAACTCTTGGAACAGAAAACATACCAAGAATTCGTGTAGGAATTGGAAGTCCAGAAAATAAAAAATACATGATAGAATATGTAATATCAAAAATAAACAAAGAAGAACAAGAACTCTTAAAGCCAGGAATAGAAAAGGCAGCAGATGCAATAGAAACAATCATAAAAGAAGGCTTTGATAAAGCAATGAATAAATATAACTCAAAATAAAGAAAGAGGAAAAAGGATGCTAGAATTATTTATAAATAAAAAAGAAGACGAAAAACAAATTTTGCTTACAGATGATGGGAAACTAGTTGAATACTATAATAGTAAAAACATAGAAAATAGAAATGAAGGAAATATATTTGTTGGAATAGTAAAAGATATATTAGTTGGAATGAATGCTGCGTTTGTCGATATTGGAACAGAAAAAAATAGTTATATACAAGCAAAAGATATAATTCCACAATTAGACGAAAAGAAAAAAGAAAACAAGGAAAAAAAGGCAGAACAAGACACAATAGATATTAGAAAAATAATTAAACCAAATCAAAGAATATTAGTTCAAGTAAGAAAAGATAGTAATGAACTAAAAGGAGCACGAATATCTACACATATTACAATTCCAAGCAAATATATAGTATTTATGCCAAATACAGACATTATAACAATATCACAAAAAATAATAAATAAGCAAGAACAAGAAAGATTGTTGAAAATTGTAAAAGATAATCTAGGATCTGGAAATGGTGCAGTAATAAGAACATCAGCAATAGGAAAAGAACAAGAAATAATAGATGATATAAAAAGAGCAAAAGAACAATGGGATAAAATAAAACAAGAATTCCAAAGTTCAGCAGAGAAAAAACCTAAATTAATATATAAAAGTCCTTCAATATTACAAAAAATGTTAATAGACCTGCCTTCTAGAGATATAGAAACAATTATATCAAATGACCCAAAAGAGTTGGAAGATGTAAAAAAATTTGTATCAGGAGATAAGGAACTAAAAAACGTTGAACTAAAATTAATGTCAACGAAAGAATTAGAAAGTACATATGACTTGAATAATCAAGTAGAAAAAATAGAAAAAAGAAAAATATGGCTAAAATGCGGTGGATTTATTACAATTGATCCTACAGAAGCACTAACTGCAATAGATGTAAATACAGGAAAATTTACAGAAGGAAAAAATCTAAATGATATTATTTACAAAGTAAATGAACAAGCAACACACGAAATTGCAAAACAAATAAGGCTAAGAGATATAGGCGGAATAATAATAATAGATTATATAGATATGTTCAGAAAAGGCGACAAAGAAAAAATCCAGGAAACACTTGAAGAAATCTTAAAAGAAGATAGAGCCAAAACACAGGTAGAAGGATTTACAAAATTAAACTTAATGGAAATGACTCGTAAACACATTTGTAGCCATAAAGATTAAAAAGGAAAAAAGGGGGACACTCCCCAAAAGTCGAAAAAGAGAGTAGGAGAATAAATAATGAATGTTGGATTCATCTCATTAGGATGTAGCAAAAATTTAATAGATACTGAAGTTGCAATCGGAGAATTCAAAAACAATAATTTTAAAATTGTAAATGATCCAAGCAAAGCAGAAATAATAGTAATAAACACATGCGGATTTATAGAAAGTGCTAAAGAAGAGGCGATAAACACAATTTTAGAAATGGCAGAATACAAAAAACAAAAATGCAAATATCTAATTGCAATGGGGTGCCTAGTACAAAGATATTACAATGATTTAATCAAACTGCTTCCAGAAGTAGACTTATTTATAAGAATAGATGAATACACAAATTTTTGGAATAAAGTAGAACAGCTTATAAAAGAAAAAGAAGTACAACCATCAAAAATAACAAGGAAAGCCAATAGCTTAAAACCTATTCCAATGGTTGATCCAGAAAGCTTTATAGAAAGAGTAGTAACAACTGGAAAAAAATATGCTTATTTAAAAATAGGAGAAGGTTGCAGCAATAATTGTACATATTGTGCTATTCCATACATAAGAGGCGCTTTCATTAGTAGACCAATGGAGGATATAATAGAAGAGGCAAAAACACTGGCAAAACAAGGATATGAAGAAATAATAGTAATAGCACAAGATAATACTAAATATGGTGTAGATTTATATGGAAAAACAAAACTGGCAGAAATATTACATAAAATAAGTGAAATAAAAGGAATAAAATGGATTAGATTTTTATATACATATCCAGAAGGAATAACAACCGAACTAATACAGGAAGTAAAAAATAATCCTAAAATAATTAAATATTTTGACATACCAATACAACACATTTCAAATGATTTACTAAAAAGAATGAACAGAAAAACAAGCAAGGAAAATATCGAAAAACTAATAAAAACTATTAGAAAAGAAATACCAGATGCAATATTAAGAACAAGCATAATAGTAGGATTCCCAGGCGAAACCAAAGAGCAATTTGAAGAACTATTAGAATTTATAGAAACAGCAAAATTCGACAAACTAGGAGCGTTCACATATTCAAAAGAAGAAGGAACACCAGCAGCCAAAATGCCAAATCAAATACATGGAAATACTAAAAAGTCAAGATACAATAAATTGATGGAAAAACAACAAAAAATATCAAAGCAAAAACTAGAAGAAAAAATAGGCAATGTAATAGAAACACTAATAGAAGATATATCTTTTGATGGAAAATACTTAATAGGAAGAACCAAAAATGATGTACCAGAGATAGATGGAATAATCTATATACAAACTCCGGAAAAAGGTGCTCTAGAGGACTTCATAAATACATTTGTTAAATGTAAAATAGAAGAAGTAAATAATTATGATTTAATTGGAAAAATTGTCAAATAAAACTTGACAATTTTTTTACATTATGAAAAAATAAGTTTAATCAAGTTATAATATATTATAACTAATAAATCTTATAAAAAATGGAGGAATAAAAATGGAAAAAACTAGAGGATTTGAAGTTGCAAAAGGATTTGAAAATGCAGGTATAAACTTACCAATAAGAAAAACAAAATATTCAGCTGGGTATGATATAGAAGCAGCAGAAGATGTAACAATACCAAGCTTTAAAAAAGGAACAAATCCAACACTTATAAAAACAGGATTAAAAGCATATATGCAAGATGATGAAGTATTGATGTTATACAACAGAAGTTCAAACCCAAAGAAAAAAGGATTAATATTAGCAAATAGCGTTGGAGTAGTAGATAAAGACTACTATGGTAATCCAGATAATGATGGACACATAATGTTTGCATTTTATAATATAAAAGAAGAAGATATAACAATAAAAAAAGGTGAAGCAATAGGACAAGCAGTATTCCAAAAGTACCTAGTGACAGACGATGATGTAGCTGAAGGAGAAAGAGTTGGAGGATTTGGCTCAACAAATAAATAAAAATCTTCACAAAAAAATCACAAAACATGTAACGCTGGATATATAAGGATTATATGGAAATATATGAAAAAAATTTGGTAAAAGTCTTTGACTTTTGCCATTTTTTATGTTATAATAATAATGGTTAAAAAATCAAATAAAGTTATAAGTATTGACATAACTTTATTATAATTTTTTTTGCAAAATTACAAATTTAGCCAAATAAAACTTGAAAGGAGATTGACGTACATGTTTAATGTAGGAGATAAAATCGTATATCCAATGCATGGAGCAGGGGTTATAGATGCAATTGAAGAAAAAGATATATTAGGGGAAAAACAAGCTTACTACATACTTAAAATGCCTGGGGAAGTAAAAGTAATGGTACCAACAGCAAAGGCAGATGAGGTAGGAGTAAGAAATATTATAGATAAAGAATCTGCTGAAAGGGTATTTGGCATATTAGAACAAGACGAAACAGATATGGACAAAAACTGGAATAAAAGATATAGAGACAACATGGAAAAAATGAAAAGTGGAGATATCTACGAAATAGCAGATATAGTAAGAAACCTTAGTTTCAAACAAAAAGAAAAAGGACTATCAACTGGTGAAAAGAAAATGCTTAACAACGCAAAACAAATTCTAGTTAGTGAATTAGTATTAGCAGAACATTCAAGTCAAGACGAAGTTGAAAGACTAATAGAAAATAAAATAAACACATCATTCAATTTATTTAGAACAGAAGATGTTGTAAAACAAAGCGTTGTTACAAAATTCATTCCATTTGAAGGAACAGGAACAGATAATTTATAATAATAAGAATAAAACCAAATTATGCAAAAATAATTTGGTTTTATTATGTGTAATACTAAAAGTAGTAAAATAAGGAGAAAGAAAAATGTTTGTAGAACACGAATTCTTTATAGGATTAAGAGATATAGATTTTCAAAATAACTTAAAAATAAAATCAATGTTTAGCTTTTTAGAAGACATTGGAGGAATACATTCAAATATAGCAGGATATGGGCTATTAGATATTCCAGAAAAACACAAAAGCTGGATATTACTTAACTGGAAATTAAAATTTATAAGAAGACCGCATTATGCAGAAACATTAAAAATAAAAACATGGTCAAAAAGTATTGAAAAAATATATGCATTCCGTGATTTTGAAGTATATGATGAACAAGGAGAAAAAGTTGCAATTGCAACATCAAAATGGGCATTAGTAGATACACAAAAACTAGCAATATGCAGAATAGATGAAGAAGTTCAAAAGGCTTATACAACAGAAGAAAAATCAGTTTTTGAAGAAAAAATAGAAAAACTTACAGAACCAGAAAAATATATTGAAAGCTGTGAAACACAAGTAACAAGAGACATGATAGACATAAATGGCCATGTACATAACTTAAACTATATAGATTTTGCAATTCAAGTAATTCCATTCGAAATAATGAGAAATGCAAAAGAAGTCGAAGTAATGTATAAAAAAGAAATAAAAGATAATAGCAAAATAAAATGTTTATATTCTATAGAAAATGGATACCATTATGCAGTTCTAAAAAGTGAGGATGAATCTACATTACACGCAATAATAAGACTAAAAATATAGTATTTTGAATAATTGAAATTAAAAATGATCAATGATTAACATAAAACTTGCAAGAATTATAATTATGTGTTATAATATAATTGCTAAAAATTGGATAATTAAAAATTGAAAGGAGTGGTTTTATAATGAATAAAACTAAAAAAATTATCGCAATAATTATGCTACTAGTAATGTTAGGAATATCAATTATATCATCAAGTACTTATGCTGCAACAAGAACGGTAGGAGATGTTAATGGAGATGGAAAAATAAATGTTACAGATATAATAAAAGTAGCTGCTTATTTAAAAGGTTACAAGAAATTAAAAGATGAAGAAATAAAAGTTGCAGACGTAGATGAAAATGGTGAAATTAATAAAGAGGATATTATATTAATAAGCTTAAATATTAAATCAAAAGCGGTATTTCCTTGCAATACAAAAAAAGGAGATATTAACCTAGATGGAAAAGTTAATGTTACAGATATGGTAATATTAGCTGCTTATATGAAATCAAAACGTGATTTCAAATATGAATTCTATAGAAACCAAGCAGACATAAATGGAGACGGAAAAATTAATGTAACAGACCTAATAAAATTAAGAAAAATGATATAACCAAAATCTAATAAAAGCATAAGAACCCTTTAATCAATAAGATTAAAGGGCTTTTTAATGCTTTTTTACCAAAACTTGTTTACAATAATAAGATTTTGAATTATAATGTAAAAAACAAATAGGAGTGTGTTTAAGATGAGTGAAAAAAACCAATTAAATGATCAATTCAAAGAAATACCAGAAATGAAATTTAACAAAATAACAATGGACGATTTAGGAGAAATCGAAGAATTAAATGAAGAATATCAAGAAGAATTACCCAAATTAGATAATAGACCAAAACTAAAAAAAGGTGAACACTATAAAGAAACAAATTATAAAACAATACAAGAAATATATTTTCACACAATGAAACACTTTGCAAACAAGGAATTCATATTGGATAAAGAAAATCCAAAAGACGAAAAATTTAAAGAATATACATTCAGAGAATTCGGAGATGATGTTGAAGCATTAGGAACAGCATTAACAAACAAATATAACCTAAAAGACGAAAGAATAGTAATAATAGGAGAAAATCAATATTATTGGTATGTTTCATACATGACAGCATTGATGGGAACAGGTATTGCTGTACCAGTAGATAAAGAACTACCAACAAACGAAATAGAAAACGTTGTAAATAGAGCAAGAGCAGCAGTTGTAATTTATTCTCCACATATAAAAGAAAGAATAGAAGAAATAAAAGGCAAAGTCCCAACTGTAAAATACTTTATTGAAATGAAAAGTAATGCAAAACTGGAAGGAAACACAATCGGAATAAAAACAGTAATAAATGAAGGAAAAGAAATGATTAAAAATGGAGACGATTCTTTCCTTAAAATAAAAATAGATCCTGAAGAATTCAAAGCATTATTCTTCACATCTGGAACAACAGCTAACAGCAAAGGAGTAATGGCAAATAACAGACAACTTGCAAACAACGTAAATGCAGTATCAGCTTATGTAATAATAACAGATGAAGACAGATTCTTTTCAGTATTACCATTACATCATACTTATGAATCAAGCATAGGATTTATTGTACCATTTGCAGTTGGTGCATCAATTGCCGTATGTCAAGGACTTAGATATATATCAGACAACTTAAAAGAAACAAGTCCAACATTTATGCTAGCAGTTCCAATATTACTTGAAAATTTATATAGAAACATAATGAAAAACATTCAAAAGAGCGGAAAAGAAAAACTTGTAGCATCAATGATGCAAATAACAAACCTACTAAAAGGCTTTGGTATAGATATAAAGAAAAAAGTATTTAAAGAAATATATGCAGGATTGGGCGGAAAATTAAGACTAGTAGTATCGGCAGCTGCTCCAATAGACAAAAAAGTTGGAAAATGGTATTCAGATTTAGGTTTACTATTTATACAAGGATATGGACTAACAGAAACATCACCAATATCAGCAGTTACACCAGATTTTGAAAACATAATAGGATCAGCAGGAAAAATAATAGTAAATGGAAAAGTAAAAGTAGATAATCCAGACGAAAAAGGCGAAGGAGAAATACTTCTTTCAACAAATACTTTAATGATGGGCTATTACGAGGACGAGGAAGCAACAAAAGAAGTAATAGAATATGACGAAGATGGAACAAGATGGTTCCATTCTGGAGACATTGGTTATGTAGATAAAGATGGTTTCATATTCATAACAGGAAGAATAAAAAATGTAATAGTAACGCAAAATGGTAAAAACATTTATCCAGAAGAATTAGAACTATTACTTTCTCCAGTACAAGAAATACTAGAATGTATGGTCTATGGAAAAGAAATAGAAGGCGAAAAAGAACTAAAAGTAACATGTAGAGTAATACCAAACTATGATAAAATAAAAGAATTATATGGCGAAAAATCAATAAAAGAAATATATGATATAATTTGGGACAAAATAAAACAAGTAAATAAAAAAGTAACACCATATAAAGCAATCAAAGGCTTAGAAATAAGAGATGGAGAATTTATTAAAACTACAACAAAGAAAATAAAGAGATTTGTTGAAATTAAAGAGGGGAAAATACTTCAACTTTAGTTTTAATTAAGTTAAATATATTGATTTTTAAACCCTTGGTGTCGCAACTTCCAGATTTTAATAATACTAGTCTGTAAGTTGCTCCAGTCGCCCTGCGCTTCGCTTCGGTTGGTCGCTTACGCGGGTTTTAAAATCAATATATTTAACTAATAAGGAGAGAGAATAATGTTATTTAAAAGAAAATCACCTGAAGTTATTGCACGAGGGAAAAGAATTAGGCAAATCAGAAAAGAAAGATTAAGACAAGAATTAAAAGAACTAAACCAAGTTAAACAAAAAAGCAAAAAATCAAAAATAATCAACTTTTTATTTATATTTGCAGTTTTTGTAGGATTAATAGTATATATAATAAATGAAGAGGGAATGGAAAATATAGTAAATGTTCTAAAAAATGCAAATTATGGGTGGATTGTAGCAGGTCTAGCGTGTTTAGCTGTAGAATGGTTTTCTGAAGCACTAATCATGCATATTCCTCTAAAAAAGATATATCCAAAACATAAATACAAATTATCATTACAAACAAATATAATAGGAAGATTATTCAATAATATAACACCATTTAGCTCAGGTGGACAACCATTTATAGCATATATTCTAAAAAAACATGGACTACGAGCAAGTGATACACTATCAGTTTTAATGATGAAATTTGTTGTATATCAGATAGGTTTATTTGCATGGGCATTTATACTATTATTCACAAACCTAGAATTTTTCAACAATACATTTGGAAACTATATATGGCTTGTAGTGCTTGGTTTTGTGATGAATCTAATAGCAACAGTTTTCATATTAACAGCAGGAATAAATAAAAACATAATACTAAAAATTGCAAAACCATTCATAAAACTAGGTTCAAAAATAAAACTTGGAAAAAGAAGACTAGTAAAAGATTATGAACATACAGTAACAAAAATTGATGGAAGCATATCAAACTATAGTGAACAATTCAAAAAAATGAAAGGCCAAAAGAAAACACTACTAAAAATGTTTGCAATACAAATGGTACAGTTATTAGCATACTTCTCAATACCATTTATGATATACCAAGCATTTGGAAATGTTGGAACATCATATATACAAGTAATATTAGTACAAGCATACCTATTATTAGTAATGTCATTCATACCAACACCAGGTTCAGGGCTAGGAGCAGAAGGAGGCTTTGCACTGTTCTACAGAACAATATTTGCAACTGGGCTAAACCTAGCAATACTATTCTGGAGACTATACACATTCTATGTTCCAATAATAGTTGGAGTTATAGTTTTCATTGCAATGAATAGAAAAGAAACCTAACTTTTGGGGACACTTTCAAAAAGTTAACTGAAATATTACAAGTATATTACAGTTTTATTAAAACTATTGTGAAATTTAATTACATTTGATAAACTAAAATAGTAAATAAACCAAAGAGAAAGAAGGTATAAATATGATGAGTCATGTAAATAAAACACAAAACAAGCGGAATTACGCTTATTGCCCTTGTTATTACGATCATTGTTTTACTAATATTAGCAGGTATAACAATAAATGCACTAACAGGAAGTGACTCTGCACCAGCAAAAGCAAATGAAGCAGAGCAAAAAAATGATATTGGTTCAGCAAAAGACCAAATTAATTTAACAGCAGTAAATGCAAAAACAGAAGCCTATGATACAGCATATGTAGGAAATGGGGTATCAGTCACAGAGGCTGCTACAACAATAGGACAAGCGGTAATAGATTCTGTATTACCATATAACGGAAAAACTATTGGGAAAGCATCAATAGAAGTAACTCAAGCAGAAACAAATAGCATAAAAGGAGATGCAGAAATAATAATATCAACAAGGGACTTTGAAGTAGTAGGTACATTAAAAATACAAGATGGATTATTAACATGGGGAGAAATTGAAGATAATGCACCAGCTGTGGTTGCTAGAGTTGAATTAAATCCTACAACACTCGAAATAGAACAAGGAAAGAGTAAAACAGTAGAAGTAAAATGCTACAATTCATCTAATAATCTTATACCAACAAGAAAATTAGGAGAAATTTCTATAACAAGAAAAAGCGGAAGCACAAAAGTAACTGTTACTCAAGATACAACATATAAAAACAAGGCAACAATAAGCGTTGCTGGAGACCAAGAAGTTGGAAATAATAAAGCTGTAATAACAGCAACAGTAAGCGGAGTAGAAGCACAAGAAGCTAAAAGATGTATAATAAATGTAAAAGAAAAAACACAAATGATAGGTTTATTTATAGAATATAATGTTTCATATACAGATATGTGTGTAACAGGCCAAACATTTACAAAAGATAATGGATGGAGAATATTATATGCAGAAGAAGATACAGCACATCCGGGGCAATATAAAAATGTAAAAATAGTTTCAACAGGAATACCAGCTAAATTATATTATCATTATGATGGAACAAATGGAAATTCATGGTGGGGGACAACTGGAAATGCAAATGAAAAAGCGACATATGGAATGAAATATAATTTTACTTCAATACCAATGTCATCAACTACAAGTCCGGCCAAGAATGCAGCAGGATATGGAACAATAACAAATGGTGATCAAGTAGCAAATGTTACTAACACTGCAAATGGTTCAATATTTATAACAAGTAAAGCTAAAACAGAAGATGACGCAAACACAACAGAAATAGAAAGTGTACACGCATTAACATTAGAAGAATTAAACATAGCAAGAAATTTAGCGCAGAATAGCACAACACAAACAGCAACAACAGATGGAGCAAAAGGATTATTTTATTTAAGAAATTTATCACAATTAGATAGTAGTTATGGATATACTTCTAGTACAGACAGCTATTATTGGCTCGCTTCTCCTTATTCCGGCAACACTACTAACAGCGTGTGTCTTACGGGCGGCGGCGGCGGTAGCATCGGCTATAGCAACAACAAAGCTTTTGGGTTGAGGCCCGTAGTTTCTCTAAAATCTAATATCCAACAAAATTCAAATGGAGATTGGGTAATAGTAGAGTAAAAAAATAGGACTAAAAGTCGAAATAAAGGGAAATATTGAGGATTTATATACGGGGAAACCTTGTGTTCGCCTGTGATATGGTCCTATTAATGTCGAAATTATCATTTAAGGATACAATATGACTTTTTGGAACACTCCACAAAAACAAGGTTGAGACTTTTTGTGACACTTTCAAAAAGTAGGTAAAAAGGATAAATTTAATATGCACCATAAAAGCAAGTGATTAGTTGAAAATCGCTTGCTTTTGTGGTAAAATACGACTAGGTGAAAAATTGAAAAGTATAATTATTAATAAAATTGTTACAAATTGTAAATTTTTTAAAGGTTTTAAATAAAGCAAAAGAAGCATGTAAAAATTCTGGATTTAAAGTAGAAGAACAACTTGTTGAGGTCAACAAGTTGTCAAAAAGAAATAATAATGCTAGTGTTATTATAAAAGATTATAAACTTACAAGATATATATGCTATTTAATAGTGCAAAATGCTGATCCAAGTAAAGAAGTAGTGGCATTAGGACAAACATATTTTGCAATTCAAACTAGAAAACAAGAAATTACAGAAAAAGAATATAGTTCTTTAACAGAAGATGAAAAAAGATTTTATCAAAGAAATTTGACTAAAAAAGGAAATTATTCACTTAACCAAGCAGCTAAAAATGCAGGAGTAAAAAATTTTGATAAATTCCACAATAGCGGTTATAAAGGTTTGTATAATGGAGAAACTGCTGATGATATTGCAAAAAGAAAAGGTTTAAGATATAGAGAAGATATATTAGATAATATGGGAAGCGAAGAACTTGCGGCCAATCTATTTCGTATTACACAAACTGAATCAAGATTAAAAAGAGATAAAGTTGATACCGAAAAAGAGCTTGTGAAACTCATAATAAAATTGGAAAAATAGTTAGAAAAGCAATAAAACAAGCAGGCCGGAACAATGCCAGAAGAATTACCGACACCTAAGAAAAGTTTGAAAGAACTTGAAAGAGAAAAGAAACAATTAGAAAAAATGCAAAAGTATGAGTTTTTGAATAATAATAATGTCTAAAGAATTAAAAACTAAATATGTAATATGTAGAAAAGATTTAAATAATTGGAGGAATTAATTTGCAAGAATTAAAAGTTAGATATTACGAAAACGAGCTAGAAGACGACTTTGCAGAAAACAATGGTAATATAAAAAAAGTAAAAATAGATAAAAATTATAAATATTTTCATAAAAATATTTTTTGGAAAATAGGCGCATTCATTGTATATAGACTAGTTTTCTATATACCTGCGATTCTATATGCTAAAATAAAACATGGCTTAAAAATTGAAGGAAAAGACAAAATAAAAGAATATAGAAAACATAACAAAAATGGCTATTTCGTGTATCATAATCATACACAAGAAATTTTAGACACATTTTTACCTTCAATAGTAAACAAGCCTACAAAAGCATATATAATAGCAAATGCAGACAATGTATCAATAAAAGGATTAAAAACTGCAAACAAAATGATGGGAGCATTGCCACTTCCAGAAGACAAAGAAAGCACCAAAAAATTCGTAGAAGCAATAAACCATCATTTAGAAAAAGGAAAACCAATATCAATATATCCAGAAGCTCATGTTTGGCCATATTATACAGGAATAAGAAACTACAAATCAACATCATTTAGATATCCTGTAAAATGCAATGTCCCTGTATTTGCCTGCACAACTACATATCAAAAAAACAAAAAAGGAAAAGCAAAAGTAAAACTATACATAGATGGACCATATTACCCAAATGTAGATTTACCACCAAAACAAGCACAACAAGAACTAAGAGATAAAGTCTACAACAAAATGGTAGAAAGATCAAAACAAAGCAACATAGAAGTAATAAAATATGAAAAACAAAAATAAAAGTAAAAAGAACTTGAGTAGCAATATTTTGCTACTTTTTTAAATGCTCATCAATCCAGTCTCAATTCAATTTCAAGAAATTATTGTCAAAATGTTGAACTTTTTGTGAAAATTTGGTAAAATAATAATATCGAGTATTATATAACCTGAAAACCTTGAAATAGAAGGGAATGGTAAGAAAAATGATAAATTTAATGTTATGTGGTAATTACAAAGTATTTGATGGAATGCTAATCACATTACTATCAATTTCCAAAAACACAAACGAAGCACTAAATGTATACGTAATAACAATGGACTTAACAGACGAAAACGAAGTATTTAAGCCTGTTACACAAAATGACATAGATATATTAGAAAATGCAATTAAACAAAAAAATGCTGAAAGCAAAGTAACATTAGTTGATGCCACAAAACTATATAAAGAAGAAATGTTAAAAAACAGAAATAAAAAAACACATTACACTCCATACATTTTCCTAAGATTGTTAAGCGATAAATTAACACAATTGCCAGATAAAATCTTATACCTAGATGTAGACATAGTTTGCTATAAAGACTTAGCTGAACTATACAATATAGACATGGAAAACTACGAAGTAGCAATGGCAAGAGATTTTATAGGAAGAAAATGGATAAACAAAAATTATCTAAATTCTGGGGTAGTTCTAATAAATCTAAAAAAAGTTAGAGAAACAAACTCATTTGAAAAATGCAGAAAAATGTGTATGGAAAGAAGAATGATGCTTCCAGACCAAACAGCATTAAATGATTGTTGTGAGCATAAGCTTATTTTAGAGGACAAATATAACGAACAATACAAAAGGCACGAAGATACGCTAATAAGACATTTTAGTATGCAATTATTATATTTTCCAATAATAAGACCAAGAAACATCAAACCATGGGAAATAGACAAAGTACACGAAATTTACAAAATACATGATTATGATGACATATATGAAGAATTTCTAAAAATAAAAAATAAAGTAAAGGAAGAAATTAAATGAAAATAAACGAAGAAATTCCAATATTCTTTTCAAGTGATGATAACTATGCATCATGTTTATCAGTTGCTATAAAATCATTAGAAGAAAATTCAAACAAAGACAAAAACTACAGAGTAATAGTATTAACATCAAGCATGAATGAAAAGAATAGGAAAGAAATAAAATCTTTAGAAACAAAAAATGTAAAAATAGATTTTGAAGATGTTAGCAATTCATTAGCAAAAATAGACAAAGAACTAAAACTAAGATTAAGAGATTATTATAGCATTGCAATCTTTTACAGATTATTCATACCAAATCTTTTCCCATATTATGAAAAAGCAATATATTTAGATGCAGATATGGTTATTTTAGATGATGCTGCAAAACTATATGAAATGGAAATGGGTAACAATATGTTAATTGCTACAACAGACATGGTTGTAAATGAAAGTGAATCATTCTGTAAATATTCAAGAGTAGCATTAGGCTTAGAACCTGAAAAATATATAAACTCAGGCATGTTGGTTATGAATTTAAGAGAAATGAGAAAAGAAAAAATTGAGCAAAAATTCATATATCTATTACTAAAATACAATATGGAAGTAATTGCGCCAGACCAAGATTACCTGAATTTACTATGTAAAGATAGAATTAAATACATAGATGAGAGTTGGGATAAAATGCCAGATTTCGGAAAAGACTATGAAGTGAAAGATTTACACATAATTCACTTTAATATGATGAGAAAACCTTGGCATTATAAAGAAGTTCCATATTCAGATGTGTTCTGGAAATATGCTGAAAAAACAAACTATTATGATGCTTTAAAACAAGAATTAAAGAACTACTCAAAAGAACAAAAACAAGCAGATATGCAAGGTGTGGTAAACTTAACAAAATTATCTGACAAGATAGTTGGAAATGAGTTACAATTAGTTGATGTAGTACATGAAGCAGATGCAATCACAGATGATGCCAATTTTGATGCAAATGAAGTTTTAAATATAGAAGGATTATTGATATAAAATGGAAAAAAATCAAAACAGATTAGTAGTAATCGAAAATATAAAAAAATGTGTAGAAAACAATCAATTTAATAGCAAAGTTGAGGTTGGAGATCATGTTGTAACAGAAGAAGAAAGAGCAGAAATTGTAATGAATTTTGACACTCTAAGAGAAAACAAAAAGAACATTCCAAAACGTGCAACAGCCAGAAAAATTGCTAATAAATTTACAAAAATTTTTAATAAAAATACTCAAATTGTAGGATTAGATAATATTCAAAAAATTGAAGGTGGAGCAATTATCACGGGAAACCATTTTCATCCTACAGATAGTACAGTTATAAGGCATTTAACAAATGTATTAGACAGAACAAGTAAATTAGATATTGTAATTGAGGAAGAAAACCTATTTTTAAAAGAATTTCATATATTGATGCATTATTGTAACACAATTCCACTTAGCAAAAGCGATGAATATATGAAAAAGAAATTTTTCCCAGCGATAAAAAAATTCTTAGAGAAGAAACATTGGATTTTAGTCTTTTCAGAAGAAGAAATGTGGTATTATTATAAAAAACCAAGACCATGTAAAATTGGAGCATATCATTTAGCAGTAAAATACAATGTGCCTATAATACCAACGTTTACAGCAATGTATGAAAGATCAGGAGAATATGACGATGAAGGCTTTAACAAAGTTGATTTTAAACTTTTTGTTATGGAACCATTATATCCAGATATGAGCTTACCATTAAAAGAAAGAAAACATGATTTAATGAAAAAAGATTATGATTTAAAAGTTAAAGCTTATGAACAAGCCTATGGAAAAAAATTAGATTATGCATTTGAAGATTGGGACATAGCAGGCTTTAAAGAATAGAATAAATTAAAAAAATAAAGACCACCAGAAAATTTGGTGGTTTTTATTGCAATTTACATAAATTTATGATATAATTGTTTCACAAAATTTTTTGAAAGGAGGCTTTCAGTTTATGAAAGACCGGAAAAAGGTCATAACCATCGCTCTAGTGATTCTGGCAGTTTGGTTTGTTATACAGTGTGTCTTTAATGAACAGCTGTATAAGTTCACTACGAACTTTAAACAGGGACTTATCGAGATTTCCCGAAAAGCCAATGAGACAAATGAACTAAATAAAGACCAAACAGATATTACTGAAGCGGAAGCAGCCAATAACAGTGTCGAAGTAATGGCAAACAAGGCAAACACAGACCCAACGGCAACCACCACCACTCAGGTTCAGGAAACTGAACCTGAGGTGGTAACAACAGACCCCCAGGCAAACGAAACACCTCCTATTGAAGAAAACGCACAAACCCAAGAACCTGATATAGGAGATGAAAACACATTCACCGCTGAGACGATAAAGGAGTTACCAGACTCTATAATGAATACAGTAGAGTACTGGAAAAAAATCTATCCCAATATGACAATTGGAGTAGGTTTGTATAAGTTAGATGGAACAAACGGATACGAGTATAATGCTCAAACTCCAATAAACTCAGCTTGTACCATAAAAGCAGCATATGCTTTATATGTGTTGAAAGAGTGTGAGAGAAGAGGCGTAGACATTTGGTCTACGTTCCTCACATACCAGGAGTGGCACAGTGATCCTGGAAGCGGAGACATCCAATTATACGCAAGCTATGGAGCTCAATACTCTATAGCTGACCTGGTCAGACTGCTGTTACAGGTATCTGACAATGTTGCATATAATATGTTGTTGGAACAATTTCCACTAAACGACTTCTATGTTGAGAATTCTGCCTTAGGTGGCCAGAATGACTGGTCCAAATGGGGCAAAGCTAGTGTTCAGCAAAGGAAAAATGAGTGGATTGAAATCTTCAATTACGTAAACAGTAGTTCCTGGTATGCACAAACTCTGAGAGATGACCTGACGGGAACGCAGTACGCGTATTTTCTGCAGGGAATGCAGAATTGGCATAATTATATGCAAAAATCAGGATGGACAGAGAATACTCCAGATTATCCAGCTACATGTGAAGCTGCCATAATTGATGACAGCTATCTTCTTATTGTCATGACACAGGATGCAACCTGTGATTATGGGCACATAGATGTCTTACAAAGCATAGGTGGAGCAGTAGAAACTTATTGGTATTCAATCGGCTACAACAATGGTTATTAAAAAAAAGCACAGAGATAATTCTCTGTGCTTTTTCCATTGGTGCTCTAAATTAGGAAGGGGCGACTTTCCTATTTTAAGGCATTTGATAAAAAATGTATAAAAACATTGAAAAACTTATATAATTATGGTATATTATATACATTAAAGAATAAAACAAATAATAATTGAAAGGGATGAACAATAAAAATGAGTAAAAATGTTATAATAGGTGGAGCATGGCCATATGCAAATAGTTCATTGCACTTAGGACACTTAGCATCATTATTGCCAGCAGACTTTTTAGCAAGATATCATAGAAAAAAGGGAGATAATGTAATTTATGTTTCTGGAACAGACTGCCACGGAACACCAATTACAATCAGAGCCAAAAAAGAAGGGAAAACTCCAGAGGAAATAGCAGAATACTATCATCAAGAATTTGTAAAAACATTTAATAAAATGAACTTTTCTTATGACTTATATACGCAAACAAAGTCAGATTATCATAAAGAAAAAGTTCAAGAAGTATTTAAAAAGATTTATGATAATGGTTTTATAGTAGAAAAAGAAGAGCAACAACCTTATTGCCCAAATTGTAACAAATTCTTAGCAGATAGAGAACTTGTATTAACATGTCCAAATTGTGGAAATCAAGCAAAAGGCGAAGAATGTGATTGTGGATATAATCCAACAATAGAAGAACTTATTAAACTTGCAAATTGCCAAGAATGTGGTACAAAAGTAATAGAAAAAACAAATAAAAATCTATATCTTACACTTTCAAGATTACAACCACAAGTTGAAAAATATCATGAGAAAAATCATGAAAACTGGAGAAAAAATGCTCAAAACGAAACTCTAAAATATCTAAAACAAGGTTTAATAGATCGAGCTGTAACAAGAGATTTGGAATGGGGAGTAGATATTCCAGTTGAAGGTTATGATAATAAAAAAATGTATGTATGGATAGATGCAGTTTTAGGCTATCTTACAGCAACAATGAAATATTGTGAAGAAAATAACCTAAATTGGGAAGATTATTGGAAAGACAATGGAAACCAACTAATGTATATGGTACATGGAAAAGACAATATCACATTCCATACAATAATATTACCAGCTTTACTTGATGCACTAAAATCAAACATGAAATTGCCAGATACAATAGTATCTTGTGAATATTTAAACATAAATGAGGAAAAAATATCAAAAAGTAAAGGAAATGGAATCACAATATTAGATTTAGCAGAAGAATACGATGTAGATTCAATTAGATATTTCTTTATAAATAATGGTCCAGAAAAGAAAGACGGAAACTTCTCTAGCGAAGAATTTAAATTAGTTCATAATTCAGATTTAGTAAACAAATTTGGAAACTTCATAAATAGAACTTTAAAATTCAAAGGAATAGAAGAAATAGAAGTTGCTGAAATAGATAAAGAAATTGATGAAAAAATAGAAGAAACATACAAAAATGTTTCAAAAAACATAGAAAGCTTAGAATTCAGAAAAGCAACAGAGGATATAATAGGACTTGTAGAATTTGGTAATAAATATTATGACGAGAAAAAACCATGGATTTTATTCAAAGAAGACATGGCAGAATTCAAAAAAGTAATGTATAACTGTTCAAACATAATAGCAAACTTAGCAAACCTATTTGAACCAATAATGCCAGAAACATCAAACAAAATAAAAGGATTTTTGGATATTGATATTTCAAAATGGGAAAAAATAACAATTGAAAAAACATTAGAATTAGATAATATAGAACCATTATTTGAAAGAATAAAATAATTAAATAAAACACATAATAAAATTATGAACAACTTTGTTCATAATTTTTTTTATGGAGGCAAGATTATGAAACAAGAAATAAATTGTAACGTTAAAAGTTGTAAATATAACAACCAACAAAATCAAATGTGTAGCTTACAAGCAATTTTAGTTGCACCAGTGCAAGGAAAAAACACACAAAATCCAGACGAGTCAAAGTGTGCAAGCTATGAAACACAAAAATAATCAATAGGCTATTGCCTATTGATTTCTTGCTTTAAGCTCTTTTTGAATCCTTAAGTTAGCTTCTTTTTTAGCAATTTCTTCACGTTTATCATATAATTTTTTACCTTTTCCAATTCCAAGTTCTATTTTTACTAAGCTACCTTTAAAATACATAGAAATAGGAACAAGGCTATAACCTTTTTGCTTAATTAGCCCAAAAAGTTTGTTAATTTCTTTTTTATTTAAAAGCAATTTTCTAGTTCTTAAAGGATCTTTGTTAAAAATGTTTCCATGTTCATAAGGACTAATGTGCATTCCCATAACAAAAGCCTCTCCATTTTTTATAATGGCATAAGCGTCTTTTAAATTAACTTTTCCATTTCTAATAGACTTTATTTCTGTACCAGAAAGCACAATCCCTGCTTCTATTTTATCATCTATATTATAATTATGATATGCAGTTGGATTTTTAGCAATTAACTTTGTATTCATAAAATTTACCTCTTAATCTTAAAACTAGTTTTTAATAATTATAACATTAAAAGAATAAGAAGTAAAGAAAATGTAAAAAACACTTAGGTTTTCTAAGTGCTTTTACTAAAATTATCTTTCATCATCACGATTATTATGACTATTTACTTGAGAAGTATAATACCAAACAATTGCAATAATACCAATTGCAGCAATACCTAAAATAATCCATGTCCAAGCGGTGCTATTCATTCCTAACATAGTATTATCTGCAGATGTTCTTGTTGCAGTATAATCACCATTATTATTATCATTATTAGCTGTGTTGTTATTGTCATTATTTCCATTATTATTGTTGTTGTCATTATTATTGTTATTATCTTTACTCATTCCATTTTCCATATTGTTAATACCATTTTCGATGGAATCTCCAGTTTTGTTTGCACTATTTTCTACAGTTTTACCTGCATCACTTGCTGTATCCTTAATACCATTTCCAATAGCACCAGCACCATTTTTAACAGCGTTTCCGGCATCTTTAGCAGCATTTCCAATACCTTGTGCTGCGTTGCTCATAGCATTTTCAACATTTCCCATAACATCTCTAACACCATCTACGGCACTTTTATTATTATCTTCAGCAAAACAACAAGCAGTAAATGTAAAAATAATAGCAAAAGCTAAAACTATACCTGTTATAATTTTTTTATGCATAATTTACCTCCTAAAAATAAATCTAATAATATTATTAAAAATTTTTGAGAAAAATATACATAAAAAATAAAAAGCGAAAAATATTTTTTTCGCTTTAATAAAAATTATTTTTTTAATTTAATTAAAATAGCAATTGCAAGTAATACCAATAAAATTCCAATTACAATAATAAATACATTAAGAATAAATGACATATTATTTTCAGAACCTGAACTTACGCTACTTACTTTTGTAGTTGTATCTTCAGAATCTAAAGAACCTAGAAGATCGTCGTCATCATTGCTATAAGAATTACCTGTTGTAGTTGTTGAATTGTTTTTTGTTGTATTTGATGAGCTACTTGAAGAGCTATTTGTTGAGCTATTAGATGAAGAATCAGATGAGTTTTTAGTTGAAGTTGAACTATTTGAAGAAGTACTATTTGATTTATCTGATGATGTAGTACTTTCAGTTTTATTAGTAGATGTTGTTGCATCGTCATCTGTTAAATTAACAGCAAAAGCTTGTCCTCCAAAAGTAATAAACATTGCAAATAATATTACCAATAATGATTTTATAATTCTTTTCATTTTTAAATCCTCCTAATTTCTTTTGTTATAATTATATAAATATAATAACTTAAAAAAACAAAAATGTCTAGTATATTTTAAATATTTTTTAAACAACTTTTATACTTGAAAATAAATCACAAAATTGTTATACTGATATACAAAAGGAGAGAAAAAAATGTCAAATGTAAAATGGACAAAAGAACAAGAACTTTCAATATATGAAAAAGGAGAAAACATCTTAGTAGCAGCTGCTGCAGGAAGTGGAAAAACTGCGGTCCTTGTTGAAAGAATAATAAATAAAATAATAAATGAAAATGTAGATATAGATAAATTGCTAGTTGTAACATTTACAAACGCAGCAGCAAGTGAGATGAAACAAAGAGTGCTAGATGCAATATACAAAAAGTTAGAAGAGCAGCCAGATAATGAAAATTTACAAAAGCAAATCCTATTATTAAACAAAGCAAGCATATGCACAATAGATTCATTTTGTTTAGAAGTAGTAAGAAACAACTTCTTTGAACTTCAAAATGTTTCACCAAACTTCAGAATAGCTGACACAACTGAAATAGACATACTAGAACAAGAAGTTTTAGAAGACATATTTGAACAAAAATATGAAGAAGAAAACCAAGATTTCCTAAAACTAATAAACACATACACAAGTTACAAAGACGATACACCATTAAAAGAACTAATTCTAAACATTTACAAAACAATTTCAAGTATGCCATATCCTTTAAAATGGTTAAAAGAACATGTAGAAATGTTTAATATAAAAGATAAACTAGAAGAAGATTTCTCACAAACCCCATGGGGAAAAATATTACTAGAACAAATAGAAGAAGAACTTATAGATGACATAAAAATCCTGCAAAAAGCCAAAAAAGAAATAGAAACTCTAGAAGAGTTCGAAAAAGCTGTAGCAACATTAGAACAAGACATAAACTCACTCGAATTACTAAAATCATCTTTTGTGCATTTTGGGGACACTTCCCAAAATGTACAAGCATGGGACAAAGCGTTTGAAACATTCCATAATAACAAACTATTTGATAAATGGCCAACAATAAAAACAACAAATCCAATTAAAGAAGATATAAAAAATGTAAGAGATAAGGTAAAGAAAAAGTGCAATGCAAAAATCGAAAAGATTTTACTAAGTGATTCAAAACAATCAAATTTAGATATATATGACATGTATGAAACACTAAAAAAACTAGAAAGCTTAATATGCGAATTTGATAAACAATTCAGCCAAAGTAAGCAAATAAAAAACATTGTAGATTTTAGTGATATAGAACATTTTGCATTAAATATCTTGTTAAAAGAAGATGAAGAAGGCAATCTACAAAAAACAGATGTAGCCAAAATGTATAGTCAAAAATTTCAAGAAATTGCAATAGATGAATACCAAGATAGTAACCTAGTTCAAGAATATATAATGAACTCAATATCTTCTGGTAACAACTTGTTCATGGTAGGAGATGTTAAGCAAAGTATATACAAATTCAGACAAGCTATGCCAGAGCTATTTTTAAGCAAATATGACACTTACACTTCGAACCAAGAGGACGGAGATACTAAAATTCAGTTATTCAAAAACTTTAGAAGTAGAAAAAATGTATTGGATTTCACGAACCTAATATTTCAAAACATTATGAGCAAAAAACTAGGAGATGTAGACTATACTGAAGAAGAATACCTAAACTTTGGAGCAGAAGATTACAAGGAAAGCAAAGAAGACTTAAAAACAGAATTAATGCTTATAAACCTAAATGAAGAACAAATAGAACCTGAAAATGAAGAAAATACTGAAAACGACGAAGATGAGCATTATGAAGAAATAGAGCTAGAAGCCAAAATGGTAGCTAAAAAAATAAAAGAAATGGTAGATAGTAAATTTCAAGTATATGACAGAAAAAAAGAAACTTTTAGAAACATAAAATATAGTGATATAGCAGTTCTTTTAAGAAGTACCAAAAATAAAGCAAATGTATTTGAACAAGAAATAATAAACCAAGGAATGCCAGTATTTTCAGATACTTCACAAGAATATTTGGATTCAATAGAAATACAAACAATAATATCACTTTTAAAAATAATAGATAACCCAATGCAAGACATTCCATTAGTAACAGTAATGAGGTCAAATATTGGAAAATTCACAGATGATGACTTAGTCAAAATCAGATTAAGTGATAAATACGATAATTTCTATACGTGTTTATTAAAAGCAAAACTAAGTGTAGACGAAGATTTGAAAAACAAAATAGACGAATTTCTAAATAACCTAAAACAATGGAGAAAAGAGCAAGAATACTTAGCATTAGATGAACTAATTTGGAAAATCTATTCAGATACAGGCTTTTATAATTATTGTGGACTAATGCCAAATGGAATTTTAAGACAAGCAAATCTAAAATCACTATTTGAAAAGGCAAAACAATTTGAAACAGCAAGTTTCAAAGGGTTATACAATTTTATAAACTTTATAGATAAATTGCAAGTTGGAAGTGGAGATTTAGGTTCTGCAAAGCTTATAGGGGAAAATGACGATGTTATAAGAATAATGAGTATCCATAAAAGTAAAGGCTTGGAATTTCCAGTTGTATTTTTATCAAATGTTGGAAAACAATTTAACATGCAATCAATAAAGACAGATAAAATATTGATACATAATTCTTTGGGATTAGGCATGAAATACATAAATCATGAAATGCAAATAGAATACGATACAAATGCTAAAACAGCTGTAAAAAGCCTGCTAGAGTTAGAAAGTATTTCAGAAGAAATGAGAGTGCTATATGTTGCTTTAACTCGTGCAAAGGAAAAACTTATAATTACTGGTGTATGCAAAGATTACGAAAAAGAGTTAGGAAAACTAATAAATGAAGTTAATATCTACAAGAAGGAAAATAACAAAATAAATCCAATTCTACTAAAAAAATGCAAATCATATTTAGACTGGATTTTACTAAATTATAGTTATGATTTAGAAGAATTCAATAATCTTGCTAAAATAGAAATACTTGTAAAATCAGACATTACAAATGATAAAAAAGAAACAGAAAATGATGAAAAAGATGTAGTAAAAGAATTAGAAAAATCAGAAGAAAAACAAGAAGAGTTAAACAAAATAAAAGAAACAATAGAATATAAATATGAACATATAGTTTCAACAGTTACTCCGACTAAAACATCAGTTAGTGAAATTAAAAGAAAGTATCAAGAAGACGAAAACAATGAGGAAACAGCAACAAATAACATGTTATCCGCTGAGACAGAAGAAACTAAGGAAACAAATTTGCCAAAGCCTAAATTTTTAAACAAGGATGAAGAAAAGAAACTTACTCCAGCACAAAAAGGTACTTTAATGCATTTGTGTTTACAAAAGCTAGAGCCAAGCATTGAATATACATTAGAAAACTTGCAAGAGATGATAGAAAAAATGCAAAGAAGCGGAATAATAAATAAAAAAGAAGCGGAATCAATAAATAAAAATAAAATACTTCAATTTACAAAATCTTCAATATGGCAGGAACTTAAAACTGCTAAAATGATTTATAAAGAAAAGCCATTTTACATTGAGATACCAGCAAGTGAAATAGAAAAAGAAAATGAAAAAGACATGGTATTAGTACAAGGTATTATAGATCTATTTTATATAAATTCTCAAAATGAATTAGTGCTAGTAGATTATAAAACAGATTTTGTGATTGAAGGAGAAGAGAAAAAAATAATTGAAAAATACAAAAAACAATTAGAACTATATAAATTAGCACTAGAAAAATCACTAAATATGAAAGTTTTTAAGGTATATATATATTCGGTTTATTTAGGAAAAACACTGGAAATGTTTGACAATAATTAACATAAATGTTATAATAAAAAATAGAAAAAATTTTAAGGAGGGTTCATAATGGCAATCGAAATCAATCAACGAATAGACCCAGAAATCATCAAACAGAATGTAAATGTTCGGGATGATGATGGCGAATACTACCCAACGTCAAGATATGGTGTTATAGACAGAAACACCGGGGATATTATTATTCCTGCTGAATATCACTATATCCATATTTGCGATGTATGTGGCACTATTTATGGCTTTACAGCCAGAAAAGATGCATATTACTATGCATTTAATGCTAAAGGTGTCATGTTAGTAGCCGATGTTCTAGGAATAGAAGAGATAGGACGACATGGAGTCTTAGTTTTCGAAGACGCCATGAGGACAAAATCAGAGCTAGTACACTGGTTTGACTTTTAACTCCTTAGCTGCACAATTAAAAAATTGTGCAGCTTTTTTCTTTTATCTTATTGTAAACCTTCTCTGTATTTTTTTAGGACACTTCTCTTTTGCATAATTTGACTTTTTCCTAGAAATTTGGTACAATACAAATAGGTGGTAAATTATGGATAAAATAAAAAAATACATTTTATATATAGTTTTAATAGCATTATTCGCATTATTCTCAAATTTTCTAATAGCAGTAGGCTTAAACTCAAACTATAAAGAAATTGAAAGAAGACAAGATAACTTATCTCAAGTAGAAGTAGTTCAAGCAGAAGCAACAAAAGTAAATGGAAGAATAAGAGGAATAATAAACAACAAAGAAAACAAAATAGAACACAAATACTTAAAAATAGAATTCTTCACAGAAAGAAATATAAACATGGGAAGCAAATACATAGAAATAAACCATGACCAAGAAGAAATGCCATTCGAAGCATTCTTCAAACTAAACAATGTATCATCATACAAAATATCAGTTGTAGATGAAAAAGACCCACAAGGCGAAATAGAATTCTTACCAAAAGACTTAAATAAAAGAGACATAATAATTGCAACAATAATTGCAATATTATGTTTTGCATAGAGAAAAGAAGAAGAAAATAAACTGGTCAGATAAAACTGACCAGTTTTTGCTATTTTGTAATTTTAGGGAAATGCCCATATTTTTAGGGATGGGTACAAAAATATAAACAATTCATTAAAACAGAATATTACAATTTTATTACATTTCTTAAAAAGTATTGAAACAGAAACTTATTATTGTTAAAATAAGAATAAGGTATTAACAAAAGAAAAGGAGGAATTTTTAGAATGAAAAAATTAAAAATACAAAACAAGCGGAATTACACTGATTGCGCTTATTATAACTATTATAGTACTTTTGATTTTGGCAGGAGTAACTATAAGTGCAATAACAGGAAATGAAAGCGCAATGAAAAAAGCTACACAAGCTAGAGAAGAAAATAAACTTGGAGAAGAACTAGAACAAATTAAGTTATGTGTTATAAATGCCATGTCACAGGGATTAGATGGCAAGGTAAGTGAAAGCGATTTAAGAACTTCATTAAATGGAATAGTTTCACAATCTGAAATTGAAAAAGTCACAGGAATAGGACCTTGGATTATTCAAGGGTATTCTGGTAGAGAATATGAGATTACAAATGGTGGTTTAGTTAATGCAATAGATACTATGGATAAAGCTATTATTAATGCCATATCTGTTGAAGAAAGGTCAAAAGTACCAATTGTTATTATTAATGGCGATAATATTGAAGAAATAAAAACTTGTACTATTGCAAATACTTCTATCGCAACTGTTGCTAAAGATGCTGATGGTATATGGAAAATAACTGGTGGTTCAATCTCAGGAGATGAACTTCAATTAACTACAACTATGACTATTGAGGGAAAATCAGGAAACAAAATTGAAAATATTTCAGTTACATTATTAAAAGTAACAACTGCTAAAGATGTAATTCCTGTTCCTACAAATAATACAACATGTGCATATGTAAAATATGCTATGAATGGTCAAACTGAAGATACTGCAGAGTTGTGTAGAGTATTATATAATGATGATGAACGTGGATTACAAATTATAACCTCGAATTCTGTAGCCGATAATGTAATTTTAGGAAAAGATGATAATATAGGTGGAGCCATCGGAACAACTAATTTAGAAAAAGCACAAAATTCATATAATAATGCAATAGAAAATTTAAATAAGAAAGCCGAAACATATATAAACGAGGGCGATAATACAGTATTAGATGCACGATGTGCTGGAAGCGTATCACGCATATTAAATGGAGCATTTTCTAATAAAAATGATGAAGAATTATTTACAAATTCGAATAATTATAATTATTTAGATACTTATGTAGAACAAGGATATAAAGGAACAGACACGCATTATGGAACAGATTTAAAAACTGACTTCCAACAAATGGAATTATTAAGCATAAGAAATATAAATTCTGATTATTGGTTAGCTTCCAGAGAAGTTTACACTGAATCCAACGTTTCAGAATTCTATGTTCGCTTTTTGAAATCGAACGGCTTATTATACCATAGTAATTTATGGTATCAACCACGTTATGGCGGTGCTACTGTGGGAAGTTCTGAAGGAAAAGCTTTTCGCCCTGTATTTCTAATCAACCCAACAGCTAAAATCAAAAGTGGCTCTGGAACATCAACAGACCCATACATCCTAGAAGTTGGAGAATAAATATTTTAAAAGAGCGTATCACTACGCTCTTTATTATTTGTATTTTAGTCTTAAAAATGGGGTGCAGTACACGTGTGTCGAATTTTGTCGATGGGATTTAATTGCATTGTTCGACAAAATATGATATTATTATCAACAATAATTTATGCTAAAAATTCAGAAAAGAGGTAATATTTTGAAAAAAGAGGATGTAATTCAAAATAAAAATGAAGCTATTAATGTTTTAAATAATTATTTAGATACCTGTATAGCAAGAGATAAAATGCATATAAAAAAGGCCAATTTAGTTTCGTATTGGCTTAAAGATTATGTTAGATATATAGAAGCAGAAGAAACTTTTAAATGCGAGAAATTAAAAAAATATAATAGGGGGGATATAATAAAAGTAAATCTTGGATTTAATATAGGAAATGAAGAAGGTGGTTTACATTATTGTGTTGTTTTGGATATTATAAATGCTAAAAAATATTCTACATTAACTGTAGTTCCATTAACTTCTCAAAAAGATAATAAAAAAGTTCCAAATTCAGCGATATTAATTGGTAGTGAAATATATGATAAATTATCTATTAAAAATAAAATCTTAATAGATAATGCTAATAAAAAATCCGATGAGTATAAAAAAGAATTAAAGGCAATTTCGCAATTACCTGAAAGTAGTGAAGATGAAAAGATAATAAAGAATGTAAAAATGAATAATGTTAAAGAAAAGATAGAATTATTAAATGAAGATGTTGAATTAATAAATAAAATAGAAAATGAAATATCACAAATGAAAAATGGTAGCATTGCTTTAATAAATCAAATAACTACAATAAGTAAGCAAAGAATATATAATCCTAAATCTGATATTGATGTTTTATCTGGTATAAGATTATCTAATGAAAGTCTTAATTTAATAGATGAAAAAATTCAAAATCTTTTTATAAAAAAATGAATATAATAGTTGACTTAATGGCATATTATATAGTATAATGTATTTAGAATACGTTAGCTGAACGATACATTTTGTATTAGCGTCAGCATTATTTAGAATACGTTTGTATCTCACAGAAATGTGGGATACTTTTTTAATGGAAAAAACAATAAACAACCATCTTCGTTATTTTACGAAGATGGTTTTATTATTTGTATAAATAACCATACCAGGTTTAGCACCATTAGGCTTTTTCACATACTTAACTAGGCAAAAATCAACAGGAACATTAGAAGAATTTCTTGCTTTACTATGCTTACTTGCAAGTTCAGCACATTTATATAAAATATCTTCTGTTGGTTCAGCATTCTCATTACACTTCAATATTACATGGCTTCCATGAATATCTTTTGTGTGGAACCAATAATCCATTTTATTTGCAAATTTTAAAGTTAAATAATCATTTTCCTTATTATTTCTTCCAACAAAAATTGTGTAGCCGTCAATAGTATATTTTATAGGGTTAAAAGAAACTTCTTTGTTTTTAGTAAGTTTAGATTTTTTTATTTTAGACTTTTTCTGATTTTTAGAAATAGTATCTTTAAGCATAACATTTTCAGATATTTCATCAAAAATTTGAGCAACTTCTTCAACTGTTGTAGCAGATTCTAGCTCATATACAATGCTTTCAAGATAATCTAATTCTTTAATAGTTTCTTGCTTTTGAATTCCAACAATTTCTAGAGTATTCTTTAATTTGTTATATTTTTTGTAAAAACGTTTAGCATTTACGCTTGGCAAATATTTTTTATCTAGCTGAATTTTTATTAAATTGTTATTATCATAGTAATTCTCAAGCTCAACAAAGTCTAAATTTTTATTTTCAATTCTGTACAGATTTGCAGTAATAAGCTCTCCATAAATCCTGTAAACATCCATGTTTTCACATTCTTTTAATTTTGCATCAATATTTACAAGACGTGTATTATATTTTTTCAAAATTCCAAGAATAAGCTTTAAAGTAGTATCCCTGTATGCCTTGAAATTATCGTTAGTTTCTTTGTTATAATAAAAATCATCAATAAAGAAATTTAAATGAAAAGGGGAAGTATCCGCATTCCCAGAAACCAAACAATAATCTTTTTTTGTTTTATTTCTAACATTTTTTTCAACAATCTCAAAATGAGTATTTGCAGAATTATCAATAATTTCACTAATTTTAGAATAGACATCTTTGGTGTTATCATTTCCATTCAAACCATTAACTAGATTTTCAACAAAAATATTTGAAAAACCATTAAAAGTTTCACAAATAGAAGTGACTAAATTATCTTTTGAAGTATCTCCTAATTTATTTTTAAAATCCTCAAAATTATTCAAATCTAAAAAGTCTTGTTTTGTAGTTGTAGGAAACTGATATTTTATATGTGGCAAAATGCTTCTATTTAGTTCATCATCTGACTTTATATGGCGAAGGCTATCAACAATAATATTAGTTTCATCTACTAAAATAATATTGCTGTGTTTTCCCATAAGCTCAATAATAAGCTTTTTAGAAACAACATCTTCAAACTCGTCAAACCCTTCAATATCTAAAATAACAAGCCTTTCCAAACCAAATGTAACTACATTTTTAAGCTTTAGACCAATCAAATGCTTTCTCAAAAGCATACAAAAATTAGGCGCAACCTGTGGATTAGATTTAGAATGTGTTGTAAGATTGATTCTATAATTTCCAGAATCTATACAAATATCCAAAGCATAATTTGCACCATTTATATATAAACCTAAAACAACTTCGTTTTTATTTGGTTGAAAAACTTTATCAATTCTAGCACCTGCAAGCGCTTGCAATTCGTCTGAAATTGCTTTTGTAGTAATTCCATCAAATGCCATTTTAATTCACTCCCATCGCTCATGATTTTAACACAAATTTATTAATTATTCAACCCAGGCTTTTTGGAACACTCCCCAAAAGCATCACCAAATGTACAAGAAAAAGGCCCGGCACAGTTAAGTGCCAGGCCAAGTCATGCCTTTTAAAGCTGGGAAACTGGAGTGTACGCAAGAAAGAGATGATGCTTTTCATGAACTATTATTTCTACCACTTTAACGAATTTGCCACAGTGGTGGAAGATGTGACGATGTTTATTCATTAGTGCATCAACCTGGTGGTGTGAGGTAATTGTAAAACTATCAACATAGATTGCATCTAAATAGTCCTCAACCGCATCAAGTTCACAGAGATAGCTAAAAGCCTTAGAAACAATGACTTCGTGCATTCTCCGTTCTTCTCTCTTTACAGGAGCATTTGAAGTTCTGATAAACTCCAGCTTGTTCCTGAGCTCGAACAGTTTTTCCGCTGCAGACAATTCTCTAGACATGATTTTTCCCTCCTAAATTTCTTAAAAATGTTTACTTATATAAACCACATATATGAAAAACTTATAAAAGTTTGCCATATATATGAGGAACGGGGAATTAGGGTGTGAAATACAAAAGTCGTAATTCACTCTATAATATAAACTGGGGTATAGTTTACCCACAGATTGTATTATATTATAACATATTATAAACATGAAAATCAATATTTTTATTGATAAAATAGAAAAAAAGTTGTATAATACGTTTATATTTTTTTAAAACGAAAGGAAATTTTTTATGAATGATAAAATCGTTATAAAAGGAGCAAAGGAACATAACCTAAAAAATATAGATATAGAAATTCCAAGAGACAAGCTTGTTGTAGTAACTGGCTTATCAGGCTCAGGAAAGTCTAGTTTAGCATTTGACACTTTATATGCTGAAGGACAAAGAAGATATGTAGAAAGTCTATCATCTTATGCTAGGCAGTTTCTAGGATTAATGGAAAAGCCAAATGTCGAATCAATTGAAGGCTTAAGTCCAGCAATTTCTATTGACCAAAAAACAACATCTAAAAATCCAAGATCAACAGTTGGAACAGTAACGGAAATATATGATTACATTCGTTTATTATATGCAAGGATTGGAGTTCCATATTGTCCAAATTGTCATACAAAAATTGAAAAACAAACAATAGACCAAATCATAGACAACATCATGGAATTAGAAGAAGGAACAAAAATCCAAGTATTAGCACCTGTTGTAAGAGGAAGAAAAGGTGAATTCGTAAAACAACTTGAAGGTTATCAAAAAGATGGATTTGTTAGAGCAAGAATTGATGGTGAAATCTATGAGCTAGGCGAAGATGAAATAAAACTTGATAAAAACAAAAAACATGAAATAGAATTAGTTGTAGACAGACTAGTAATAAAACCAGACATTACAAGCAGATTAACCGAATCTGTTGAAACAGCCCTAAAACATGCAGAAAACATGGTTTTAATAGATATTCAAGGCCAAAAACCAGTACTATATAGCTGTAATTATGCTTGCCCAACTTGTGGTTTTAGTTTCCCAGAACTTTCACCTAGAATGTTTTCATTCAACAATCCATTTGGAGCATGTCCAACATGTATGGGAATTGGCTATCTAATGAAAATGGACGAAGATTTAATAGTTCCAGATAAAAACAAAACATTATATGACGGAATAAAAGCATTTGGCGCAAGCACTATGAAAAAAGGCGACACAATGGCAAAAATGTATTTTGAAAGTGTTGGAGACCATTATGGAATAGATATCAGAAATAAGAAAATAAAAGATTTACCAAGATGGTTTATGGAAAAAATCCTTTATGGTACAGAAGATGAAGAAATAGATTTCGAATATTCATCTTATGCAGGAACAAGAAAATTCAAAGCACCATTTGAAGGAGTTATTCCAACATTAGATAGACGCCATAATGAAACAAAATCACAAGGAATGAGAGATTTTTACGAAATGTATATGAGTAATTCTCATTGCCCAACATGCAATGGTGCAAGACTTAAAAATGAGATATTATCAATAAAGGTTGGAACAAAAAACATAAATGAATTAACAGAAATGTCAATAAAGGCGATAAAAGATTACCTAAACAAGTTAAAACTAACAAAACAAAAAGCAATGATAGCTGAAATGATTTTAAAAGAAATAGATGTTAGACTTCAGTTCTTAATTGATGTAGGACTTGAATATCTTACACTTTCAAGAAGTGCAGGAACATTATCAGGAGGAGAAGCTCAAAGAATTCGTTTAGCAACTCAAATTGGTTCAGGATTAACAGGAGTCCTTTATATACTAGACGAACCAAGCATAGGACTTCATCAAAGAGATAATGACAAATTATTAGCAACACTGAAAAAACTTAGAGATTTAGGGAATACTCTATTAGTAGTAGAACATGATGAAGACACAATGTATGCAGCGGATCAAATAATAGATATAGGACCGGGAGCAGGAGTTCATGGTGGAAATGTTATGGCTCAAGGAACAGCACAAGAAATAATGAAAGTAGAACAATCTATCACTGGTCAATATTTAAGTGGAAAGAAGAAAATAGAAGTACCTAAAAAAAGAAGAAAGCCAGTCAAATCAAAAGCAATAGAAATAAAAGGTGCAACAGAAAATAACTTAAAAAACATTAATGTAAAATTCCCGCTTAGTGTATTTACTTGCGTTACAGGAGTTTCAGGCTCAGGAAAATCAACATTAGTAAGCGAAGTTTTATATAAAACAGTTGCCAAAGAAATAAACGGTTCAAACGAAAAACCTGGAAAATGTAAAGAAGTAAAAGGTTTGGAAAATATCGATAAAATAATCAATATTGATCAATCACCAATAGGAAGAACACCTCGTTCAAATCCTGCAACATATACTGGTGTGTTCGACATGATAAGAGATTTATTTGCAGAAACAGAAGAGGCAAAACTAAGAGGATATCAAAAAGGTAGATTTAGCTTCAATGTAGCAGGTGGAAGATGCGAAAGCTGTAATGGAGATGGAGTTCATAAAATAGAAATGCATTTCTTACCAGATATATTTGTACCTTGCGAAGTTTGTAAAGGAAAACGTTACAACAGAGAAACATTAGAGGTTAAATATAAAGGCAAAAACATAGCAGATGTATTAGATATGACAGTAGAAGAAGCACTAACATTTTTCGACAAAATTCCAAGAATAAAAACAAAAATCCAAACATTATATGATGTTGGTTTAGGCTATATAAAATTAGGACAACCATCAACAACACTATCTGGAGGCGAAGCACAAAGAGTAAAACTTGCAACAGAACTATCTAAAAAAGCAACAGGAAAAACATTATACATTTTAGATGAGCCAACAACAGGACTTCATATAGCTGATGTTCATAGATTAGTGGATATTCTACAAAGACTTGTAGATACAGGAAATACAATAATAGTAATCGAACACAACTTAGACTTAATAAAAACAGCAGACTATATTGTAGACTTAGGCCCAGAAGGCGGAGATGCAGGAGGAACAGTAGTGGCAGCTGGAACACCAGAAGAAATATGCAAAATACCAGAAAGTCATACAGGAGAATTTTTGAAAAAATATTTGAAATAAATATTGACCTTGTTTTTTGGGATACTCCCCAAAAACAAGGTTTCAAAATGTATAAAAACAATTGACAAAATAATAACATATTGATAATATATAAATGAAAATAATGACAATTTTTTTGGAGGCAAAAATGATAATATACCCCAACATGCTCTTACAAAGCGTTACAGATATTTCAGAGGAATTATTAAAAGAAAATAAAATAAATGCATTGATTTTAGATGTAGATAATACCCTAATAAATATGGAACAAGAATTATCAGATGATGTAAAATTATGGGTTAAGAAAATGAAGGAGTGTGGAATAAAACTATATATTTTATCAAACACAAATGATAAAGAAAAAGTTGGAAAGGTTTCAAATGCCTTAGATATTCCATATGTAAATCTAGCAAAAAAACCTTGTAAGGGTGGCTTCTTAAAAGTGCAAAACTTATTGCAAGAAAAGCCAGAAAACATTGCAGCTGTTGGAGACCAAATCTTCACAGATGTAATAGGTGGAAACAGATGCAATATGTTCACAATTTTAGTAGAACCAATTCAGAAAAAAGAATATTGGTATACAGCATGGAAAAGGCCGATTGAAAATTTAATAAAAAATAGATTCAAAAAGAAACAAGAAAACAAAGGAGAAATATAAAAATGTATTTAAATGACATACACATTGCCTTTTATGTAGGCTTTATAATATTAGGATTGTTAGTTGGCCAATTTGTTGGCTGGATGAATAAACGATTACCAGAATACAAAAAAGTCTTTTCAAAAGATCTATTCAAAGAAATAAAAACAAACTACAAACCTAATTATCTTTTAATGCTTGCAACAGCAGCAATATATGCTTGCTTGCTATACTTTTTTGGATTAAAAGACACAATAATTGCAAATTTAGATTTAATAAAATTCATGATATTAACACCACTGTTATTATCAGCATTTGTAATTGACTTTAAACTACAAATAATTCCAAACAGACTTAATTTAACAATATTTGAAGTTGGCTTAATATTTACATTTTTATACGGAATTTCAAATGTAGCGATTGCATTAAATATGTTCTTAGGAATGCTTGCAGGAGCAGGAATATTCTTAATTATAACACTTCTTGGTGGAGTGTTCTATGGTAAAGAAGCAATGGGCTTCGGAGATGTAAAACTAATGGGAGCTCTTGGACTATTCTTTGGACTATCAAATATAATAATCATTACATTAGTATCATTCCTAATTGGAGCAATATTAAGTATTATACTACTTGCAACAAAAATCAGAAAAACTGATGAATACATTCCATTTGGACCATTTATAGTATTGGCATCATTTATCAGCATGTTTGTACCATTTGAAACAATCAAAACTTTATTGATTCAAATATTTACATTGGGAATGTATAAAGGTTAGTTTTTATTGCGAATTAGTAAATTATATTTATTTTTAAAACCTTGGTGTCGCAACTTCCATATTTAAAAATACTAGTATGTAAGTTGCTCCAGTCGCCCTTCGCTACGCTTCGGTTGGTCGCTTACGCGGTTTTTAAAATAAATATAATTTACTATTATGCATAGAAAGGAATTGAAACTATGAATTCAAAAATGCAATGGTTAAGAAATA
>CAMPBS010000006.1 GCA_946639585.1 uncultured Clostridium sp. | reverse complement strand
AACAATTATATTTAGCATTTAGAATTTCTATGATAGATGATTTATCAGAAGAAACATTGCCATTATTTTTAGACGAAACATTTGCATATTATGATGATGAGCGTTTGCAAAATATTTTAATATTTTTAGAAAAAGAATCGCAAAAAAGACAAATTTTTATTTTTACATGTAGTAACAGAGAAAAAGAAATTTTAGAAAATTTAAACACTGATTTTAATTTTTTAAGTATCTAATGCATATTATATTAATTTTTAACCCTTGTCGTTGCACTTTCCAAAGGCTCGTTTGGCGCTTTCGCGGGTTTTAAAATTAATATAATATTATAAATGGTAAAATTAAATTACCGGTTTGGGATAAATAAAATGACACAAAAAGTAAAAAAGGTAAACACTTAGAATATAGTGAAAGGAAATCAATCGAAAGATGGTGGAATAGAGATCGTTGTACAAAGGTTGAAAGTGTTGCGATTTTAGATAGAACTGAAAAGATAATACGAAATGAAATAAAAAGAGGAGTAGTAAGTATAAAAATATCATTATGGGAAGATAAATGGGTATATAGTGCTGATGTGGCCCAACAAAAATATGATTGTTATTTAAAAGCAAAGGGACCAAAGCTAAAAATAGATAATGATTTCGAGTTAAAAGAGTATATTGAAAAATCAATTAAAGAAGATAAAAAATCACCAGAAGTAGTTGCTTCAGGAATAAAAAAGGCTTTAAAACCCAATTATGTGCGAGAACAATAAGAAATAATAGTTAAAATACCAGGAAAAAAAGCCGAATATGTGGCTCAAGCATTAGATAAAATAGAAAAAAGATATAAAGGTATATTTTCAAATAAGTTTAAAACAATTTCATTTGATAATGAAGGAGAATTTAGAAATTTGCAATCACTAGAAAAATCATATGATAAAAGAAGAAAAACTTCAAGAACGCAAGTATTTTACGCACATCCTTATCGTTCAGGAGAACGAGGAAGTAATGAAAATGCTAATAGATTTATACCTAAAGGAATCAATATAACTCCAATATCAGAAGAATTAATAAAAAAATAGAAAATTGCACAAATAATTATCCAAGAGCTATGTTTAATTATAAAAGTACCAATAACATTTTAAGTGAATTATGTGCATAATAAACCGGAAATTTATTATTGCTATTTATAATTGTTAAAAAATTTTTAGACCTATATAGACTTTTATGAAGAAATGTGTTATTATGTATAATAGGTCAACTTTTTATATGACAATGAGGACTGAATAATCTATTTTTAGGCATTAGGAGGATTACATATGAATAAAATAAAAAAGATTATCACTAGTGTAATGCTTGTTATTGCAATGTGCGTATTAACAGCACAGCCAGCATTAGCAGCTACCAATAACGAGATATGGTATATTGATCATTATGGCAATTATAAAGCATCCTACACATTTACTGATACTAATCTCACACCATACAAAATTATGGGAAATACAGCAAATTTAGTTGTTTTTGGGAAATTCAAAAAAGCTGACACGGGAAGAAGTAATATTAAATTAACTGTTCAGATTCGTGATTATCCATCAGGACGTGTACTTGACCAAATGGTAGTTGATAACACAAATTATCCGAACACCAACATGTTCTTTCTTGCTACAACAGTAACTGCTGGACAAAAGATACAGCTTTTCTTTGATGCAAGTAGCATAAATAATCCACCAGGTTTTTACAGAAAAGCTTGGGTTGATTATGATTCATATTTAGCACCGCTGTAATTAATATACTTGAATAAGTATATTAAGCATCATTAGTTAATTAATTTAGTCCTCAACTAAAGAGCACCAATTTGGTGCTCTTTTTTCTATAAAAAATGCAACCAAATAAAAAAATATGATAATATATATATGAAAGATATCTTTTAAAAGGAGTTTTGAATTGAATACTAGAAAAATGAAAATATACAATTATATTGAAGGAAATGTATTAAAAATCGAAGAAATAATGAATGAGTATTATAATTATATATATACGATAATAAAAAATACCTCGAATAACTTATCTTATGAAGATACCGAAGAAATCATACTAGATGTATTATTAGTTTTATGGAAAAATAAAAATAAGTTAGATATTAATAAAAATATGTCTTCGTATATAGGTGGAGTAACTAAAAATTTAGTAAGATTAAAACTAAGAAATTTAAAATTCAATGAAAATATAGATAATTATGAAAACATATATATAGATGATATCAATTTAGAGCTAGAATTATTAGCTAATGAAAGAAGACAAATTATTAGAACGAATCTAGAAAAACTCAAAAGTATAGATAAACAAATATTTATAGAGTACTATTATAAAGATAAAAGCATAAAAAAAATTAGTAAAGTATTTAATATGTCGGAAACAAAAATCAAGTCAAAGCTGTTTAGAATAAGAAAAAAAATCGGGAAATCTCTAAAAGAAAGGGGGTATAATTTTAATGGATAATATGAAAAGAAATGTACATAAAAGGCTTAAGGAAGAGATAGCCATAAATAATTTTGAAGAAGAAATTAGTCATAAATACTCATTAGAAAAATATATATTAGGGGGATATACTATGAAAAAAAGAATTGTTGCAATAATATGTGGAGGTTTAACTTTAGTATCAGGAATAGCTTTCGCTACAAGTATTAATAATCACTTTAGAGGGTTAGGTGGTGGAGTTGATACAGCAATACAGAATGGGTATATAGAAAAAACAGATATAAACTTTATTGAGTCTAATACAACAGTTGAAAATAAAAATGAAATAGTAAACAATGTATCTGTAAATGTAAAAATTGAAGATTTTATTATGGATGATGTTAATTTAAGTACACAATTTAAACTAGAGTTTAAAGATAAAATTAATGAAATAATTGAATATGACAATATTAAAAATGTCGAATTAAAAGATTTAATAATACTAGATGAAGAAAATAGAATTATTTATGGTGGAAATGATAAAACAGGGGTTGAAGATTTTTGTGTAGAACATAACTTAAATTATGATTTGGAGGAAAATAATGAAAAATTTATTAACAGTGGTTTAAATTATTTTCCAAATTTTATAAGCGAAGGAGAAAATAGTATAAGTTTAATATATAATATATATGCAGATAAATTTCCTAAATCCAAAAAGTTAACATACTATTTTAAAAACATAGTAATTTCAAAAGAAAACATTGAGGAGAAAGTTTATATTACAGGTGATTGGAAATTTGAACTTGATGTTCCCGAAAAAATGTATACAAGAGAAAAAGAATATTACAAAGTGATTAATTGTGAAAATGAGCAATTTGATGTATATACGGCAACTCTAAGTGATACAGGATTAGAAATTGGATTAAGAATAAAAAATGTAGAAATGCCTGCTAGAACATTAAGTATCGAAGAATTGAAACAAATGCAAACATTAAACGAAGATTTAGCCAATCAAAAAATATCACAAGAAGAAGCAGATAGATTAAGAAAAAAATATGAAGATTATGATTATAAAAATAATCCTATTTCAATCAGTCCTTATGAAGATAGAAAGGCTTCTTATGTAGAAAATTCTAATGGAGATATTTTTCTATCTACATTGAGCCCAACTAGAAAAGCACATAAAGAATGGGTAGACAAGAATGAATATGATTTTTACGAAACTTTTAGTATGACAAAATACAATTGTTCTAATAGAATAAAATTAGTTTTATTCTATTATGATAATCCTGTTACACTTGAATTAGAAAAAATAAATACTTAAAATATAATTAATATAAAATAAAGAGATTGAATAATATTTTTACAATAAAGCGAAAAAAGTGAATTTTTACGATTTTCGCTTTAATTTTTTATTTGTGAATAAATACTTATATTGTAAGTTTATGAATATTATTAGATGATATACTTGTCACATATTTATACAATAAAGAGAAATTAATAACAGATGAAGTTGTTTTGACAGACGAGAGATTATATAACCATATTTTACTATGTCACAAAAAAGATTATGAACAATTAAAAGATTATTTGCAAGATATTATAGAATATCCAGATTATATAATAGAAGACGATAGACATATAAATACAATGATTTATTTAAAAAATATAAAACGACTAGGAAAATATGGCAGAGTAGTAATAAAGTTGGCTTTAAGTCAAGATAATGAACATCCTAAAAATTCAATTATAACATTAATGAGGTTAAATGATAGAATGTGGAAACAAACAATAAATAATCGTGGCGATTTTATATATAAATGGTAAAATTAATATAATATGCTTTTTTACTGTTAATATTTTTTGATTAGTTCACCCTAAAAAATATAATTAGTCAAGTGAAAAAGTAAATTCTATTTGGAAAAACTAAAATCTAGTTACCGATTAAATGCTAATTAAAAGTGAAAAATAGAGATATAGACAAGAAAAAAAGGCGACTTTAAGCGAGTGAATTTAACTATTTTTTTTGAAGTGTAAGACTAAGTTCTATTCACTTGATTTGAATTGCTACAGCAATTTATTTAGTTAGTCGTAAATGCTTCTTGAAAGATGTTTATTATATTATTTTAAAAGATATGGTTATAATGTTACCATATCTTTTTCTATCGGTTCTATAATAAATGTTGAGGTTTATTTAATCACCCCATCTATTGACTATCAGCCTATTGGGTTCTCCTAATAATTTTATTACATTTTCTTTTTATAATTTATCCCTAAATAGAAAATAAGAAAATAATAAAAGTAAAAAATTGATATATAATAAAAAAATTATTATATATGCAACTTTTTTTATGTATAATAGGACTAATAGATTGAGGAGGTTAATTATGAATTTAATAATACACAATGCAAAAAAAAATAAAAAAAGTTTTATGAAACTCATTAATTCTATAAAAACAGATTTATATAGAATTGCTAAATCCAAATTAAACAATGATGAAGACGTAAACGATATTTTACAAGATACGATAATAGATATATATACGCAATTAAATAATCTAAAAAAAAATGAATATTTCAAAACATGGGCTATAAAAATCCTTATCAATAATTGTAATGATAAGTTGAGAGAAAAATATCAAATAAATAATTATAATAAAATAATAAACTTAGATGATTCAATATCTGATGATGAAATTTTTGATATTGTTTATACAGACTTTAATTATAAAACTTTAATGGGATTATTATCAGAGAATGAGAAAATAATATTTGCATTATATTATGAAGAAGATTTAAAATAAAAGAGATTTCTGAGATTCTGAATCTTAAAGAAAATACAATAAAAAGTATTATAAGACGAGGAAAACAAAAAATAAGAAAAAAATATGGAAAGGATGAGATATATGGATAATTTAGATAAAATAATAAAAAAAATGTATATGGAAGATAAAAAAAATACCTATATTCCAAGTCAAACAGAAAAAAGAATAAATGAAACAATTAAATCATTAAATAATAAAAAAACTTTTAATTTTAAGTATAAAGTAGCCTCTTTTTTTACAGTTGCATTAATGGGAACAAGCATTATAGCTTTTGCAAATGGAGATTTTGAAAAATTATTTGCTAATATTTTTAATTATGATAATATACAAGAAAAAGGTATTCAATCAGCAGTAGACTGTGGATATGTACAAAATACAAATATGGAATACATAGAGTGTAACGAGACAAAATTTAAAATAGACTATGTAACAATGGACGATTCTTCTCTTGCAATAAACTTTAATTTTTTATTAAACGAAAATGCTGATAATTATCAGGGGTTAGCATTTTATGATCTGAAGATATATGATGATAAAAGTAACTTAATTTATACAGAAGAAGAAAGATATCCTAATGATGGAATTGCGCTAGGTATAGCTATTCCTAAGGTTGTATTTATACAAGATAATAACATTATACAATCTTTATTAATAGAATCAGATCGATTTCCTAAAACCAGAAGTTTATGTGTGAAATTTAGTAAGATTACATTATACAATGTTAATGAGGGAAATCCAATTACAAAAGATATTGTCGGAAATTTTGATATTAATATTCCACTTGAAGAAAAATTTTATAATAGAGAGACAATCGAATATGAAGTAATTAAGCAAAATGCTAATGAAAATACAAATTTAAAAATTAATAGAGTATTTTTGACAGATACTACATTTAATATAATTGTTGATAACAATTCAATAGCTACTTACGATATTGAAATAAAAAATAATAATGGTGATGTTGTGTATTCTAATTCCAATATTTTTGCTCAGCAAATTAATGATGAAGGTAATAATAAAGTAATGAGATTAGATTTCTCTAAATATGACTGTTCTGATCAAGAACTATTATTAAAAATAACTGAGAAAAAATTTATAGGTGGTAATGAGAAGGAAATTTTCTTGTTTTCTGATGATAGCGATACCAATGTGCATAATATAAAAGAATTACAAGAACAATCGGATGCAGATTCAAAGCAACTTAAAACATTAGGGATGAATGAATATAAGTTAAAAATAAATAATAGTAGGAATGAAAAAAGGGCTGAAAGTCAATAGTTGGGGTGGAAAACTTTAAAAGTTTTCTGCCTCAGCTTTTTTAATGTATTTTAATGTTTACACCCAAAAAACATTTGGTTTCTTTTGGACCCGGCCCGAAAAATTTGTCTTGTTCCCCAAATCCCCTTGAAAATTCTAATAAAAAGTAGTATAATAATGTAGTATATTTTAAAAGAGGAGAATTTTTATGTTTGACAAATTAGAAATTGTTGAAAAACGTTATGAAGAAATAACAAAAATGATAAGCGATCCAGAAGTGATTGCAAATCAATCTGAATGGCAAAAATTAATGAAAGAACATGCAAGTATAGAAGAAATTGTTTTAAAATATAGAGAATATAAAAAAACAAAACAAACAATGGAAGAAGCAGAAGAAATGATGCAAGACAAGGAATTAAAAGAACTTGCAGAAGCAGAATTTTATGATGCAAAAGAACAACTTCCAAAAATAGAAGATGAATTAAAAATTCTTTTAATTCCAAAAGATCCAGATGATGATAAAAACATTATTTGCGAAATTAGAGCAGGAGCTGGTGGAGAAGAAGCAGCATTATTTGCAGGAACATTATTTAGAATGTATTCAATGTATGCAGAAAAAAGACGTTGGTCATTGGAAGTATTAAATGAAAATGAAACAGGTCTTGGAGGCTACAAAGAAATAACATTCATGGTATCTGGAAAAGGTGTTTATAGTAGATTAAAATTCGAAAGTGGAGTTCACAGAGTACAAAGAGTTCCAGACACAGAAAGCAGTGGTAGAATTCATACATCAACTGCAACAGTCGCAGTATTGCCAGTTGTAGAAGATGTGGAAATTGAAATAAATCCTGCAGATATTAAAATGGAAGTATTCCGTTCATCAGGTGCTGGTGGTCAACATATAAACAAAACATCATCAGCTGTAAGGTTAATCCATGAACCAACAGGAATTGTAGTAGAATGTCAAACAGAAAGATCACAATTCCAAAACAGAGATAATGCAATGAAAATGCTAAGAACAAAATTATATGAAATTGAAAAAGAAAAACAAGATAGCGAAGTTGCAAATGCAAGAAAAACACAAGTAGGTTCAGGAGATAGAAGTGAGAAAATCAGAACATATAATTACCCACAAGGAAGAATCACGGACCATAGAATTGGAATGAGTATCTATCAAATGGAAAATTTCCTAAACGGAGATATAGATGAAATGGTAGATAACTTAATTGCAGCAGATAGAGCAGAAAGACTAAAAGGTGAAGAAGAATAATTATGAAATAAGGAAGTTCTTAGAACTTCCTTAATAATATAATAAAAAATGGGGTGAAAAAATGTTAAAAATATATAAAACAGATATTGAAACAAATAAATTTGAAGAGATAAAAGAATTTGAAAAAGGAAGCTGGATAAATCTTGTAAACCCAACAGAAAACGAGATAAAAAGAGTATGCGAAAATCTAAAAATTCAAGATGATTTTATAAGAGCGGCTCTAGATAATGAAGAAAAAGCCAGAATTGATATTGAAGAAGATGACGAAACAATATTATTTATAGTTGATGTCCCAATAATAGAAAAATCCAAAGATGAAAATGATATTTATACAACAATGCCGCTTGGTATGATAGTTGTAAGAGATGATTTTTTTATAACAGTATCATTAAATAAAAACAAAGTAATAAATTCTTTTGAAAAAATGAAAATAAAGAATTTTCAAACATATAAGAAAAGCAGATTTATTTTTCAAATATTATATATTAACGCCTCATATTTTTTAAGTTACCTAAAACAAATAAACAAAGAAACTGAAATTGCAGAATATGTATTACAAAAATCAATGAGAAACAAAGAATTATTAAAAATGCTAAGTTTAGAGAAGAGTTTGGTTTATTTCACAACATCATTAAAATCAAATGAGTTAGTCATGGAAAAAACAATGAGAGGAAAAATAATCAAACTATATGAAGATGATGAAGAAATACTAGAAGATGCAATCATAGAGAATAAACAGGCTATAGAGATGTCAAAAATATATAGTGACATTTTGAATGGAACAATGGATGCATATGCTTCAATTATTTCAAACAACCTAAATGGAGTAATGAAATTTTTAACATCAATAACAATTGTATTAGCTGTACCAACAATGGTATCAAGCTTTTGGGGAATGAATGTAGGATTACCTTTACAAAATAGTCCATATGGATTTGTTGTTATGCTATTGATTTCAATAGTTTTAACACTTCTTGTTACATGGTGGTTAAAACGTAAAGATATGCTAAATTAAAATATAATAAAAAACAATAAAAGTTTGCTTTGCAAACTTTTATTGTTTTTTATTTTTCTACTATTTTTTTAATGGCAGCTAATTCTTTTTTAAATAAATTATAAGCTGTTGCACCAATTGATTTATCAGTTCCATTTTCATAATTTTTAATTGCAGTATTTAAATCAATAATTTTAAATTTCTTTTTAGAAAGTGATGGATTTTTGTAAATGTAAAGTGGTATATAGTCTGCTGAATCAATTGAAACAGTTCCATCTGCTTTTTTAGTTATTTTTAAATTGATAATAATTGAATCTCTTGTATTTTCATAATTTTGATCAGCTGTGAAGTTTCCCAAAGCATAAGCAACAAAACATTGCTTTTTTGTTCCGTCTGGCATTATAACTTCTTTTGTTTCAAAAGGTTCAATTACATGTGGGTGATTACCAATAATTATATCTACACCATTTTGGAATAAGAAATCTGCTAATTCTTCTTGCTCTTTAGTTTGAGTAGTGTGATATTCTTGCCCCCAGTGCATACAAGCAATAATTACATCAACTTTTTCGTTTTTGGCTTTTTCAATTTCTTTTTTAATATTTTCTTTATTTATTAAATTTACACAAAAATCCTTTCCTGTAGGAACAGGAATACCATTTGTTCCGTAAGTATAGTTAATAAAAGCAACTTTTGCACCATTTACATCTTTAACAAATAATTTTTCTTGGTCTTCTGCAGTTTTATATGTTCCTAAATGTTCAATTTTGTTTGAATCTAGAACATCAATTGTTTCACTCAAACCTTTAAATCCTTTGTCGAGGCAGTGATTTCCTGCAGTTGTGATAATATCAATGCCAATATTTTTTAATGCTGTTGCTAAACTAGCGGGACTATTAAATGTTGGGTAATTACTATATGGAGCATCTGCAAAACTTGTTTCCAAATTAGCAATAGTAATATCTCCTGCACTTGTATATTTTTTAACATCTTCAAAAACATATGAAAAATCATAAGTGTTTGTTGTTTTATCTTCAGCGTCCCAATATTGTGTATTATGGCACAACACATCACCTAAAGCAGTTAGAGTAAAGGTAATATCTTTTTTCGATTCTTCCTCAGACTGAACATTTTCATCAATCTTAGGGCTTTCGGAACTTTCTGGGCTTTGCTTAATAATAAAGAAAGCAAAAAATAAAGCTAAAAACAATAATAATACAAGTAAAATTTGATACTTTTTTTTCAATTTTAAATCCTCCTTAGATTTATTTGATATAAAGATATCATACAAAATTAGAAAAATCAATTAAATTAAAAAAAATATGTCAAAATATACAATTAAAGGGTAGCATAAATCAAAAAAATATGATATTATTGATACAACTAATCCACAAAGAAACAATAAAATGTGGAAATCAAATCTAAATAGAAAGGAAAAAACTAATGGAAGTAGAAGAAAAAGCGTGCGGATGCATAATAACATTTAATGAAAAAATACTTCTAATAAGACAAATGTCTGGTATGTGGGGATTCCCCAAAGGACATGTTGAAGAAGGCGAAACAGAAGAACAAACAGCTGTAAGAGAAGTAAAAGAAGAAACAAACATAGATGTTGAAGTTGATACAACTAAAAGATATGTTATGCATTATAAAACAGATAAAGGCAGATACAAAGAAGTAGTATTGTTTATTGGAAAAAAAGTTGGTGGTTTTCTAAGAATGCAACCAGAAGAAATAATAGAAGCTGGTTGGTTTGAATACCAAGATGCTTTAAAAATATTATCTTATGGAAATACAAGAGAATTATTTAAACAAGTATTAAAAGAAAATAACTTAAACTAAAAAAAATCTCGCAAAAGCGAGATTTTTTTATAATTTTTTTCCGCATCCAGGGCAGAACTTAGCACCTGGAGTTAATTTCGCACCACATTCTGTGCAGAATTTTGCTTCATTAGTACTTTCTGTATTAGAACCAACTTCTCCACCAGCACCATTTCCTGTTGCAGCAAAAGCATCATTCATAACACTAGATCCCATTCCGTTAGAAGCCATATTCATCATTCCAACACCCATAAATCCGTTAGCAGAACCATTTGCATTATTTGCAGCTGCTTCCATAACATTAAGAACTCTACCTTGTTGCATGTAAGCATTTGAATTGTGTTCATATTCAGTAATTTTCTTTTCAGATTCTTCATCAAGAGAAACACCCTCAATAGAGAATCCAGTAATTTTAATACCTCTTCTTCTAATTGCTTCATCATATGTAGAATTTGCAAGCATTTCTTTGATTTCATCAGTTTGACTTGGTAATTCAAGAGCAGGAATATGTTTTTCCTCTGTTCCTAAACCATTAACAATATTTTGGAATGCGTCTAAAACTTCTGCAAGCATTTGGCTACAAAGTTGTTCTTTTGTATAAACATCAGCCATGCCAGCTATTTCATTCATGAATGTTGCAGGGTCATCTAATTTAAAAGTATATTTACCAAAACATTTTACTTTTAGGCTTAATGGTAAATTTTTTCCTGTCATTCTATTTGGAATTGGGTGAGCCCAATCTTGGAATAATACAGGAGTTTTTGTTCCAAAAGTATTATTTATAATTTCTTTAATATTAAAGAAGAATACAGCTTGTTGTTTAGCTGAAGCTCCTTTATAAGTAAATCTTTGCCACATTTCTTTAAATACTGGTCCAAATTGACCTGCAAAGAAAGATGGAGAAGAAGATGTATCAAAAGTATAAATTCCTTCTTCTGCTGTAGCATCAATAACTCTACCATTGTCATATATAATTGCGCATTGACCAGGTCCTACGATAATTGTACTTTTATTTGTTATAACTCCAGATTTAGTTGTAACTTTTTTCATAAGAATATCGTTTCCTAAGTCTTCGCATCTTAAGGCTTCTTTCCATTGATCTCCTAATGTGCTTCCAATAGCACCTACTGCTGATAAAATTAATCCCATAATTTTTACCTGTTAGCTGCTTGGCTAACTTATCCTTTCTTTTTTATTCTAGCTATTATTATATAATTTTTGAATTGAAATTGTCAAGTATTCACAATAAGGCTTTCTTATTTGTCGGTCTCCACAGCGTTCATAAAAATAATATTTTAGTTTCATATATATAATAAAAACTTAAATAAATTTGAATAAAAAAATAAAAAAAGTTAATAATTAAAAAAGAATACAAAAAAGAAAGGGTGAGAAATTATGCAAGATATAAATCAAGCAGAATTACAACATTTAAGACATCTAATAGGCGCACACGAAACAGCATATCAAAAATTAAACACATATTCATCACAAGCAGTTGATCCACAAATTAAGCAAATGTTTACAAAATCAGCACAAGATGCTTTAAACACAAAACAAAAATTAATGAGTTTTTTAAATAACTAATTATAGGAGATAAAAAGAGTAAATTTTAAAATATTAGTTATTTAGTAGGAACTAAAAAGAAAGGAAGTAAAGGAAATGGATGAAAAAACAATGGTAAACGACATATTAGCAGGAGTTAAATCAGACTTAACTGCATATCAAACAGCAATAACAGAATGTGAAAACATGGGATTAAGACAAACATTCCAACAAATAAGAAACAATGATGAAAGTTTTCAATATGAACTATTTAAAGTTGCACAAGCCAAAGGATACTATCAACCGGCACAAAAAGCAACAGCAACAGAAATCAATACAGTAAAAACACAAGCACAACAATAGAAACTATTGGGAACACTCTTAAAAAGCTGAGATTTCAAACTTTTTAAGAGTGTTCCCCCAATACTGCTATTCGAAAACATAAGAAAAATGGAAAAAATAGAAGAAAATAAGAAATAATTAGAGATAATTATTGAATTAAAGTGCTGCTACTTCTTGCAAAAAAAGAAATGTTACAATAATATTACAATAATAAAACAAATATTACAAAAAATACGGGGATTATTAAAACAAGGAGTAGTAATATGTTAAAAAAAATATTAGTACATACAAGAAGGTCAGCCAAAATTGCGATTTTAGTTGCGTTCTCTATTGCAGTAATAGCGGCAATAGTTATGCTATTTTATAAACCAACATATAGCGTATCTATTAATGGAGAACATGTTGGGTATACACAAAGTAAAAAAGAACTTCAAAAAAGAATAAATGAATATATGGAAAAGAATGAAGAAGAACATGTTGCGTTTGTTCAGGTTCCCAATATGCCAGAATATGAAATTTGTATGCTAAAAAGAGACATAAAACCAAACGATGACGAAATATTTGAAAAAATTAAAGAAGAAGGAATTAAGTATTACAGGTATTATGCAATTTTAGAAGACCAGCAGGAAAAACAATATGTAGCGTCTTTTGAAGAAGCAGAACAAGTAGTAAATGGCTTAAAAGAAAAAAATAGCAATAATCTTGATAAAATTTCTATCGTAGAAAAGTACGAAACAGAGTTAAAAGAATTAACAAATTCAGAAACAGCAATAGCAGCATTATATAAAGAAAAACCAAAAGTTGTAGTTGCAAAGAAAAAAGCATATACAACATATCAAGCATCAGGTTCAGTAAACACAGCAACAACAACTGCATGGGGAGCGCCAGAACTTGGGATATCATTAATTAGACCAGTATCAGGAAAAGTATCTTCAAGATTTGGAGAATTAAGTAAGAGAAGAGTTTCATATCATACCGGTTTAGATATTTCTACATCAAATGGAACACCAATAGCGGCTGCGGCATCAGGAACTGTAACGTTCTCGGGATGGAAAGGGGCATATGGAAATTTACTTGTAATAACACATGGAAATGGCGTTCAAACATATTATGGACATTGTAGTGCATTATATGTTTCGGCGGGTACAGAAGTGAGTCAAGGCCAAATAATTGCGGCAGTGGGATCAACAGGAAATTCTACAGGCGCACATTTACATTTTGAAGTAAGATTAAATGGAACAGCATATAATCCAGAAAACTACGTATAGTAAATAAAAATATAAAAAGAAATTTGGGGCACTTTCAAAAAGTAACTTTGTGAAATTACTTTTTGAAAGTGCCCCAAATTGTTAATTTAACCTTACACAAAATATTTAATGCCTGTTTTTAAAGCATTTTGCTTAATTATAGGCTTTCCAAACTCAATAATTTTTGCGTCAAAATGAAATGGCTTAGGAATAGCAGTTGCAAATTCACTTATTATACTAAATAATTTTTTGAAACTTCTATAAGACAAATTTAGTTTAGAAAAAATTAAATAATATGTATCATTGTATAAATATAAAGATATTTTTTTACAAATATTTGTAATTGGTAAATTGCTTTTATTTAGTAGCTCACAGAGACCACAAAATTCATCAAAAGAGTCAAACTTATAAACTGCATAACTTGTAAAAGATTTATTAGCTTGTTTTTTTAGTTTTAAAGTCGTTTTTTTCTTTTTAGTAGAAAACTTGGTAATTGTAAAAACACAAACTTCATCCAAAGAAGAAAATGCTTCAATTAAAAGTTTGCAATCTTTAGTATAAAAACCAAAATCTTTTTCAGCTTTATTCAAAATATCTAAAAAAAACTTATGTGTTTTAGGATCGTTATTTATAAAATCTTTTAAATCTAAATTATTACTAGAAATCTCTTCTATATTCAGAATAATTCTAATTTTATTGTTAGTAATTTTTTCAATTTTCATAGTAAAAACCAGTCCTTTCAAGCTAATATCAGCTTATCATCTATAATAATTATACTACTTTATTTATTATATTTAAAGGTGTAATTTTTGGTAACCAAATTATTTAAAATAGTACTTGAAAAATTTGCTAAATACATATATAATACAAAAGAATAAAAAAGTAAATATCCGTAAGGAAAAAAGTAAAAATAAGGGCAATTAAAAACAAGAAAGGAAGAAAAAATTGGCAGTAAAAATGAAGGAAATGCCCGTATCTGAAAGACCCTATGAAAAGCTAGAACTACAGGGAGAAAAAACATTATCTAATGCAGAGTTATTAGCGATAATAATAAAAACAGGTACCAAAAATGAAAGTTCAGTAGATTTAGCTTACAAAATATTAAATCTAAATCAAAATACAAAAGAAGATGACCTGAGTTTTCTTAAAAATATTAGCATTGAAGAATTTATGCAAATAAAAGGAATAGGAAAGGTCAAAGCAATACAGCTTAAAGCAATATGCGAATTGGCAGTAAGAATGAATAAACCAATAAATTACAAAAATATTCAAATAAAGTCGCCTGAAGATATGGCAAAAGTTGTAATGAATGAATTAAAAAATGAAACAAAAGAAATTATTAAACTAGTTATGCTAGACAGTAGAAATAAAATAGTAAAAATGAATGATATTGCTACGGGGGGAAGCAATTTTGCGAATTTTTCCATATCGGAAATATTAGGAGAAGCATTAAAAACAAAAACTCCTAAAATAATACTAATACACAACCATCCTTCAGGAAACTCTGAGCCAAGCACAAGAGATATAGAAATAACATATACATTATACAATGCATGCCAAACAGTAGGATTAGAACTAATAGACCATATAGTAATAGGAAATGAAGAATATACAAGTATAATGAGCAAAATTGCAAAAGAACTTGGAAAATGATAGCATAGCAATATATATAGAAACCAAAGAGAATAAATAAAAATAAGAAAAATACAAAAAGGTGAGGAACGAAAATGAAATTATTTAATTTTGCATCAAAAGATATAGGAATAGATTTAGGAACAGCAAATATTCTTGTAACAATCAAAGGAAGAGGAATAGTATTAAAAGAACCATCAGTAGTTGCCATAGAAAAAAAATCAGGAAACATACTTGCAACAGGAACAGAGGCAAAAGAAATGCTTGGAAGAACACCAGATACAATAAAGGCAATAAGACCATTAAAAGATGGAGTAATAGCTGATTTTACAGCCACACAACTAATGTTGAAAAATATAATAAAAAAAGTAGCACAAAGATATAATATAGGAAGACCAAGAGTTGTAGTAGGTGTACCATCAGGAATAACTGAAGTTGAAGAAAGAGCAGTAGAAGAATCTGTTTTATCAGCTGGAGCAAGAGAAGTATATTTAATAGAAGAACCAATGGCAGCAGCAATTGGTTCAGGACTTGATGTTGGAGAACCAACAGGAAATATGATAGTAGACATCGGTGGAGGAACAACAGAAGTTGCAGTAATATCACTTGGAGGAATAGTTTTAAGCCATTCATTAAGAATAGCAGGAGACGAATTAGACGAAGATATTGTAAACTTCATAAAAAGGGAAGCAAACTTAATAATAGGACCAACACAAGCAGAAACTATAAAACTACAAGTTGGTTGCGCCTTACCACTAATGACAGAAGCAACAGTAACAATCAAAGGAAGAGATATAGCAACAGGATTACCAAGAACAATATCTGTATCATCTCCAGCGATACAAGTTGCAATGAAAGAATCAATAGACAAAATAGTAGAAGTAGTAAAAACAACATTAGAAAAAACTCCACCAGAACTTGCAGCAGATATAATGCAAAATGGAATAGTGTTAGCAGGAGGAGGAGCATTAATTAAAAATTTAGATAAACTTTTAAATAGAGAAACAGGAATGCCTGTATATGCAACAGAAAATCCGCTAGATGCTGTAGTTCGCGGAACAGAAAGAGTACTTGAAAATATCGAAAAATTAAAAACAGTACTAATCAACTCAAGACGTAGACGTTTTTAATACAATAAAAAGAAGAGGTAAAAAACATGTATAAAGAAAAGAAAAAAGGAGTATGGGGAATAATCCTTACAATTTTTATCTTAATAATAATTGTTGTAATTTCTAATAATGATGGAGAAAACTCATTTTTAGAAAATTTTGGTTCAAAAATTATAATGCCAATTCAAAATGGATTCACATTCTTGGCAAATAAAATAGGTGGAAACGAAGCCTATTTTGCTGATATGGATAAATTGAAAGAGGAAAATGAAAAACTAGCAAACAGAAACAAAGAATTAGAAAAAACATTAAAAGAAATAGAAAGTATAAAAACAGAAAATGAAACATTAAAGGAATACTTAGGACTAACTGAAAAATACAAAAACTACAAAACAATTCCGGGAGATGTTATAAATAAAGACATAAGTAATTACTCAAGAACTATAACAATAAACATTGGGGCAAAAGATGGAGTAAAAAAAGACATGACAGTAATAGCAGAAGAAGGGCTAGTAGGACATGTAATATCAGTAACAGATAATACAGCAAAAGTTCAAACAATAATAGATCCAGCAAGCTCAGTAAGCACAATGCTAAGTACAACAAAAGAAGCAATAGTAAGCAAAGGAACTTTGGAAAATAAACAAACACTTAAAGCAGTATACATACCAACAGAAGCAAGCGTTATACAAGGGGATGGTATACAAACATCAGGCTTGGGTGGAGTATATCCAAAAGGAATACATGTTGGAACAATAAGAAAAGTAATAGATACAGAAAATCTAACAGATAGATATGCACTTGTAGATGTAGCTGTAGATTTTAATAAGCTTAACAGTGTACTTGTTATAAACCAATAATTTTAAAAAATTTCTGAAATATGGTTTTGGGGTATAAGAGAGGAAAGAAATAAAAGTGAGAAAATTTTGGATAAACATTTCATTAATTTTCATAGCATTATTAGTATACTTCCTGCAAGAAAACTTCTTTAGTTGGTTTACAATAGCGGGAGTAATGCCAAACCTATTTGTAATATTTGCATTATTTATAGGTTTGTTCTCGGGGAGAAACAAGGGAATAATATATGGACTAACATTAGGTTTAATTTTAGATATTGCTGTTGGAAATAAATTAGGTATATATGCTGTAACGCTGGCATGCGTAGGATTAGTAGCCGGGATTTTTGCTAAAAACTTCTCAAAAGATAGCAGGCTAACAATAATGGTTATGGTTGCAGGATTAACAGCTGCATTTGAAATAGTAACATATATACTAAATTATTTAATATTAGACACAAATATTGAAATATTCATATTCTTAAGAATTTTAATAGTAGAAATAGTATATAACGTAGTATTAACAATAATTATTTATCCATTATTCAAAAAATTTGGATATTTCATCGAACACGAATACAAAGGTGATCAAATACTAACAAGATATTTTTAATATTTTCTGCAAACCTGTCCTTTTTAAGGACACTTCTTTTTGCAGATTTTAAATGGAGGTGAAATAATTGCGTTCAGGAAAGAAACGTATTAACAAAAATAATATAAATTTAAGATATAATTTATCAACAGTTTTAACATATTTTATTGGAATAATCCTAATAGGGCAATTATTTAACCTTCAAATAGTACACGGAAAAGAATATAGGGAACAATCAAATACACGTCTAACACGTGAAACCTCATTAGAAGCAGCAAGAGGTAAAATACTAGATAGAACAGGTTCAGTACTCGTTACTTCAGAAACAACTTTTGCATTGGAACTATATAAAAGTAAAGTAGAAACACAAGTATTAAATGACTGCATGTTAGAAATAGTAAACACATTTAACAAATATCAAATAAAAGTGCCAGACACATTTCCAATTGAGGTAAATCCATATAGATATACACTAGAAGGAGAAAACTTACAAAAATGGCAAATTGCCAATGGAATAACAGTTGGAAAAACGCCAGAGCAAGTCTTTACAGAATTCAAAGAAAAATATGTAATATCAAACAATAGCCTAGAAGATGCAAGAAAAATAATAGGATTAAGATATGAAATAGATAAAAAAGGTTATAGTAGTACAAGAGCGTTTAGATTAGCAGATAATGTCTCAAGAGAAGCGGTAGCTGAAATATCAGAAAAAAGTAGTAAATTTCCAGGAGTAAACGTTATAGTAGAACCTAAAAGACAATACACATCTGGTACGGTAGCATCACATATATTGGGATATTCAGGAAAAATAACACAAGAAGAATATGAAAAAAACAAAGAAATATATGACATAAACGATGTCGTTGGAAAAACAGGGATAGAATATTCATTCGAAGGTTACCTAAAAGGAAAAAATGGAATAAAACAAATAGACATGGGAGTAGATGGAACGGCATCTGGAGAATATGTTGTACAAGATGCAATAGCAGGCTCAAATGTAGTATTAACAATAGATGCAAATCTTCAAAAAATTGTAGAAAACACATTGGCAGCAAATATACAAAAAATACAAAGTGGGGGATTTGGCAAAGTATATGACGCTCAAGCGGGTTCGGTAGTAGTAATGAATGTAAAAACAGGTGAAGTACTAGCAATGGCAAGCTACCCGGATTACGATCCAAGCAAATTTGTTAATGGAATTAGTGTAAAAGATTGGAACGAATATAACAATAATCCAAACCATCCATTAGTAAATAAAGCAATGCAAGTATCATATTCACCAGGTTCAACATTCAAAATGATATCAGCTATAGCAGCGCTAGAAAGCGGAGTGGTTTCGCCAACAGAACAAATAAACGATACAGGAGTATACCAATTAGGAAATAGAACATGGAATTGTTGGTATTATACAGATTACCATGTTGGACATGGACCACTAAATGTTACAGGAGCCATAAAACATTCATGCAACTATTACTTCTACGAAGTTGGAAACAGAATGGGCATAGACAACTTAGTAAAATATGCTAAATACTTCGGATTAGGAAACAAAACAGGAATAGAGCTTAGGGATGAAACAAAAGGAGTACTAGCAAGTAAAGAAGCAAAAGAAAGAATAAAACAACAATGGGTACCAGGAGATATGCTAAATGCGGTAATAGGACAAGGGCTAAATGAATTTACACCAATACAAATGGCAAAATACATAAGCACATTAGCAAATGGTGGAAAAAAAGTTGATGTATCAATAGTAAAATCAATAATAAATCCAGATGGAACGGAAGTGCCAAGGGAAAAAATAAATGAATATGCAAACGCAAGGCTAAACTTAGAACCAGAACAAGATGATGGAATAACATTAAACCAAGACTATTTAAGGTTAGTACTTGATGGAATGCAATCAGTTACACAAGAAGCTGGAGGAACAGCATACAATATATTTAGAGATTTCCCAATAAAAGTTGGTGGAAAAACAGGATCAGCGGAAGCACCTGGAAACAAAGTAAATGCATGGTTCGTTGGATTTGCACCATTTGATGACCCAGAAATAGCAATAGTAGTAATGGTAGAAAATGGAGGCCACGGAAACTATACAGCAGAAGTAGTAAGAGATGTAATGTCAGAATATTTTGGAATGAACACCAAGGATATCAATGAAGACATTTCAGCTAAAGTAATGACACAAATAGAATTATAAGAAAGAGGTAAAGAAAAAATGAAAAATTGCTTAAACATAAACCTAAAAAGAAACGAATTAGTAATAAGAATCAAAGAAGAAGCAAAATATGAAGACATAATAGAAAGTTTCAAAAGAAAAATACCAGAACTAAAAAAACTATATCAAGATGACACAACCCCAATAAGAATAACAGGAAAACTACTAAAAAACAAAGAAATAGATGAAATACAAGAAATAATAAAAGACGAAATAGATGTAAAGATAGAATTCGATACGCCTAAAAGTTTAGGGCTATCAAGTATTAGAAAAACATTTGACCAAAAAATTGCAACATCAGAGACAAAATTTCATAGAGGATCATTAAGGTCAGGCCAAAGAATGGAAACTGAAGGAAGCCTTGTAATATTAGGAGATGTAAATTCAGGAGCAGAAATTGTTGCATCAGACAATATAGTTGTGCTAGGAAACCTTAGGGGATTAGCACATGCAGGCGCAAAAGGAAACAAAAGCGCAATTATAGCAGCTGGAACATTTGATGCTGTTCAAGTAAGAATTGCAAACATAGTAAAAGAAATAAATAGAGACGAAGAACCACTACACAAAAATAGCTATTTATACGTAGAAAATGACAAAATAATAATAGAATAATTAAGAAAAAAGTAGTAACAACAATAGCAAAAACAGCATTTGATCTTTAATTCCTTCCATATACATGGAAAAAAGAATACACAAAATTAAAATATCATCCGAATATAAATCAAAGCCCAAAATACTGAAAAAAGGGGCTTGGTTAAATAAATTAAATGAACGTTTCTCATCGGCAGAAGCGTTTTTTTCTTCTGATTTTTCCATGTTTTCACCTCCTGTTATACAGAATCTGTTGAATACTAGGTTCAGTTTTTAAGTTGCAAAAAACAATAATCTATTGATTATTGTTAGAATTATTAAAAGCTTCTGCAATCTTAGAAAAATTCAATAAATTAGCATATTGATCGACTTTTTCTTGTCTAGACTCTCTTAAATACGGCTTTAAAGAGTTTAACAAATTATAACTAGGATCATTCTTATTATTCATATTCTCCATAATAGACTTTATTTTCATCATAGTATTCATATCAATCTTACTAAAGTCAAAACTAGAATTGCCAGAATTTACGGTACTTTGATTGCTATTGGCACTATTGAAATTGGACTCATATGTAGAATTGCCTGAATGTCCTGGATTTGGCGCAGATTGACCATTCATCATCTTAGAAAAATTCTCAATCATCTCAGGAGAAATTTGAGAAATAGCGCCTTGAAGATTACCGCTATCCACCATATTTTTAATATTATTCATAGTACTTTCATCAAAATTATTTGCCATATAAACCACCTCATTTAATTATATGTACCAACTATCATTTTGTTACACCAAATTTTTAGGGACGGGTCCCCAAAATTACTCCTAAAATTTCTATTTTGAAAGTTACATAAAAAGTTAATAAAATTTCACGAAAAAGGTTGAAAAATGAGAAAAAACAATGTATAATATAAGGTAGAGTTGTGTGTTATTTTTTATTTGTAACAGAAATGTAATAAAAACTTAACATTCCTGTAATATTCACGGTAAAAATACTTCCGTAAATATAAAAACAATGTAAAAAAAACGATAAAAAATAATATATTGACTTCTATAATATAAAAAAGCTATTATAAAATTAAGTAATAAAGTTTTTAAGGAGGAAAAAATATGAAAGGAAAACTATTACAAAAAACAACAGCACTTATGCTAGTACTATGCATGACAATGGTAAACTTTTTATTTGTTGCCACAAACATAGTATATGCGGTAAGCGACAGAGAAGAAAGCATTAAAGGCGGGAAAATAACATTTGACGCTTATTTTAAAGATGCTAATGGAAACAAAATTTACACAAAAGAAGCAAATATATCAGAAGGGGCTACTTTATATGCTAAAATCAAGCTACAAAGTGGTGATTTAAGCAATGCAAAAATCACAATAAACGACAAAGCAAACTTTAAATTACCAGAAACAATTAACAGCCAATATGTTGCAGGAGTAAACAATGCAACAAAAGAAATAAAATTAGTAAAACTTGAAGGTAGCTATGTAAAAGATGATATAGTACTAGAAATTCCAGTAACATTTGAGATGAAATCTACAATCGATGTAGATTATTTTAACATGGAAAATCAAATAACCCTTTCAGGAGACTATACCTCTGAATCAACTGAAAACGTTACAGCAACAATAAATACTAAATTGATATGGACAGAAAATAAAGAGAAAGTCGGATCAAAAGGTACTAATTATTCAGTAGAAAAAGCAATAAAAGATGGAAATAAAGTTCTTATTCAAGAAGGTATTGTTGTATCAGCTAAAAGTATACCAAGAATAAACGATAGATTTGATATTAATGTACCAAAAATAAATGGTAATGAACCAGATACTATAGATATTATAATAAATGGAAAAAAAGTTGAAGAAAATGTAAAAACAAAATACTATGATATACCATCTGGAACATTAAAATTTACAAATTCATTATTAAAAGATAATAAAATTAATTATGGTACAGGAACAGATACTTATAAATTTATATATATATTTGATGATATTGAAAATCAAGATGAATTAAAGAACTATACTAGAAATGTAGGAGAATTTAAATTATACACAACATGTTTGGGATATAATGAAGCAGAAAAACCAATGACTCTTCCAAAAGATAGTATGACAGTAAAATTCAATTCAGGAAATATTGTTAGTGCAGAAGCTACAAGTGTATCTAAAGAAGTATATAAAGGATTCATGTATGCAGATACAACTAACCCAACACCATATACAGAAAAATACAACATAGAAATATCAGATAAAACAGGTGTAAACAATGTAGAACTTAAATTAGAAGAAGATAAATTTGAACATGTAGAAGTAGTAGAAGATAAAATCAAAGAAACAAACATCCAAGAAACAAATAATCAAACAAAATATACAAAAATAAAATTTGATTGGAAAAATGTAGAAAACGTATTAGGCGGAGATGGAACAATAACAATAAGAGATGATGATGGAAACGTAAAAGAAATAAATAGTTCATCAGAAAAAGAATTAACATTAAATACACATAATGTAACAATAACAACAAGCCAACCAATAAATGAAGGAACAATAGAAATAATTGCACAAAAAGCAATAATTGGAAATGCAGGATTAAGCAAAGAAGCAATTCAAGAGATAAATGCAATAAAAACAGCAATAAAAGTAACAACAAATAAAGATACAAATGGTTCAACAGCAATAGTATATACAAAACTAAACGAACCAACAACAAAACCTGCACAATTAACAATGCCAACTGGATATGTATTCTCAACAAAAAATGTAAATGATGTAGAATTCCAAGTTAAATTACCAACAGGAACACCAGATACATACTTATTTAAAGAGCCAACAATTACATTAGAATTACCAGAAGATGTAGCAGAAATATCAAATGTATCTGCAAACGTAGTGTTCGCAGAAAAACAAGATGAAAACTTCAAGGTTGACCAATCAAAAATAACAGTAGATGGAAACAAAATAATAATCAAAATTGAAGGGGAACAAACAGTATTTGATAACCAAACAGTTGGAGGAATTGTAGTAACAGTAAATGCAAAAGTAGCGGTAAAAGCTAATGTACCAGAAGGAACAGAACTACCAGTAGCAAAAGCAGCAAAAGTAACAATGTCATATACAAACGAAAATGCTGCAACACAACCAGAACCTGTTTCAACAGATGTAATAATAGATATACAAAAACAAGCTCAAACAACAGAGCCAACACAACAAAATCCAACACAAGAACCAACTAACCAAGATCCAACATTAGAAGAAGAGACACCAAAAGAGTTGGGACCAGCAGTAGAAGAATCAACAGATAAAATAAAAGTTGCAATGACAGCAGTATCAGCTGGAGTAACATTAAAAGATGGAGACCAAGTAAATGCAGGTCAAGCCGTTACATATACATATAAAATAACAAACCAAACAAATAATGATATTGAAAAAGTAAACTTTAAAGCAGTTCATGAAGGTGCAAACGTATATGCAAGCACAAAAGTAGAAAGAGAAGTACCAATATATCTAGAAGGTACAGAACAATATGCAAACTACACATTTGTTAGAGAACAAGTTGGAGATTCAGAATATAAAGTATCTGACTTTACACTTCCAAAAAAAGCAACAATAGTATTAACATATCAAGTAAGAGTAAAAGAAGATGCTCAAAAATTAGAATCAACAGCAGAAATAACAGGCGAAAACATTGAAAAAATTGAATTAAAAACTTCAAACACAGTAAAAAATGCAGCATTAAAACTAAGCCTAGAATCTAACGAATCAAAAGAATATCCTAACCAATTAGGAAGCATAGTAGGATTAACATTAAGAATAAAAAATACATCAGATGCACAATTAACAAAAATACCAGTAAACATCACAGTACCAGAAGAATATCAAATTATAGAAGCATATTCTATGGATATAGAAGAAGATGATACAAGTGATGACAAAAACTACACAATAACAAAACAACAAGACAACTCATTATCATTTGAAGTAAACTCATTAGCATCTGGAGCAACAAAAGAAATGATAGTTCCAATAAAAGTTGTTAAATATAACGAAAACAAAAAACAAAAAATAAGCTTTACAGCAACAGTTGATGGTACAAAATACTATTCAAACTATGTTGAAACAAGCTTAATTGAGAAAAAAGTATCTCAAATGAACGTTGCTATGACATCAAATAAAAATGGAGCAATAAAAACAGGAGATAGTTTAGTTTATAAAATAGCAATAAAAAATGTAGGTAAAAACACAGATGGTGTAACAATAACAGATTCAGTTCCAAGTGCTGCACAAATCAAAAAAGCATATTACACAATTGGAAAAGAAACAAGTGATATTACTGTAAAAGATGATAATTCAATTTATCAAAAAATAGTATTAGATCCTGAACAACAAGCTATTGTAACAATAGAAACAGAAGTTGATGAAACAAGAACAGGAAAAGATACAATAACAAATACAGTAACTGTTATGGGTAACCTAATGGAAGAAGACATTACTAAAGAAATTACACATACATTAGAAACAAATGCTAGAAACAACAATACTGAAGAACCTGGAAACCAAGATCCAGAGCCACAACCAACAGATGGGCCAACAATCCCTGGTATAGTAACAATCAAAAACACAATTTCAGGTATGGCATGGATTGATGCAAACAAAAATGGTGTTAGAGAAAGTTCAGAAAAACCATTTGTAGGAATTACAGCAATGTTAGTAAATACAAAAACAAACAAATTCGTAACAGACGAAAATGGAAACAGACTAAGTGTAAAAACAGATAAAAATGGAATGTACACATTCGAAAATATCGAAGAAGGAAGTTACATGGTAGTATTTACATTCGATAACTTAAAATACAGAAATACAGAATACCAAGTAGCATCAGCTTCAGAAGCAACAAACTCAGACATAATTACAGGAACAATATCAACAGATGGAAATTCAAAAATATATGCAATGACAGATAAATTAGTATTAAAAGATAAAAGTATACAAAATATCGATGCTGGATTTATCGAAAATGAAGTATTTGATTTAAAAATAAACAAATACATAAGCAAAGTAACAATTCAAAATACTGCTGGAACAGTAGTAAAACAATACAACAAACAACAATTAGCTAAAGTTGAAATAGATGCAAAATTATTAGCATCATCAACAGTATTAGTAGAATACACATTAGAAATAACAAACGAAGGTGAACTTGCTGGATACGCAAACGAAATAGTAGACTACATGCCAAAAGACATGAGCTTCAACTCAGAAATAAATAAAAACTGGTATAAATCTACAGACGGAAACGTACATACAACAGCACTTTCAAAAGAAATAATACAACCAGGAGAAACAAAACAAGTTGTATTAACATTAACAAAAGCAATGACAGAAAATAACACAGGTGTAACAACAAACAAAGCAGAAATTGCAAGAACAAGCAACGAATTATCAATACCAGACAAAGATACAGCAGACAACACAAGCTCAGCAGAATTAATCGTATCAATTAGAACAGGTGTTGAAGTATCAATAGGAATAATAATAGCAATAATTGTATTGACTACAACAGGAATAATAGTTTACACAAAGAAAAGAAAGGGGGCAAATCATGAGTAATACTAAAAGTCATATTTATAAAAATATATCTATAGTAACAAGCTTACTTATTGCCATTTCAATAGTATTCGGATTTATTGGAAATACATCAAATGCTGCAAAGATTAAAAATGGCGAAACTGTAGGTGAATTAATAAAACTTTCACAAAACAAAGAAGAATGGTATGCCTTGGAAGCTCCTAAATCAATTGGAGCCAAAGTAAAATCAGGACAAGATGCTCCAGTTAACCAAGTTGGAGGTATGTGTATACATCCAAATGGCCACTATTTTACAGGAACTACATATAAAGTAGTAAACATTTTTGATATCAATAACGACACTAAAAGCAATGTAGTAAAAGTATACAGCGAAAAAAATAAAAATGGTGTAGAATACAGCGTATCAAATAAAAATGTAAAACCTATATTAATGCTAGCATATCTAGCTAGAGTAGCAGAAGAAAAGGGAGAAACATGGGCTACAACAAATGCTACAGCTAAAGATGCTATGACAAGAATAATGTGGGAAACAACATATGTTAATCAAATGAGAAAAGTTGGCTTATCAAACTATATTCAAGGACAAGGATATGGTTACACAGGATACAACAAATATATAAATGAGGCTGAAGCATTTGCAACTCAAGCTCAAAAACAAGGAGCGATAGAAACACAAGCATTAGAAGTATCTATGGAAGAATCAGAAAAAAATAAAATAACAGCAACAACAGTAAACGGAAAAACATTTATAGGACCATATAGAGTTAACCTTACAGGTGGAGCTAAAATTGGAGAAATCACTATAAATAATTCTGAAAAAGCAGTTGGAATAGCAGAAAAAATAGATACAAATGCTATAAAAAGTGTAGATTCAGTAAAACATCACAAACCATTTTATGTTGTTATAAACAACAGCACAACAAAAATAGAAAGTATAAAAATAAAATCAAAAACAGCATTAGTATCAACAAAAGCAAGAATAGTTATAGTTAGTGGTGGTGCATCACAAAACTTCATTATATATAATGGAGAAAAAACAAATACTGAAGTAGAAAAAACATTACCACTACCAAAAACTGGAAAACTTGAAATCCAAAAAGTTGACCAATTTAATGACTCAACAATAAGCCTAAAAGACATAGAATTCAAAGTATATGCTGAAAATAAAGGATGGGTAAAAAAAGACGGACAAAAAATTAATTTTGTACCAAATTATGATGATGCAGAAAAATTCAAAACAGACGCAAAAGGAAAAATAACAATAGAAAACTTACCATCAACAGAGCAATACAGAATCTATGAAACAGGTTTACCAACAGGACTACAAGATATTTATCAATTAGAAGAAACAACAGTGCCAGGAAAAACTGGAAAAGTAAAAGCACAACGTGTATGGCAAGTAGATAGCAATGGAAATCGTACAAGTGGAACATATAAAGTAACACCTAGCCAACCAGCAACAGTAACAGCTGTAAACAATAGATCTCGTACAGATGTATATGTTCATAAAATAGATGGAGATACAGGAAAACCCCTAAATGGTTATGAATTCAGACTATACAGAATAGATGGAAACGAACAAGGTTGGGTAAGAGCAGAAAACAATACTGTATTAGAAAAAGACACATATACAAAAGACTTTAACGATGCAAAAGTTGCAAAACTAGTAACAGTAAATGGTATAACACCAACATTAAAAGGTTTACCAGTTGGAAAATACGAGTTATACGAAACAAAACTTGGTGAAAATGGTGAAGCTTACGATCTTGGAAAATTCAAAAAAGATAATAAAGAATACGATGGTAAACTAGTGGATACACAAGAAGTAAAAGCAAATACAACAGGTGTATTCCCATTCGAAGAAAAAAATAGACAAGTATTTATTAAAATAACTGGTAAAGTATTTGAAGATACATTACAAGGAAAGAACAAGCAATCAAGAGATGGCGAATATAACTCTGAAGACGATAAATTAATTGAAGGAATCGAAGTAACACTTGTTGATAGAATAACAAAACAAGAAATAAGCACATTTACAAATGCAAAAGGTGAATACACATTTGATAAAGTAAGAATAAGAGAATCAGACAATTCAGAAAAAGCAGATTACTTAAATCGTTATTACGTAAAATTTAAATATGATGGATTCATTTATCAAAGTACAGCACCATCTAAAAATGAAGTTAAGAAATTTAATGATGATGGAACAATAAATACAACAACTTCAAAAGCATTTGAAACAGAAACAACAAGAGGAAATGTTAATAATCAATTCAAAGAGGTTACAGGAAAAGGTCAAAAATTAAGTAATGGAGTAGAACTAAAATACAATAAATCAAATGATATTGTAACATTAGAAAATACTTCAAAACTAGTAGAAACAAATACAGGAATAAAAGTTGAAGGAAAAACAGACTTTGAAGTAAATGCAACTGTTTTAGGTAACCTATTACAAGCATACTATGATAAACTAAAAGAAACACAAGATGTAGTAACAGAAATATCACACATCGACTTAGGAGTTTATCGTAGAGAAATGCCAAACCTAAGCTTAGAAAAAGACGTATATAATGCAGAAGTAAGCGTAAATGGATATAAATACACATATATGTATAATCAAAAAATAGTTGGAAATGATGCGATAGAGACAACAACTGGAGTAGACTTCGATAACGACTATAGATTACCAATATACAGAGCAGATGCTGAAAAATCAGAGGGGGCAAATGCACTAAATGCAACTGTAACATATAAAATTAAATTACAAAATTCTTCAACAAACCTTTATACAACAGTTAATGGTTTAAATGAATGGTATTCAAAAGATTATTCTATAGCAAAAGATTCAAATGAAAAATATGAGATTTACTTAAGCAATGATCCAGCAGAAAAAACATTTGATGATAATAATAGACTACAATTAAAGAGAGAACCTAAAACAACAAATCCAGATCAAAATTCAGAATATAACAGAACACCAATAGAATTTGCAGAACCAATCAAATTAACACCAGACCAAGAAGGAAATACAAAATATGTATACATTAAATTAAATGTTAATGAAGTTGCAAATATTTACAACAAAAATATTAATCTTGAAAACTTTGTTGAAATAAATGAATATACAACATATTCAGACAAAGAATTCAAAAACTTATATGCAGCAATAGATACAAACTCAATTCCAGGAAGTATGATTGCAGATAGATTCGCCGAAACAGATGAAGACGATTCAGATAATGCACCTGGATTACACTTAGTAGAAGCTGCAGAAAGAACAATCTCAGGAACAGTATTCGAAGATGGAGCAATATCATTTGGAGCTGGAAAAGAGAGAATTGGTGATGGAAAATTTGAAGATGACGAAACAAAAATTGCAGGTGTAGAAGTAAGCCTATTACAATATAATGGAAGCGAATGGAAAATTGTAGGTACAACAACAACAGATGCAAGCGGAAACTTCAGCTTTAAAGGATTCATGGCTGGAACATACAAAGTACAATATAAATGGGGAAATGACAAATATAAAGTAGAAAACTACAAAGGAACAATCTTTGTAAATAAAGATAGAGCAAATGATCCAAACTGGATTAAAGAAGAAAATCCAAGATATTCAGATGCAATGGATGATTACAACTTAAGAGTAGCAATAGATCAAAAAGCTTTATATAATAGAGACACAGCTGGATATGACGATTTAAGCAAAATGATTTCTGAAACACCAGACTTTGCAATAGGAATTGAAAAAGAAGAATATACAGAAGCACCAGGAGAAAACGGATACACATATAATGTATCAAATGTAGACTTCGGTATAATAGAAAGACCAAGACAAGCAATGGAAATCAACAAAAACCTAAAATCAATACTTTTAACAACTAATGATGGAGCACAAATAGTAAATGCATCAATAAAAGAAGACGGAACATTAGATGTTAAAACTGGAGAAAAATGGGTTACAGGTGGAAAAGATTATCTATGGGTACAAGTAGATAAAAGTATAACACAAGGATTGAATGCAGAAATGGGCTATAACATTACAGTAAGCAATGTTAGCGAAATAGACTATGATAATGAAGATTACTACAAATATGGTGTAAAAAATGGTGACCAAATCACAATGAACCTAAGAGCAGAAGCAATTTATGATTATTGTAAAGGTGCATTATTATCATCAGAAAATACAACAGAATGGGAAACAGTAAAACCTGGAGATTACAGAATAGATACAACAACAGGAGATACAATAACAGAAGAAAACTTCAAAGAACAATTCGCAAGAAAAGTTAATGAAGATGGAACTATAAATGAATCATATTCATGGGAAAGCTCACATTCTGAAACTAAAGAAATTTACACAGAATGGTTAGAACAAATGGCAACAACAAGAACAACTGATATAAGAAAAGTAAAACTAGATGGTAGAGAAATCCTAAAATACAATGGAACAAAACTAACAAGAGCAATGGCACCGGGTGAAAGCGAAACAGCTGAAATTAAATTATCAAAAGAATTAGCAAATGGTAACGACATAAGATTTGATAACGATGCAGAAATAACAAACATCACATTTGAAACAGCTGCAAGAACAGGAAGCAAACCAAGTGCATACACATCAAAAGCATACACAAGAGCTGCATGGACAACAGTAACACCTGCAACAGGTGAAGATAGAGATTACACATGGATAATAATAACAGCAGTATCTGCAATAGCAGTACTTGGAGTAGGAATAATAATCATAAAGAAAAAAGTGTTAAAATAAAATAACACATAAACCAACCGCCTAGGCATAAAGCCTAGGCGGTTTTGATATTCTATTATTAATAAGTCATATTAAAGTATATAGTAAAAATACAATTAAAAGTACAATGTCCAAGAAAGTATAAAAATAGCAACAAGAAAGGGTTTACATAACGAACAAAAGTACTGAAAAGTGTTGACTTTTCTGGAAAAATGTGGTATAATTAAAGTATGATAAACGTAGAAATCCTTTAGGATAACACGCGACTCAAATATAAATTTTAAACCAGGCCTAATGGCCCAAAAGGAGGTTACTACTATGACAAACAACATGATGAGAAAAGTACGGTTCGCGATGACTATCGCGGCAACAGCATTTGCAATGGCAGTTTTCACTGCTTGCGCAAGCACAGGCGACAACGACGGGGCTGTTCAGCCTAAGGAAGTCGTTGCAACAAAAGCAGTGGTTACCACCACTGCGGCACAGACTGAGGCCAAAACAACTACAACCACAGAGGCTATAACAACTTCTGAACCTGAGACTACACCAACAGATGAAACCAAGCATGAAATAGCAACTACTCCGGTAGAAACTATGCCTGAAAATAGCGAACTGCTTCCTGTTGAAGAATGTCTAAAAAAGCTCATTGCTGAGAATGTGGGAGAAGAGGTTACAATAACCAATATTGAGTGTAACGAAATTGAGGGTGATATGATTATATATCTCGACAATGGTATGGAAATTGGTACCACAAATGTAGCTTCTCATTACGTTGCAGGTGATAAAACAAGCTTAGATAATTATGAGATTGATAAAGATACATTTTATGATTATTTCATTCTTTATTGGGGCTAACTTGTTTTAGTGGTATACTGAGGTCTTCAGTCAGAAGAGGCAGAAAACTTTAAGTTTTCTGCCTCTTTATTTGTTTCAAAATTATAGAAAAATATAACTGCATTTTTTGTTTCAAAATTATTAAACAATCTAGGGAAATCAAGGTTATAGAAAATAACCAATGATTTATGTCATAAAAAAGTAATACAAATTTAAACAAAAAGCGACTAAAAAGTGTAAAAATAGCTTCCGTAAGGGTTTACAAAGAAAATATTGTAATAATCGAAAAAACTGCTAATCCTTGCCATTGCCTAACTTTAAGAAAAATAATATATTATATATAAATAAATATTAGAAAAAAACATTTTCTTAAAGCCAAGGAGGAAAGCAATGAAAAGCAAGCTAAACAAAATAAGGGGATTAATTTTATTATTGTTATTGATGGTACTATCAGCAAATAGTAAATTCTTAGTGTCAGTAGCAGGTGAAAGTGAGAAAAGCATAAACACAGAAAACATAGTAGCAACAGCAGACGCAGTTTTAGAAAAATACATAAACTACGAAAACGAAACTGAAAAAGGTCTACTTGTGCAATATGGTGTAGATGCTGGAATTGAATATAAAAACAATGAAAACTATGTGCCATTAGCTGCAACAGGTATTTTATTCAATGCCCCAAAAATAGAAGAAGAATACCCAACAAGTGTAAATATAATTGCAAAATCAACACTCCTTACAAATGGCTCAAATAAAGGAAAAGATTATAAATTTGTATACAAACAAGAGACAGGAGAAATAGCAATAGTAACTTCAAACAACAAAAACGAAGAAGGCAAAATATACGAAGGTTACAAACAAAATGCAAAAGATAGCTTTAGCATAATACTAAATTATGGAGAAAATGCTTATAATAGTGAAAACAAAGAAAGAAACTTAGGAGTATCAGGTAAAGTAATAGAAGCGCTAAACACAGAAGAAAAAATAAGAATACAAAACGATTTTGAAAACAAACAAACAGTAAAAGAAAATGTTTCAAAACTAATATCAACAAAAGTAGAAAACACAAAAGTTTACAATGGATATATAAAATCAAATGCAATAAATGGAACAGATTATGAAACAACATACAAAGAAAATGTGCAAATAAACATAAGCAAAGAAAATTTAGGTACACAAACAATAGATTTAACACAAAAATTTGTAAACAAAGAGAATGTAGAAATAGAAAGCGAAAATATAGTATTTAAATCAAGCAAATTAGAAAAACAAAACATATTAGACATTTTAGGAGAAGAAGGATCATTAAAAATATTAGATGATCAAGAAAATGTATTAGCAGATATTAATAAAGACACTCAAAACAATGAAGATGGAACAATAAAAATAGACTACCTAGAAGGAACAACTAAAATCTCATTAGAACTAAGTAATGCAACAAAAACAGGAAATATAACAATACAAAACGAAAAAGCAATAACAGCACAAGAAAAGAACTTTGAACTAGCAAAAATAAAAGAAACATACAACCAAGATGAAGTAACAGATATAGAAATACAAGACTCTAAAACAGAAGTAACAGTAGAGCCAAGTCAAACAACATGGACAAACGAAAAACAAAACGAAATAGAGTTTAAAATAAGCTTACACAACAATAGCAATAAATACAATTTATTTAAAAATCCAGTAATTGCAATACGATTACCAGAAGAAACAGAAAAAGTATTGTTTAATGAAAAAACAATATTAACAAATGCTAATGGATTAAAAATAAAAAATACAGAATATAACCAAGAAAAAAGAATAATTAAAGTTGAACTAGAGGGAGAACAAACAAAATACTTATCTCCAGCTCTAGAAGACGGAACAATAATAAAAATACCAGCAATAATAATACTTTCAAACAATATTGAAAGCAAAGAATTCAACTTAAAATCTGCATATCAAAATGACAATAAATATACAGGACAAACTGAAACAGAAGTAATAAATAATAAAATAATAATAGAAAACTTTAACCAATCTTTGACACAAAATGACACAATGCAAACAATGACAAGAAGATTAACATCTGTTGGACCAACACGTAGTGTAGAAGCAACAGCACAAGGTATTTCTATTTCTGTAAATCCTGTAATAGGTGATGTAACAAGAGATACAGTTTATGAAGGAGAATTCATAAAATATGAAATTACTGCAACAAATACTACAGAACAAGATATAGACAATGTAAAAATAGTTGCAACATTGCCTGATGGTGTAACTTATGGTGAATTAGTAAGAGAAGATAACGAACCATATGTAGAAAGCTACTATGATTTTGAAAAACAATTACAACCAATAGAACTTGGAACAATAAAAGCAGGGAAAAATGCAACAACTTATTTTGAAGTTAAAGTAAATGATTTAGCTGAAGGAGAAACACAAAAACAAATTACAACAAATATAAAAGCATTTGTTGGAGATGGTTTAAGAAATGAAAAAGAAATAACACATCAAGTTGAAAAAGCTAATTATAATTTATTTCTTTCATCTTCTATATATTTGAAAAATCAATTTCATTATAGATTATATGTTGAAAGTGATATAGAAGATGACGAAAACATGATGCCAGTTATTGTTAAACTACCTAAATGTATGGAAGTAACAACTGTAAGAGACAATTCGGGCTTTGCGGGAGTGAGCGTTGAATATGAAAAAAACAATAATGATGAAAATAGTATTTCGTTTAATGCAAAACCAGGTATTTATAACATATATACAAAAGTTATAAATAGTAAGATAGATAAAGAAGATGGTAAATCAAGCATTGAAATTAAAGCTATTGCAGAGTTAAATGATGGAAATAAAGAATATAAATCAAATGAAAATAGAATTCTATTACAATATGAGGCAGTTACAATATCAATGACATCTCCAAATGCTGGAGAAATGGTTAATGTTAATGATGAAATTGACTACGAAATAAAGGTAAAAAATATAGGAAAAGTTAATTATAATACAGGATTTTCTTGTGTAAATGTTAAAATTTCAGACTTTCTACCAAATAATTTAGAACCAATAGATATAACATACAATTATTTTGAAGTTAATGAACAAGAAAAAACATATACACCAGGCGAAGAAGAGATTACAGAACCTATATATTATAATGATGAATTAGGAGATGAAAATTCATCTGCAAAATTCGAACTACCTTTAAAAATTCCATATAATGAAACTATAACAATTAAAGTAAGAACTAGAGCAAAAACTGTAAGTGAAAAAACACAAATAGAAAATAGAGCAACAGTATCAGAAAATGTAGTTATACTAGGAGATAATGAAACACAATATGTATATAATGCTACATTTGAATCTAAAACATCAAATGTAATTACACATACAATTATACCTGCAAACTATGTAGAACCAACAGAACCAGATACACCAGACGAACCAGATGAGCCAGATCAACCGGATGTACCAGATGAGCCAGATCAACCTGAAGAACCAGACCAACCAGGAGTTAATAAATATAGTTTAAATGGTTATGTATGGAATGATAAAAATGAGGATGGAGAAAAACAAGATGATGAACAACTATTATCTGAAATACAAACATTTTTATTAAATGGAAACGGAGAAATTGTAAAAGAAACAAAAACAGATAATAATGGTAAATATAATTTTACAGATATAGATATTGGCGAATATAATGTAGTATTTAAATATAACACAAATCAATATAGAATAACAAATTCAAATGTAACAAAACAAAATGTTGTAATAAATGGAGAAAAAAACACAGTTGGTGTAACAGAACAAATAACTCTAAATAAAAACATAGAAAATATAAACTTAGGTTTAATTGAAAACAAAAAGTTTGACTTTAAAGTTGAAAATTATATTTCTAAAATAACTGTAAAAACAAAAAGTGGAACAACAGAAACTCCATACTCTAAAATTAACTTAGCAAAAGCAGAAATAAGAGCCAAAGAAATAGAAGGGGCAGTTGTTACAGTAGAATATAAAATAATTGTAACAAATAATGGAGAATTACCAGGAAAAGTTGAAAGAGTTGTAGATTATTTACCTAAAGGATTAAATGTTGCACCAGAATCAACATCATTATGGAATAGTAATATTGATGGAACATTTATAAATACAAGTTTAGCAAATCAAATAATTGAAGCTGGAAATAGTGTTGAATTGACATTGGTAGCAACAAGAACAATGACAGAAGATTCAACAGGTACATTGACAAATAAAGTAATAATTGAAGGAATATCTAACGAACTAAAAATTGAGGAAATCAACACTAATAACAACATATCAGGTTCTGAAATAATATTATCAATCAGTACGGGATTGGATATTATAATTAGTCTTATTGTACTTATTATAATTGGAATAATAATTGTATTAAACCAAAAACATAACATTTTTAAAAATATGAAAATAAAAATATTTTGTGTTATATTAGTAATGTTTATGATATCTGCAGGATATATGAATATTCTAAGCCATGCAGATAATGCAATATCAGAAATACCAGGAATAAATGCTCCGGTGGAAATTCAAACACTTTTCTTGTGGAATGATGTTAAACATAGATGGAGATTTGATCTCGGAGATCAAGCGGGGATAGAAAAAAATATATATGTATTTGATAGTTCCAAACCAATAAAAACTGGTAAATATTTACAAATCCCAAATCGTTTTTATGTTTTCTTGGATCAGAATAGAATTGTATACACAAAAGGACGTGAGCTTACGATAGATGACATTGATGACATTGATTTTGCATTTGAACATAATACAAATAGAAGTTATGGTGGAGGAACATTATATTTATATAATAAATATGATGGAAATTGGAATTATTTAAGAAATCAATTAAGTGATATTGAAGATCATGAGCTATCAAATTATTATGGAACTGTAAAAGAGTTACTTTTTGGTTGGTATCCACAATTCTTTTGGATTGATGATGATTGGAAAAGCTTTGGATCTTTAAATGAAGATGGCTCATTTGATAATCTTTTTAAAGCAGAATGTACTAATTATGATAAGCCCGCAAATCCAAATGGGGGATATGAATTTAATTATAATATAGAATATGCTTTTAAAGATCCAGAATTGGTTGAAGAATATTTAAATACTCATACAGATATTAGGAACTGGAGAAATCAATTTTATGACGATAGATTCAATGGTGAAGTTAACAGATACCCAGCACATAAATATAGATTCACTGCTGCTGGAGATGATGTTGGATATAATTTTTTAGACCCAGAATATTGTACATATACTGAATATGATGCATTTAAAAATACTTCATCAAACGAAGGCAGTGTTGTTCCAATAAAGAAATTAAGTAATGGTAGTTATTTAATGGGACCATTTAATATTAATAGCTCTGTTGAAAGAGTAAAAAAAGAAAATGGAATTATAACATCAAGAACAACAGACAATAATTTCAATATTTCATATACTTTTGAAATTAAAGGAACAGGAAAAAATTCTGGAACAATAACCAAGGCATATAATTCTACAGGTGGCGAATTAGATTTGAAAAATAAACAAAATGCTACTTTCTATTTAAAAGTAACAGAAAACGACTTGAAGAATTATCAATATATTTATGATGTATGCGTATATGAAAAGCTTGAATATACAAAAGAGGAATACTATTATTTTAATGGCCAAAAGAAATACCACAGAGTAGATGATTATAATACATCACAAGTTCTTCCTGATATTTATCAAGTACCAGCTGATGTAAGTAAGACAACTTATGAATATAGTCCTGCACCTAAGAAGGAGAGCATTAAAAAGACATATCATTTCTATCATTTGCAAGGAAACCTATCTATTCATAAAGAAGATGAACTAGGTGTAGATGAAAATGGAAACCCATTGAATTTATCTGGAATCAGTTTTCTAGTAAATAAAGTAGGAGATGGATGGGTAGCTAAAAATTCAAGTGGAAAAATACAATATCAAGATGGCTACTTTGATAGTAGTACTGCAATTATTCTTACAACAGATTCTAATGGAAATACTGGAGAAATAGTTGGATTGGCACCAGGGCAATATGCTATATACGAGATAATTGATAGTCATGGAGATTTAGCAAGAATGGGTAAATCGGAAATGCCTATTGAATTGAGAGACTTGTATAAAGCAGATCCATATACAAACACATTCGGATGTACTTATGCATTAAAGAAAGTAGCCGAGTTAGATAGATATAATAGTATGTATTATTCTGATATCAATAATACTTATGGAAAATTCTCTCCAGAGACTATTATTAACACCCGTGACTACGTCTCACTTCAAATCCAGAAAAGAGACCATTACAACGGAACATTTGACAACAACTACGCTGGTTTCAAATTCAAAGTATGCAAACAAGAAGCAAATGGAACATACAAGTGGGTACGCAAAGTAAATCCAAACGATGAACATAGTGATGTAGTATATGGTAGTTTCAATGATGCTACCGAACTAACAACAAAAGCAGATGGTAAAACAGAAATAATAAGACGTTTGGAAAGCGGTGCAAAATACTGGTTTGTAGAAACAGCACTTCCAACAGGAGTAGAGGATTATTATACTCTAAGACCTTCAGGCGCATCATATAATGGAACAACATATAAAGCTAAATTTTTTACGCCATATAATATAGATACAACTAAAAAGATTAAAGTATTATCAAAGACAACAAAGGAATTTACATTACTAGAACCATTAACTATTTATGCTAAAAGGCCTTCTGGAAGCAGTACTACAAATGTAGTTCAATCAACTAATGGAAAATATACTTGGACAGGATACAATGCTAGAGATTATTTTTCAATTCAAATTGAGAAGAAAAATAAAGATGGAGACCATTTAAATGATATAAAATTCGCAATACTTGCAGAAGACACAAATAGCACTGATTCAAACAAAAAAGGAAGCTGGTTAACAGCAGATGCAAATGGAATATATAGAAGTGTAAAAACAACTTATGAATCAATGAGAGCTTCTGAAGGAGCTACAAATACAGCTGTATTCGTAACTGGCGAAAATGGAAAAGAAGGTTATACAAGGTTAATAAAACGAATACCTTTACCAGTAATAGGAGCAGCAGAAAAAAATTATTCAATATTCGAAATCGATGCATCTGGATACGAATATTTATATAATGTTGGAACATTCACTTATAATGGCGAAGTGAAAACAGGAAAACGTATAGAAACAATAAAAGTCGATGATGCATTTAAGGAAAACTTATCGCAAGAATATAAATATCATGGATATGATGTAAATAACAAGAAAATATACAATACCTGTTTAGTAACATATACAAACAACCAATGGTATGGGGCGGTTAAATTTAGGAAAATAGACCAATTAACACGAACACCATTAAAAGGCGTAAAAATAAAAATAAGATGTATGTCAAATCAGGGAATGGGATGGTTAAAAGTTGAAGAAAATACCGATGGTAAATACGTAGTTACAGACTTACATGCAACGTATGATGAAGCTACAGCATTAGAAACAGATGCAGAGGGTTATACTCCAACTGTGTGGAAAATTCCAATTTGGCATAGCGAGAATGTAAAAATGCCATATTGGGCATATGAAACATACATTCCTGAAGAGTATCAAGACTACTTTGCATTGAATGCAGATTACTTGGAAAAAAGTCCAACAAATACAGATGCAGATTTGAAAAAATATGATACAATAGCAGTTTACGATGCAAGCACAGCTGGTATAAATGCGATAAATAGCTCAAATGGTTTAAATTTAAAGTTGAGTGATTGCGCAAAATTACTAGGCAAAGTAGAAGTTGAGGAAAACATCGATAAAACAGATATAACCAAACCAGTAGTTACAAATGAAACATATAAAAACGAGCAAACATTTATCGATATTAGCGGTAATGTATGGCAAGATATGCCTGGCGGTAAAGATAAAATAAACCGAGACAACCAAAAAATGGTTGGAGTAACAGGCGAAAATGACAAAAACATAAATAATATCACAGTAAGACTAATGAAAAGAATTACAGATAAAAAAGGCACACCACACACAATAGAAATGGCTAGAGTACAAACAGGAGACAAAAAAGCAGGATGTAATGGAGATGGAAACTATAAATTCAGCAAAGTAAAAATAAAAGATTTAGAGAACTATTATATTGAATTTGATTACTGCGGTATAACATACGAAGCTGTAGTACCAGAATATACATCAGAAAATGCTCCTTTGAAAATAAATGATAAAAAAACAAGAAATGATGTGCAACATCCAGATTCAAAAACATCAAAAGCAACTGAAACAACAGATAGAACAGATTTAAATAATGCTTTTAAAGAATTAACAGGAGAAGGACAAACAATAACATACAAAGGAAATAAAAACTTGCATTATATTAAAAAGGATGGCCAAGTATTCTTAGATAATACATATAAACCATATCTAGAACAGGTTGATGATGATAATCCAACTGTACAATTTAACTCCCCAAAGGGTAAAACTTATAATTATTTAGTAAAAGCTTCAATTGATAAGTTTGATGATGGTGATACTGAAAAAAGTATATTAAAATATTATTATGACTTAATGGCATATAACCAAACACCATCAGTATTTGATGGTTACGAGACTAATGCTGTAAAATTATTAAAGGAAATTCCAAACTTAAACTTAGGTTTATATTTAAGAGAACAACCAAATTTAACACTGCAAAAGGATATATATAAAGCAGATATATCTATAAATGATATAAAATATACATACATGTATAATCAAAAACTTAAAACATTAGAAGCTCAACAAGTATCAACAGCAGTAGATTTTGATGAAGATTATAGATTACCATTATATGAAGCAGACGTATACTATGGCGATATAGAAAAAGGTTCTGAAGATGCTAATGGAAAAGAATTAAACGCAACAATAACATATAAAATTAAACTTCAAAATGCTTCAACAAACCTATATACTAGAGTTAATTCTTTATACGAGTATTTCTCAGAAGGGTATACAATAAAAGGAATCTACATAACAGACAATATACAACCTGATAATAACTATTTTGCAAATAGTAGAAACAATTTATACAATAAGGGCGTAACAGCAACAAAAATACCAGCAATAAGAGCAGGTAGCGGAAAGAATTATCAAGCTTATAAAATAAATTTAGCTGATAAAGCCCAATTGAAACCATTAACATCATCTGACGGTACAAATACAAAATTCCTTTATATCACATTTGAAATAGATAAGGAAGCATTGAAAAATAACTATAGTACATATGTAGCTGATGGAATAAGTGATTTCGAAAATTATTCAGAAATAGCAAGTTACTCTGTATATGAAGGCGGTTATACAAATAGATATGCACATGTAGATAGTACATCAATACCAAATACACTTGCTAATACTCTAAAATCTAGAGCTGGATATGCGGCTGACCAAAAAGAGGATGACGAAGACAGAGCGCCAGGCTTAGCAGTAATAGAACCAAGTCAAAGACAGATTACTGGATATGTGTTCGAAGATGCACCAGTAAAATGGGAAGACAAAAATGGTAATAATAACCGCGATTCTGAAGAAAAACTATATGATATAAATAACAATGGAAAAATTGATCCAGGAGAAGAAAGAATTGGTGATGGTATTTATAATGGACCAACAGGTGGAAATATGGGAAATGATACCCCAGTTTCAAATGTAAAAGTTAAACTTGTTGATACGAATGGAAAGTCAGCACAATTCTGGGATGGAACAAAATGGCAAACAGAAAAAACATTTTCAAGTCGAAGCGATGGTAAATTCGATATGACAGGATTTATTCCAGGTGAATATAGAGTAGAATTTGTATGGGGCGAAAACTTAGGAGGAAAGGATGTATCTCGTTATAAATGTACAATACTTTCAAATCCAAAAATTACCAATAAAAATACAGCTTTATATAATGATGAAATTGAGTACGAAGATGGTTATAAATGGTTAGAAGAGGAAATACAATACTCAGATGCTAAGGATGACTATATAAGAAGACTTGCAATAGATATGAAAACATTAAACGTTGGAAGTGATGCATATCAAGGACAAGATGAATTATATAATACAGTATCTAATTTCTTTAATGGTAAAACTGGCGAAGACGGAAGTAATTATATGCATTCTAAAACACCGCAATTTGTTGTTGGTGTAGAAAAAAATGGAGAAAAAACTGGTCAAACAACAGATGAAGATAGTAAAAAATTAAAAGATAATTCTTTTAATGGATTTGATTTTAACATTCAAAAAGTTGACTTCGGTATCATAGAAAGACCAAAACGTGCAATGAGCGTTCAAAAACGTATAAAATCAATCAAAGTAACAACACCAGAAGGAAGACCAATAATAATAGCAACAATAGGAATAGACGGAAAAGTAAACGCAATAGCCGGAGAAAGATTCATATCAGGTGGATATAATTTAGGATACTTATATGCACAAATCGACAAAGACATAGAGCAAGCTATGAAAGTTGAAACAGAATATGACATCACAGTATCCGCACTAAGCGAACTAGATTATGATAGTTTACGTTACTATTTATTCGGCCTAGCTGAAGAAGGAAAACAATTGAAATTGAAAGCAACAAATCTATATGATTACTCAGGTGGAGCAACAATAACATCAGATAGCGCAGCTGAAGATAACTGGCAAGCAGCTACTACAGGAGATAAGTACTTAAAAGTTCCTGATGGAGACCTTGAACAAGAAACAGCTACAGAAAAATTGATAATGAGCATATATGAAAAAGTTGGAAACAATAAAAATGAAGAGGAGATTGTGGCAGCTCTTGAAGAAATGAACTTATTTAGCAACTATGAAGCTTTTGGAAATGCACTAAGTTCAAAAGAAGCAAGAAAATGTATAGCTAAAATATATAAAGAATTTATTCAGGAATGGGAAAAAAGCAAGTATAAAAATAATGCGTTATCAACAAAAGTTATAAGAGCAATAAAACTAGAAAACAAAGAAATAGTACAATGTAATCCAGACAACACATTAGTAAAAGATCCTTACAATGCAGGCGAAAGCCGTGTTGGAACAATAAAAACATCAAAAATAATTGCAAATGGTGACGAAATAAAAATAGACAACGACGTAGAAATTGCTTCAGTAGCAGTAGACACAGACCAAAAAACAGGAGCAAACGCAGACCCAACATATGCACCATTATACGATAGTGCAGAATACGTAACAGTAACTCCAGCACAAGGTGAAGACAAAGATTACATAGGAAAAGCAATAGTTGGAATAGGAATTCTAACAGTACTAGCTTCTGGAATTATATTAGTCAAACGCTTTATAAACAAATAAAATAAAATCACGGCAAAGCCGTGATTTTATTTTTCATTAAATATGATATTTAATTTCATGGAAAATTTCTTCATGAATATCATCAATAGTTCTAATATTATCATTTGCATCAACGCAATTAATCTCAAACCAGTCATACTTCTTAGCAACATAGCAAGCTGCCTTATGAGCATCTTTTAAGTGGTTAACATCACTTTCATGAATATCTTTCTTAGAATCATTTGTAAACTTATTATCTCTATCTTTCATCAATTCCAAAGACTTTTCAACAGGCATATTCAAGAAAAACACCTCAGTTGGAACAGGCAAACCATAAAGATTAAATTCAAAATCCCAAAGCCAGTCCAAGAATTTTTCCAATTCTTCCTTATCTTCGATTTTTCCAGCTTGGTGAACCATGTTTGCAGTAGTATATCTGTCTGCTAAAATAATTCCACCATTTTCGTAAAATTCCTTGTATTCCTTTTGGAAAGTAGCATATCTATCAGCTGCATAAAAAGTTGAAGCAATATAAGGGCTTACCTCTTTAGCATTTTTTCCAAACTCGCCAGAAAGATACATCTTAACTAAGCTAGAACTAGGGCTATCATAGTTTGGAAAACTTACAGTTTTATATTCAATACCTTCTTTATCTAAACGCTCTTGTAATTTCTGAAATTGAGTCTGTTTACCACTTCCGTCAGTTCCATCAATTACAAAAAGCTTTCCTTTAGCTTCATTTTTATTAAGCATATTATTTATAGATTTTAAAATATCGTCAGCATTCGCATCAAATTCATCCTTAACCAAATTAAACATTTTTCATTACCTCCTTATTTTTTTATAACCCTTTTTATTAATGATGTCAAGGATTTTGACAAAAAACAGTCAATATTCTTTAAAAAGCAAAAGTTAATATTTTGATATTATCATATTGACTTCATAGGTTCAATATGATATATTGGTATCACTGTAAAGGGATCACAAAGGAACTTGAATTGTATCTGTTAGTAGTACTATAGGTACTATTATAAATGCAATTTAAGGAGGTGATATGATGGAAGTGTACATAGGGATTAGCTTGATATTATTGAGCATTTCGGTCTTAATCTTTGTATGTGGTATTGTAGGTTATTCTTTTAAATTGACAAAGAAAAGACTTGATGTAACCCCTTCAAAAACTACATCAAGTCCCAACAGGAACGGAGATTAGGCTTTGCCTAGTCTCTTATTTATTTAAATAGTAAATATTTATCTTTTACTATTTAAATTATAGTATATTTTATTAATGATGTCAAGGATTTTGACAAAAAACTTGCAAGATTGAAAAAAATGTGATATAGTTGTGGCAGAAAAATGAACTTTGGAAAGGAATGATAAAAAATGTCAAGAGGAAGAAGATATGATACAGAACCAAAGCTAAACATGAAAAAAGTATTTGCAGTGCTAATAGCAATTGCGGTAGTAATAATGTTTGTATTTATAATAAAAGGAATATTAAAAAAGGGAACAGATAAAGGAAAAATTACTGGAGAAAGCTACTACACAATGTTTAAAGACAACAAATGGGGAGTAATAAATTCAAAAGGAGAAACAATAATTGACCCATCATATGCTGAAATGATAATAATTCCAGACAACAAAAAAGACGTATTTATCTGTACATATGATGTGAATTATGAAACAGGCGATTACAAAACAAAAGCCCTAAACAGCAAAAATGAGCAAATTTTCAAAAACTATACTCAAATAGAAGCAATTCAAAATAGTGACGAAAACAACAATTTATGGTATGAGCAAAACGTATTAAGAGTTGAAAAAGACGGAAAATATGGACTAATAAATCTTGACGGAAGAGAAATACTAGCATGTCAATATGATGAAATAACAGCAATAAAAGGAATAAAAAATTCGTTAAAAACAAAGAAAGACGAAAAAATCGGAATTGCGAATGCAGAAGGAAAAGTTATAATTGAAAACAAATACAAAGATATAGAAACACTTGGAAACGATGACAAATCAGGCTTTATAATAAAAGGCGACGATGACAAATTTGGAGTAGTAAATTACCTAGGGATACAAGTGTTAGAACCTAAATTTGAAAAAGTTGATAAAATATACGGAAACGATCTTTATGTTATAGTTGAAGGAACAGCACAAAAAATAGTAGATAAAGATGGGAACATAGTGTTAGGCGAAGGATATGACAAAATAAAAGAAATACTTAAAAACAAAGAAAATGGCATAATATTTGAAAAAGAAGGTAAATCAGGTATAATGAACCTTCAAGGCGAAGTGAAAATAAATCCAGAATATCAAGACTTACACGAAGCAAAAGACGGAATATTCATAGCAAAAAAAGACGACAAATATGGAATAATAAATATAGCCAATGAAGCAAAAATAGGATTTGAAAATAAAACAATAAAATATATCGAAAGCGCTGATATCTACATATTAGAAGATGAAAATGCATCAGCAAAGATATTAGATAGCAACTTCGAAGTAAAACTAACAGGAATAGTAAACGAAGTAAACGAAGACAAAGGATATATAAAAATTAGAGTTGGTGAAGAATACAAATACTACAACTTCAAATTTGAAGAAAAAAATGCAAGTGATGTATTAGTAGCAAATAACTTATTCCTAAGCAAAAAAGATGGAAAATACGGATTTGTAGATAAAGAAGGAAAAGTAGTAGTAGATTACAAATATGATGATGCAAAAGAGCAAAATTCATGCGGATATGCAGCAGTAAAAAAAGACGGAAAATGGGGAGCAATAGACAATAAAGGAAACGTAGCAGTAGAACCAACATACAACCTAGACAACAACCTATACATAGATTTTATAGGAAAATGGCACTTAGGCCAAGATATAAACTTAAATTATTACATACAATAGAGCAAAAAGCTGCCGATGGCAGCTTTTTCTAATCAGATGGAGGTAAACATGGAGTTTTTTGATTCACATTCACATTTAAATGATGAAAAATTTGAAGAAGATAGAGATGAATTGATAGAAAAAATAAAAAAAGAAAACATTACAAAATTTTTAACATGCGGTTATAATTTAGAAGGCTCACAGAAAGCAATAGAAATAGCTCAAAATTGTGATTTTACTTATGCAACAGCAGGCATTTCTCCGAACGACATTCCACAAAATGAAGAAGAATTGTGGAAAGAGATTGATGAAATCGAACAATTAGCGCAAAATAAAAAAGTAGTTGCAATTGGAGAAATTGGATTAGACTATTATTGGAATAAAGAAAATAGAGAACTTCAACTAAAAGCATTTAAAAAACAAATAGAAATTGCAAACAAACTAAATTTACCAATAGTAATTCATACAAGAGATGCTGTAATGGACACTTTGCAAGTTCTAAAAGAAAATAATGTGGTAAATAAGGGCGTATTCCATTGTTGCCCATTAAATAGAGAACTAGTAAAAGAAGCTTTAAAACTTGACTTTTATATATCATTTTCAGGCGTAATAACATTTAAAAATGCAAAAAATGCAGAAGAAATAATTAATATGGTGCCATTAGAAAAAATGCTAATAGAAACAGACAGCCCATATTTGGCGCCAGAGCCAGTTCGCGGAACACGAAATACACCAATAAATGTAAAACTAGTAGCTGCAAAAATAGCGCAAGCAAGAAATATGCTAATAGAAGAAATCGCCGAAGCTACTTATAACAATGCTTGCGAACTATTTGGATTGCTATAATAACCAAAATAAAATAGTCTTAAAAAGGATAGAAATTATATACAACAAAAAGTCATAAAAAAAAATTTTTATCATATAATATTATTAAAGCTCTATTTAAGAAGATGTTCAAATACTAATTACATAATGCAAAAATGGACAATGCTTGTTTCCGTAAGCTTGTATAAAATGTACCAAAATTTGACAAAATTGAAAAAATATAGTATAATAAAGATGTTGCCAGAAGGAGGTAATAAAATTATATGAAAAATAGTAAGGAAAAAGCTTCATTATCAATAATGAAGATAATATGCATAAGCATAATTCTAGTACTAATATCAGGAATAGGAGTACTAGCTGTAAATAAAAAATTAAACAGCGTAAAAATTGTACTTCACAATGGTTATGAAATGACAGTTTTAACTGCAAAAACGAAAGTATCAGAAATACTAGAAGAAAATAATATTTTAATAGAAGATAACGAAAAAGTACTACCTGGAACAGATGAAGAAGTTGAAGATGGTCAAACAATAGAAATAAAAGATAAATCTGAAAGAGAAATTCAAATATCAAAAGTATCAGAAGAAACAGTTGAAACATCTTTAGAAGATTTATTAGAAACATATGCACCAATTACAGAGAAAATAGTAGTTGAGCAAGTGGCAATACCATTTGAAACAATAACAAAAGAAGCAACAGGAACAGGCGACGAAACAAAAAATAGAGTAATTCAACAAGGTAAAGACGGATTAAAAGAAATAACATACAAAATCAAATATCAAAAAGAAGTTGAAATAGAAAGAACAGTTTTATCTGAGGTTGTTGTAAAAGAACCAGTAAATAAAATTGTTCAAGTACAAAAAGTTACTTCAAGAGCAGCAGTAGAAAGAGAAATACCTGCAGCAGTATCAGGAACAGTAGCAGACTATCAAGCTTATGCAAAACAAAGATGTTATGATTATGGATGGTCAGATTACGATTTCAGCTGTTTAGTAAAATTATGGAATAGAGAAAGTGGATGGAGAGTAAACGCATACAACAGATCATCTGGTGCATACGGAATCCCACAAGCTTTACCTGGAAACAAAATGGCATCAGCTGGACCAGAATATCAAACAAACTATATGACTCAAATTAACTGGGGATTAGGTTACATTAAAGGTAGATATGGTTCACCAGCTTCAGCATGGAATCATTCACAATCAAAAGGATGGTATTAAAATAAAATATTATTAAATCGAAGTTGCTAGACATTAGTTTAGCAACTTTTTTTAAAAGGGGAAAAATATGAAACTAATTTCGTGGAATGTAAATGGAATAAGAGCATGTGTAAACAAAGGATTTGAGGATTTTTTCAAAACAATAGATGCAGATGTTTTTTGCATACAAGAAACAAAATGCCAGGAAGGTCAGATAGAACTAGAATTTGAAGGTTACACAAGCTATTGGAATAGTGCGGAGAAAAAAGGGTATTCAGGAACAGCAATATTTACGAAACAAAAGCCACTTTCTATTAAATATGGCATAGGAATAGACGAACATGACAAAGAAGGCAGGGTAATAACTTTAGAATTTGAAAAATATTATATAGTAAACATCTATACCCCGAATTCTAAAAGAGAACTTGAACGTTTAGATTACAGGTGCATTTGGGAAGACGAAATTAGAAAATACCTATTGAAACTAAATAAGAATAAGCCAGTTATAATGTGTGGCGATTTAAATGTTGCTCACAAAGAAATAGACCTTAAAAATCCTAAAACAAATCATCACAATGCTGGATTTACAGATGAAGAAAGAAACAAAATGACAGAACTTTTAGATGCTGGATTTACAGATAGTTTTAGATATTTATATCCTGAAAAAGAAAATCAATACACATGGTGGTCATACATGGGGCATGCTCGTGAAAAAAACGTGGGCTGGAGAATAGATTATTTCATAGTTTCAAACGACATACAAAGCAATATAAATGATGCATACATATTTCCGGAAATATATGGTAGTGATCACTGCCCTGTTGGATTAGAAATTAAAATTTAAATTTTGGGAACACCACCTTGCTTTTAGGGAGTGTCCCCAAAAACCAGGTAGTATCCCGAAATTCGAAGGAGGTAAAAACAATGAACGAGATTAAGAAAAATGGCAAAAAGTGGATTTATTGGTTTATGCTAGGTGTGGCAATAATTGCATTCTACAAATTGTTAGATAATTTTCCACAAATAATGCAAGGCATAGGAGATTTTTTGAAAATACTAAAACCATTTTTTATAGGTATTTTAATAGCATATATCCTTTATATGCCAAGTAAAAGCATTGAAAAAATGCTAAAAAAATCAAAAATAAAATTAGTAAAAAACAGAGCGAGAGGGATAAGTATACTAATTAGCTACATAATATTTGCTCTTATTCTGATAATAATTTTTAACTGGATATTCCCGGTACTAGTTCAAAGTGTAACAGAACTTGTGACCAACTTACAAGGCTATATTGAAGGAACAATTCAAAAATATAATGAATTGCCACAAGATTCAATATTAAAAAGCGATGCAGTAACAAATACAATAAATGATGTATTGCAAAACGCTAAAAATATTGACTTTAAACAATATATTAATATGGATACAATAGGTCAGTATGCAAAAGGCGCTATGAGCTTTGTAAATAGCATTATAGACATTTTTGTAGCATTCATAGTATCTGTATACCTATTGTCAGGAAGAACAAGAATAATGGCGTTTATGGAGAGATTCTTTAAAGCTGTGTTTAAAGAAAAAACATATCAGAATCTTTCAAAATACTTTAATGATACAAACGAAATCTTTTTTAGATTTTTAAGCAGTCAGCTAATAGATGCAGTAGTTGTTGGTGTTTTAACAACAATTGCAATGAGCATAATGGGTATAAAATATGCACCATTGCTAGGATTTATAATTGGATTATTCAATATAATTCCCTACGTTGGAGCGATTATCGCAGTAATAATTGCTGGAATAATCACACTAATAACAGGAGGAATTTCTCAAGCAATTTGGATGCTTGTTGTAATAATAATTTTACAACAAATAGATGCAAATGTAATTAATCCTAAAATTGTTGGCGATAACTTAAAAATTAGCCCATTAGTTGTGATTTTAGCAATAACAATTGGTGGAGCATATTTTGGAATGTGGGGAATTTTCTTATCAGTTCCAATCTCAGCAGTATTAAAGATTCTAATCGAGGATTTTATAAAATATAAAAATGAGACAAAAAACAAAACAGAATAATTTATCAAATTTATTTGACAAATTATAATTTTTATGGTATTATTTAGATACAAAGTAAAAAATTATCGCTATAGTCATAAAGACTAATAAATAATATGTGTACTGCGAATTTGCACATATTATTTTTTTATCAAAAAGAGTAGACTGCGAATCTACTCTTTTTTTATTATGTAAAACTATTTGCTTGAAATTGTCTTTTGTAGTTCTTGTTGAAGTTGTTGCAATTGTAACTGTAGCATAAAGTTCTTTTCTTTTTCTGCAATTAGTTTGTCAACAAGATTAAGTACTGTATCGCTAATAGTCATAAAGATACCTCCTTTCCGTCTTCTGATAAAGACTACCTTCTGACTAAGAAAGGTTGAACTTATAATATCACATAATAAAATCAAAAACAAGCGAACACTCAAAATTAACCAAAAAAACATTTGCAAAAAAATACTTGAAAAAACTGGAAAATAGTGTATAATAGAAAAAGAAAAGGGGTGAGAAAATGAACAAAGAAGAACTAGAAAAAAACATAGGATATACATTTAAAAACAAGGAACTTCTAAACCAGGCATTAACGCATACATCATATGCATATGAAAATGGAATAGAAAGCAACGAAAAACTGGAATTCTTAGGAGATAGCATATTAGAATTTATATCAAGCAACTACATTTATACAACATACCCAAACCTTAAAGAAGGAGAAATGACTAAAGTTAGAGCTAGCGTAGTGTGCGAAACAAGCCTACATAAAGTAGCAAAAAAGCATAATTTTAGTGATTTCTTAAACTTGGGGAAATCTGAAAGAACAACCTGCAAAGGAGGAAGACCAGCTATATTAGCAGATAGTGTGGAAGCTGTAATAGCTGCAATGTACATAGATGGTGGCTTACAATATGCAGAAAAGTTCATAATAGAAAATTTAAAAGACGATATAGAAATTGCAGTTCATCATGTTGGAGAAAAAGATTATAAAACTGTGCTACAAGAAATGTTACAAGTGCATGGAAATGTAAAAATAGAATACAATGTTTTAAGAGAATTTGGTCCAGACCATGCAAAACAATTTGAAGTTGAAGTTAGATGCAATAACAAATTATTGGCAAATGGAACAGGAAAAAGTAAAAAACTTGCAGAAATGGACGCGGCAAAAAAAGCAATAGAAGTTTTGTAATTTGATTTTTACAAAAAAATGTGCTATAATATTGACAAATAAAGGAATTAGTGATAAAATTCCTTTACTAAATTAGATATACAGCCATGTATAACAATTACATAGCATGCATATAATAATAAGGTTAGTTGAGGATAGAAATTGGCAGCTATCACGCCAGAGATGGTCTTAAAAGAGATGTTGGGGTACGCCGTCCCACCAATTAACCAAACAAAAATGGAGATACTGCAGTATCTCCTATTTTTTATCCATTGGAATAAGTTTCCCGCTCTTTATAGAATTATTTAACTTACTTTCTGTAATCGGAAAGATAGTTCGAAAAAGCAAGTTACCACTACCATGTAGAATTTGAATTCCAACCATAGAAATGTCGTCTAACCTTTTTACATACTGAATATTTCCATTATTGTGTAATCCGATGTAATCAGGTTCTTTAATTATAGTCGGTATAAATTTAACCGCTTGATTATACGCGTTAGGAGATGAATACTCATCCTTATGTTTTTCACAATGCTCTTGTATTCTAGTGGCCCAAATGTTTATGTTTTGAGGTTTAAGATCTAAATTCAATGCGTCAATAACATCTTGAGTTAATTCTCCTATTTTTATATTTTTACTTTTTGCTTTATTAATTTTATTTATATCTAATATATCCAATTACGTGCTCCTTTATAAGAATTTGAAACTAATTATAACTTGCTATAATGAAAAAAGCAAGTTATTTTTATAAAAAAGCAAAAAAATTTTTGCAGTGAAAACACTTGAAAATTTTAACAAATAGTGTATAATAAGAATAATGAAAATGTCGAAGTGAAAACTTGAGAAAGGAATGAAGTAGAATGACTAAGAAATACGTTATCCCTATATTTGTACCGCACTTGGGTTGTCCGCATGATTGCTCATTTTGCAATCAAAACAAAATAAGTGGCGAGAAAAATCAAGTTACAAAAGAAGATGTTAAAAAAACAATAGATTATTATTTAGATCATATCCAAAAACATGATGGAAATGTTGAGGTGGCGTTTTTTGGCGGGAGTTTTACAGGGATAGACGAAGATAAACAAAATGAATTGTTGGAAGCTGCATACAACTATATTAAAGCAGGGAAAATTAGCAGTATTCGAATTTCTACAAGACCAGATTATATAAATAAAAATATTTTAAAAAGATTAAAAAAATACAAAGTAAAAACAATAGAATTAGGCGTTCAATCAGCAAATGACTATATACTAAAAAAAGCAGAAAGAGGTCATACATTTGCTGATGTAAAGCAAGCTTCAAAACTAATTAGAAGGTATGGTTTCACACTTGGACATCAAATGATGGTTGGTTTACCAGATTCAACAAAAATAGATGAAATAAACACTGCAAAAGCATTGATAAAATTAAAACCAAAGATGGTAAGAATTTATCCTGTTTTGGTAATTAAAGGAACAAAACTTGCAAAAGAATATGAAGAGGGTACATATAAGCCACTCACAGTTGTACAAGCTGTTGAGGTTTGCAAGGAATTAGTTTCAATGTTCAATAGTAAAAATATAGATATAATAAGAATTGGATTGCAAAACACAGATGAAATAACAAGTCCAGAACAAGAAAATAGTGAAGTACTTGCGGGACCTTATCATCCAGCATTCAGGCAACTTGTAGAATCTAGCTTGTGGTATGACGCAGTTGTAAATAAAATAAAAAAATTAAATGTAAAAGTCAAAGAAGTTCTAGTTGAAGTGAATTCAATAGATGTGAATAATGTAATAGGGCATAAAAAGGAAAATGTAAAAAAATTAAAAGAAATTTACGATGTAGACTTAATTGTAAAGGCAAATGATGAAATTAAACAAGGAAAATCAAAAATAGAAATAGTAAAAACATTTGCTGATTTTAGAGAAGAATAAAAAATTAAAATAATAAAAATAGATATGCTATTTTTATTATTTTTTTTGCTCTAAACCATTGACTTCCGTAAGGAAAAATGATATAATTTATAAGATTTGCGGTTGTGAAATTTTGGAACAACCATTTCAGTTTATTAAATTCAATTTTTATATTTTAAAAAGAGGAATTATTTGTGGGAAACTATAGCAGAAATTAAATGTCAGAGCAGTCATTTAAAAGTAACTAAAAGAACTGCAAAATAAGAAGGACTTTTTAAAGTATCATTGCTCGAAAGGGCACCATCAAAATCTGCTTAAATTATTTTTAAGGAGTGATTTTTTTGAAACTAAAAGACATCAATTTTGAAAAGACAACAAGAAAGAATTTCGCAAAAGTTGGCGATTACATCGAAATGCCAAACCTCATCAAAGTACAAAAAGATTCATATGACTGGTTTGTAGAAGAAGGCTTAGGAGAAGTATTAAGAGATATTTCACCAATAGAAGACTATTCTGGAAACCTTGTTTTAGAGTTTTTTGACTACTACATGGAGGACAAGACTAAGTACACTCTAGAAGAATCAAAAGAAAGAGATGCTACTTACGCAACAAGACTACATGTAAAAGTAAGGTTAATTAATCGTGAAACAGGCGAAATCAAAGAACAAGAAATCTATTTAGGAGATTTCCCACTAATGACAGATAGTGGAACATTCGTAATCAATGGAGCTGAAAGAGTTGTAGTAAGCCAATTAGTTCGTTCACCAAGTTGCTATTATTCAGAAGAATTTGATACAAAAACAGGAAAAAGAACATACACATCAACAGTAATGCCACTTAGAGGAGCATGGCTAGAATATGAAACAGATGGAAATGACATCTTCTACGTTCGTGTAGACAGAACAAGAAAAATTCCTGTAACATTACTATTAAGAGCAATTGGAATAATCTCAGATGACCAAATAAGAGACCTATTTGGAGATGAAGAGTTATTAAATGCTACAATAGCAAAAGATACAATAAAAGATCAAGATGAAGCCCTAATAGAAATCTACAAAAAATTAAGACCAGGAGAATTACCAACAGCTGAAGCTGCAAGAACATTATTCAATGGACTATTCTTCGATAATAGAAGATACGACCTAGCAAAAGTTGGAAGATTCAAATTCAACCAAAAATTAGCATTAGCTGAAAGAATAAAAGATAGAGTTGCTGCAAAAGACATTGTAGATCCAGAAACAGGTGAAGTATTCGTAACAGCTGGAGAAACAATTTCAGAAGAAGTTGCAGAAAATATACAAAATGCTGGTATAAACATTGTTGACATTACATTAAATGACAGAACAGTAAGAGTAATAGGAAATGGAACTGTAAACATCCACAAAGTATTACCAAATGTGGATTTAAGCAAACTTCATTTCAAAGAATTAGTTAACTATTCAGCATTAAAAAATATAATAGACAACACATCTGAAAAAGATTTAGTAAAAACATTACAAGAAAGATATGACGAATTAGTGCCAAAAACAATAACAACAGAAGACATCATAGCATCTGTAAACTTCCTACTAAACTTATCACATGGATTAGGAAAACCAGATGATATCGACCACTTATCAAACCGTAGAATTCGTTGTGTTGGAGAACTTTTACAAAATCAATTCAGAATTGGTTTAGCAAGACTTGAAAGAGTTGTAAGAGAAAGAATGACAATCCAAGACTTAGATGTTATAACACCACAAACATTAATCAATACAAAACCTATAACATCAGCAATAAGAGAATTCTTTGGAAGTTCACAACTTTCACAATTCATGGATCAAACAAACCCACTTTCAGAATTAACACATAAAAGAAGAATTTCTGCATTAGGACCTGGAGGATTAACAAGAGAAAGAGCTGGTTTCGAGGTTCGTGACGTTCACTATACACACTATGGTAGATTATGCCCAATAGAATCACCAGAAGGACCTAACATTGGGTTAATATCAGCACTTTCATCATTTGCAAACATAAATGAATATGGATTTATTGAAACACCATATAGAAAAATAGATCCAGAAACACATAGAGCAACAGATATTGTAGAATACATGAGTGCAGATGTAGAAGACAATTACATAATAGCTCAAGCATCAGAGCCAATGGATAAAAACGGAGAATTCATTAATCCAAGAATAAGAGTTAGATACAAAAACGAAGTAATAGAAGTTGACAAAGAAAAAGTTCAATATATAGACGTATCTCCAAAACAACTTGTATCAGTAGCCGCAGCCATGATACCATTCTTAGAGCACGATGACGCAAAGAGAGCCCTAATGGGATCAAACATGCAACGTCAAGCAGTTCCACTAATGATGTCTGAAAGCCCAATAGTTGGAACAGGAATTGAATACAGAGCTGCAAAAGACTCTGGAATCTTAGTTCTAGCTGAAGATGATGGAGAAATCGTAAAAGTATCAGCAGACGAAATAAAAGTAAAATATAAAAACGGAAAAACAATTACACACAAACTACGTAAATTCAAGAGAACAAATGGTGGAACATGTATCAACCAAAGACCAATAGTTGCTAAAGGTGAAAAAGTTAAAAAAGGTCAAACAATAGCTGACGGACCAGCAACAAAAAACGGAGAAATGGCTTTAGGTAAAAACGTATTAGTAGCATTCTCAACATGGGAAGGTTACAACTACGAGGACGCTATCTTAATCAACGAAAAATTAGTAAAAGAAGACGTATTCACATCAATCCACATTGAAGAATACGATTGCGAATGCCGTGATACAAAACTTGGACCAGAAGAAATAACAAGAGACATCCCAAATGTTGGAGATGACCAATTAAAAGACTTAGACGAAAACGGAATAATCAGAATAGGTGCAGAAGTAAGACCTGGAGATATCTTAGTTGGAAAAGTTACTCCAAAAGGAGAAACAGAACTAACAGCTGAAGAAAGATTATTAAGAGCTATCTTTGGTGAAAAAGCTAGAGAAGTAAGGGATACATCACTTAGAGTACCACACGGAGAAGCAGGAACAATAGTAGATGTAAAAATCTTTACAAGAGACAATTCAGATGAACTAGCACCAGGAGTAAACCAAGTAATTAGATGCTATATAGCAACAAAAAGAAAAATCTCAGTTGGAGATAAAATGGCAGGACGTCATGGTAACAAAGGTGTTATTTCAAGAGTTTTACCAGAAGAAGATATGCCATTCATGCCAGATGGAACACCAGTAGACATCCTATTAAACCCACTTGGAGTACCTTCTCGTATGAACCTTGGACAAATTTTGGAAGTTCACTTAGGTGGAGCTGCAAAAGCACTAGGCTGGAAAATTTCAACACCAGTTTTCGATGGTGCAACAGAGGAAGATGTAAGAGAAGTATTAAAACAAGCAGGAATGAGCGAAGATGGTAAAACAATTCTATATGATGGTAGAACAGGAGAACCATTCGACAAGCCAATCACAGTAGGTATAATGTACATGTTAAAACTTCACCACTTAGTAGACGACAAAATCCACGCTCGTTCAACTGGACCATACTCATTAGTTACTCAACAACCACTTGGAGGTAAAGCACAATTCGGTGGACAACGTTTTGGAGAGATGGAAGTTTGGGCATTAGAGGCATATGGTGCAGCATATACACTACAAGAAATGTTAACAGTTAAATCAGACGATGTAGTAGGAAGAGTAAAAACTTATGAAGCAATAGTAAAAGGCGAAAACATCCCAGAACCAGGAATTCCAGAAGGATTCAAGGTATTAGTAAAAGAACTTCAATCATTAGGATTAGATATCAGACTATATTCAAATGATAACAAAGAGCTTGAAATAAAAGAAAACATCGAAGATGGAATCGAATACGATCCAGAAAGAGATAAAAAACTTTTAGAAGAAGAGGCAATTGGAGGAGAAGAATTACCAGATGGATATAGCGAAGAAGGCGAAATGCTTTTAAATGACGATGACGACGATGATAGTGATGAACTATTTGAAGACCTAGACGACGAAGGCGAAGAAGAAATCTTTGATAATGATTTAGCTGAAGATAATATTGAAGATTAATAATTAAATATATTCCATTTTTATAAATGATTGACGGAAAAGTTTGCAGGAGCGGGGGCTAAATCATTTATGAAAATGGAATAACCCAAAAAAATATTATAGGGGGAAGAAAATTGGACGAAAACGAATTATTTGATAAATTAAAAATAGGAATTGCATCAGATGAGCAAATAAGAGAATGGTCAAAAGGTGAAGTTAAAAAGCCAGAGACAATCAATTATAGAACTCTTAAACCAGAAAAAGATGGTCTATTTTGTGAAAAAATATTTGGACCAACAAAAGACTGGGAATGCCATTGTGGTAAATATAAAAGAGTAAGATATAAAGGAATAGTTTGCGATAGATGTGGTGTAGAAGTTACAAAATCAAAAGTAAGAAGAGAAAGAATGGGGCACATCGAATTAGCTGCTCCAGTAGCTCACATCTGGTATTTTAAAGGAATACCAAGCAGAATAGCACTTATGCTTGACATCTCACCAAGAGATTTGGAAAAAGTAATTTACTTTGCATCTTATATAGTTACAGACAAAGGAACATCAGGATTAGAAAATTGCCAAATCTTAACAGAAAAAGAATATCATGAAGCAGTTGAAAAATATGGTAGAGGTTCATTTAAAGCAAGAATGGGTGCAGAAGCTTTAAGAGAAATGCTAGAAAAAATTGATATAGAAAAACTATATCAAGAATTAAGAAAAGAAATAGAAAAATCATCAGAACAAAAAAGATTAAAACTAGTAAAAAGATTAGACACTGTAGAAGCATTTAGAGCATCTGGAAACAGACCAGAATGGATGGTAATGAATGTTATTCCAGTAATCCCACCAGATTTAAGACCAATGGTACAATTAGATGGTGGTAGATTTGCAACATCAGACCTAAATGATTTATACAGAAGAGTTATAAACAGAAATAACAGATTAAAAAGATTACTAGAACTAGGAGCACCAGAAATAATTGTAAGAAACGAAAAAAGAATGTTACAAGAATCTGTAGATGCCCTAATAGATAATGGAAGAAGAGGAAAACCAGTAACAGGAGCTGGAAACAGACCTTTAAAATCATTATCAGACATGTTAAAAGGAAAACAAGGTAGATTCCGTCAAAACTTACTAGGAAAACGTGTTGACTACTCTGGACGTTCTGTTATCGTAGTTGGACCAGAACTAAAATTATATCAATGCGGACTTCCAAAAGAAATGGCAGTTGAATTATTTAAACCATTTGTAATGAGAGAATTAGTAGGAAGAGGAATTGCACAAAACATTAAAAACGCAAAAAGAATGGTAGAAAGACTAAGACCAGAAGTATGGGGAATATTAGAGGAAGTTATAAAAGACCACCCAGTAATGTTAAACCGTGCTCCAACACTACATAGACTAGGTATTCAAGCTTTTGAACCAGTATTAGTAGAAGGTAGAGCAATAAAACTTCACCCATTAGTTTGTGAAGCCTTCAATGCCGACTTCGACGGAGACCAAATGGCGGTTCATTTACCACTATCTCCAGAAGCACAAGCGGAAGCAAGATACTTAATGCTTGCAACAAACAACTTACTAAAACCACAAGATGGTAAACCAGTTGCAACACCAAGACTTGACATGATTTTAGGAAGTTATTATTTAACAATGGTACTAGATGGTGAAAAAGGTGAAGGAATGTACTTCAAAGATCCAGACGAAGCAATAATGGCACACGAAAACCATGAAGTATCAACACATGCTAAAATCTTTGTAAGAATAGAAAAAGAAATAAATGGTGAAATAAAACACGGAAAAATTGAAACAAGTGTAGGAAGAATCATTTTCAACCAAGGAATTCCACAAGACTTAGGGTACATCAATAGAGAAGAAGATCCATTCCAATACGAAATCAACTTCCCAGTTATGAAAAAATCAATGGGAGACATTATTGAAAGAGTAATTAGAACACATGGATTAACAGAATCAGCAGAAGTAATCGATTACATCAAAGCTTTAGGTTATAAATATTCTACAGTTGCAGGTATTACATACTCAATGGACGACGTAAAAGTGCCAGCTAAAAAGAAAGAATTATTAGCAGAAGCAGATAAGAAAATCGAAACAATCCGTAAGCAATATGCAAGAGGTCTTATTACAGACAATGAAAGATATATTGCAACAATCAATGTTTGGGAACAAACAACAAAAGAAGTTTCTAAAGCCATGGAAGATAACTTCGAAGACTTAAACCCAGTTTATATGATGGTTAAATCAGGTGCCCGTGGTAACATGAACCAATTACGTCAAATCGCAGGTATGCGTGGACTTATGGCTAGTACAACAGGTAAAGCAGTAGAAATACCAATCAAATCATCATTTGCTGAAGGTCTAGATGCTCTAGAATACTTCATTTCTACACACGGTGCTAGAAAAGGACTTTCAGATACAGCCTTAAGAACAGCCGATTCAGGATACTTAACAAGAAGACTTGTAGACGTTTCACAAGACATAATTGTAAGAGAATATGACTGTGGAACAGATGATGGAATTGTAATCTACGATATAAAAGATGGAAATCAAGTAATTGAAAAAATGCATGAAAGATTAATCGGAAGATTCGCAGTTGAAGATGTAATTAATCCAACAACTGGTGAATTAATTGTGGATAATAACACAATGATTAATGATGAAATTGCAGATAAAATAATTGAATCTGGAATTGAAAAATTAAAAGTTCGTTCAGCATTAGGATGTAGAACAAAACATGGTGTTTGCCAAAAATGCTATGGTATGGGCTTAGCTAGAAGAAGCCTAGTTTCAATAGGAGAAGCAGTCGGAATAATTGCAGCTCAATCAATTGGAGAGCCAGGTACACAGCTTACAATGAGAACTATCCACTCTGGTGGTGTTGCAGGTGTAGCAGATATCACACAAGGTCTTCCTAGAGTTGAAGAATTATTCGAAGCTAGAAAACCAAAGGGATTAGCAATAATTTCTGAAATAGATGGTAAAGTTAAAATTAAAGAAACTAAGAAGAAAAAAGAAGTTGTTGTAACTTCAAATGACGATTCTAGAACTTATACAATACCATTCGGTTCAAAAATGAAAGTTAAAAATGGAGATATGGTAGAAGCGGGAGATCCATTAATCGAAGGATCAATAAATCCAAACGACATCCTTGAAATCAAAGGAGCCGAAGGAGTTTACGAATACCTAATCTCAGAAGTACAAAAAGTTTATAGAAACCAAGGTGTTGATATAAACGATAAGCACATCGAAGTAATTGGTAGACAAATGCTTAAGAAAGTAAAAGTTGGAGATAACGGAGATACAAACTTACCAGCTGGTTCATTAGTAGACATGTACGATTTCGAAGAAGAAAACAAAAAAGCAGAAGAATTAGGTGTAAGAAAAGCAGAAGGAAAACGTGTACTACTAGGAATAACAAAAGCATCACTTGCAACAGACAGCTTCCTATCAGCAGCATCATTCCAAGAAACAACAAGAGTTTTAACAGATGCAGCAATAAAAGGAAAAGAAGACGACTTACTAGGATTAAAAGAAAATGTTATCATTGGTAAATTAATCCCAGCAGGAACAGGAATGCAAGTATACCAAGCAACAAAAATAGACACAGAATTAGAACAAGAACAAGAAGAAAGTGCTGAGACAGTTGAAACAACTGAACCAGTAGAACAAGCAGAAGAAACAGAAACTGCAGAAACAGTTGAAGAATAAATACTAAAAAAGCTACGCAAGGTTGACTTGCGTGGCTTTTTTGTTACCTAAAATCTGGTCTTTGAGGTTATTACCAAAGAACTGTTACACAAATGTAAAATAAAAATAATTATATTGAAAAAAACGACAAAAAACAGCATCCCTAGTGATATACAAGGTACTCAAAAAAACTGGCAAAAACCGGTATTGAAATAATATATATAAGAAAGTAAAATAATTCTAGAATTATACTTTGTACAAAGGAGAAGCCAGTTATGAATTTGCCAAGTAGAATTAAATTAAATCAAAAGCACAAAGGCGAAAAAGGTAGTGTTACTTTATTCGTTCTTATTGCGATGCTATTTTTTTTAATCATAGGAATGATGATTTTTATCATCAACATGAATGCGGAAACATCGCAAAAAAGAGATGTGGAGAAGATTAAAAGTGAATATCGTTCAAATACAAACGACACATACCTCGATACAATGTATCAAGAAGCTAAACAACGTCAATTAGGAAAGTTTGTGATAAAAGTAATTGATAGCTACAAGGAAATCTATAATAGTGGTGAATGGATAAATGGCTCTAATGCTGACAGATTGCCTCTTACAATAGACGCAAACTGGCCAGCAGGTGTGGCAAGCGTAGAAATTGTAGACCATACTGGAACAGGTATTAGAGTAAATAGTGAAAAAGCCTTAGAAGATATTGCATTTGGTAAAGAAAATACACCAGAAAGAGAAGGACAATTCCAAATAACAGCAAAAGTAGATAATGTTCCGGATACAGTAATCTATGTATACATAGACTTAACAGCACCAACAGCGTCAATTACACCAAATGGTGGAACTGTATGGAAAGGAACAGAAGAAGAAACAATACAAGCACAAGATGCAAGCAATGTAATAACATTAACAGCAAGCGATAACGTAAGTGGAGTAAAAGAAATACAATATATTATAAATAATTCAAGTGAAACACCAGCAGCGGATGCAGAATGGCAAACATATAACGAAAATTCAAAACCAACAATAAGCAATACACAAGAAAATGGTGAATATTATATACATGTAAGAGCAATAGACAATGCAGGAAACATAAGCGACATAACAACCTCAGAACCATACCATGTAAAACAAGCAAACTATAAAGTAACAACAACAAATGGAACAAGATATGCAGCAACATTGGAAGAAGCTGCAGGAATAGAAGGGGCAACAGTAATACAAGTGCTAAGAACATTTACAGACGAAGTAGCAGCAACGATAAGACAAAACGTAACATTAGACACAAATGGAAAGACATTGATAATGGCAGAAAAAATAACAGTAGCAAACGGTAAAACAGCAACATTTGTAGACACAGCAGAAACAAAAGGTAAATTGGAAAGAACAACAGGAGATTTGGTAACAAATAGTGGAAATGTAATAGTAAATGGCGCGACAATGGAAGCTAATACAACAGTAATAAACGGAGCAAATGTTACTGTTAATGATGGTACAATAAAATCTACAGGAAATAGTGGATGGCAAGCAATTTATGGAATTAATATCACTGTAAATGGAGGAAATGTTTTAGCAAATGTTAGATATTGTCTTTCAGCATATAGGACAATGAATATAACGGGAGGAAATTTTTCATCTCCAACATGCCTTGGCATAAACTATTGTACAGTAAATATAAGTGGAAATCCAATTATTAATGGAGGAACTTATGGAATAGCGTTTGGTGGAGCGAGTCATAGACCAACAATAAATATTTCTGGAGGTACAATTACAGGAGGTACGGCAGCTATTTATGGAGGAGGAAATGAAACTAATAGAGGTAATATAAATATAACAGGAGGGACAACCACAGGAGGACAATATGGAATATCTTTGACATGTCCTAATAATATAGTAACAATTAAAGGAGGAACTGTAACAGGTGGTATTAATGGTGTCAGAACTACAAATGCAAATGATAATATTACAATCGGCGACAGCTCAACAGCCATAGACAGAACATCACCTGTAATCCAAGGAACAAATGGATATGGTGTAAATATAACTAATTCAACATCAACATTCAACTTCTATGATGGAAAAATAATTAGTTCATCAAAAGCAACTGCAGCAGATGGAAAGAGAACATTCTATGGAAGAGAAGTAGCATTTGCTACAGTAGCACCAACAGAAGAAAGCGAAGGAACAACAGTAAACTTCAGAGAAGGATACAAACCATACACAAGACAAAATACAGAAACAAACAAATTCGAAACAGTCTTAGAAAAACAATTAAATGTAACCTTCAACCCAAACGGCGAAGGTGCAACAGTAGCAGAAAGTTCAAGAGATGTATTAACAAATGTAGAATACAAAGAAAAAGCAGAAACAGCAGAGATCGCAAGCCTTCCAACACCAACAAGATCAGGGTATACATTCAAAGGATGGAATGGAAAGAATTTGTTTAGCATACCAAATAATCAGCAAATGAATCAATTAAATGTAGCATGTACAGTACAGGATGGAAAATATACTTTAAATGGTGTATCACAAGAATTGCAATCAAATGGAAGAACTTATGATTTATATAATTTTGATAATAGAGCTAATTATCCAAATTATCTAAACTCATCATATAATGAAAATACTGTTACAAAGATACTAAAAGCAGGAACATATACATATTCTATTAATAATGTATCAGGCAATACTCCTACAGAACATTGTGCAGTAGGAATAAATAGATATTCTGATGGAAGTGAAGTAGCGAAAATTTTATTACAAAATGGTGAAACAAGTAAAACATTTACATTAAATGTAGATACTGAAGTATATTTTTCAATATATTATCATACAAACGGTCAAGTATTTGATAATTTTGAATTTTATGTTCAACTCGAAGAAGGTCCAACAGCCACAACATACGAACCATATTGGATTACAGACGATACAAAAGTAGTGCAAGACCAAGACCACGAACTAAAAGCAATATGGGAAGCAAATAGTTACACAGTTCACTTTGATGCAAATGGTGGAACTGGCGAAATGTCAGACCAGAACTTCACATATGACACACCACAAGCTTTAACAACAAATACATTCACAAAAACAGGATACACATTTGCAGGATGGTCACAAGCAAATGATGAATTTGAAAAAAATCTAATATATAGTAGTGATTATGAAATGTATTCAGGACATACAGCAAATCAAAATTCAACAAATGAATTTATGTCATATGCAAGTTTTGCATCATATTTTAATAAATATGGAACAAATGCTAAATATAGATTTGAGTTTGATATAAAATCAGATGATACAACAAATAATAATAAAATTAAAATTTACTTCTCAAATGGAAGTAATTCAAAATATTCATTTCAAAACAATACAGAAGATGGAAATGTTATAAGTAGTAATATAAGAACAATAACTGTATCTTCAACAGAATGGACACATGATGTGTTTGATTTTAGAGTCGTTAAAACAAATCAAGCAACATCAAATGCAATATTATCATTCTATGGGGTATATGGAACAGGCAACAAACCAAGAGTTAAAAATGTACGTTTATATATAATCCCAGATTACACAGACGAACAAGTAGTTAGTAACTTAACAACTGAAAACAATGGAACAGCCAACCTATATGCAGTATGGGAAGCAAATAATTATACCGTTACAGCAGATGCAAATGGTGGTTCAATACCATCAACAGAAGGCTGGACAGGTTCTGGGGCATCAGCAACAAAATCTGTAACTTATGACAGTACATACGGCACATTACCTACACCAACAAAAACAGGTTATGCTTTCAGGGGATGGAAAATAAATGGTGAAGGAGACAACATAGTAGCAGATACACTAGTAACAACGCCAAGCAATCACACAATTACAGCAATATGGGAAGCAAATAATTACATAGTAACAGCAGATGCAAATGGTGGTTCAATACCAGCAACAGAAGGTTGGACGGGCTCTGGAGCAGCGGCAACAAAATCTGTAACTTACGACAGCACATACGGCACATTGCCTACACTAACAAAAACAGGCTATACTTTTAAGGGATGGAAAATAAATGGTGAAGGCGACAATATAGCAGCCGACACAATAGTAAAAACACCTAATGACCACACAATCACAGCAATATGGGAAGCAAACAACTACACCGTAACAGCAGATGCTAATAGCGGTTCAATACCAGCAACAGAAGGTTGGACAGGAACAGGTACAACAGCAACTAAGAGTGTAACATACGATAATCAATATGGTACATTGCCAATGCCAACAAGAGATGGATATGACTTCCAAAACTGGACAGGAAAGAACTTGATAGATTCAAGTGAAGAATATTCAAAAGCATATAATGGAATAGTAAGAACAAATATGGTTGTATATAATGAGGAAACTGGAATATATACTGTGAATTCAAAAACTTATTATGATGTTTTATATGGTCATGATGTAATGAAAAAAATAGAAATAGGAAAAAGATATACATTTAGTGTTGAAATTGTATCAAAGACTGAAGGAGTAAATACTGTATGGATGGGTTGCGATATGATGGTAAATGGAAGAAGATATACAAGAAATACTGAATTGGGATGTAATGTAGGTGATAGACTATCATATTCATTTGTTATTCCAGAAGGAACTACAAGCTGTGTAGTTGGATTAATTAATCGTGGTTCAAGTGCTACTGGATTACAATATAAAAACCCACAATTGGAAGAGGCCTCAACAGCTACAAACTTTGAACCATACAGAGTAGTAAATGCAAACACAACTGTAAGTAGTGCTGCAGACCACACAATTCATGCAAACTGGACTCCAAAACAATACACAGTTCACTTCGACTCAAATGGTGGTACACCAACGCCAGCAGACAAAACAGTAACATTTGATAGTGCTTATGGTACACTACCAACAGCAAGTGATGTATCAAGAACAGGCTACACATTCAAAGGATGGAAAATTAATGGTGAAGGCGACAGCATAGCAGCTGACACAAAAGTAACAACACCAAGCAATCACACTTTAACAGCAATATGGGAAGCAAATCCATACACTGTTACAGCCGATGCAAATGGTGGTACAATACCATCAACAGAAGGTTGGACAGATACAGGCGCAACATCAACAAAGAGCGTAACATTCGATAGTCAATATGGTACATTACCAACACCAACAAGAGTTGGTTATGACTTTGCTGGATGGTACACAGACGCAACAAATGGAATATTGGTAACAGATGCAACAATAATGCAAACAGATAGCGCGCATACTATTTATGCACATTGGACACCTCGTACAGATACTGCATATACAGTAAATCATTATACACATAATTTAGGTGCAGCAACATATACCTTAAACTCAACAGATAATTTACAGGGAACTTCAGATGCAAGTGTAACTCTTGCTGACTTGAAAAAGACAATAGCAGGTTATACTTATGAAGAAGGATTTATAACAGGTGATACAACGAAACCAGTTTCTGGAGCAGTTGCAACTACAACAATTGCGGCTGACGGAAGCAGAGTAATAAACTTGTATTACAGACCTAACTATTTATATGTACAATATGATATGAATGGTGGTAGTTTGTCTGAAATACATGGAAACATTGTAGGCGTTTCTGATAATTTATTGCTAGTTAATAACACTACTAATGTTATTTCAGGATTTTATGGAAGCAATGTAAATGGTGTTACAGATATTAATACATATTCATTATCTACATATGGACTTAATGATTATAATAATCCAAATGGTATTAATGTTATAAAAACAGGATATACAGCAAAGCAAAGTTTAGAATGGAATACAAAAGCGGATGGAACAGGAACAGCATATGATCAGTTTAGTGGTTCATATTCTGCAATAGACATGGCAGCTGCATGTGGCAAAGACTTAAGTACAGGTGACCAAGTAATTACATTATATGTAAATTGGGTACCAACACCATATACAATTTCTTATGAATTAAATGGTGGAACAGTTGCAACAGAAAACACAACAACTTATAATATTGAAACTGCTGATATTACATTAAATAATCCAACAAAAATAGGATATACATTTGCGGGTTGGTCTGAAGAAGTAAGTGACTTAACATGGACAAAAGGATTCTTGAATTTAAGTACAGGAGTTCATGAAATAAGTTCACAATATCCAAATTCATATTATACAAATACAATTAAGTTGAAACAAGGTGTAAAATATACACTAAGTGGATATGGATTTTATGCAGTAAGCAATATTAGATGGAGATTATATAATACAGATGGAAGTTATTATAAGAATGGACCAAATTCAAATACATATACAGCTGAAAAAGATTGTTATGTAAGAATTATGTTCCATGCTAATCCAACAGCTGAGCAAAGAAGCGGTACAAAATTAACAAGTTCACCGATGTCAACAGTAGTAATCCAACAAGGAAGTATAGGAAATAGAAAATATACAGCAAACTATACAGCGAATACTTACACAGTTACAGCAGATGCAAATAGTGGTTCAATTAACACAACGGAAGGTTGGACGGGTTCTGGAGCAACAGCAACAAAATCTGTAACTTATGATAGTACTTATGGCACATTACCAACTCCAACAAGAACAGGTTATACATTTAAGGGATGGAATGGGAAGAATAAATTTGATAAGAGTAAATATACAAAACTAGATGATTATACTGAAATAGCTACTTACTATAATTGGAAAGCAATTAAATTGAAACCAAATACTGACTATAAAGTTACAGTAAAAAGGTATAACGGATTTGATGGAAAAGGTTATAGCACTTTAATTATTAATTCAATGAAAACTCAAAAAGGGTATAATTGGACTTCAATAGCGCATGACAGTGAACCCAATAAGACTGTTGAGAAATATACAACAAATAATGATGGTTTACTATATATAGGATATTATAATGAAATGACTCAAAAACAAATGAATACTATTTGGGTTAACACAGATATTCAAATAGAAGAAGGCACAGAATCAACACCATACGAACCATATTACATTACAGCTGAAACACCTGTAACAACAGCATCAAATCACAACATCACTGCAATATGGGAAGCAAACCCATACACAGTAACAGCAAATGCAAATGGTGGTACAATACCATCAACAGATGGATGGACAGGTACAGGTGCAACATCAACAAAGAGCGTAACATTTGATAGTCAATATGGTACATTACCAACACCAACAAGAGATGGTTATACATTCTTAGGATGGTATAAAGAAA
>CAMPBS010000005.1 GCA_946639585.1 uncultured Clostridium sp. | reverse complement strand
ATGATACTGGTTATGTTGAAAAAGAATATTTGAAAAGTACAGGAACACAATATATTGATACATTGTATAATGCAACGGGGAATACAAAGGTTGATGTTAAATTCCAATTTGAAAAGAATAATTCTCTTGCAACTGTATTTGGCGCAAGAAAATTTAATGTTAATTATTATAGCTTAATAGATGCATCTAATTCTAATAATCATCTATATTACTATTATGGGAATAATAGTACTAACTCATCCGTACAAGATATTGAATTTGGAAAAACATATGCTGCATATTGCTCAAATAGCAAAGCAGAAGTGTCTGACTTAGGAGTAATTGGAAATAATTACTATGTTGATTATAGTATGGATTATCCATTATATTTATTTGCTTTAAACGAAAGCGGAATAGCAGATTTTTTCGGAAATGATGTAAGAATTTATTATTGTAAAATATATGAAGGTGATACTTTAATTAGGGATTATATTCCGGCAGTATCACTAGAAACAGGCCACGAAAACGAACCATGCCTATATGATAAAGTAGAAGGCAAATTTTATTACAACCAAGGTACAGGAACTTTTGAAACAGATTAAAAAATATATAAAATAAAAGGCGATGAATAATCGCTTTTTATTTTTATTCAAATTCCATTGCATTATCTTCAAAAAAATGATAAATTACAAATAACAAGCAAACAACTTTGAGACCGCAAAGGAGGTAAGAACCATGATTATGGATTTGCCAAAAAAGTTTCATATTGGAGGCTATGCAAAAGTTGAAGACGGGGTTTTGTACATTTATCGGTTAGAGCGGATTGAAGACTTAATGTATGAACTTACTTATGCTATGAGAAAACACAGATGTGTGTATTGTGGGAAAAAGTTGAAGCGGAGTAATAGTACCTTAGACCATAGGTATCCCAGAGATACTGGAGGAGTAAGCATTGTAAACAACTTGTATCCTACATGTCCTTTGTGTAATTCTCATAAGAGTAATTATTTGCATCATGAGTATTTGAAAATCTGTAAAACACCGAAAACGGAAAAAAAGAAAGAAACTAAAAAGTTTAATAAGCACAAAGAAAAGAATCTTAGAAAGATAGGTTATAGGTTACCAAAAAAATGGGTAGAGTTTGTAGAGATTTCTGAAATTAAATGTCGTCCAGCTGGTGAGGATTTAAGAGGCAAAAAATACCATAGGATTGTTGCTTTTTGGAATACTTACCACAAGTTGCCGAGACCGGTGATTTTAGATAGGAATAAGGCTTTGCTTGATGGGTATAACATAATCATCTTTGCACGAGATTTTAAAATCACAACAATACCATGCATAAAACTTGAGAATGTAGAATTACTTCAAAATGAATTCAAGGAGGAGCTTTAATAGCTCCTCTTTGAATTTGTTCTTTTTTACAGGGATAGTGCATAAAATAGTTAATGTGAAATTTTTGTGAAAAGTATTGACATTTAACGGAAACGGGTATAAATTATTAGCAGTCTTGAAAGACGAGTGCTAATAAATTTTTAAAGGAGGTAATTTTAATGATTAAACCATTAGAAGACAGAATCTTAGTAAAAATGAAAGAAGGCGAAGAAACAACAAAAAGTGGAATTATTTTAACTAACAATTCAAAAGAAAAACCACAAATAGCAGAAGTAGTTGAAGTAGGACCAGGTAAAAAAATAGATGGAAAACTAGAACCAGTTTGTGTAAAAAAAGGTGATAATGTAATTGTTAGCAAATATGCTGGAACAGAAGTAAAATATGAAGGTGTGGAATATATTATTCTACGCCAAGATGATTTGCTTGCAATTGTAGATTAAAAAAGAAAGGAATGATATAAAATGGCAAAAGTAATTAAATTTGGTGAAGATGCTAGAAAATCTTTATTGGAAGGTGTAAATAAATTAGCAGACACAGTAAAAGTAACATTAGGGCCAAAAGGAAGAAACGTAGTATTAGATAGAGGTTATGGAGCACCACTTATTACTAATGATGGTGTAACAATAGCCAAAGATATAGAATTGGAAGACAAATTTGAAAACATGGGAGCAAGACTTGTAAAAGAAGTATCTACAAAAACAAATGATGTTGCAGGAGATGGAACTACAACAGCAACAGTTTTAGCTCAAAGCATGATAAAAGAGGGAGTGAAAAATGTTGCAGCAGGAGCAGACCCAATGGCTGTAAAAAGAGGAATTGACAAGGCTGTAACAGTTGCAGTAGAAGAGTTGAAGAAAATAAGCTCAGAAATTAAAGGAAAAGAAGATATAGCAAGAGTTGCAAGTATATCAGCAAACAATGAAGAAATCGGAACTTTAATTGCAGATGCTATGGAAAAAGTTTCTAAAGATGGAGTTATTACAATAGAAGAATCTAAAACTTCAAACACAGAACTTAATGTAGTAGAAGGTATGCAATTTGATAAAGGATATGTTTCACCATATATGGTTACAGACACAGAAAAAATGGAAGCGGTTTTAGACAATCCTTACATTTTAATAACAGATAAAAAAATAAGCAATATTCAAGAAATCTTACCATTACTAGAAAACTTAATGCAACAATCTGGAAAATTATTAATAATATGTGATGATATTGAACAAGAAGCTTTATCAACACTTATTTTAAACAAATTAAGAGGTGTTCTAAATGTTGTAGCCGTAAAGGCTCCAGGATTTGGAGATAACAGAAAAGCTAACCTAGAAGACATTGCAATTCTAACAGGTGGAGAAGTAATTGCACAAGATTTAGGATTTGAATTAAAAGATGTAGAAATAAGTCAATTAGGTCAAGCAAAACAAGTTAAAGTATCTAAAGAAAATACAATAATCGTTGATGGCCTAGGAAACAAAGAAAAAATTAAAGAAAGAGTTGCTCAAATAAAAACTCAAATTGAAGAAACAAAGAGCGAATATGACAAAGAAAACTTACACAATCGTTTAGCAAAAATTGCTGGTGGAGTTGCGGTAATTGGAGTAGGTGCAGCAACAGAAGTTGAAATGAAAGACAAAAAATTAAGAATAGAAGATGCACTTTCTGCAACAAAAGCTGCAGTAGAAGAAGGAATTGTAGCAGGTGGTGGAACAGCACTAATAAACACAATTCCAGCAGTAGAGAAATTAACAGCTTCCTTAGAAAATGGGGAAAAACTAGGTGCACAAATAGTATTAAAAGCACTAGAAGAACCAGTAAAACAAATAGCTAGAAATGCAGGTTTAGAACCAGCAGTTATAGTTGATAAAGTAAAAAATTCAGAAGTTGGAACAGGCTTTGATGCTGCAAAAGAACAATATGTTGACATGAAAAAAACAGGAATAGTTGATCCAACAAAAGTTACAAGAAGTGCTTTACAAAATGCTGCTTCAATAGCATCGATGGTACTAACAACAGAAAGCCTTGTAACAGATGCACCAGATCCAAAAGGTTGTCATTGTTCAGCGTCTGATGATGGAATGCCAGCAGCTATGAATGGAATGTACTAAAAAATCAAAAAAATCTCATGAAATATTGAGATTTTTTGCTTTTTAAGGTATAATGTTGAAAATGAAAGAGGGAGAAAAATATGAAATTTGATGTTTTAACATTATTTCCAGAAATGTTTAAACCTTTAGAAGAGAGTATAATTGGGAGAGCAAAGGAAAACAAACAAATAGAAATTAATTTAATAAATATAAGAGATTTTTCAACTGACAAACATAAACATGTAGATGACACACCTTATGGTGGTGGTGCAGGAATGGTTATGAAGCCAGATGTTGTCTATGAAGCATATAAATCTGTTGAAAATTCAAATGCAAAGGTTGTTTATTTAACACCGCAAGGTAAAACATTAAATCAGAAAAAGGTTGAAGAACTTGCAAAAGAGGAACATTTAATCCTTCTTTGTGGACATTATGAGGGAATAGACCAAAGAGCAATAGATTTAATTCAGCCAGAAGAAATATCAGTTGGAGATTATGTTTTAACAGGCGGAGAACTTCCTGCAATGATATTAATTGATTCAGTTAGCAGATATGTAGATGGCGTTTTAAATAAAGAATCTATTGAAGAAGAATCTTTTTCAAATGGATTGCTGGAATATCCGCAATATACAAGACCAGAAATATTTGAAGGCATGAAAGTTCCAGAAGTATTGCTATCTGGAAATCACCAAAACATAGACAAATGGCGTAAAGAACAGGCTTTGGAAATTACTAAAAATAAAAGGCCAGATCTTTTGCAATAATTTTTAAAGTAAGTATAATATATTATATTTATGTAGCTAATTAAAAAAGGAGGCATTTTTGTATGTCAAAATTTGTACACTTACATATACACAGCGAATTCAGTTTACTAGATGGAGCCAATAGAATAAAAGACATTCCAAAACGCGCAAAAGAGCTTGGAATGGACTCAATAGCAATTACAGACCATGGTGTAATGTATGGTGTAATTGACTTTTATAATGCCTGTAAAGAAGAGGGAATAAAGCCAATCATAGGCTGTGAGGTATATGTAGCACCTCGTTCAAGATTTGATAAAGAACCTGGTGTAGACAATAAATATAATCACTTAATATTACTTGCAAAAAATCAACAAGGTTATAAAAACCTAAGTAAATTAGTATCATTAAGCTTTGTAGACGGCTATTATTATAAGCCAAGAATAGATTTAGAAATACTAGAAAAATATCATGAAGGTTTAATATGTTTAAGTGCATGTTTAGCAGGTAGTGTGAACCAAGCATTGCTAAATGGAAACATGGAAAAAGCTGAAGAAATTGCTCTTTGGCATAAGAAAGTTTTTGGAGATGACTATTACATAGAAATTCAAAATAATGGTTTACAAGAACAAGTTTTAGCAAATCAAAAATTAATACAATTAGCTAGAAAGTTAGATTTGCCACTAGTTGCAACAAATGATGCACATTATTTAAGAAAAGAAGATGCATACAATCACGAAGTTTTACTATGTATTCAAACAGGTAAAAGAATGAGTGATGAAGATAGAATGAAATTCGAAACAGATGAACTTTATATAAAATCACCAGAAGAAATGATAGAATATTTCAAAGCATTTCCAGAAGCCATAGAGAATACTGTTAAAATCGCAGAACAATGTAATGTAGAATTTGAATTTGGTCACACAATTTTGCCAAACTACGATGTGCCACCAGAATTTGCAACACATTATGATTATTTCAAAAAACTATGTGATGATGGTATCCGTAAGAGATACGGAGAGAATCCATCACAAGAAATTTTAGATAGGGCAGAATATGAGCTAGGTATAATTCAAAAAATGGGATTTGTTGATTATTTCTTAATAGTTTGGGATTATATCCATTTTGCAAAAGAAAATGGAATAGCAGTAGGGCCAGGACGTGGAAGTGGTGCTGGTTCAATAATAGCTTATGCAATAGAAATAACAGATATTGACCCAATTAGATATGGCTTAATGTTTGAGAGATTTTTAAATCCAGAAAGAATATCAATGCCCGATTTTGACGTTGACTTTGCCGATGTAAACCGTCAAGATGTAATAGACTATGTATCACAAAAATATGGTAAAGACCATGTTTCACAGATTATTACATTTGGTACAATGGCCGCAAAAATGGTAATAAGGGATGTAGCAAGAGTTCTAGACGTTCCTTATAGTGAAGCGGACGCTTTGGCTAAAATGATTCCAAATGAGCTTCACATTACAATTAAGAAGGCGATAGAACAAAATAAAGAATTAAATCAATTATATAATTCAGATGAGCAAACTAAAAAAATATTAGATATTGCAATGAGTTTAGAAGGAATGCCAAGACAGGCTTCAACACATGCTTGTGGTGTTGTTATAACAAAAGATCCAGTAGATACTTATGTGCCACTATATGTTAGAGATGGCCAAATAGCAACACAATTTATAATGACAACATTAGAAAAATTAGGCCTTCTAAAAATGGACTTTTTGGGACTAAGAACATTAACAGTTATTCAAGAAACTATAAAAAATGTAAAACAAAACCTTGGCATAGATGTAAAATATGATGAAGATATGTCAGACCCTAAAGTATACAAACTATGGCAAGAAGGTAAAACAATGGGAATATTCCAGTTTGAATCTCAAGGAATGACAGTATTTATGAAAGAGCTAAAACCAGACTGCCTAGAAGATATAATAGCTGGAGTTTCGCTTTACAGACCAGGTCCAATGGATCAAATTCCAAGATATATAAAAGGAAAAATGAATCCAGGACATAATGAATATACTCATCCAAGCTTGGAGCCAATACTAAATGTTACTTATGGCTGTATGGTTTACCAAGAGCAGGTTATGCAAATAGTTCGTGATTTAGCAGGCTATTCACTTGGTAGAGCTGACCTAGTAAGAAGAGCAATGGGAAAGAAAAAGCTTGATGTAATGGCAAAAGAAAGAGAAATATTTATACATGGGCAAGTTGACGAAGATGGAAATATAGTTGTACCAGGATGTGTAAGAAATGGTATAGACGAAGTTTCAGCAAATAAAATATTTGATGAAATGGCAGAATTTGCAAAATATGCTTTCAATAAGTCACATGCAGCTTGCTATGCAGTTGTAGCTTACAGAACAGCATATTTAAAAGCATATTATCCAACAGAATTTATGGCTGCGATGTTAAATAGTTATTTAGGAAATCTAGATAAAGTTCCACAATATATAGATGAATGTAAAGTTTTAGGAATAAAAATACTAGCACCAGACATAAATGAAAGTATGGAGAACTTTACTGGAAAAGATAATGAAATTCGCTTTGGGCTTGGAAGTATTAAAAATGTTGGTACAGAGCCAGTTAGGCAAATTGTTCAAGAAAGAGCAGAAAACGGATTATTCAAAAGTTTTACAGACTTTTGTGAAAGAATTGCAGATAAGCAAGTAAACAAAAAATGTATAGAAAGTTTGATAAAAGCAGGAGCTTTTGACGAATTTGAACAAACTAGAAGTACTCTACTTGCTTCATTTGAGGGAATAATAGATATAATCCAAAGTTCAAATCGAAAAGGCTTCAACGGTCAAGTTTCTATGTTTGATTTAGGATCAAGTGAAGAACAAGAAGAAATGAATGATATAAAATATAATTTTATAGAACAAGAAGAATTACCAAATAAAGAATTATTATCACTTGAAAAAGAAATGCTAGGAATTTATATTTCGGGGCATCCATTAGGAAAATTAAAAGAACAAATAGAAGCGGTAACAACAATAAATTCAATGAATTTAAAGCAAATAGATGAACAAAATGTAACTGGAGATGGAACAGAGCAAGGAGTTAATATAACAGAAAGACCAAAATTCAAAGATGGACAAAATGTAAAATATGCTGGAATAATAACTTCAATTAAGAAAAAATACACAAAAAACAATAAAATAATGGCATTTGTTACAGTAGAAGACTTATATGGTCAAACTGAGGTATTGGTTTTTGAAAATGCATACATGAAGGCTGGAAAGAGTTTAGTTGAAGAAAACATAGTTGTTGTAGATGGACGTTTAAGTATAAGGGAAGACGATTCATGCACAATCATAGCAAACGATATAAAAGATTTATCAGAGCAAAAACAGAAACAGCTTATTATAGATATTACAAATGCTACAGAAGAACAAAAAACAAAACTAAGAGGAACAATCAGATTTTTTAATGGTGATAGAAATAATATGCCAGTAGCAGTCAAGGTAAATGAGGAGATTAAACCTTGTGGGGCAATTCTTTGCAATGATGAAATTTTAGGAGTGTTTAACGAAATAATTGGTGAAGAAAGTGTGAAAATTTAGAAAAGCACTTGCATAAAAAAATAATTTGATATAGAATTGAATTGCCATGTAAAATAATGGCAATAATATATAAAAGATTTTAAAAAAATTAAAGTCTTAGGAGGAGGAAATAATTATGTCAGTAAAAGTAGCCATTAATGGTTTTGGACGTATAGGACGTCTTGCATTTAGGCAAATGTTTGGAGCAGAAGGGTATGAAATTGTAGCTATAAATGATTTAACAAGCCCAGATATGCTTGCACACTTATTAAAATATGATTCTGCACAAAAAAGATATGATAAAGCAGATACAGTAGTAGCAGGAGAAGATTCAATAACTGTAGATGGAAAAACAATTAAAATATATGCTGAGGCAGATGCTAGAAATCTACCTTGGGGAGAAATAGGAGTAGATGTTGTATTAGAATGTACAGGATTCTACACATCAAAAGAAAAATCACAAGCTCACATAGATGCAGGAGCTAAAAAGGTTGTAATTTCAGCACCAGCTGGAAAAGACTTACCAACAATAGTATTTGGAGTAAATGAAAATACATTAACAGCAGATGATAAAATAATATCAGCTGCATCATGCACAACAAACTGCTTAGCACCAATGGCTAAAGCATTAAATGATTATGCACCAATTCAATCTGGAATAATGACAACAGTTCACGCTTACACAGGCGATCAAATGGTATTAGATGGACCACACAGAAAAGGTGATTTAAGAAGAGCAAGAGCAGCTGCTGTAAATATAGTTCCAAACTCAACAGGAGCAGCAAAAGCAATTGGATTAGTTATACCAGAATTAAATGGAAAATTAATTGGATCAGCTCAAAGAGTTCCAGTTCCAACAGGTTCAACAACAATATTAGTTGCAGTTGTAAAAGGAGAAAATATTACAGTTGATAGCATAAATGCTGCTATGAAATCACAAGAAAGTGCATCATTTGGATACACAGAAGAACCATTAGTTTCTTCAGATATAATTGGTATTACAAATGGTTCATTATTTGATGCTACTCAAACAATGGTAACAGAAATCGGAAACGGATTATATCAAGTTCAAGTTGTATCTTGGTATGATAATGAAAATTCTTACACAAGCCAAATGGTAAGAACAATTAAATATTTTGCTGAATTAGCATAAAAATTAGAAAAACTCTGGAATTGCCAGAGTTTTTTTGATATAATATTGTACAGAAAAGAGGAGTAAAGATGAAATTATTAATGCACGCATGTTGTGCACCATGTAGTGTGTATTGCATAGATAAACTAAGAGAAGAAGGAATCGAACCAACAATCTATTGGTATAACCCTAATATTCACCCATACAAAGAATATGAGGCAAGAAGAGATTGTTTAAAAGAATATACAAAATCAATAAATGTAAATTGCGTAATAGAAGATGAATATGGTTTAGACGAATTTTGCAAGAATGTATCTAACGATTTAGACAACCGTTGTGCAAACTATTGCTATCCAGTTCGTTTAAGAAAAACATTTGAATATGCAAAACAAAATGGCTATGATACAGTAACAACAACACTTTTATACAGTATCTATCAAAACCATAACTTTATCAAAGCATATTGCGAAAAGCTAAGTAAAGAATATGGGATTGAATTTCTATATAGAGATTTTAGATATGGTTTTTGGGAAGGACACGACAAAGCAAAAGAAGCGGGATTATACATGCAAAAATATTGCGGTTGTGTATTTTCAGAAGAAGACAGATACGTTAAAAAGAAAAAAGACAATTTAAGTTTGCCAGAAGGATTTGAGTGGAAAAGGAAGTAAAGAAAGCACATGTGTATAAAAGAATGCGAAAGGAGAAATATGAATAGTTTAGAAGATTTAAGAGATTTAATAATTTATCAAAGCAAAAATAATCAAAACATATCAATTGAAGTGTTATATGATAATGAAGATTTTTGGTTAACACAAAAATCAATGGGAAAATTGTTTGGGGTAGTAGAAAATAATATTACATATCATTTGCAAAACATATTTGCAGAAAAAGAATTAGAAGAAAATCGAACTACTCAAAAAATTAGAGTAGTTCAAAAAGAGGGGAATAGAAATGTTTCTAGAGAATTAAATTTTTATAGTTTAGATGCAATTATAGCAGTAGGATATAGAGTGAATTCAAAGGAAGCTACAGATTTTAGAATTTGGGCAACTAAAACATTAAAAGAATTTATAAAAAAAGGTTTTGTTTTAAATGATGAATTTTTAAAAAATGGACCTAAATTTGGTAAAGATTACTTTAAAGAATTACTTGAAAGAATTCGTTCAATTAGGACAAGCGAACGAAGAATTTGGCAACAAATTACAGATATATTTGCAGAATGCAGTATTGACTATGATAAAGATTCTCAAATAACAAAAAAATTTTATGCAACAGTTCAAAATAAATTTCACTATGCAATTACTGGAAACACTGCTGCTGAAATAGTATATAATAAAGCAGACCATACGAAAGAAAACATGGGATTAACTACATGGAAAAATTCTCCAGATGGAAGAATATTAAAATCAGATGTAATTATTGCAAAAAATTATTTAGATGAAAAACAAATAAAAAGACTTGAGAGAGCTGTTTCGGGATATTTTGATTATATTGAGGATTTAGTAGAAAGAGAAAATACTTTTACAATGGAAGAATTTGCTAAGAGTATAAATGAATTTTTAGAATTTAGAAAATATGATATATTACAAGATAATGGAAAAATATCAAGAAAAGAAGCGGAAGAAAAAGCAGAAAAAGAATATATTATATTTAATAAAACGCAAAAAATTACTTCTGACTTTGATAAATTATTATTAGAAACAAAAAAATTAAATAATTAAAAATAAGTTAAAATAACTTTAATTTTAAATGATAATTATAAGAGGGAAAATATGAATAATTGTAATCAATTTTTTTTAAAACAAAATAATATAGATATAGATGAAATTACACGAGAACTTGATTGTAAAATATATAATTTTGGACAAATAAATCCTATATTATTTGAAAATGAATTCCAAGAAAAAGAAATACAAAAAGAAGTATGTATAGGTGATGTTTTGGGAAATGATAGCAATAAAAATAGCGGAAATATATTTCAAGAAATGGATGAGTATTTTGATGAAAATGGAGACGGATATCATACAAGAGCGTTAGGGATGTTAGAATTAAATACTGAAAATGCAATTAATCAACTAAAAGAAAGCTTTAAATACGAACCAATAGAATGCGCCCATGTAGAAAATGGAAAATATGTTATAATGACTAATGGTTTGCATAGATTTATAGTACTTAAAATTTTATATTTAAAAGAAATTCAAGAGGCAAAAGGTGATAAAGAAAAAATTAATCAAATTAGAGAAAAATATACTATTCCAATGGGAGTTATAAATATAAATTCTAATAAAGCATATTGCCAATATTTGATTGAAAAAACAAATCCTTTATGGATTAATAAATGCGAAATAATAGACGAAAAACAATATATAGATGAGAATGGAAATATTATAGAAAATAGATATATTGTACAAGTGAGAATGTGTTCAAGGTGGAAGTATGATAATTATAAATATACTTTAACAGAAGCAGAAAAAAATGAAGTAGAAAACATGGTTTATAGTGTTTCTAACGATTATAAATTATCAGACGAAGAAGTTTTAAATGTTAAAATTACTTATGCAAATGGTGAAAAACAAATACTAACAGAACAAGAATTGATAGAGTTTACTAAAGAAAGAGTAAAAAATACAAAGAATAAAGAGTATTTAGAATACAGCTTAAAAAAAGAATATAATAATTGCGATAGCTTAAAAAGATTTTTAAACGAACATTTTTCAGACATTTTAGATTTAAAGGAATTAAAAAACTCTGAAAAGGAGGCTGATATAAATGCTTAGTTTAATTCAAGATAATAGTTTGATTGAGAAAAAAGAACTATTAAGTCAATTTGAGAGTTCGTACAAATTGATGGAAAGTGATTGTCTAATTGGAATAGGAGCTTTAGGAAACTTAAATAAAGAAAATATGATATTTATAACAATAAAACAAGAATACCAAGGAAATGGCTATGGAGAAAAGTTTTTTGATATGCTACTAGAAGAATCAAAAAAAATAGGCTATTCAGAATTATATATTTCAATAGATGAGAATGACATTAGATTAATAAGAATAGTAAATAAATTTGATGCAAAATACTTAACAAAGTCTAATAGGAATTGTAAATATGTTATTGAGATATCAAAATGATTTTTCATTAAAGGAATACTTTACAAGTATTCTTTTTTAGTATAAAATAGTATTATAAAAGCCAAAGAGAAAGGAAAGTGAATATATGGAAGAAAATATACAAAAATTATTAAGTAATAATATATTTCAATCATGTTTGGTAGTACTTGGAAGCATATTTATTTATGAAATTTTAAATAAGTTTATTTTTAAAAAAGCTAAAGGAAAAAATTCAAGATTAAGCAATAGAAATAAAACTTATGTTAAAGTATTTTCAAGCTTTATAAGATACGCTTTAATAATTATAAATATATTTGCTATACTTCAAATAAATGGAATAAATGTTGAATCAATTTTAGCAGGAGCTGGAATAATAGGTATCATATTTGGTTTTGCGGTTCAAGATGCTTTGAAAGATATAATTAGAGGTATGACAATATTAACAGATAAATATTTTCAAGTAGGAGATGTAGTACAATATGGTGAAGTAATGGGAAAAGTTATTTCAACAGGTTTAAATACTACCAAAATCGAAGATTTAAAAACATTTAATATTGTTTCAGTTGCAAATAGAAATATAGAACAAATACAAGTAGTTTCAGATTCGATTGATGTTATGGTTCCACTTTCTTATGAATTGCCGGTTTCAAAAGCGGAAAAAGTTGTGGCTGAAATGGTTGAAACAATAAGGCTTATGCCAGATGTAAAAAAATGCGAATATAAGGGAGTTGCAAATTTGAATCAATCAAATATAGAATATATGATAAATGTTAGAGTGGAGCCAGTTCTTAGAAGACCTGTAACAAGACAAGTACAAGGAATAGTTTTAAAAACATTAGAACAAAACAATATCGCAGTTCCATATAATCAATTAGATATACATCAAAAATAAAATGAACCCATAAGGGTCCATTTTATTTTTGTTCCATTTTTATAGCACTTTCTAAAGCAAGTTTTATCATAGTATTAACTCCAGTTTCTCTTTCTTCAGCAGATATTCCATCTAAATCGTCTAATGTATCTACAACTGTTAAAATACATGCTGCATTTTTTCCTTCTCTCTTAGCATTATAAAATAAAGAAAATGCTTCCATTTCACATCCTGCAATGTGTAAATCTTCTGGTAAAATACTTAATAATTGGTCCATATTTGGATGATATGGGTCATAAATTTCATTACAAATTGTATTTCTTTTTTGAATATCAATTCCCATTTCTTTAGCAGTTTCTTGAATAACAGTATTTAAATCTGCACTTGATTCTCCTTCATAACATCTAACGTTATCTAAGGCTTGAGAATAGTTGCTTTCTGTAAAAGTTCTATCAACTAATAACAAATCAAGAATTTTAATATCTTTATCTAAAGCTCCGCAAGTACCAATTCTAATAATATTTTCAACTCCATAAAACTTAAATAATTCAAATGAATAAATTCCCATACTTGGAATACCCATACCAGATGCCATAACAGTTAAACGTGTTCCTTTATAAAATCCAGTATAAGCAAACATTCCTCTGACATCATTAACTAATCTATAATATTCAAAAAAATGTTCTGCGATATATTTGGCACGAAGCGGATCTCCAGGCATTATTACTGTTTTTGCAATATCATCAATTGATGCTCTATTATGTGGTGTTGTCATAAAAATTCCTCCTTTTTTTCCTATTATACCATTAAATTTTTTTTTTGCAAATTTTAAATATATATTTAATTAAAAAATATTGAAATATTTTTTAAAACCAAGTATAATATAAAAGATAAATTTTAAAGAAAAAAGGAGAGAATAATAAACCCAATGCAAATATTTATACTAATACTACTTATAGGATTAAATGCATTTTTCGCGGCTAGTGAAATAGCATTTATATCGTTAAATGACGCAAAAATAGACAAACAGGCAAAAGAAGGAAATAAAAAAGCAAAACAAATTCAAAAAATGTTAAAAACACCAAGTAAGTTTTTAGCAACAATACAAATAGGAATAACACTTGCAGGATTTTTATCAAGTGCGTTTGCATCAGATGCATTTGCCCAAGACTTAGCTCCAGTGTTAAACAATTGGATTCCAGCACTTTCAATAACTACATGGAAAACAATATCAATAATTTTAATAACAATAGTTTTATCATTCTTTACATTAGTTTTTGGAGAGCTTGTTCCAAAACGTTTAGCAATGAAAAATTATGAAAAAATATCATTTGCTACAATAGGAATAATAAGAACAATATCAGTTTTAACGGCACCATTTGTAAAATTATTAACTTGGGTAACAAATGGAATTTCTAAAATGTTTGGTGTAAGTGAAACAGATGAAGAAACTGTAACAGAAGAAGAAATAAGAATGATGGTAGACCAAGGGGAAGAAAAAGGGGCAATAGAGGAAGAAGAAAAAGAATTAATAAATAATGTTTTTGAATTCAATGATATTACGGTTTCAGAAATTATGACACACAGAACAGATATCTTTGCAATAGATGTTCGTACAACACCATCAGAATTGTTGGAACTAATATCAGAAGAAGAATATAGACATAGTAGAATTCCTGTTTATGACGAAACAATTGACGAAATTAAAGGAATTTTATATGTAAAAGATATCTTAAAAAATATGAATAAAAAGACATTTAAAATAAAAACAACTATGAAAGAAGCATATTTTGTTCCACAAAATAAATTAATAAACGAATTGTTCAAAGAACTTCAAAAGAATAAAAAACAAATGGCAATAATAGTTGACGAATACGGCGGAACAGCTGGATTAGTTACAATGGAAGACATTTTAGAAGAACTTGTTGGAGATATTTACGACGAATATGACGAAATAGAAGAAGAATACGAAAAAATTGATGAAAACACATATATTCTAAGTGGAAGTATGACAATTTATGATGTAAATAAATTACTAAATACAAAAATTCCGGAAGGTGACTATGACACATTATCTGGTTACTTACAAGAAGAAATGGGAAGAATACCTGAAGATGAAGAATTGCCAGTAATTGAAACTAAAGAAGTTACCTTTAAAATAGAAGAATATGAAGATAAGAGAATCGTAAAAGTTAAAGCTTGTAAAAATATAATTAAAACAATTTTAGAAGAAGATGAGGAAGAATAATTGTAGCATATAAAAGAGCTACAAAAAATTAATACACAAGGAGATAAAATATGAAAAAAAATAAAGTAATAATTATTGCGATATTAGTTGCAATAATAATTGGAGTATCTGTATTTTTTATAATGCAAAATTCAAAAATTGCATCTAGAGATTATAATATAGAAAAAGTGGAAGATTATAAATATTTTGTAGTACAAGATGGAGAAAATTTTGGGGTTATTGATAAAGAAGCCCAAATAATAGTTGAACCTAAATATCAAAATGTTGTAATACCTAATCCATCAAAATCAATATTTATATGTACATCTAAAGAAAATAAGACGAAAGTTCTAAATGAACAAGGTGAAGAATTGTTTAAAGATTATGAGGAAGTTAATTACATAAAGTTAAAAAATCTTGCAAGCAATCTTATTTATGAAAAAAGTGTATTAAAATATAAAAAAGATGGAAAATATGGCTTAATTGACTATAGTGGAAAAGAAATTACAAAGCCAATTTATGGATCTATTGATGCTTTAGAATATAAAGAAGGAGAGCTTGTAGTTGAACAAGAAGGAAAATTTGGTGTAATAAATATAAATGGTGTTACATTACTAGAACCACAATATGAAATAATCAAAGCAGACGGATATTATACAGAAAAAGATGGCTATAAAAAAGCCGGATATATTGTTGGAATTAAAACAAAAGAAGGCTTTAGATATGGATATGTAGATTTAAAAGGAGATACAATACTAAATACTGAATTTAATGATATTTTAAGAGTTTCAAATATAAATGATGATAAAAATATTTATTTTATAGCATCTAAAAATGGTCAATATGGAATATATAAAAACAATTCAAACATATTAAACACAGAATACCAATCAATAGATTATAATCAAATTAATAATATCTTTATTATAGAAAAAAGTAGAAAATTTGGTTTTTCAGATATAAATGGAAAAATAATTGTTGAAACAAAATTTGCTCAAATAGATACAATTGGAAAATATATTTACGCTAGACCAAAACAAGGAGAAACAGAAGTATTAGACGCCAATGGAAAAAAAGTTGAACTACCAGCAAACGTTTCAAAAAGAGAAATAGAAGATGGAAAATATATTATTGTAATGACAAATCAAAATAATAAAACATTATATGGTGTTGAAGATAAAAATGGGAAAAATATAATCCCAAGTGAATACACATATATAGAGTATTTATTTGATAACTATTTTATAGTATGTGACAATAATGGTTTACTTGGAGTTGTTGACGAAAATAATAATCAAAAAATCAACCTAAAATATAATTCTGTTCAAGGAATAAAAAGTGCAAAACTTATTCAAACAACTGTAACCAACGGAAATATAACAACTATATTTAATGATAAATTTGAAAAAGTATGTGAGTTAAAAAATGCAGCAATTCAGCAAGTAGAAGACTATTTAAAAATATATAATAACAGTGAAGTATTTTATATAAATAATGATGGAAAAGTTGTTACAAATAAAGAAGTTTATCCAAACAACAAACTATATGCAAAACAAGAAAATGGAAAATGGGGATTTGTAGATAACTCTGGTAAAACAAAAGTGAATTTTGAATATGATAGAGTTACAGAATTTAACAAATACGGATATGCAGGAATATGCAAAAATGGAAAATGGGGTTCAATAAACTCAGAAGGAAAAATAGTACAAGAACCTAAATATGAAATAAAGGGAAGCTTTGAACCAATATTCCTAGGAAAGTACTATCAAGTAGTATTTGGTTTTGGAGAAGTATATTTTAGTAATAAGTAAAAAAATTCGGCTATGCCGAATTTTTTTGTTAGCTCAACATACATTAAATATAGGGAAGTGATTATTATGGGATCTTTATATTTTGATAATAGTGCAACAACAAGAATAAAACCAGAAGTTTTGGATGCGATGTTACCATTTTTAAAAAAAGAATATGGGAATCCATCATCAATGTACACACTTGGAAGAAGTGCAAAAAGAGCAATAGAGAATTCTAGAATAAATGTGGCAAATTTGATAAATGCAAATCCAAATGAGATTTATTTTACATCTTGCGGCTCAGAAAGTGATAATACTGCGTTAAAAGGGATTGCATATAAAAAAAGAGAAAAGGGAAACCATATAATAACATCAAAAATTGAGCATCCAGCAATAATGAATTCATGCAAAAACTTAGAAAAGGAAGGTTTTGAAATTACATATTTAGATGTTAATGAAGAAGGATTTATAAATTTAGAACAATTAAAAAAATCGATTACACAAAATACAATTTTAATAAGTATAATGTTTGCAAATAACGAAATTGGTACAATTCAGCCAATAAAAGAAATTGCTAATATTGCTCATAATGCAGGAATAATATTTCATACAGATGCAGTTCAAGCATGTGGAAATATTTCAATAGATGTAGAAAAACTTGGAATAGATATGCTAAGTCTATCAGGACATAAAATATATGCTCCTAAAGGGATAGGGGCATTATATGTAAAAAAAGGAATTGATTTTGAAAATTTTATGAATGGTGGACATCAAGAAAAAGGAAAAAGAGCAGGAACGGAAAATGTAGCTGGAATAGTTGGATTAGGTGAAGCATGTAGAATTTGTAAACAAGGGCTAAATACGCATATTAGATATTTAACAAAACTAAGAGATTATTATATTTCTGAGATAGAGAGAAAGATTCCAAATGTAATATTAAATGGACCAAGAGATCAAAACATTATACAAAGACTGCCTGGCAATGCAAATTTTTCATTTTTAGATATTGAAGGAAATACGCTTTTACTTAAATTAGATCAAAAAGGAATAAGTGCATCAAGTGCTTCAGCTTGTTCAACAGGAAGTCCAGAACCATCACATGTATTAACTGCGATAGGAAGAGATGAGGATACAGCTAAATCGGCATTAAGGATTACTTTTGGCGAAGATAACACAATAGATGATGTAGATTATTTGGTAAATTGTATAGAAAAAATAGTAACAAATTGATTGACAAAAAAATATGGGTTTGTTAGAATTATATGCAAGGGGGAATGTTACAAATGATTAAAGAAGAACAACTGGATAATAATGAATTATCATTAGAAGAATTACAACAAGAAGCAAATGAGGTTAAAGAAAAATTAGATATATCAAAGAATGTTTTAATACAAAAAATGATGAAAAAAGAAAAATTAAAGCAAATGTTAAAAGGATTGAAAGAATTAAGCAATATAAAACAGGAAATGCAAATGTAACTAAAAATAGGAGAAAATTAATTATGGGTAGCGAAAGAAAAAGTATATGGGAAAAAATAAAAAGTTTTTTAAAAAATATTTTCAAAAAAGATAAAATGGATGCTTTACCAAAACCAGAACATGAGATGGAATTAAAACAAGAGCAAAACAAAGAAATAGAAATACAACATGAAACAGAACCGCAAGCAAGCACTAAATCTAGAGAAGAATGCATAGAATTATACAAAAAAATAAAAGAAAATCAGGTAGATATAAAAGAATTAACAAAAGAAGATTTAATAATGTTTATAAAATTAGGAAATGAAGAGTTAAAATTCTTAGACAAAAAAATTGAGAATGAAAAAACAGAGTTAAAAATATATAAAAAAGAAATAGATTTATATCAGAATGAGTCAGAAAAATTAGCATAATGAGAAAAATATAAAGAAATCGCCAAAAAAATAATTTATGGCAATTTGTACTGTAATATAAGAACAAAAGGTGGGAATTTCCCACCTTTTTTGCGTTGTATCTAAACCTTTTGGACACTTAACTTTTTGGGACACTTCTAAAAAGTTAAGATAAAAAAATCGAAAAATGTCAATAATAATATTGAATAATAAAAAACACTATGATAGAATGTGCAAGGGATGAAAATAAGGAGGCAGCAAATGAAAAAAATGTTTATAACAATAGTTATTTTGCTGATTATTTTTATAGGGTTACTAATTTTTAGGACGAACGAAAAAGAAGCAGAAATAAAGATTGATGAAATAAATAAAATAGAAGAATATATAAAAAAAATATATGGGTGGAAAGAAATTACAGACCAAGCTTTACCAGAATTCGATAATATTAATAATGCAAATGAAAAATGGATTTGGGGAATTTTAAGAGATAACATAGATGATAACGAAATAGAATATGAAAAAATAGAAAAAACTAGAAAAGAATTATTTGGAAATAATTTCAATAAGGAATATCCAAAAGATGGAACAGATTTTATTTCATTTGATGAGCAAAGCGGAAAGTATCAAGTAAAACAAATGAATATAGATGCCATAAACGATACATTCTTAATAAACAAAATAGAAAAAAATAATAATGGATATGATGTTGAAATAGTTGAGTATCTTGTAGATTACACAAATTCTGACACAGGAAAAATAAAAATCAAAAATGTAAATGATGAAGAAATATATGAATTAACGGAAGAAGAAGCAACAGATGGAAATATAAAAAAAGTTGTAAAAGAAAACATGGATAGATTTACAAAAAAACAAGTAATATTAGAAAAATCTAATGAAAATATTTATATTGTAAGTGCTAATTCATCAAATAAGAATTAGTATTTAAGAAAAAAATAATAATATTTAGCTAAAAAGGAAGGATTGGAAAAAATGAAAATAAAAGTAATCGCATCAACAAAAGTAGGATATGAAATGTCAAAAGAAGAAGCATTAAATTTTTCAGGTAAATCAGCAGGTATATGCTATTTACCAGACACATTAGAAACGCTATTTAATGAGCCAGAAGAAAAAACAGCTAAAAGAGCAAATATGACATTAAAATCTGGACACCACAGTGTATTTAATCACCCAACATATAATTTAAGTTTAGAAGGAATTCCTAAAATTTTAGCAATGATTTTAAATAATGAGAAAATGTATAATACATCTGAAAAATCAGCTAGATATACAAAAATGGAACCATCTGAAGCAGAAAAAGTATTATATGAAAAATGGATAGAAATATACAAAAACGAAATAGCAAAAGCATATCCAAATATTGATGAAAAAAGAGTTCAAAAACTAGCACAAGAAAATGCAAGATACTTAATAAGTGTATTTACACCTGCAACAGTAATGGAATACACAGTTAATTTTGGACAATTAAATTACATAGCTCATTTTTTCGAAAACTATATAAATGATGAAACAAAAAATACAACTTTTGATATAAAACTAAAAGAAGTGTTTAAGGAATTCTTAGATGCAATGCCAGATTTACAAGTTGAGGGTTTAAATGCTGACATGAAAAAAAGAGGACTATCATTCTTTGCGACAAGAAAAAATAGAAAAGAAGAATTTGGCGAAAACTATTGCACAACATATTTAGCAAGCTTTGCTGAACTTGCACAAGCACAAAGACATAGAACCTTAATTTATGAAATGACTTTGTTAGAAGAACCAAAATATTATATTCCACCAATTATAAGAGGTACAGAACTTGAGGCGGAATGGTTAAAAGACATAGAATCATTAAAAGAATATTTCCCACAAGGAATGTTATTACAAATAAATGAGAGAGGAACAGTAGAAAACTTTGTACTAAAATGCACAGAGCGTTTGTGTGGAGCCGCTCAATTAGAAATAATGGAACAAACAATGGTTACTATGAGAAAATATTTAGATGCAACAATAGATTCTAATGAAGAAGTATACAAATACTTATTACCATATTCAAAGGGAGCTCGTTGTACATTCCCAGGATGGAGATGTGAGCAACCTTGCGTATTTGGGCCAGTAGGCGCAATGAATAGAAAAATCTAAAAAAAGCAGTTTTAAAACTGCTTTTTTTAGATTTTTAGAAGGATTTATGTAAAACATGTCGAATAATATAATTATGTATATTATTTTATAGAAAGAGAGGAAAATTCGTGCGCTATAGTGAAGCAATAATTGACGAAGTAAGACAATCAAACGACATTGTAGATGTAATTTCACAATATGTGCATCTAAAAAGAAGTGGTAGAAATTATTTTGGTTTATGCCCATTTCATAATGAAAAATCACCTTCATTTTCAGTTTCGCCAGACAAGCAAATATTTCATTGTTTTGGGTGCGGAGTAGGTGGAAATGTTTTTTCTTTTCTTAGTAAAATAGAGAATATAAGCTTTATAGAAGCAGTACAAAACCTAGCAGCAAGAGCAAATATAACACTTCCAACACTAGAAGGAAACAATGACTCAGAAAAAGAAGAGTTAAAAGCAAAAGTATATAAAGTAAATGAATTTACAGCAGAATTCTATCATCAAAATTTGTACAAGCCAGAAGCAAAACCAGGGCAAGAATATGTAAAAAAGAGAAAGCTTAGCAATGAAACGCTAAAAGCTTATAAAATTGGCTTTTCAGGTAAGCATGACGAATTGTACAAAGCTTTAAAACAGCAAGGGTTTGAAGACAAAGAAATACTTGAATCTGGATTAGTAAATAAAAACGAAAATGGAAAATACATTGATAGATACAGAAATAGATTAATGTTTCCAATTTGTGATATTAGAGGAAGAGTTATAGCATTTGGTGGAAGAGTTTTAGACGATTCAAAGCCTAAATATATAAATTCACCAGAAAATGTAGTTTATAGTAAGGGGAGACACTTATTTGGACTAAATGTAGCAAAAAAATCAGATTTAAAGAAAATACTAATTGTTGAAGGTTACATGGATGTTATATCACTTCATCAAAGAGGCATAACAAATGTAGTTGGGGCTTTAGGAACAGCTCTTACACAAAACCAAGGTTGGCTATTAAGAAGAAATTCTGAGCAAGTAATATTAGGGTTTGATTCAGATGGAGCTGGTCAAACTGCGATTTTAAGGTCAATAGAAATTTTGCAAAACATGGGTTGCGATATGAGAATTTTACAAATGGAAGGCGCAAAAGACCCAGACGAATACATTATAAAATATGGAAATGCTAGATTCCAGGCTTTAATGGACAAAGCAATTTCCTTAATAGAATACAAAGTAAAAATACTAAAAAAGGATTTAAATCTAGAAAATACATCAGATAAAATTAAATTTTTAAATGAAATATCTAAATTAATCTCATCAGTAGAAAATAATATGGAAAGAGAAGTATATATTGAAAACATTGCAAAAACATATAATATATCAAAAGAAGCAATATATGCTCAAGTAAACAAGCTAAAATATTCAAATGTAAACAATGAAAAAGTACTGGAAAAAACGAGAGTAGTAACAAAAATAAAAAAAGAAGTTTCAAATGTTTCTGAAAAAATAAAGAAAAGGGAAGACACGATTTTGTCACTTCTATTAGATGAAAATTACAATGTTTTTGAAATAATAAAACAAAATGTAAAAGCCGAAGACTTTAAATATGAAATAGATAAAAAAATAGCTATTAAATTGTATGAAGAATTTGAAAAAGGAAATAGTAATATAAATAGTATAATAGACAAGCTTTCAGAAGAAGAGCAAAATCATGTAACAGCAATTTTAGCAGAAGATTATGGAATAGAAAACACAGAAAAAGCTATTGATGATGTTTTAAAAAATTATGAAAAAGAAAAATTGAATGAAAGAAAACAAGAAATAATAAAATTAAGAGGCGAAAATTTAAGTAAAGAAGAACAGGAAAGTTTGCTAAAAGAGCTTAATGAAATAATTTATAAATTGGCAAAAATAAAGTAGGAAAGGAATGAAAAAAATGCCAAAAAAGAAAGAGAATGTTGAGGAAGAAGTTAAAAAAACTACAAAAACAACAGCAAAAAAAGAGGTAAAGAAAAAAGAAGAAAAGACAAAAGAAGTAGACTCAAAGATTGAACCAGAAAAAAAGGAAAAAGTTAAAAAAGCCAAAAAAGAAAAACTAAAAGATGAGCTAAAAGAAGAAGTTAAAAAGAATAAAAAGGAAAAAACAGAACAAATATCAATGGAAGAAATTTCTGAAAACAAGAAAGAAAACAACTCAGAAAAAAGCGAAGAAAAAGGCAAATTAAAAGAGGAAAAAGTAAGTTCAATATTAAAAAAGGCAAAAGAAAAAGGTCAAATTACATATGAAGATTTGGCAAAAGAATTAGATGATGTAACACCTGACCAAATAGATGAAGTATTTGATGCTTTTGAAGAAATAGGAATAGATTTATTAAGTGATGATGATTTCGACGAAGAACCAGATGATGAAGATTTAAAAGAAGTAGAAAACTTAAAATTAGATCAAATAACAGAAACAACTTATGAAGGAATAAATATAGACGACCCTGTAAGAATGTATTTAAGAGAAATAGGAAGAATACCACTTTTAACATATGATCAAGAATTAGATCTAGCAAAAAGAATTTTACAAGATGATGAAGAAGCAAGACAAGAACTTGCAGAATCTAACCTAAGACTTGTTGTAAGTATAGCAAAAAAATATGTTGGTAGAGGAATGCTATTCTTAGACTTAATTCAAGAAGGAAACATGGGGTTGATAAAAGCTGTTGAAAAATTTGATTACACAAAAGGATTCAAATTCAGTACTTATGCAACATGGTGGATTCGTCAAGCAATAACAAGAGCAATAGCTGACCAAGCTAGAACAATAAGAATTCCAGTACACATGGTAGAAACAATAAACAAATTGATAAGAACATCAAGACATTTATTGCAACAATTGGGTAGAGAACCAAGTGTAGAAGAAATAGCTGAAGAAATGGAAATTCCAGTAGAAAAAGTTGTAGAAATTCAAAAAATAGCACAAGACCCAGTATCTTTGGAAACACCAATAGGAGAAGAAGATGACAGTCATTTGGGTGATTTTATACAAGATGATGATAGTCCGGCTCCACATGATTCTGCTGCCTACACATTGTTAAGAGAACAATTAGAAGAAATAATGAACACATTAACACCTAGAGAAGCTAAAGTTCTAAAATTAAGATTTGGTTTAGAAGACGGAAAAGCTCGTACATTAGAAGAAGTAGGCCGTGAATTCCAAGTAACAAGAGAAAGAATTCGTCAAATAGAAGCAAAAGCACTAAGAAAATTAAGACATCCAAGTCGTTCTAAAAAATTACGTGACTATATGGGATAAAAATAAAAAATTCGGCTTAGCCGAATTTTTTTCACAAAAAGAACATAATAGTGTTTTATAATGTAAAAAATTGCAGGAGATGATGAAGTGAATATTTTAATAGTTGATGATGAAGCAAGAATGAGAAAATTAGTAAAAGATTTTCTTATTGCGAGTGGTTATAGTGTATTAGAGGCAGAAGATGGAGAAAAAGCATTAGAAGTATTTCATGAGAATAAAAATAAAGTAGATTTAATTCTATTAGATGTAATGATGCCAAAACTAGATGGGTGGTCAGTTTTAAGACAAATTAGGCAAGAATCTAAGGTGCCAATAATAATGCTTACAGCAAGAGGAGAAGAACAAGACGAATTATTTGGTTTCGAACTTGGTGTAGATGAATACATTTCAAAGCCGTTTAGTCCTAAAATACTAGTTGCAAGAGTACAAGCGATTTTAAAAAGAACATCAACAGAAGAAAATAAAGCATCCGATTATGGTGGAATTGAAATAGACAAAAATGGTAGAACAGTAAAGGCGGATGGAAAAATAGTAGAATTAAGTTTAAGAGAATTTGAATTATTATTATATTTAGTAGAAAATGAAAACATTGCATTATCTCGTGATAAAATCTTAAATAATGTATGGAATTATGACTATTATGGGGATTCCAGAACCATAGATAGTCATATTAAAAAGATAAGGCATAAACTTGGAAAAAAAGGAAAATATATAAAAACAATGAGAGGAATAGGGTATAAATTTGAAGTTAAATAATATAAAAGAATCGCTAAAATCAGTTAGAGTAAAGCTGTTTTTAACATTAAGTATAACAGTTTTAGTAATAATATTTTTTCTAATAATACTAAATAATTTTGTATTAGAAACCTATTATTTATTAACAAAACAAAAAGCTTTAAAAACTGTATATGACCAAATAAATAGTTTTTATAAAAATAATGTGTCTGAACAATTCATTGAAAATGAATTAGAAAGAATTTCTGTAATGCATAATTTTGATATTCTGATAAGAAATCCACAAAAGGAGAATGTATATAATTCTGAAAAGAATTTCTTTATTTCATCTGAAGAGCTAACGGGGCAAAAGAACATAATCTCACCTAATATAGAGGAAAACCTTGAACAGACAGAAAGTTATACAATAAAGAAAATGACAGATTATAGAAACGGATTTACATATATCATTTTATCAGGAAAATTAGATAATGGGTATTTAGTATATTTGAGAATACCAATAACTGCAATTCAAGATAGTGTAAAAATTTCAAACAATTTTTTATACTTAATAGCAGGTTTTACAATTTTGATTGGAGCTGTAATAATAATAGTTGTTTCAAGAAAATTCACAGATCCAATATTGGAATTAAATGACATAGCAAAGAAAATGTCAAAGCTAGATTTTAGCCAAAAATACAGAATTACAGATGATGAGGATGAAATAAATACTCTTGGAAAAAGTATAAACATAATGTCAGACAAACTTGAAAAAACAATTAAGCAATTGAGACAAACCAATATGGAGCTCGAAAAAGATATAGAAGAAAAATCTAAAATAGACGAAATGAGAAAAAGTTTTATATCAGATGTATCACATGAATTAAAAACTCCGATAGCTTTAATACAAGGGTATAGCGAAGGATTAATTGAAAACGTAAATACAGATGAAGAAAATAGAAAATTTTATGCAGAAGTAATTTTAGATGAAATAAATAAAATGGATAAATTAGTAAAACAATTATTAGAACTCATGAAATTAGAATATGGAAAAAGAGAATTTGATAACAAAGAGTTTAATATTGTTGAACTAGAAAATGAGATAATTAGAAAATCAAAAGTTATGATAGAAGAAAAAAACATAAAAGTAAAATTCAAAGAAAACAAAGAAATAAACGTATTTGCTGATGAATTCTATATTGAACAAATACTTACAAATTATTTTACAAATGCTATAAAAAATGTAAAGGAAATAAATAAGAAAAAAATTATTAAAATTTCAAATGATATAGATTTAGAAAAAAATATAGTAAGAATAAGTGTTTTTAACACAGGAGAAAATATAAAAGAAGAAGATACATATAGAATTTGGAATAGATTTTATAAAGCAGATGAATCACGAAATAGGCAAGATGGAGGAACAGGAATCGGACTTTCAATTGTTAAAGCTATAATGAATAATTATGAACAAGATTATGGTGTTATAAATAAAGAAAATGGAGTTGAATTCTACTTCGAATTAAAAATTCAAGACAAATAAAGGACTGCAGCGTGCAGTCCTTTTTAAATATCTCTGTTTAGATTTCCATTAGTAAACTCTTTACCTTCAAATCTTTCATTGTTTTTAACTTTTGTTATTATTTCATTTATTTTATCAATATCTTCATGTAAAATATCAATTCTTGCAAAATCTAAATTAAAATCATTTGGCAAAATAGAAAATGTTTTACTATTATAAACCGTTGTTACTGTTTGAATATTATCTGGCAAAATTTCGAAATTCATATTCATCCTGTCTTCCAAATAATAGATTTCATCAGAATTTGTACACTTGGCATCACATTTAGGATAACATTTATTAGTCTTTCCAAGCATACAATAATTAGTGTTAATAACAGGTATTTTTCCATAAACAATTAATTCTTTTTTGCAATCATTTCCTAAACTTAAAATAGAATTCTTATCTAATTCAGGACTAACATTATATTTAGAAATACCAAGTTTTTTAAGCTCTTTTATAGTAAAATTATTATAAATATTAAAAGTATAATTTGCAACTAGTTGTAAATTATTATATTTTTCAATCAAATCCTTAATTAAAACAAAATTAGAAATATTAGAAAGTACAAAACCTTTTATTTTGTAAGAATCAATTGCTTTTTCAATATTATTATAAAAAATATTTCTATAATTTGCTTTAATAATTGTCGGTAAATAAATATATAGATTAAATTTGTTACTTAGTAAATCTAAAATATTGCTATATGTTTTATTAGAAAAATATTTTAGCGGTATGTATAAATTATCTATATTTTCTAATTTTGAATAGTCAAAATCTTGGTTCAAAATATTTAAAAGCACTGAAATTTTTGGATTTCCTTTTTTAGTTGTAGAACCATTAGGTATTGAAACAGTTTTATTACTTGGCTTGCGAGCCATTTTCTTAGTAGCATAATCTTCAACCATTTCTAAAATATTTCTCCTTAATTCGTTCAATAAACTTAATTTAGGAATAAAAACATTTTTATCTAGTTCAACAGTAATTTTAGAAAACTCAAAAATTGTATTACCAGTTTTATTTATTTTTTCTATAACTGTACTACTTTCAAGAGGTTTATTAATTGCTTCAATAGGTAATTCATTTAAATAAAAAGTTAAATCCAAATCTCTATACAGTTCTAAATCACTTGAGCTTTTGACTCTAATTGAAATAGGTAAGTTCTTTTTTATTGTAACTTTTGCAACTAAAGGAATTTTTTTATTTTCATGTTTCATGCTCTCTAATGCGGATAAATTAAGCTCTTTAGAAGACATTTTGAAAATTTTATCACCTAAATTGATATTTCCTTTCATTCTGCCTATTATAACAGTTTGACCTAATTTACCAATATCAATATTCTCCAATTTACTAGTATTTTCTTTCATCAATTCAGAAATTGTATAAGTTCCATTTTCATGTTCTAATGAAATAGTATCGCCAACTTGAATATTTTCTTTTAGTTTTAAAGTAATATAACCTTTGTTTTTATTGTAACCTTGAACAATTCCTAGAGGCAAGCCCATATTATTAGGTTTTTCTTTATAAACTAAACTTGTATTAGCATCTTTTTCTAAATGACCAGAAGAAGATAAACCACGATTAAAAACTTGTAGTAAATCTTTTTTATCATTTTCATCTATTACAAATTTATTGCCCGAAAGTGCCAAATCTATGTATTTTCTATAAATCTTTGTAACAATTGCAACATATTCTGGAGTTTTCATTCTACCTTCGATTTTAAAAGAAGTAACACCCGCATCAATTAAAAAAGGAATAAAATCTAAACCACATAAATCTTTAGGTGAAATAATATAACCATTATCTAATTTTTTCCCTTCTTTATTTACAAGGCTATATGGAAGTCTGCAAGGCTGAGCACATTTACCACGGTTGCCAGATCTTCCGCCTATCATACTAGAAAATAGGCATTGACCAGAATAGCAAATACATAATGCTCCGTGAATAAAACACTCTATTTCAACATTAGAATTTTTACAAATATATTCAATTTCTTGTGCGGATAATTCTCTAGCTAAAACAACACGTTTAAAGCCCAGTTCTTGTAGTTGTAAAACACCTTGTAAATTGTGAACAGACATCTGAGTACTTGCATGTATTGCTAAATCCGGAAAATCTTTAATAAGTTTCAAACCTAATCCTAAATCTTGAACAATTATTGCATCAATACCAAATTCATATGCTTTTTTAGCAAGATTATAAGCATCTTCAAATTCTTCATCCTTAATCAAAGTGTTTAAAGTTAAGTTAGTGCGAACACCTCTTAATTTTGCATATTCAATAGCTTTTGCTAAATTTTCTAAATTGAAATTAGAAGCAGAAGCTCTAGCACTAAAACTTGTAGCTCCAAAATAAACGCAATTTGCTCCATTTTGAACAGCAGCTTTTAAGCACTCAAAATCTCCAACAGGAGAAAGCAATTCTACCATAAAAAAACTCCTTTAAATAAAATCACTATTATTCGAATAAATTATAACATAAATTTCAACAAATGCCAACATTCACATGAAAATACTTGACTTTTTATTTAAATGAAAATAAAATATATGTACATAAGTTATAGTTTCAAACAAGTTACTTAAAGGAGGCATGCATTATGAAATTGTTTGAAGTTTTTGAGAGATTTGCTAATCTCAATAAGTTCAAAGATAGACTTGAGAGATTCGCTAATCCACACAAGTACGAAGATGAGAAAAAAAGAAAACAAGAAGAAGCGATGCGTGCTCGTGAGCAAGAAGAAGCGATGCGCAAAGCTGCAAAAGAAGCCGAACGCCAGAGACTTGAAAAGGAAAAAGCGAAGAGGAACAAATAATTTGACCAAAAACTTTAAAAGAGCAGTAAATACTGCTCTTTTAGTATGGACAAATGCGCTAAAATATGGTAAAATTTTAATGTGATTTTTTGAGAGACTTTTTGGGACACTCTCAAAAAACCAGGTTTTGAAAAAAGAGGGAATAAAAGATGGATGTAAAAGATTTTTACTATGATTTACCAGAAGAATTAATAGCTCAAACTCCTATAGAAAAAAGAGATGAGTCAAGATTAATGGTATTAAATAGAGAAAAACAAACAATTGAACATAAAACATTTAAAGATATAATAGATTATCTAGAACCAGGAGATGTGCTTGTTAGAAACAATACAAAGGTAATTCCAGCAAGACTATATGGCAAAAAAGAAACAGGAGCTAATGTTGAATTTTTGCTTTTAAACAATATAGAAGGTGACATTTGGGAGAGTATTGTAAGACCAGGAAATAAATTACATATTGGAACTAAAGTTATATTTGGCGATGGCTTATTAGAAGCAGAGGTTTTAGATGTAATGGAAGGTGGAACAAGAAAAGTTAAATTCACTTATAATGGAATTTTTAACGAAATTCTAGATAAAATAGGACTAATGCCACTTCCACCATATATACATGAAGAATTAAAACAAAAAGATAGATATCAAACTGTTTATGCTAAATATAATGGTTCAGCAGCAGCACCTACAGCAGGTTTACACTTCACACCAGAACTATTTGAAAAACTAAAAGAAAAAGGTGTAGAAGTAGCAAACGTTACACTACATGTTGGAATCGGGACATTTAGACCAGTAAAAGTTGAAAAAGTTGAAGAACATCATATGCACTCAGAACACTTTTATATTAAACAAGAAGATGTAGATATAATAAACAAAGCAAAACAAGAAGGAAGAAGAGTAATAGCTGTAGGAACAACATCATGTAGAGTTTTAGAAACAGTAGCAGATGAAAATGGATTAGTAAAAGCGACAGAAGGAGATACACAAATATTTATTTATCCTGGGTATAAATTCAAAATTTTAGATGGTTTAATTACAAATTTTCATTTACCAGAATCAACATTACTAATGCTTGTTTCAAGTTTAGCTGGAAGAGATTTTATAATGAAAGCCTACAATGAAGCGGTAAAAGAAAGATATCGTTTCTTCAGCTTCGGAGACGCAATGTTTATTAATTAATATGGTTTCTAAATATTGCATATAAAAAATGAAAGGAAATAAAAAATGAAAGAAGCAGTAACATATGAATTATTACATGTATGCAAACAAACAGGTGCAAGGCGTGGAGTAATACACACACCACATGGAGATATACAAACTCCAGTATTTATGCCTGTTGGAACACAAGCAACAGTAAAATCAGTAACACCTGAAGAATTAAAAGATGAAATAGGAGCACAAATAATTTTAGCAAATACATATCATCTATATTTAAGACCTGGTCAAGATTTAGTAAAAGAAGCGGGTGGATTACACAAATTCATGAATTGGGATAGACCTATCCTAACAGATAGTGGAGGTTTCCAAGTGTTCAGTTTAGGAGATTTACGCACAATTTGCGAAGAAGGTGTGGAATTCAAGTCACATTTAGATGGTAAAAAACTGTTTTTCTCACCAGAAAGCGTTATGAAAACTGAAGAAGACCTTGGTGCTGATATTATTATGGCATTTGATGAATGTTGTCCATATCCATCAACTTATGAATACACAAAAAAATCAATGGAAAGAACAACAAGATGGGCTAAAAGGTGTAAAGAAGCACACACAACAACAGATAAACAAGCACTATTTGGAATAATTCAAGGTGGATTTTACAAAGACTTAAGAGAACAAAGTGCAAAAGACTTAATAGAATTGGACTTCCCAGGATATGCAATAGGTGGAATAAGTGTAGGAGAACCTAAGGATGAATTCATAGATATTTTAAAATATACAGCACCACTTATGCCAGAAAACAAACCTAGATATTTAATGGGAGTTGGAACTCCAGATTACTTAATAGAAGCGGCAATGGCAGGAATAGATATGTGTGACTGTGTATTGCCTACAAGACTAGCACGTCATGGAAATGCAATGACATGGAACGGAAAAGTTGTAATAAGAAATGCAACATACGAAAGAGACTGGAATCCATTAGATAGTGAATGCGATTGCTATACATGCAAAAACTATACGAGAGCATACATAAGGCATTTAGTTAAAACAAATGAAATATTGGGAATAAGATTACTTTCAATTCACAATCTTCACTTCTTGACTAAATTGATGGAAAGAGTTAGAATAGAAATAGAAAATGATAATTTAGGAACTTTTAAAGAAGAATTTTATAAACGTTATGGTTATAAATAAATTTTCACTTAAAATATAAGGGGGACATACCAATGAATATATTTGATGAAGAATTTGTACAACCCAAAAAAGGGAATAAAACAAAAAATACAACAAAAATATTATTAATTTGCATAATACTTATCTCAATAGCTATAGTTGTTATAATGGTTTTGATGATGGCATTAAAAAAGGAACCATTAGTTGTAACATTAGATGGAAAATCTAATTCAGAATTAAAAAAGATATTATTAATTGAAGAAAAAGACGTAAAAATACCGATAAAAGAAATTGCGCCTTTATTGGGTTATAATGGATTTAATGGAGACTATATTAATAAATCAGAAGAAACAGATAAATGCTATATAGAATCAACAGATGAGATCGTAAACTTTGTTGCCAATTCAAATAAAATCGAAAAAATAAATCCTAAAACATTGGAAAGTGCATATTACGAAATAGATGAGCCAGTAAAAATCATTTCAGGAAAATTATACATTTCGCCTAAAGGAATGATGAAAGCATTTAATGTGTATTATGAATATAATGAAAAAAATAATAAAATAATAATTCAAACAATGCCATATATTATGGATATTTATAAGAAAAGTGCATTAGAATTAGAGTTTGCATCAATTTCAGATGATTTTGATGACGCTAAAGCAAGCATTGATGATTTAGTAATAACAATAGACAATAGAGGAAAATATGGCGTATATGATATGGCAAATAAAAGTGAAATATTAGAAACTAAATATGATAAAATTTCATATATACCTGTTTCAAATGAATTTTTAATTACAAGCAATGGTAAAATGGGAATAAAAGATGCACAAGGTAAAGACATAATTAAAACAAAGTATCAAGATATTGATTTAATAAGTCAAAGTACCAAATTATATGTAATAAAACAAGACGATAGGTATGGAGTAATAGATAAAAATGATACTATAGTTATACCAGCATCATTTGATAGTATTGGAATTGATATTAAGAAATTTGAAAATAACAATTTAAAAAATAAATATATATTATTAGATTATTATATACCTGTTATGAAAGATAAAAAATGGGCATTATACGATTTAAATGGAAAACAACTTACAAAACTTGATTATGATAGCTTGGGATGCGTGGTTTCAAACAGTAAGACAGCCAAAAGTACAATAATAATTCCAGAGTATGATTTAATAGTAGGCAAAAAAGATAAAAAGTATTATTTAATAAATAGAGAAGGAAAAGAACTTGGAAATGGAGTAGATTTTGAATCAGTATACTTTGAAAAAGAATCAGGAAAAGATACATACTATATTACAAGAAAAGAAAAGACAGTAGAATTAGAAAAAATAATGGAAAAATTATTATCAACAAAAGCAAATAATGAATAAAAGCAAAGTGTCCTAGAAGGACACTTTTTATATAGCTTTGTTTTTAATGCCATCAACCACAAATCCGCAGATAACAAATTCAAGCATAAAATAAAGGCTTAATTTAAAAAGAGCTAAACCAATATAATATGTAATAGGATTTGTTGAAACAAAAGTGTATGTGAGAAGGACAAAACAAGACACAATACAAAGTAAAAAACAAAACCTAATTCCATTTTTTATTATTATACGAGTTTTCTTTTCTAAACTCTTAAAACTTTCAAGACACTGTTTAAAAAATTTCATGACAATCCCTCCATAACTAATAGTAACACCTTTAAATAAAGAAAACAATGTAAATAAATTCCATTATGCTTTTTGGGACACTCCCCAAAAGCATAATACCACTTTGCAATTTAGATTTTTTGTGATAGAATATAGAACAAAAGGAGTAGAAAATGGTAGCAGAAGTAATCATAAATAGATCCGCAAAAAAATTGAATAGAACTTTTGATTACAACATCCCAAGCGAAATGCAAGAGTTTGTAATTATAGGAAGTAAAGTTTTGGTGCCATTTGGTAACTCAAAAAAACTTGAAGAAGCCTATGTAATAGGGATAAAAGAAAGTTCAAATTATGAAATAAAAGATATAGCAAAAATAGAAGATAATTTAACAGATTTTCAAATAAAACTTGCAAAATGGATGGCAAAGCATTATTTTTGCAATGTTTCAGACTGCATAAAACTAATGCTAACACCAGGGACAGGAAGAAAAGAAAACAAAGTTCAAGACAAAACAATCAATGTAGTTTATTTAAAAAAAGAGATAGAAGAAATAGAATTTGAAATTGAAACAAAAAAAATAAAATCAGAAAAACAAATAAGAATTTTAAAATTTGTAAAAGACAATGAAGGATGTACAATACCTGAATTAGAAACATTTACAGACACATCAAGAGCAATAATAAATACATTGATAAAAAATGAATATTTAGAGTTAGTAGAAAAAACTGTTGAAAGAAATCCACTAGAAAATAAAAAAATAGAATTAACTAAAAATTTAAAACTAACAGAAGAACAACAAAAAGCTTATGATGAAGTAGAAAAAACAATTAATGATAGCAAATTTAAGGAATTCTTATTATATGGAGTTACAGGTTCAGGAAAAACAGAAATATATTTACAACTAATAAAAAAAGTTATAGAAAAAGGAAAAACAGCAATAGTGCTAGTTCCAGAAATATCGCTAACACCACAAATGTTAGATAGATTTATATCAAGGTTTGGAAAAGAAGAAATTGCTGTATTACATAGTAAACTTTCAATAGGAGAAAGACATGATGAGTGGAAAAAGATTAAAGAAGGCAAAATAAAAATAGTAATAGGAGCAAGGTCAGCAATATTTGCGCCATTAGAAAATCTTGGATTGGTAATAATAGATGAAGAACACGATAGCTCATATAAATCTGAAACAACTCCCAAATACAATGCAAAAGAAATAGCGGAAGTTATAGGAAAAGTAAATAAATGTCCGGTTGTATTAGGAAGTGCAACACCAGATTTAAACACATATTATAGAGCAACAATGGAGCCAAATCAAGATGATAACAATACGGGAAAAAAAGAAAAAATAGAACTTCTAAAACTAACCAAAAGAGCAAATGAATCAAGTTTACCAGAAGTTGAAGTTGTAGATTTAAAACAAGAACTTGCAAATGGAAACAGGTCGATGTTAAGTATAGACTTATATTCAGCAATTGAAGAAAATTTGAAAAACAAACTTCAAACAATCTTATTTTTAAATAGGAGAGGCTACTCGACATTTATAATGTGCAGAGAATGTGGTTATACAGTAAAATGTCCAAATTGCAACATCAGTTTAACATATCATAAATTCGGAAATACGCTAAAATGTCACTATTGTGGACATGAAGAAAAAGTAGTAACAAAATGTCCAGAATGCGGAAGCGATAAAATTAGATATTTTGGAACAGGAACTCAAAAACTAGAACAAGAAATAAACAAGCAATTTCCACAGGCATCAACAATAAGAATGGATGTCGACACAGTAACAAAAAAGAACTCACACGAAGTGATTTTAAACAAATTCAAAAATGAAAACATAGATATCCTAATTGGAACACAAATGGTAGTAAAAGGACACCATTTCCCCAATGTAACACTTGTAGGAGTAATAACAGCAGATAGTTCTTTAAATATAGACGATTACAGAGCAAATGAAAGGACATTTCAAATACTAACGCAAGTTGCTGGACGAGCCGGAAGAGAAAACAAAAAAGGAAAAGTAATTATACAAAGCTACACTCCGGAAAACTTCAGTATAGAATGTAGCAAAAAACAAGATTATGAAATGTTTTATAAAACAGAAATTGCTTTAAGAAAACAGTTGAAATATCCGCCATTTTGCGATATAATATTAATTGGTTTTAATAGTACAAATGAAAAAGAAATACAAAATGTAAGTACAAATATGTATAATTATTTAAAACAGGTGCTAAATGAAGAAGATTTCAAAATCTTCAAACCAATGCCTTGCCCAGTAGATAAAATACAAAATAGATTTAGATGGAGAATTATTATAAAAGGAAACGTCGATGAAAAGGCTAATACAATTTTAAACAAAGCTTTAAGGATTGTTTACAATCATAATTTAAAGAATACTAGGGTTAGCATAGATGTGAATCCAAATAGCATGATGTAATTATAATTTAGTAAAATAGAAAGGAATAAAAATAATGGCAATTAGACAAATACGCCAAGAAGGCGACGAAATATTAAAGAAAAAATCAAGAATAGTAGAAAACATTGATGAAAGAATACAAGAACTAATTGACGACATGATAGAAACAATGAACAAATACAATGGTGTAGGGCTTGCAGCAGTTCAAGTTGGAGTGCTAAAACAAGTACTAGTAATAGATATAGATGATGGAAATGGTCCAGTTGCAATGATAAATCCAGTAATACTAAAAACAAAAGGTGCTGAGCCAATGGAAGAAGGTTGCCTAAGTTTTCCAAATAAATTTGCTAAAGTAATAAGACCGACAGAAGTGCATGTAGAATACACTAATAGAGAAGGAAAACGTGTAAAAGAAAAAGCAAAAGACTTGTATGCGCAAGCAATAGCACACGAAGTAGATCACTTAAATGGAGAAGTATTTGTAGACAAAATGGTACCAGGAACACTTGAGTATGTAACACCAGAAGAAAACTAATAGAATGTGAGGTTTTGAATTTGAAAATTGTATTTATGGGAACGCCAGACTTTGCAAAAGAAAGTCTAGAAGCGTTATATAATAAAGGATACGAAATTTTAGCAGTAGTAACAAATCCAGATAAGCCAAAAGGAAGAGGAATGAAAATGGTTGCATCTCCAGTTAAAGAGTTTGCAATTGAAAAAAACTTAAAAATTTATCAACCAGAAAAAGTAAGAAATAATGAAGAATTTATAAATGAAATAAAAGATTTAAAACCAGATGTAATCTGCGTTGTAGCTTATGGTAAAATACTACCACAAGAAATTTTAGACATTCCAGAGAAAGGTTGTATCAATGTTCATGGTTCATTGCTTCCAAAATACAGGGGGGCTGCACCAATTCAATGGGCAGTACTAAATGGAGACAAAACAACAGGAATTACAACAATGTACATGGGAACTGGAATGGACACAGGAGACATGATTTTAAAACAAGAAGTTGAAATTGGAGAGGACGAAACAACAGGAGAATTATGGGAAAAACTTTCTAAAATAGGTTCAGAACTATTAGTAGAAACACTAAAACAAATAGAAGCTGGAACAGCACCTAGAATTCCACAAGGAGATGATTTTACAATGGCTCCAATGCTAGATAAAGAAATGGCAAAAATAGATTGGGAGAACAAAAATGCTAGAGAAATAAAAAATCTAGTTAGAGGTTTAAATCCAATAATGGGAGCATATACTTTTTTAAATGGCAAAAAAATAAAGTTCTGGAAGGTAGATTTAGCCGAAGGAATAGAAGAAAATCTAGAACTTAAAAATGGAACTGTAATAAAATCAGATAAAAAAGATGGAATATACATCAAAACAAAAGAAGGAATTTTAAAAGTATTAGAAATTCAAGGTGAAAATGCAAAAAGAATGAGCATACAAGACTATTTAAGAGGAAATTCAATTAACCAATTTGAAATATTTAATTAGTATTCTAATATGTATTGTTTTTACGAACGCTGTGGGGACCGACAAATTAGAAAGCCTTATAAAAAAAGTTTTGAAGAACTTTTTTATATAGGCTTTCTTATGCAGTTGGGGGAGAGTAAAAAACAATACATATTAGGGACAGAACTTATTGAAAAAATATTGCAAAAAGTTAACAAATATGATATAACTAAAAAAAACAAACATGAGGTGAAATAATGATACAAGCTTACGCTAAGTCAGATGTTGGAAAAGTTAGAGAACAAAACCAAGATAGCTACTATATATCAGAGCCATTAGACGAAGTCCAACTATTCATAATAGCAGACGGAATGGGTGGTTACAATGGCGGAGAAATAGCAAGTAGTCTAGCAGTTCAATCAGCTAAAAATTATATAGAAAACAATTTTGCTAGTTCAGAAAAAGACAAAGAAAGCATAATACAATTGGTAGGGAGTAGTTTAGAATATGCCAATATGGTAGTTTACGAGAAATCAAAAGAAAACGAAGAACTATCAGAAATGGGTACTACAATGGACATATGCTTAATATATAATAATAAGGCATATATTGGTCATGTTGGGGATAGCAGAGTATATAGAGTAAGAAAAGAATTTATAAGAAAACTTACACAAGACCACAGCTATGTTCAAAAATTAGTAAAAGATGGAACAATAACACAAGAAGAAGCACAACATCATCCACAAAAAAATATGTTAATAAAAGCACTCGGCTGCAACGCATTTGTAGAGCCAGATGTAATGATAAAAGGTTTCCAAAAAGATGATATTCTTTTAATGACAACAGACGGACTAACAAATTTAGTAAGCAAAGATCATATATTCGAAACAATAAAAACAGAAAACTTAGAACAAATACCAAAAAAATTAGTAGAACAAGCTAATAATAATGGTGGTTATGATAATGTAACAGTAATAGTGATAAAAAATATATAAACCTTAGAAGGGGAAGGTAATAATATGGATTTAGAAGGAAAGTTACTTGGGAATAGATATGAAATAATAAAGAAAATAGGTAATGGAGGAATGGCAACAGTATATAAAGCAACAGATAAAATATTAAAAAGACAAGTTGCCGTAAAGATACTTAGAGATGAATTTACAACAGATGAAGAATTTATAAGAAGATTTGAAGTAGAAGCTCAATCAGCAGCTAGACTAACACATCCTAATATAGTTTCAATATATGATGTAGGTGTAGACGGAAATTTACATTTTATAGTAATGGAGCTTATCCAAGGAAAAACTTTAAAAGAAATAATAGTAGAAGAACAAGGACCACTTCCATGGAAATGGTCAGTAAATGTAGCAATCCAAATAGCTCAAGCCTTAGAAATGGCTCATAGAAACAACATAATACATAGAGATATAAAACCACATAATATAATTATTACAGAAGATGGAATAGCAAAAGTTACAGATTTTGGAATAGCAAAAGCGGTTTCAAATTCAACAATTACAGCATTTGGAACAACAATTGGTTCAGTACACTATTTTTCACCAGAACATGCAAGGGGAGGATTTACAGATGCAAAATCTGATATTTACTCATTAGGTGTTGTAATGTACGAGATGCTTACTGGAAAAGTACCATTTGATGCAGATACACCTGTTTCTGTTGCATTAAAACATATGCAAGAAGAACCAACAGAACCAATAGAAAAAAATCCAAACATGCCATCATCAGTAAATAAAATTATAATGAAAGCATTGAAAAAAGATGCAACATTAAGATATCAAACAAGTACAGAAATGCTTGTGGACTTAAAGGCAGCTCTAAAAAATCCAGAAGGAGATTTTGTAGAGGAAAAAGAATATGACCCAACTGCTAGAACACAAAAATTAAATGCAGAGGAAATTGAAAGAGCAAATAAAAGAAAAAATAAGAAAAAAGAAAATAAACTTATATCATTTATAAAAAGCCATAGAGTAATAAGCGCAATGGCAGGAGTTGTACTATTATTTTTCATAACATTTATAGGAACAATGTCAATGCTAAGTTCATCAAAACCTAAAGAAACTAAGGTTCCAAACGTAATAGGTATGACAGAAGAAGAAGCTAAAAAGCAAATAGAGGATGCTAAACTAGTATTTGAAAAAGACAAAGAAGAATATGACAAAGAAGTAGAAGCTGGAAAAGTAATTAGCCTAAAAACAGAAATTGGAGAATACATGAGAGCAATGGGAAATTTAACAGTAAAAGAAGGAAGCAAAATCTTTGTTATAATAAGTAAAGGACAAGAAAAGACTAAAGTTCCAAATGTTAAAGGAAAAGAAAAAGAAGAAGCTACAAAACTACTAGAAGAAGCAAAACTAACAGCAGAAATAGTTGAAGAAAATAGCAAAACTGTAAAAGAAGGTTATGTAATTAGCCAAGAAACAGAAGCAGATACAGAAGTACTAGCAGGTGAAACAGTAAAAATACATGTAAGTACTGGTGTAGAAAAAGTAACTATGGTTAGTGTTATAGATAAAGACGAAGAAGAAGCTAAAAAAGCACTAAATGCTATAGGAATAACAAATATAAACATAGCTTATGAAGAAAATTCAAGTAAAGATTATGGAAAAGTAATAAAACAAAGTATAGTAGATGGAAGTACAGTAGAAAAAGATGCAAGTATAACACTTACTGTAAATAACTATAAAGCAAGCAAAACAGTTAAATTATCAATAAATGTTAAGAAAATAACAGGTTATAATGAACCAGCTGCAAGTACTGAAAAAACAGATAACACATCAAATAAAGAAAAAGAAAAAGCCAAAACAGTTAAAAGTGTTGAAGTAAAAACATCATTAGATGGTAATGTTGTGGATACAAGAACAGTTAAAGAAGATGAGCAAAATGTTGGCGTAGATGTATCTGGTAATGGAAGTCATAAAATCACTGTTCAAATTGGTAATTTTGTAAGAACAAAAGACATTAATTTTGATACAGCAGAATCACCAGTTGTAATAGAATAATAAAATAAAGAAAATATGAGGAACGACTTTTTTAATCGTTCCTCATAATTGAAATAAAGAAAAAATGGAGGAATAATGCAAGGCCTAATAATAGAAAACATATCAAATTTATATAAGGTGAAAAGTGGAGAAAATATATATACTACAACAGCTAGAGGAAAATTCAAAAAAGAAGATATAACACCAGTTGTTGGAGATTTGGTGAAAATAGCAGAAATAAATGAAGAAAAAAAAGAAGCAGTAATTGACGAAATTTTGCCAAGAAAAAACTATGTAAAAAGACCCAAAGTTGCAAATATTTCTCAACTTGTATTTGTACTATCTAGCAAACATCCAAAGCCAGATTTGCTAATGTTAGATAAACAATTAGCATTTGCTGAATTTCTAAATATAAAATCAATAATAGTTCTAAATAAAATAGACTTGGATAAGGAAACAGAATTTAAGCAAATAAAGAAAATATATGAAAATGTTGGATACAAAGTAATAGAAACACAAGCAAATGCAGGTAGCGGAGTAAAAGAATTAGTTAAGCTGATGAAAAACAACATAAATGTTTTTTCGGGAAATTCTGGTGTTGGAAAATCAACACTTATAAATTCAATATTTAATGAAAATCTAACAATGGAAGGCGAAATAAGCCAGAAAAATAAAAGAGGAAAAAATACAACAACATCAATAAAACTATACGAAATAGACGAAAATACATATATTGCAGATACACCAGGCTTTTCAACATTTGAAATATCAGAAATAGAAACAACTGAATTAGAAAAATGTTTTAAAGAATTCAAACAATATATAAAAGACTGCGAATTTGTAGGTTGCACACACATAAAAGAAGAAAATTGTGGAATAAAGAATGCGGTAGAAGCGGGAAAAATAAACTTAGACAGATACAATAGATTTGTAAGGATTTATAGTGAATTGAAAGATAAGGAGAATAAAAAATGGTAGAAATATCAACATCAATTTTATCTACATTAAAAGGGAAAGAGGCAGATACATTTTTTGCATTAGAAAAGGCAAAAACAGATTATTTTCATATAGATGTTATGGATGGCAAATTTGTAGAGAATGATACATATGAGAAAATGCTTGCATACAGCTCATATATAAAAAGAATCTCAAACTTGCCACAAGATGTACATTTAATGGTAGAAAATGTAAAAAGTGCAATTGATGATTTCTTAGCTGTAGAGCCTAATATAATAACATTTCATTATGAAGCGTGCAAAAACAAAGAAGAAGTAATGGAAATAATAAATTATATAAAACAAAATAATTGCAAAGTTGGAATATCTGTAAAACCAAATACTCCAATAGAAAGTATTTATGAATTTTTACCATATGTTCATCTAGTTTTAATAATGACAGTAGAACCAGGAAAAGGTGGACAAACATTACTTAAAGACATGGTAAACAAAATAAAAACTCTTAAAAAGTATGTTGATGAAAATGGCTTGGAAATAGATATAGAAGCAGATGGAGGAATAAACTTGCAAACAGCTCCAGCAGTAAAAGAAGCAGGGGCAAATATCTTAGTAGCAGGAACTGCAATATTAATAGCAAAAGATTTTAAAGTAATTATAGACGAATTAAAACAATAAATTTAAGTCTCAAAAAGCAATAGAAAATTTAAAATTCTATTGCTTTTTTTAATTCTTAGTGATATCTTAAAAGGGCATACGAAATTTGAAAAAAATGTTATAAATTCAAAATTTTGTATATACTATACAATGGAAATATAATACATATATTTCACAAACAGATGGGAGTTGAAAATTATGGCAAATGATTACAAAATTGTAGATAGCTTGGAAAGTCTAGAGGAAAAAATAAAACAAGTAAAAGAAGCTCAAGCTAAATTTGCAAAATATTCACAAGAAGAAGTAGACAAAATCTTTTTAGCGGCAGCTTTAGCTGCAAATAAGGCAAGAATACCACTTGCAAAAATGGCAGTTGAAGAAACAGGAATGGGAGTTGTAGAAGATAAAGTTATAAAAAATAATTATGCAGCAGAATATATCTACAACAAATACAAAAATACTAAAACTTGTGGAGTTATTGAAGAAGACAAGGCATATGGAATAAAAAGAGTTGCAGAGCCACTTGGTTTAATTGCAGCAGTTATACCAACAACAAACCCAACATCAACAGCAATTTTCAAAACTTTAATATGTTTAAAAACAAGAAATGGTATAATAATAAGTCCACATCCAAGAGCTAAAAAGTCAACAATAGAAGCGGCTAAAATAGTTTTAGAGGCAGCAGTAAAAGCAGGAGCGCCAGAAGGAATAATAGGTTGGATAGATGTGCCATCATTAGACATGACAAATATGTTAATGCAATCAGCAGATACAATATTAGCAACAGGTGGACCAGGAATGGTAAAGAGCGCTTATTCAAGTGGAAAACCAGCATTAGGAGTAGGCGCAGGAAATGTGCCAGCAGTAATAGATGAAAGCGCAGATATTAAACTTGCAGTTAACTCAATAATACATTCAAAAACATTTGATAATGGAATGATTTGTGCATCAGAGCAATCTGTAATTGTACCAGAAAAAATATATGAAGAAGTAAGAGACGAATTTGCAAAAAGAGGTTGCTACTTCTTAAATCCTGAAGAAACTGAAAAAGTTCGTAAAACAATAATCATAAATGACTCTTTAAATGCAAAAATAGTTGGACAAAAAGCTCATACAATAGCTAAATTAGCAGATGTTGAAGTGCCAGAGGATACAAAAATCTTAATTGGAGAGGTAGAATCAACAGAAGTTTCTGAAGAATTTGCACACGAAAAATTATCTCCAGTGCTAGCAATGTATAAAGCCAAAGATTTTGATGACGCAATAACAAAAGCGTGCAAGCTAATTGATGGTGGAGGACTAGGCCACAGTTCATCACTATATATAAATGCAGAAAAAGAAGAAGAAAAACTACAAAAATTCTATTCAGCAATGAGAACATGTAGAGTATTAGTAAATACACCGTCATCACATGGAGGAATAGGAGATATATACAACTTTAAATTAGATCCATCATTAACACTTGGATGCGGTTCATGGGGAGGAAACTCAGTTTCAGGAAATGTAGGAGTAAAAAATTTATTAAATATAAAAACAGTAGCCGAAAGGAGAGAAAATATGCTTTGGTTTAGAGCGCCTGAAAAGGTATATATAAAAAGAGGTTGCTTACCAGTTGCCTTAGAAGAATTAAAATATGTATTAAATAGAAAAAAAGTATTCATAGTAACAGACAAATTTTTATATGAAAATGGTTATACAAAAGGAATTACAGACAAATTAGATGAATTAGGAATAGCACACACAACATTCTCAAATGTTGCGCCAGACCCAAGTTTAGCTTCTGCAAAAGAAGGTGCAGCTCTAATGGAAACATTTAAACCAGATTGCATAATAGCACTTGGTGGTGGTTCAGCAATGGATGCAGCAAAAATCATGTGGGTACTATATGAACATCCAGAAGCTGATTTCTATGACATGGCAATGAGATTTATGGACATCAGAAAAAGAGTATATGAATTCCCTAAAATGGGAGAAAAAGCTTACTTTATAGCAGTTCCAACATCATCTGGAACAGGTTCAGAAGTAACACCATTTGCAGTTATAACAGATGAAAAAACAGGAGCAAAATATCCTTTAGCAGATTATCAATTAATGCCAAATATGGCAATAGTAGATACAGATTTAATGATGAATGCTCCAAAAGGTTTAACATCAGCATCTGGAATAGATGCATTAGTTCACTCATTAGAAGCTTATGCATCAATGATGGCAACAGAGTTTACAGATGGATTAGCATTAGAAGCAATTAAATTAATATTTGAATACCTACCAAGAGCATATGAGAAAGGCGCAGAAGATCCAGAAGCAAGAGAAAAAATGGCACATGCTGCAACAATGGCAGGTATGGCATTTGCAAATGCATTTTTAGGAATAGCACACTCAATGGGACACAAATTAGGAGCATTCCACCACTTACCACATGGTGTAACAGTTTCACTTGTAATACCACAAGTAATGAGATTTAACGCAGCCGAAGTTCCAAACAAAATGGGAACATTCCCACAATATGAATATCCACATACTTTAAGAAGATATGCTCAAATTGCTGAAAGCTTAGAAATTGAGGGAAAAGATGACCAAGAAAAATTAGATAAACTTATTGCTAAAATTGAAGAGTTAAAAGCTGCTATTGGAATTAAATCATCAATAAAAGAATATAACATTTCAGAAGAAGACTTTATGGCTACTCTTGATGAAATGTCTGAGCAAGCTTTTGATGACCAATGTACTGGTGCAAATCCAAGATATCCTTTAATTTCTGAAATTAAAGATTTATATTTAAAAGCTTATAATGGTAATATATAATTATTAATAATAGAATAAATATATTATTTTTAAATTCCTTGGTGTCGCAACTTCCAAATTTAAAAATACTAGTTTGTAAGTTGCTCCAGTCGCCCTACGCTTTCGCTCCGGTTGGTCGCTTACGCGGAATTTAAAAATTAATATATTTATTCTGCTTAGTAAAATTATTAAAAGGAGGACAAGTTATGTTCATAAATTTAGATAATCCAATTGCAGAAAGAAAAACAAAAACAGTATATAGAGATGGAGATAAAACAGTAAAATTATTTGTAGAAAATTATTCAAAAGCTGATATTTTAAATGAAGCTCTAAATCAAGCAAGAGTAGAAGAAGGAACAGATTTAAATATTCCCAAATTAATTGAAGTTAGTAGAATTGATAATAGATGGGGCTTAGTTTCAGAATTTGTTGAAGGAACTACTTTAGCAGAAAGATTAGAAAAAGAGCCAGGAAACGAAGAAGAAATACTAAATCAATTTGTTGATATTCAACTTAATGTTTTATCAAAAACAGTTCCATTATTAAATAGAATGAAAGAAAAGTATAAAAGAAAAATCAATTCTTTAGATATTACAGATACCATTAGATATGAATTATTACAAAGACTAGATGGAATGAAAGACCATGTTAAACTTTGCCATGGAGATTTTAATCCAAGCAATATTGTTGTAAAAGAAAATGGAGAAGTTTCAATATTAGACTGGTCCCATGTTACAATAGGTAATGCTTCAGCTGATGCAGCAAATACTTATATGCAATTTATAATGGATGGAAAAAATGATAGAGCAGAAAAGTATTTGGAAATTTTTTCTGTAAAAAGTGGAATTAATAAAAATTTAGTACAAAGATGGATTCCAATTGTTGCAGCATCTAGAAAAGCAAAAGGAAAAGAAGAGGAACAAGAAATTTTGGATAAGTGGTTAGATGTTCTAGATTACACATAAATAAAAAAATAAAAAACCCCTGCAGATTATTAGGCAGGGGTTAAATTATTTTTATAAAAAGAAAAGTCCCCAAGCAGACTCGTGCTCGGGGAAAAATGAAATTAAATATCATCATATGAACCACAGAAAATTAGTAGTCGTGGAGTGCCGTACGGATCAATATATGTATATGAAGCATACGGGTAAAGAGTATCGCTTAACCCTTTTTCGCAAAGTAAGTCAAAGGCTTGGTAAGCATTTGAAACTATGAATTTATTACCAATTTTTGTAACATTACCAGCATTTTCTGAATAAACAAACGAATGCTGATAATAAACGTTTTCTGGTATTTCATAGTCACTATTGCTGTATAATGCCTTTAAAACGTTTATGAGTGTTGTTTCTTTAACATTTGGTCGATTTGTAGAAACGCAATTCCAACCATGAGCACCCACATCTTGGGTAACCAAACGCTGAAAATCGTTTTCATATTTTCTCGAGTTAAGTAAGTTTACCAACCGTTTTGCCATTACCTGCTGGACTTCGTTGAAGTCATAGCCAGCAAAGTTGTTGGCATTAACGCCAACTGAGTACTCGACATAAGAGCTAATGCCCTCGGCAAGTGCCCAGTTGACACTGTTTTCGTCAGGCTCAAGGCCTGACTTTTGCAATAGCAATTGCTTTTGGGTTAAGGTTACACCTTCCTTTCCTGTACTCATGTCTTCACATGGAATAGAATCTGGTTCTCGAGCTATGTCGAGCCCAGTGGGTGCATCTACATTGGGCACCCTCATGCTACCATACAACGTTACATTTGAATTAATCTTTACAAATGCAATGATTAATAGAAATGCAATGGTGATCATGAGAACAATAATTGTGAGGATTACCTCGCTACTGAACCGTTGTTTTTTCTGCTGTTTACCCATAGTAGAACCTCCTTTATAAATTAATTTCATTTTGAGTTTTGGGTATAATTAATTATATCATATTTTTTTTAAAAAGTAAATAATTAAAAGAAAACTTACCTTGATAATTAAAAATTGATTGAAAAAAATACAAAAAAATGATATAATCTAACAAGTTAAATCATGGAAGGAGAATTACTTAATACATTTTAAGTAGAATATAGAAATGAAAGAAGTAGAATTATTAGCCCCAGCGGGGTCATTTGAAAAAGCAAAAGTAGCATTCTTATATGGAGCAGATGCAGTATATTGTGGGACTTCATCGCTTTCTTTAAGAACAAGAGCAGATATGAAAGATGATGATTTAGTAAACACAATAAAATATGCACATCAAATAGGAAAAAAAGTTTATGTAACAATAAATATTTTTGCATGGGACGAAAAATATGATGAAATAATATCAATGGCAAAAACGTTAGAAGAACTAAAACCAGACGGAGTAATAATTGCAGATGGGGGAGTAATGGAAATATTTAAACAGTATGCTCCATCAATTCCTATAAATGTTAGCACACAAGCCAACATTGTGAGTCTTCATGATTGTAATTTCTGGCATAAAAACGGCGGAAAAAGAATGATAATGGCTCGTGAGCTAAACAAAGAACAATTAAAATACATAATGGAAAACAAACCAAAAGATATGGAAGTAGAAATATTTATACATGGAGCTATATGTTTTGCATTTTCTGGAAGATGCTTTTTAAGTGATTTTCTTGCATGTAGAAGTGCTAATCTAGGCGATTGCGCTCAAAGCTGTAGATGGAGTTATAATCTATATGCAGAAGAAAAAAACAATCCTGGAGAGCTAATGCCAATAGAAACTAACGAATATGGAACAAGCATCTTTTCATCAAAGGATTTATGCTTAATAAAAGAAATTCCAGAAATAATTGATATGGGAGTAGATAGCTTAAAAATAGAGGGAAGACTAAAAACAGAACACTACTTAGCAAGTATAGTAAATGCATATAGAAATGCAATAGATGATTACCAAAAAGATCCAGAGAACTATGATTACACAAAATACTTAACAGAACTTGAAAAAGTTAAAACAAGAGGATTAACAACATTCTATTTTAACGATAGAAAAAATAAAGACATACAAGAATATGCTGGAAGACAATACAACGAACAATACGAATATGGTGCAAAAGTTATAGAATACAAAGAAGAAAAATCAATAGTAGAAATAAAAAACAAATTGATGGTAGGCGACCTAATGGAAATAATAGTACCAAACAAAATAGAACCAGTACAATTCACAATAGAAAAACTATGGGATATAGATTCAGAAGAAGAAATCACTGAAATAAGCCCAGGAGTAAAAGGACAACAAGTAATGATAAAATTACCAATCCCTTGCCAAAAAGATTGGGTAATAAGAAGAAAAAAATAAAAATCAATGGTCATGCACTTTTAAGTTTTTTATACATATAATTTGTGTATAGAGAATTTGGAGGTGCATTTATGTTAGTAGCACTTTGTAGTACAGGAATACTAGGATTTTTACAATTTCTAAAATCTGCAATATTTGTAGTTGGGTACATAACTCGGTAGTAGCTTATTTCCAGAGCCATTAACAAAGGAAGAAGAGCAGGAAGCATTACAAAGATTGGCAAATGGAGATGAAGATGCCAGAAATTTATTGATAGAAAGAAACTTAAGACTAGTAGCACATGTTGCTAAAAAATATACAAATACAAAATCTGAACAAGAAGATTTAATATCAATAGGTACAATAGGCTTAATAAAAGGGATAAACAGCTTTAGTATAGAAAAAGGTTCAAGGCTTTCAACATATGTATCTCGCTGTATAGACAACGAAATTCTGATGCATCTAAGAGCCACAAAGAAACTAAATGCTGAGGTAGGCTTAAACGATCCAATTGGAAAAGACAAAGATGATAATGTAGTTACATTAGAGGAAGTTCTAGAGAATAGCGATAGAAGTATAGAAGAAGAAGTTGACTTGAAAATGAAAGTTAAACTTTTATATGATAAGATGAAAAATATTCTAAAAGATAGAGAAAAAACAATATTAGAGCTTCGTTTTGGATTAGGTGGGCACAAACCGCAAACACAACACGAAATAGCAGAAAATATGGGTATCTCACGTTCTTATGTTTCAAGAATTGAAACAAAGGCAATAGGCAAATTGGCCAAAGAAATAAAAGAGTAATGAAAAAAGAAAACTGAAAAGTTTTCTTTTTTGCTTAAAATTTGTTCAAAATTGCTACAATTGGTCCAATCATCATACAAAGAAAGGAGAAAACTCCGCTTAAATCGGGCGTAAATTCAGGCCAAATAACTAAAATGGAACCAAGTGTAAATCCAACTATTGTGTAAAAAGTTTCAGCGTAAAAATTGTCTAAACAATATTTAGTAATCTTCATAAAAAATAATGAGCCGATGGCTAAACCTATTGCAATTGGTATAAGTATTGGCAAATATAGCGATGAAACAGAAGTTAAATATGTACTATAAACTCCAAGCAACATTAGTATAATAGTACTACTTACACCAGGTACAACAATTCCAATAGACATCATAAATCCGCAAAAAATCAAATATAAGTAATTAAATTTGGCGCTAGATAAAACTGGTATTTTATTTTCTAAAAAGGTTGCTAAAATTCCTAATAATAAAGCTCCAAATAAATATAATAAATAGTGTAATTTGAATTTTTTCTTTTTATTTATATCTTTAATTAAACTAGGCACAGTAGAAAGAATAAGTCCCACAAAAGTCGATTTAGTTTGAATGGGATACGCATAAAGCATGTAGTTCAAAATCTTACTAAAAATCAAAACTCCTAGCAAAGCTCCTGTACAAATTGGAAATAAGAATTTAAAATTCTTTCTAATATTTTTGAAAAAGCCTAATACACTATTCAAAAGATTTTCATATAAACCAAAAACCACACATAAAACGCCACTACTAATACCGGGTAAAATAGCCCCAGCACCAATCAAAATACCTTTAAAAAAATTAGATAACATCAAATCACCTTTTTAAAAATATTCAAAATGGAACAAGTTATGATAAAAGTTATCACTTTTGAAAATTTTCCCCAAATGATTTCTAAAATGAAAGAATATTTAATTTGTATATTTATTCAAAAGATTCGCATAATAATAACGAAAGGAATGTGATTAATATGCAAAACGAAAATTTAAATATTTTAGATGAAGTAAACAAAGGTGCAACAATGGGGATGGACGCAATTCACTATGTTTCAGACAAAGTTGGAGATCAAACTTTTAAAAAGGTTTTAGACGTGGAATATAACAAATACAAGGAAATCCATAATAGAGTTTGCAAATTATACGATAATTATAGTGATAAAGAACCTCACGAAACAAATACAATGAATAAAATGATGACTTGGTCTGGAATCCAGATGAAAACTATGACTGACCAAAGTAATTCTAAAATTTCAGAATTATTAATGCAAGGTACAAATATGGGGATTATTGAAGGACGTAGACTTTTAAATGAACATCGTAAAATCGAGCCAGATGTTGAACAAATTTTAAACGACTTTGTTGTAATGCAGGAAGATAGTGTTGAAACATTAAAAAAATACTTGTAGCCTTTTTCTGGTACACTCCCTAAAAGTCGAAAGTTTCTCAAAAAGTTTAACAAAAAAAGTCGCATTTTGTTGCGACTTTTACCCACATAATCTTAACTCATTTTAACATATAAATTGGCGTTTGTCAAATCTTAAAAAAGTTAAAATAGTTAGAAAAAACAAGAAAAAATGAGATTAATAAATATAGCATATATATATAAATTTTTTTTACTGAATTATTTATTTGCAAGTGTAAATACTATATGCTAAAATATGATTAACAATTAAATAAGTTAATAATTTTCCCTGCATAGTGCGTATCGACAGAATTTTTAGAACCTACAAGTTATAAGAGGGACCAGATCTCTGAATATGGCGTGCAAGCTCACCGAATGCGAAGTGAGAAGCCCATTAGTATTTAGGTAGGAACCCACCTGTTTTTAGGAGCAGGTCCTTAAAAATTCAATGCATCTACGGCTAAGGCGGGGGTTTTTATATTGTTGAAAAATTTCTCTCTAAAGGAGAAATTTTTTGATTTTTTTGAGTGTTTGCTTGTTTTTTTAATTATAATTATATATAATTGAGAAAAGTAGGTGATAATATGTTAATTAAAGATGCATTAGCAAAAGGAACAATAATGCTAAAAGGAGAAAATTTAGACAGCCCAAAGATGAAGGCAAGAATACTGTTGCAAGATGTTTTAAATAAACCAAGACAATATTTATTAGTTCATGACACGGAAAAAATAACATTGGAACAAGAAAAAAGATATTTTGAAAATGTTGAAAAGGTAAAAAACGGAACACCAATTGAACATATTACACATATAAAAGAGTTTATGAAAATGAATTTTTTTGTAAACGAGAACGTGCTTATTCCAAGACAAGATACAGAAATATTAGTAGAAGAAGTTATAAAAATTGCTAAAAAGATAAATGCAAAAAAAATTCTAGATTTATGCACAGGGAGTGGAGCAATTGCGGTTTCGCTTGCTAAATATATAGAAAATTCTGAAATAACAGCAACAGATATAAGTGCTGACGCTCTTAGAGTTGCTAAAAAGAATGCAACAATAAATAATGTTCAAAATAGAATCACATTCATTGAATCAGATTTATTTGAAAACATTACTAAACAAAAATATGACATGATAGTTTCTAATCCACCATATATAAAAAAGGAAGTAATAAAAAAACTAGATAAAGATGTTCAAAAAGAACCTATTATAGCACTTGATGGAGGATATGATGGCTTGAAGTTTTATAAAAAAATAGCGGAAGAAGCATATCAATATTTGAAATTTGGCGGTTATTTATGCTTTGAAATAGGTTATGATCAAAAAGATGAAGTAATTCAAATAATTGAAATGCAGGAAAAATACAATAATACATATTCTAAAAAAGATTTATGTGATAATGATAGAATAGTAATTACAAAGATATAAAGGGGAAAACAAATATGTCTTTTTCTAAAGATTTAAAACAGGAACTAAGCAAATTAAATAATTTAGCAAAAAAAGACCAGGTAAAACAAGAATTAATTGGGTATCTTATTTCTAGCAATACAACAGCTGACAAAAAAAGCAACATAAGATATGCAACAGAAAATGAATATAATATAAATCGTTTTTCAAAACTATTAAACAATATGAATATAAATTTTAAAATTGAGATGGAAGGGAAAACTTTTGTGGTTAAATTCTGTCTTAAAGAAAACGAAATAGTAAAAATAGAAAACAATAACATATTCATAAAAAAAGAAGATTTACAAGAAGAACCTCAAAAGGCACTTATTAGAGGTGTATTCTTAGGTTCAGGTTCAGTAAACAATCCAGAAAATAAATATCATTTAGAAATAGCATTTTCAAATAAAGAGAATCTAAACTATGTGTTGCAATTATTAAAAGAATTTGGATTAAGTTTTAAAATATTAAATAGTACAAAAAAGAATTCAATTTATATTAAAGAAGGGGAAGAAATATCTAATTTTCTAGCTTTAATTGGTGCAAATAGCAGTGTTTTAAAATTTGAAGATATACGAATTCAAAGAGAAATGCGTGGAAAAGTTAATAGATTAGTAAACTGTAAGAGCGCAAATCTTAATAAAACTCTAAATGCATCAGTAGAACAAATAGAAGCAATAAAAAAACTTCAAGAAAATAAAAAATTTAACAAATTAGACGACAACTTAAAAGAAATAGCAAATTTGCGCCTGGAGAATCCAGATATGCCACTTTCAGAACTTGGAAAACTTCTTACAAATCCTGTTGGAAAATCAGGAGTAAATTACAGGCTTAAAAAACTAATTGATTTAGCAAAGGAATTATAGTTATTATAACCTAAATATTTTTAGGCAGAATAAAAGTAAAAATTAGGAGATTTTTATGAAGCAATTAGGAATTTACATACACATACCATTTTGCAAAAGCAAATGCAAGTATTGCGACTTCGTTTCATTTCAGGGAAAAGAAGCAAAGCAATATGACTATATCGAATGTTTATTAAAAGAAATAGAAAAACAAAAATGGGATGAGATAAACAAAAAATATAAAGTAACAACAATATACATAGGGGGTGGAACCCCTTCTTTTATTGATTCTAAGCATATTGAAAAAATATTAAAACTATTAAAAGAAAAATTGCAAACAAATCTAAATAACGAAATAGAAGTTACAATAGAAGTTAATCCAGGAACGGCAAACAAAGAAAAATTAACTAAATACAAAGAAGTGGGAGTAAACAGATTAAGTATTGGATTACAAAGTACTAACAATAAAATATTGCACGATATAGGCAGAATTCATACATTTGAAGAATTTATAGAAACATATAATACTGCCAAAGAAATTGGTTTTGAAAATATAAATGTAGATTTAATGCTAGCTTTACCAAATCAAACAATTCAGGATTTAAAAGAAAGTTTAGAAAAAATAATTGAATTAAACCCAAACCATGTATCTGTATATTCATTGATATTAGAAGAAGGAACACCTTTTTTTGAATTGGAACAGGCTGGAAAACTTAATTTACCTGACGAAGAGTTAGAAAGACAGATGTACTGGTATGTAAAAAATAAGCTCGAAATTGCTGGGTATAATCATTATGAAATATCAAATTTTGCAAAAATTGGAAAAGAATCAAAACATAATTTGAATTGCTGGAATCAGGAAGAATACTTAGGATTCGGCCTTGCAGCACATTCATATTTTGATAATAAAAGATTTAGTAATACAAATAATTTAGATTTATATATTAAAAATATAAATGATAATAATCAAGAAAAAAATATTGAACTACATGAAACGCAAACTATTGAAGATAAGAAAAAAGAGTATATGCTATTAGGTTTAAGAAAAATAGAAGGTGTATCAATTTCCGAGTTCAAAAAAAGGTTTATAGATAACCCAATTTATATATTCAAAAATGAGCTAGCAACATTGGTTGAAGAGGATTTAATAGAAGTAGATATAGACTCAATTAAGCTAACAAATAAAGGGTTAGATTTAGCAAATATAGTTTGGGAAAAATTTGTGTAAAAAAATGCTCAAAATCAGTTGACAGATGGAAAAAATTATGTTAAAATATTTAACTGTAATCCGCTTAGTCAAGGTACATAAATACTATGAAAAAAGAGTTACCTAGAATTTAAGGATTAGCGAGTATACGAATAAGGGAGGTGCATTTTAGATGTACGCAATAATTGAAAGCTGTGGAAAGCAATACAAAGTAGCAGAAGGAGATGTTGTATTTTTTGAAAAACTAGATGCAGAAGAAGGTAAAAAAGTTACTTTTGGTAACGTTGTTCTAGTTTCAGAAGAAGGAAAAGTACAAGTTGGAGCTCCTTATGTTAAAGGTGTAAAGGTTGAAGGAAAAGTAGTTGCACATGGTAAAGGTAAAAAAATCTTAGTTTACAAGATGAAACCTAAAAAGAACTATAGAAGAATGCAAGGACATAGACAACCATACACAAAAGTTGAAATAACTTCAATTAAAACAGCAGCTGCAAAAACAACAAAAACAGAAGCAGCAGCTAGCACAAAGAAAACTGAAGCTAAAGAAGCTTAAGTAATATTTTAGAATTAAACATATAGTTATAAATGAAAATAACTGAAAGGAGTGAAAGACATGGCTCATAAAAAAGGTCAAGGTAGCTCTCATAACGGTAGAGAGTCAGAATCAAAACGTCTTGGTGTAAAAAGAGCAGATGGTCAATTTGTTTTAGCTGGAAATATTTTAGTTAGACAAAGAGGAACTAAAGTACATCCTGGAACTAATGTTGGTAAAGGTAGCGATGATACATTATTTGCATTAGTAGATGGAACAGTAAAATTTGAAAGAAAAGGTAGAGATAAAAAACAAGTAAGTGTATATCCTGTTGCAGAAGCAAAGGCATAACACAGTATAAAAAACAGCATGAAATTGCTGTTTTTTTGTGTTAGAGTTGTTTTTATATTTGAAATGTAGTATAATTATAATATATAGTATAAAATCCCAAAGGAGGAATATATTATGATTAAGAAAGAAGATAAAAAAGAATTCAAAGAATTACTAAATAAACTAGATAATGAAGTGAAAAAATCAGGACTAAATGAGAGATTTGAAGATGTAACCTTTCCGATAGGAGATAAGCATTGTTTACTTATGTTTGATACAACAGAAATTAAAGTAACCAGGAATGCAAGAGAAGACGGAAGAACTTTATTCTTTACAAAAGTAAATGCTTTAAAAAAAGAAGAAGATAATGAATTTAATTTAAATAAGAAAAAAACTAATAAAGATACAGATTATGTTGCATTTGAAATTATGCCATTCTTAAAAAAGTATTTATTAGAGAATAAGGATATACAAAAAACATTCATGTCTTATGTTGCATTCTATTTTTTAAGGGCTAAAAAAGAGAATAGAGAACAAAAAAAACATTTTATTGGTTTTTTAGCAAAGGGAGACGATAATCATTTTGTTCAAAGTTTTAGAAAAAAAGATGTAGAATATTATAAAAAACACTTAGATGGAATAATAAAAAATCATAGTGACATAGAAAAATAATTAAAAAGGAGAGAATATGTTTACAGATTATACAAAAATATTTATAAAAGCAGGAGATGGAGGAAATGGTGTAGCAACATTTCGCCGTGAGAAATATGTAGCAGCTGGTGGCCCAGATGGCGGAGACGGTGGAAATGGTGGAAACATCTATTTTAAAGTTGATAAAGATAGAAATACACTAATTGATTTTAGATATAATAAAAAATTTAAAGCTAAAAATGGTGAAAATGGAAGTGGAAACCATTGTAACGGAAAATATGGCGAAGATTTATATATAAAAGTACCTATTGGAACAGTAGTAAAAGATGCTACAACTGGCAAAGTTATAGCAGATTTATCTCATGAAAACCAAGTAGAATTAATTCAAAAAGGAGGACGTGGTGGAAGAGGAAATTCACATTTTGCAACAGCTACAAGACAAGCACCACGTTTTAGTGAGGACGGAGAAAAAGTAGACGAAAAAGAAATAATTTTAGAGCTAAAACTTTTAGCTGATGTTGGATTACTTGGATTCCCAAATGTAGGAAAATCAACATTTTTAGCAAGAGTAACAGATGCAAAACCTAAAATAGCAAACTACCATTTTACAACAATAGTACCAAACTTGGGAGTTGTAAAAACAAAAGATGGTAGTGGCTTTGTTATTGCTGATATTCCTGGAATCATAGAAGGTGCAAGTGAAGGAGTAGGACTAGGAATTCAATTTTTACGTCATGTTGAAAGATCAAGATTATTACTTCATTTTCTAGATGCTTCTGGAGAGGAAGGAAGAAATCCTATAGAAGATTTTTATGCAATAAATTCAGAACTAAAAAAATATAGTGAAAAATTAAGCACAAGAAAACAAATAATTGTTGCAAATAAAATAGATGCAATACAAGATGATAGTATTCTAAAAGAAATAGAAAAATTAGCTAAAAAAGAAAAATTAGAGTTATTTAAAATATCTGGAGTAACAGGAGATGGCGTAGAGGCTTTGATTGACCATGTTACAGAAGTTCTTAAAACACTACCAAAAGAAGATTTAATTGAGATTGAAGATAAAGTTGTTTATGAACTAGAAGATGATAAAAAACAATGGACAATTAGAAAAGAAAATGGTGAGTTCATTGTTGAAGGAAAAGCTGTTCAAAGATTAATGGGCAGAATTAATATTGAAGATAATGAATCTATGTACTATCTACAAAAATGCTTGAAAAACATGGGAATTGAAGATGAATTGATTCGTATGGGAGTTCAAGAAGGCGATAGTGTTAAGCTTGATGAGTGGGAGCTTGAATGGTATTCATAGATTTGAAAAATAATTGGCAAATTTCGTTGTTAAACTGCGCTGCGAAACTCCTCAACGTACCTTAAGTACGCCTGCGGGTTTCTTGCTTGTTTGCCTAGAAATTTACTCAATTCTTTTCCAAATCGTTTTACATATTAAAGGTTAGAAAGGGAATTTTAAATGATAATAACATGTAAAGATAAAAAAATTGAAATTGAAAAACCAGTAATGGTAAAGGATTTGTTTGCAGAAGAAATTGCAAACAGCAAATATAATGTAATGGGATGCTTGGTAAATAACGATTACCAAAGTTTAGACTACGAATTAAAAGAAGATGCTAAAATTGAATTTATAGATATGTCAGATAAAGAAGGAATGAAAATATATAGAAGATCACTAATATATATTTTAGGAAAAGCTTTTGGAGAAATATATCCAGAAGCACTTTTAACTGTCAATTACCAATTATCACATTCAATGTTTTGCGAAATAGATAATATGGAAGTTACAGATGAAATTATAGAAAAAGTTACAAATAAAATGAAAGAAATTGTAGCTAAAAACTTAAAAATAGAAAAAAGAATAATGAATAGAGAAGAAGCTATAAAATTTTTTGAAGAAACAGGAACAATAAGAGGAAGACTTCAGGTGGATGATCCAGAAAATAAAGAAATTATAATGTATTATTGTGAAGATTACTATAACTATTTTTATGGATTATTAGCTTCAAATACAGGTTGTTTAAATCTTTTTGAATTACAGAAATATGATGATGGATTTTTAATAAAATATCCAAGTTCAAAAACTCCTGAAGAAGTTGATAAAAAAATTGAAAATAAAAAACTTGCATTTTGCTTAAATGAATACGATGATTTGCATAAAATTCTAAAGGTTGATACTGTTCATAAATTAAATAGAGCAGTAGATGAAGAAAAAATTAAAGACATAATAATGATAGATGAAGCGTTACATGAAAAGAAAATAGCTTTAATAGCAGATGAAATAGCAAAAAGAAAAAATGCTAAAATGATATTGATTGCCGGACCTTCATCATCTGGAAAAACTACATTTGCACAAAGATTAGGAATTCAATTAAAAATAAATGGCTTAAAACCTGTTACAATTTCAGTAGATAATTATTTCGTAGAAAGAGAAGACACACCAAGAGACGAAAACGGAAACTACAACTTTGAAGATATCGAAGCTATTGATTTGAAATTATTCAATGACCATTTAACAAAATTATTAAATGGTGAAGAGGTTGAAATGCCGGAATTTGATTTTAAAGTAGGAACTAAAAGATATAATGGTAAAAAATTAAAACTTGCAAAAGACGAAGTACTTGTAATAGAAGGAATACATTGTTTGAATGACAAATTAACAAGCAGTATTTCAAAAGATGAGAAATTCAAAATTTATATAAGTGATTTAACAGTTTTAAATATGGATTATTATAATAGAATTTCTTCAACAGACAATAGATTAATCAGAAGAATAGTAAGGGATTACCAATTTAGAGGATATTCTGCTTTACACACATTAAAATCATGGAAAAGTGTAAATGATGGGGAAGAAAAAAATATATTCCCATTTCAAGAAACAGCAGATGCAATGTTTAATACATCATTAATCTATGAATTAGGAGTGCTTAGAATAATAGCATTACCACTATTAGAAGAAATAAAAAATGATGAGCCAGAATATGCTGAAGCAAGAAGAGTTATAAACTTTTTAAAATATATAAAAGAAATACCTGCAAAATACGTTCCAACAAATTCATTACTAAAAGAATTTATGGGCGGAGGAGACTTTAAATACTAAAACTTTTTGAACTTTTTGGGAAACTCCCTAAAAAACAGGTTCTATATAGGAGAAGAAAATGTTAGAAAATAGTAGATTTACAGAGATAGACGAAGAATTTATATGTGAAAATTGCGGAAGAAAAGTGCAACCACTTGGATATTCTTGCCGAAATCATTGCCCACATTGTTTACATTCTAAACATGTAGATAAAAATCCTGGAGACAGGGCAGAAACATGCCATGGAGATTTAGAACCTGTTAGCTTAGAAATAGATAGTAAAAAGGGCTATGTAATAGTTTTTAAGTGTAAAAAATGTGGAGCTATAAGGAAAAATAAAGCTGCCAAAGATGATAATATGGATTTAATAATAGAATTAAGTAGTAAACAAATATAATGTAAAAAATTCACGGCCTATATTTATTGAGGACATAAGATATAATTATAGGCTGTGAATTAAAACATAATTTGAAAAATTTGAAAAATTTTAGAAAAAGTATTGACAAGTGAAAAAAAATCTTGTATACTAATTCATGTCGAAAGGACATGGTCGCTTAGCTCAGCTGGTAGAGCATCTGCCTTACAAGCAGGGGGTCATAGGTTCGAGCCCTATAGCGACCACCATTTATTTAATAACATGGCAATATTTAATATGGCCCGGTAGTTCAGTTGGTTAGAACGCTAGCCTGTCACGCTAGAGGTCGACGGTTCGAGCCCGTTCCGGGTCGCCATTTTTTTATATAGAGCTTTTTAAATTTAATATTTGGCTTCATAGCTCAGTTGGTAGAGCAGAGGACTGAAAATCCTCGTGTCACTGGTTCGATTCCAGTTGAAGCCACCATAATGCGTTTTCGTCGAACCACTTGTAATTATTCATACAAGCGAGTTTGAGAAAAATTAAAAGTGAATATCATATCACTTATATAAGTCGATTTAGTCGGCTTATTTTTTTGTTTTATCACCTCTATTGGTAATAAATGGAAAAATATAGCCTCAAAATATTGAAAAAAGGAGGTTTTTGTGATATGATATCAACAATTAAAAGAGAAATATCAATAAATAAAGAATTACGTTCTAAAATTGAATGGGCTTGCACTTTTAGTAATTGTGTACCAAAGATAAAGAATGGTAATTTGAGAATGGTTGAAAAGACTAATCTTGCTTATGTAGAGCCACATACTGCTGTTATTAAAGATAAAGTATATTTATTCTTTAATGAACACGAATATTTTTACATAGGAAATTTAGCAAATAAATACCCACTCTCAAAATTACGAGATATTATCAGTGGTAACTAATACTAAAAGATTTTTGTTTTCAGCAAGTAATATAACAAGTAATTATTAAATTTTTTTAAGTGTTAGTTAGCAAAAGCTTTCTAGCACTTTGTTTGTTTTATGGGAGGTTATAAATGGAGAACGAAGAAAAGAAAATTGCGGGTATTTACATTAGAGTAAGTACAGAAGACCAAGCAAGAGAACGGATTTAGTTTAGGAGAACAAGAAGAAAAATTAAGGCAACTATGTAAATATAAAGACCTAGAGATATTTAAAATTTATAAAGATGCAGGAAAATCTGCAAAAAATATGAAAGATAGACCAGCATTTCAAAAAATGCTAGAGGATATGAAAACTGGTAGATTAAATTATATTGTAGCTTACAAGCTAGATAGAATAACTCGTTCAGTAAGAGATTTAGAGGTTTTAATTAGTACCCTAGAAGAATATCATTGCTATTTAATTTGTGATAGAGATGATGTTAATACTTCTACTGCAAATGGTCGTTTCTTTGTTAGAATGTTAACAGTATTATCACAATTAGAAATTGAAATAGTTAGTGAACGAACAAAATTTGGTTTAAATGGTGCAATAAAAGCAGGTCACATTCCAGGTCAATGTCCATTAGGATATTATAGAGATGCAGATAAAACATTAAAAGTAGATGTTAGTACAAAAGACCTAGTAATTAGAATATTTGAAATGTATTTAGAGGGTAAAAGTTATCAAGCAATATCAAATATTTTAAATGAGGAAAAAGTTGCATCTCCTAATAAGAAAAAATGGTGCGATTCCACCATTGATAGAATTATAAATAATAAAATATATATGGGTGATTATGAAAGATATAAATATAATACAGATAAAGAAACAGAACTATTTGTTGATGTTGTTCCACCTATTATAACAAGAGCAATGTGGGAAGAAGTACAGAAACAAAAAGAGAAAAATCAAAGGTCTTATTGCAGAAATAGAGTTTATATCTTCTTTCAAAAACTTGTATGTCCTACCTGTCGGTAAAATTATGACTTGTAAAGGCACAGGTGGAAAAAAGTCAAGATATATGTATTACTTCTGTGATAACTGCAATTTATATTATAACGAAGATGAAATTGAAAATTGTTTAATTGATTATATTTTAGATCTAGTTGAATATGATTTTCATGTAAATAAATACTTCTACCCTCTACTTGCTGAAAAGAAAGATGATGAAACTAAAGAAATTGAAAAAGAAATCAAAAAATTAAAACAACAAAAGGAAAGAATAAAAAAAGTTTATCTTTCTGGAATAGTAAAAGAAGAAGATTTTGCAGAAGATTATAAGCTAATAGAAAGTAAATTAGCAAATTTAGAAAGTAAAAGAATTGATGCATTAGACTTTGACAAAGAAACTTATAACCCACAACATCTACTTGCTGAAAGAGATATAGAAAGAGAGAATTTAACTGAACATCAAATGTATAAAGATGTTTTATTAAAACTATGGACTATGAAAAGCAAAGAAGAAAAACAATCTTTTATATCTAAATTTATTGAAACAGCTACATTAAAGAAAAATGAAGATGGCTCATTTGATATTGAAAAAATCAATTTTAGAAGTAGTTTTATAGACCAGATAGACAAGCTATATGATAAAGGAGTTGTAGATATTCCAACTATGATAGAAAGAGGTGGAAAACTTGAAGATATAAAGGTTAGTGTAAATATGAATAATGAACAACTTCAAGATTATCTAAGTACATTGAAAACAGAACTAGATATAAATTATATGGATTTGGGAGAATACTATTTTCACAATGACAAAATAGATGAAAATTATGATAATAAATCACAAGTTGCCCAAATTAGAGATAAAAATATTGTTTTCAAACTAAAGAAAAATCAAAAAGTAATTAGAATGGTAGCAATAAAACAATATAAAAACTTTTTAGCAAAGCCAGAAGGAAAATTACGACTTGGAATTGTTACTCATACTACATCGAAGAAAAAGCACAAATAATTGTTGCAACTTATACTTTATATATGGGGCTATGTTGCAACAACAAATTAACGTGTCACGTTTTGTTTTTATGAAATAAAAATGAAAGTGGCGATAGTTAATTTGAATAAATTTTCTCCCAACTGGAGAAAATTTATAGCCTCGCAGAGCCCCCGAGTTTTGATAGAATGTCAAAACTCATAGGGGGTTAGGAATTTTGACAAAGTCAAATTCCTGAGCCTACGAAGCAAGTTCTAAAGGAGGAAAAAGATGGAGCAAGAATTAGCCTATTCTATTCACTTGGGTAGTGATAAAAATAAAACAACAAAAGCAAAAGAGATTGCAAAAAATAATCCATCAGAAACAACATCATTTTCAAATAATGGGATACAAAATGCAAAACAACTTTCAAAAGTGAATAAACACAACCTAAGAGATTATGATAATAATAAAGAAAATATTTGTGTAATTTATGGAACGGAGAACTTATATCAAGATGTTCAAGATATATATTTTGATGAATTTGAAGAAGCAAGGCTAGAATATAATAGTAAACAAACTCGCGAAGATAGAAAAATTGATAATTATTTTAAGCATATCTCACAAGATAAGCAAAAAGATTTGGCTTGTGAATTTATTATCGAGCTTGGAGATATGGACTTTTGGAATGATAAAGATACAAATTATAGAATGAGGATGGTAAATGTTTATAAAGACCAAGTTAGAGATTTAATGCGAATTGTACCAGAGTTTAAAGTAGCAAATGCAGTAATACATTTTGATGAAGTGTCTCCCCATTTGCATTTAGTTGGTGTACCAATAAAAGATGACTATAAAAGAGGAATGAGAAAACAACCTGCAAAATCAAAGGTATTTACTAAAGAAAGCCTAACTAGAATACAAGATGAAATGAGAATAAGTTGCATAAAATCTTATAATATAGTTTATTCAGAACATTCTTTGTTAAAACAAAAGAAAAAAGGCAGAAATCAAGATATAAACATTAAAGATATGGGAAATTATAGAGAAATAAAGCAACAGCTGAAAAAGAAAGAACAAAAAATCACTGAAGCTAATAACCAAACTAAAAAGCTTGATAATACAGGTAAAAATATAAATGAACTATTAGACCATTTAAAACCTACTAAGCTAAATAAAAATAATATGATTATTTCAAACGAGGATGTCCAAGAAATAAAAAAATACACAAAGAGTGTAACAGATACCGCCAAAAATGTTAGAAGCATAAATGACTTAAATATAGCTGTTAAAGAACTAGAAAATTCTACTTTAGAATTAAAACAAGAAAACTACTCTCTTAAATATCAGCTAGAACAAAAAAATGATGAAATTAATAATTTAAAGCAAGATTTATCTCTTAAAGACAAGATGATTGGTAAATTACAAACTGAAAAAGAAAGCCTAAAAACACAATTACAGAAATTCAAAGGCTTTTGGCATAGCATAATGAAACATTTTCATAAAAAGATTTGCTATGAAAGAGATACAAACTACAAAATAGTTAGTGATGACTTATATAAAAATGGAATATTTACAGATGATGAAAATCAAATTGCAAATGATATTCATAAAAAAGTCAAAACACCAGATGAAATAAGCAAAATTAAAGAGAATAGAAAGAAAAATGATACAAGATTTTAAAATGGAGGAATTTTAACGATGGAAAATGAAAAAGTAAAATATTTAATAAATATGATAAATGATATGGATATAAAAGATAAATTAAGATTAGCAATATGTATGAGCCAAAGCAAGTGGGCTGGGCTTATTTATAATACAAAAGAAAATTATGAAAAATTTGATATTATGCTAAAAAATATTGATGAAGAATATAGAACAATGCATATAAACTTTTCTAAATACAAGCTGGTAACCTTTGCAATGGCAAAATTAATGGAAATGGATACAACAGAACAAAATAAAGTAGCTTTGTATTTGTATAATAATATAAAAGAGTTTTAATATAAAATAATTACTAAAATTTAAGACTAGCATATTATAATGTTAGTCTTTATCATTTTCACATATTGCAGTATCAAATGTTGGTTCTGTAAAAAATTCTCCTAATGTTATTCCAAAACCTTCACATATATGTAATAAAGTATCTAGTTTAATTAGTTCAGTTTTTCCACTCATAAAAGTTGAAATTGTAGAACAAGGTACTCCTGCCATTTTGCATAATCTCCATACATTCATATTCTTTTCTTTCAAGTAATATTTAATTCTTTTTCTTATTGCTTTTGATAATTCCATTGTATTCAAGCTCCTTTCAAATGGCTTAAAATCAATAAAATTATATATAAACAAAAATATCTCTTACTTTGGCTAATTGAAAAAAATAAAAATATTTTCAATTTATCGAACTAATTTGTTGCATTGAAAAATTTATTGTGTTATAATCTAATTACTTCAATTTGCCAAACTATAAATTATATAAATATTTGTTACAAAAATTACTTGCACAAAAACACACTTTATGCTAAAATATAAATGATAAATTAAAGAACAAACGAGAAAAGGAAGAAACACAAATGAACAAAATCGCTGAAACCGTTGGTATTGTATATATATATATTGTAAGCTTTAATTTAATAAATCATTTATATAAGCATAAGGCTATTTTTCCCTATGTATTTTTTGTGAAGAAAAAATACAAGTGTGAATATAGTCTTTTTTGTATTTAATTTTGTTATCAAATTTTAAAAATATATTATATATGTCTTATTAAAGATGAGAAAGGGGTAAAATTTATTTATGGAAAATTTAAAATTTAGAAAAGGAAAAAATAGTGGTATTACTTTAATAGCGTTAATCGTAACTATCGTGGTTTTATTGATTTTGGCTGGGATTACAATATCTAGTCTAACAGGTAGTGATTCAGCACCTGCCAAAGCAAATGAGGCGAATCAAAAAAATGCAATAGGAACTGCAAGAGATGATGTGTATTTAACAGCACAAAATGCTCAAATGGAAGCATATCAAACTGCTTATGTAGAAAATGGAGTTTCTGCAGGAGAGGCATCAACAACAGTAGGCACTTATGTAAGAACAAAGTTAAATGAAAAATATGGTACAGATGGAAACTTTAAAACAGGATTAGCAACAATAACATCAACTACAACAGGAAATATAGAGATAAGTACAACTGATTTTGTAATAGAAGGAAATATTGCAGATAAAGGTGGAAATTTAACTTGGGGAGAAATTGAGCCTAATGTTCCAAGAATATCAGGTGTGCCATCAACCTATGAATTAAATACTGGAGAATCATTTACAATTCCTGCAATTTTGAAAGGGACAAAAAATAATATTGATATTGAATGGAGTAGCAGTAATAGTTCAATTGCAACAGTAACAAATGGTGTTGTAACTGCTGCAACAAATTTAATCATAGATGAACAAACGGTAAATACAGCACAAGTTACAATAACGGTATCAGCAACAGGATGTGAAAGCAAAGTTTGTACTATAACAGTAAATAAAATTATGACAGCAAAAGACATTTTAACAATAAATCCATCTGCAACAAAAGCAGAAGAAAAAAGCCCTTATGTAATATATAAGGCAGCTAAGAATATTGATGACACAACAAACGGAGAAACAAACGAAATACTTTGTAGAGTATTATATAATGATGATACACATGGATTACAATTAATATCAGTAAATCCTGTAACAGATGTAACATTAGGAGCAAATGATCCAAATTATGTTACAGCTTCGAGTACAGATTTAGAAGAAGCACAAAATTCATATAATCATGCAATAGTAAATCTAAATAATAAAGCAGAGGAGTATTTGGCAAATGATGGAATAGCAGTAGATGCAAGATGCGTAGGAAGTTTAGCAACAATATCATCAACAACAAAAAAATTTGATAAAAAAGATAATCCAGATAATTTAGTAGAGGATATAGAGAATCCAACGGATGAGGAAAAAAATGCATATATGTTTTCGACTTCTAGTTATTATTATCCGAACAGTTATAATGGAAAATATTTTAATACAGATTCAAATTATACAGATGATGAAAATAGATTAACGTCTTCAGGTGGAATAGATGCATATAAAATTACCAAAAAATCAGATGGGACTAATGTTAGCTCCAGTGATAGTTATTGGCTGGCCTCTCGTATGATACAATATGCTTCTGCTGCTAATGCACATTATATTGGATTAAAAACTCAGAAAGCTTCTGGGAATGATAGGCGATATGGCAGTTTGCTGATAGCGGTACACGATAATGTTTATTCAAGTAGCACAGCAGAAAAAGGATTTCGTCCAGTATTTCTTCTAGACTCTAATGTTAAATTAACAGGAGCAGGAGAAAATTTAGGGTCAGAATCTAATCCATATGGATTAACAAAATAATAAAAATAAATTGTAGTAACTTATTTTTATATGAATTGTTATAATTTATTTGCCAAATGAATAGAATAACAGAAAAAATAGTAGTGGAACGAAAATATACAAATGAAATAATGCCTATTCAAGCTGTAGTATCAATTATTTTAGAATAGATTAATCAAAAGATTTTGCATATAATTACTTGAATATTTATAGAATTAATGTTAAAGTAAATACAATAAATCGAATTATATAAGAGAGCTTGAAACAAAGTATGCCATTTTTTCGCATACCTGTTTCGAAATCGCACCAATAAAAACTTCGTGTTATCACGAAGTTTTTTTTCGCCAAATCTGTAACCAAAAAAATTCCCCCACATATTATATATCATACAAAGGAACAAACAAAAAAGAAAAAAGTTCTTTTGAAAGGGGGTCTAGACTATGCCAGAAAACAGAGGATGCGGAGGTTTCGGATTTGGTGATGACAACTGCTGCTGGATAATAATCCTTATATTATTAATATGCTGCTGCTGCGGAAATAACAGAGGTTGTTGCTAATCCATAAATAAGAAAAAAAATCTTCTGACGGTTATGTCAGAAGATTTTATTTATATCTTATAAAAGTATAATTACAATTTTTAGTTATTGTTAAAGCACCGTCATATAATGATTTTTCTCCATTTTCAACAGGTGGCTCTAGGAAAACTGTACATTTAAATTCTTGGTCTAAATTATTCGTAATAATTATATCAAATGAAAACTTACAATTTAATGAAGTTAGCAAAACGCCACATTTTTTAAGTAATGAACCATCGTAAGTAATTGGAGAACTTGTATCTGTAATTGTGTAATCTGTTTTAATGTTCTCATTTATATAACTTAAAACTATTGGGTTTGCACAATTATTATATAAAGTAGGTGTACTTAAATCTTCTGTATCATTGGAACTGATGCTAAAATTTAATTCTTTATCAAAAATATTTTCCTCCGGAAGAATATTTTCTGCGAAAGAATTTATATTTTTATATGCCAACTTTGGGGTTCCAAGAGAGGGTTTCTCCACGAATTGGAGATTTTCTAATCGTACATTTTTTAATGTATTTTCAAAATTATTTTCATCATTGTTATTATTCAAAAAAATTGCAATATCTGTAAATTGGTATAGATTTTCCAATGTGAAGTTACTTGCTACTGCATTCTTATTTTTTGCATTACAATTACTAAAAAACACAATTTTATTAATTGAAAAAATTGTGTTTTCATTTTTAGAGGCAAAATCTAGGTATTCCTCTTCACAATTCGACTTATTAAAAAACATGCCTAGCACATATACAGAAAGTACTACAAAAATTATTACAGCCATTACAAAAATTGAAATAAAAACTATTCTATTCTTCTTCAAAACTTGTCCTCCTTTGTATGCTATTACTATATTATAAATTTTAAAATTTTTCAAGCAATTTTTTGTTAAAATATATTAGTTTTAAAATCCGCGTAAGCGATCAACCGAAGCAAAGCGAAGGGCGACTGGAGCAACTTACAGACAAGTATTTTAAAAATCTGGAAGTTGCGACACCAAGGATTTAAAAACTAATATATTTTAACCTAATAATATATAAATTTCCAAAAATTTAAATTGACAATTTTCTACATTTTGTTTACAATTATTTTAGGTGATAAATATGAAAACGAAAGAGAAAATATACATATTATTTTTGTTGATTATTTTTACAATTTCAATTTTCATATATATTATATTTACAAAAAATAAATCATATGCAAAAGAAAATAATTCTAATGCTGTGAATGTTAGGATTAGTAATGCAAAACAAGTAGATATATATGAAATAATTAAGAAAAACACTGTTGAAAAACAAGAAGAAACAATAGAGACTAGAGAAGAACCTTTGGAATTTATTACAAAATATAAAACTAACAACGAATTACCAAAAGGTACAATGCAAGTGATTCAAGAAGGTAGAGAAGGTATTCAACAAATATCAATAAAAAAGATTTATCAAAATGGAAATTTAATAGATGAACAACAAATGGGAACCAAGGTTATAAAAGCTTCAGTTGATAAAATTGTAGAAATTGGTGGCGCTAAATATACAAGTTATTATAAGGTTAAAAAAGGAGACAATGTTTATACTACAGCAGATAGGGTTGAAATAATGCTTGAACCAGATAGCCAAAGTCATAAGTTGACAACTATTGGAAAAAACAATGAACTAAAAATTTTAGAATTAAATGACAATTGGTACAAAGTATCTAGCACAGCTGGAATAGGTTGGGTAAAAAAAGAAAGTACCACTTATATAAATCCAAATGAAGGATTTGATGAGGCTAAATATGGGGCAAAATCTAAAGAAATGTTAATGAAAGATTTAAGTTTCAACATGAAATTAAACAAACCTAGTGGATTAACACTTGACCAATTTAAGAAAATATTATCAGATTCAAAAGATGTTAATAAAATATTCGAACAAAATGCAGAATTTTTCTATTATATAGAAAAACAATACAATATAAATGGTGTATTTATTGCTGCAATCGGAATTCACGAAAGCGCATGGGGAACTTCAAAAATTGCAAGGGATAAGAAAAATTTATTTGGATACGGAGCATATGATTCTAGTCCATATAAATCAGCATATTCATTTGAAAACTATTCAGAGAGCATAGATTTGATAGCGAGAGTTTTAACAAAATATTACCTAAATCCAGCTGGAACTTCAATTTATAACTCAGAAAAAGCTACTGGAAGTTATTATAATGGTTCGACCTTATCAGGAGTAAATATTAGATATGCAACAGATAAAAACTGGGCAAATGGAGTGTTTAATCACATGAAATATTTGTATAATAAATTATAGAAGAATAAATACATAAAAATTGCTGAAAAATATATAAGAATTTAATTTTTTTCTCAAAAATTGTTGCTATTTTTTTAATAATATTGTATGATATATAGGTAAATAGTGTGAAATCTGAATGTACAAAAAAACATGGTATTTTAATAAATAGAAGGGAATGAAAAAAATGAAAAGTAAAGCGATAATTATATTAGCAATAGTGGCAATTTTAGCAATACTTTTTTGCACAACAAAAGTATATGCAGAAAATAAACTACTTGATCCAAAAATTGAAAGTCAGTTGGTAGAAATAAAAGAACATGAAACTAAAACAATTGAGGATTACCAAGCAAGATATGGATCAGAGGCTTATGGAACTGTTGCGTATATATTAGAATTAGTTCGAGTATGGAGTATTCCACTTTGCTTTTTAGGAATAGCTATTGGAGCAGTACATAAATCAATTTTAGGTATACGTAAATTAGACACTTTAGAAAAAGGTAGAGGAATGGTTGTAATGTTTATTACAATACTATTAATATGCCAAATATTACCACTAGCATTTGCTTTAGTTGTAAAATTTGGAAGGGGGTAACAAATGAAAGTTTTATTTGCTGTAAGTAATGAAGAGATATCAGAGGCAATAGTAAAAAGATATCAAAAACAATATAAGGAGATAATATCATACAAAAATGTCTATTACTTTAATGCAATATTAAAAGAAATACAAAAAGACAAGACTTATGATAGAATAGTAATAAGTGAGGAATTAGAGGCATTTACAAGTACTCAATATGAACAAATTGATAGATTTATATTTGATAAATTAGATAGTATAAGCGATGAAGCTGCAAATACTAGGGGGGACAACACACCTATAATTTTGATTTGTTCTGATAGAAGATCAAAAGGCGAAGAAATGCTTGTAAAACTATTTGGAATAGGTATTTATGACGCTTTAATTGGAAATGATAGAGGAGTAGAAGAGGTTTGTAATTTAATTCATAAATCTCGTTCTAAAAAAGAAGCAAAATTATATTATAAAATTGAAGCTGATGAAGTTAAATACCAATCAGAAAATGAAAATGATGTAAGTGAACAAGAAATACAAAACATTTTAGCACATTATAAAAGACTTGGAAAAAATGAAGATAAATATGTTACAAGTTTTGATAACATTGTTGCACAATATAATGATGCTCAATTAAGAATTATAAGCAAATTCTTACCATTAAATGTAAGAGCTGTATTGGAAGAAAAATCACCAAAATATCAACAAATAATGTCATTTAATAACGCAGTTACAGATAGTATAAGAAAACCTAAAAAACCACAAAGCTTAGGACCAAGTGGTAAATTATTAAGACCTAAAAACAAAGCTGTAATGCCAACAGAACCAATAGTTATACCAAATGCTGTTGATACTGAAAATGTAAAAAAATTAACTAGAAATAGAACAGAAAAAGTTGATAATGGAATCAAAGGAATTGAAGAAACAGTGACTGATTTTGAAGATTTTTCAAATAATAATTTGGGTAACGATTTTGAAGAAAATAAAACTTCTTATGATCCATTTACACAAAATAATACACCAAACCAAGAAGCTTATGATCCATTTGCACAAAGTAGTATGCAAAATCAGGGAGCATACGATCCATTTGCACAAAGCAATATGCAATTCGACAACTTCTCAAACTTTAATACTG
>CAMPBS010000004.1 GCA_946639585.1 uncultured Clostridium sp. | reverse complement strand
ATAAAAAATATTGATGCGGAATTATATAAAATTAAGCAACATATTCTTTATATGAGGCAAAAGATTGAACAGAAAAAATAAAAGTAATAATTATATAAATTTGGGGCAACGTGGGACAACTAAAAAATAGATTTAGAAAGAGGGGAAATATATGATAATCGAAGGAAAACCAGAAGATGGTTTACAAAAACACCAACAAGAAGCATATAAAGCTGTTCAAAAAGCGTATGAACAAGGAAATAGTGCATCTGTAGTAATTCCAACAGGATGCGGAAAATCGTTTATTGCTTTACAATTAATGGCAGATAATAAAGATAAAACAATGCTATTTTTAGCCCCAACAAATGCTATAAAAAATCAAATGTATAATTATATTGCAAAATATATAGCAGGTGAAGAACCAACAAGTGAAAGACCTGCAAGAATGATTGCAAGAGAATATTTTCCACATTTGCAAATAAGACTGTATCCAACATTATTAAGAGTAAAAGATGAACAAATGGAAGAGCTTAATGCAGATGTAATAATAATGGACGAGCTACATAGAACAGGTGCAGATAAATGGGGAGAAAAAGTTAATACATTATTAGAAAAGAATCCCAAAGCCCAAATTTTAGGTTTAACTGCAACACCAGAGAGAATGGATGATAAAAATGTTGTAGATGAATTGTTTGAAGGAAAAATTGACTATGAATTAACACTAGTTGATGCATTAAGAGATGGAATAGTAAAATCACCTACATATGTAAAATGCGATTATGCGTTAAATGAATATTTAGACGGAATAAAAAGTGCGATAGCTAATTGTAAAGATGAACAAACAAAAAAAGAACTACAAGAAAGATTTGACAAAATGAGAAAAATTGTTGATCAAGCAGAAGGAATACCAGAGCTTTTTAAAAATAATATAAAATCCAAAGATGGAAAATATATTATTTTTTGTAAAGACAAAGAACATATGGATGAATTGATGGAAAATGTTGGAGAATGGTTTGGCGCAATTGATAGTGAGCCAGAGATATATTCTGTGTATTCAGGTGAAGGATATAATGAGGCAAAAAATGAAAGAACTATAAAAAAATTTGAAACTTCAAAATCAGAACATTTAAAATTGCTATTTTCTATTGAAAAATTAAATGAAGGATTACATGTTGAAGATATATCAGGTGTAATAATGGCAAGGCCAACAGACTCAAGAATAATATACTTACAACAATTAGGTAGAGCTTTATCATCTGATACATCAAGAGAAAAAACAATAGTATTTGATTTGGTAAATAATTATTTGAAAAATAACTTGGATGCAGAAGTAAATAATAGAACAAAAGGCATTTCAAGAGGTAATGATGGTAATGACGGAATTAGTGGAGGTTCTGAACCAGAAGATATTGATATATTTAGAATACAAGGAGAATCACTTGAATTCTTAAGATTATTAGAAGAAACTCAAGGTATTATTAATAGATCTAATTATTTATCTAATGCAAGAGCAATAAAAGAATGGATAGAAAAATCAGGAGACACAAAACTACCATCAAGATACTCAAAAGATGAAGAAGAAAAAAGATTAGGAATGCAATTAGGAAGTATAAGACAGCAATTGATAAAACCATATATGCAATTAAAAACAGAAAAAGAAAGAGATGAATACAAAGAAAAACATCCTGAGCTAGAAGAGGTAATGGAGATAATAAATGAAATAGATAGTAATAATATTCCACAAAATTTAAGAAATGCTAGAGCAATAAAAGAATGGATAGAAAAATCAGGAGATACAAAGCCACCATCAACAAAATCCAAAGATGAAGAAGAAAGAAGATTAGGTATTGCTTTGAGTACTATAAGACAGCAATTTATAAAACCATATATGCGATTAAAAACAGAAAAAGAAAGAGAAGAATACAAAGAAAACTATCCTGAGCTAGAAGAGATAATGGAGATAATAAATGAAATAGATAGTAATAATATTTTGCCATATTTAAAAAATGCTAGAGCGATAAAAGAATGGATAGAAAAATCAGAAGATACAAATCCACCATCAACAAAAGCAAAAGATGAAGAAGAAAAAAGATTAGGTAATGCTTTGAGGACTATAAGACATCAATTGATAAAACCATATATGGAATTAAAAACAGAAGAAGAAAAAGAAAAATATAGAAAAAAACATCCTGAGCTAGAAGAGGTAATGGAGATAATAAATGAAATAGATAGTAATAATATTTCACAATATTTAAGAAATGCTAGAGCAATAAAGGAATGGATAGAAAAATCAGGAGACACAAAACCACCATCAACAAACTCAAAAGATGAAGAAGAAAAAAGATTAGGTAATGCTTTGAGGACTATAAGACATCAATTGATAAAACCATATATGGAATTAAAAACAGAAGAAGAAAAAGAAAAATATAGAAAAAAACATCCTGAGCTAGAAGAGGTAATGGAGATAATAAATGAAATAGATAGTAATAATATTTCGCCATATTTTAAAAATGCTAGAGCTATAAAGGAATGGATAGAAAAATCAGGAGATACAAAACCACCATCACAAAAATCAAAAGATGAAGAAGAAAAAAGATTAGGGAGTGCTCTGAGTAATATGAGAAGGCAATTGATAAAACCATATATGAATTTAAAAACAGAAAAAGAAAGAGAAGAATACAAAGAAAAACATCCTGAGCTAGAAGAGGTAATGGAGATAATAAATGAAATAGATAGTAATAATATTTCGCCATATTTTAAAAATGCTAGAGCTATAAAGGAATGGATAGAAAAATCAGGAGATACAAAACCACCATCACAAAAATCAAAAGATGAAGAAGAAAAAAGATTGGGAGAAAAGTTGTCAGCAATAAGGAGAAAATTAATTAAACCATATATGGAATTAAAAACAGAAGAAGAAAAAGAAGAATTTAGAAAACAACATACTGAAATAGATGAAGTTTTGGAAATTATTACCGAAATAGATATACAAGGTGGAACCAAAAAACAAAAAGAATTAGCAATTTTAATAAGACAAGATTTAGAAAAAAGACAAGCGTTGCAAGAGGCTAAAGAATTAGAAAAACAATATGAACAAGAATTATCAAAAATAGATGGTAAAGAGCCTAAAACAAATGAAAATGAAGGAGTAGATTTGGATGGAGAATAAATGATAAAGTAATAATTATAAAAATAAAAAATCCCCGTTTTAAAAAGATTTATAATATTGCTAAAAAAATCATAAACAGCCCCCAAAGCGAATAGTATTAAACAAAACTATTCGTATGGGGGTTTTCTATATGAAAAATATATCAATAGAAGAACGAGCTGTGAAGCTTGCACATTATATAATAGAATCAAAAGACACAGTAAGAGGAGCAGCCAAAAGATATGGGATAAGCAAAAGTACAGTACACAAAGACCTAACAGAGCGCCTAAGAAAAATAAACCCTAGTTTATCAAAAGAAGTTAGAATTATTTTAGATGAGAACAAAGCAGAAAGGCACATAAGAGGGGGGATGGCAACCAAAATTAAGTATCAACATATGAAAGAACAGTAATGTGATAAAATCGGTTTTACCGATTTTGTCACATTTTATCTTTTTTCGACATACAATACAATAGCCCAAATTAAGAGGTGATAATGTTGAAAAAAGAAAACTATCAAATAGGAATACTAACAAGAAATAATAGGTCAGAAGAAGCAATAATAACAGGGAAAATACTTCATTTAGATGGAGATCCCAAATACAGCAAAAAGTCATATATGTATTACAAACAATTAGGGTTAAATGCAGTAGTAAAAAACATTCCAGAATATAGGCAACCTAAGGAAGTATACAGACTTTTAAAAATGTATAATCCAGATATTTTAATAATTACAGGGCATGACTCGATGTTAAAAAAAGGTAGAGATTTTTACAATATATATAACTACAAAAATTCAAAGTATTTTGTTGAAACTGTAAAAGAAGCAAGGAGATACGATAGAGATTACCATAAGAATTTAGTAATATTTGCAGGAGCATGTCAAAGCTATTTTGAAGCAATAATTCAAGCTGGAGCGAATTTTGCCTCATCACCCGCACGAATTTTAATAGATTATCTGGATCCACTTAGATTAGCAAATAAAATTGCGATTACAGATAATTATAAATATGTATCAATGGATGAAATTTATAAAGATTTAAGAGATGGAAAAGAAGGAATAGATGGTGTAGGCGGAATGGGAAAGATGATAAAAACACAAAATCCATTAAAATACTGAAAAAACAATAAGTATAGAAAAATGTTACAAGCATGTAACAAAATTGTAATATAATTGTAATATTTCCAAAAATGAAGAATAAAATTGGCTATAAATAAGGCTATTCGAAGTTCTTACACAAACACCTATTTTTTGACAAAAAGTGCCCCAAATGCTATAATTTACTCATCTTAAAAGGAATGGGTGATAGTATGATTTGTAGAACAGACATAGCTAATCTTAAAACAGATATTAACGACAAAATAGGACAAAAGATAATCGTTAAAGGTTCACTTGGAAGATGTAGAAACTTTGAAAAAGAAGCCACAATAGAAAAAGCTTATCCAAATATTTTTGTAGTAAAATATGCGGAAAATGATAGAAATGTAACTTATAGTTACACAGATGTATTAACAAGAACAGTTGAAGTTGAAGTGTTTGATGGTGCAACTTATAGCCCATTAATACCAGCTCCGGTAGAAACAAAAAAGAAAAAAACAATGTTATAAAACCTAGATTTCAATTTATCTAGGTTTTTTGTAAAGGAGGAAGAAATATGTACGAATGTCCTTCGTGTGGTGCAGGATTAGAGTTTAATCCCAAAACACAAAAGTTAGACTGTAAATATTGCAAAAGCTCATTTGATCCAAAGGATTTAGAAGAAAAACTAAAAGATGCCAAAGGAGATAAAGGGTTTAGTGTAGAAAACTCAAAAGACGAAAATGGGAACGAAAAAGTAGATGTATATGAAGCAGTAGTATATAGATGTACACAATGTGGTGCAGAACTAATTACTACAGAGGAAACAATAGCAACATTTTGTAGTTATTGTGGTTCATCTGCAATATTGGAGAAGAAAAATCAAAAAAAGGTTGCTCCAAACTATGTAATTCCTTTCACAAAATCAAAAGAAGAATGTGAACAAGCATATAAAAACAAATTGAAAAAAGCTTTCTTTGCACCAAGTGATATGCTAAAAACTCAACAAGTAGAAAAAATAAGAGGAATATATATGCCTTATTGGGTTTACTCTTTTGATAAAGATGGAGAACAATCAAATACAGGTAGTAGATACTCACACAGAGTTGGTGATTATGTTTATTACGATGATTACACAATAAAAACAAACATAAAAGCAAGTTGTGAAGGCGTTTCACACGATGCAGCTGCAAACTTTGCAGATAACTTAAGTGAAGCTATAGCACCATTTAGTATGAAAGAAAAGAAAGAATTTTCTCCTACATATTTGAGTGGTTATTATGCAGACTCACAAGATGTAAATGGTGAGGTTTATAGAGAAGAATGTAACAAAATAGCTAATGAGCAAGCTGCAAAAGAATTAAAAAAGGATTCTACATTTGCTAGATATGGATGTACTCCTAAAGTTGATATGAATCCAAAAGATGCAAAAATAGGCTTATTTCCAGTATATTTCTTAGCAACAAGAAATAAAAAAGGGGATAGAATAAGTTATGCAGTAGTAAATGGGCAAACTGGAAAAGTTGCAGCAGAAATACCAATAGACTTTAAAAAATACTTAATAGTATCACTAATACTAGCTGTTGCATTATTTTTCTTGTTTAATGGATTTTTAACATTAACTCCAACCAAAATAATAATAATATCAATTATATTTAATGTTATAAGTTTAGTAATTTCAAATTCACAAATGAACAAGGTTATAGCAAGAGAAAAAATGATTGACGATAAAGGAAATGCAAGTAAAAATGCTGCAGGTAATACTAGTAAGGCAAAAAAAGATAACAATAATAATCAAGCAAACTTAGTTGCTGGAATAGTAGTATTTTTTATTCTTTTGGGAATAGTAGTAAGTTATTCAGCACTAGGAAAAGGAAGCATAGCATTACCAATTGCTGGGGGAATTATTTTTGCAGGATTAATCTCTGCATTAAATATTCATAAAAAGAATCAACCTAAAGCAAAATTTTCAGAAAAAGCACCTAAATTAGTAAAACCATTTATTGGTTTAATAATAGCAATAGTAATATTTATTTGGAGCCCAGTTTCAGATGTTTATTACTATGGAGGAGCCATAATTTCAATACTTATGACAATATGGTCATTCTCAGATTTAATAAAAGAAATCAACTTATTAACAACAAGAAAATTGCCTCAACTAGGAAGAAGAGGAGGCGATGAAAATGCGTAAAAAGATTTTTGCAACAATAATTCTTCTAATAATTATTTTAGCAGGAAATATGTCGTATGCAGTTAATTATAACCATGATTCTTTAGATACTGAGCTTGAAAGCTTGAAAAAACAATTAAAGTCAAATAGTAGTAATTATAACTCAAAATATAATAATACAAAATCATCAAGTATCAACAATTCTTTAGATAGTTCATCAACAACTGGAATTAGTCAAACAAATGGAGAATACCAACTAATAATAGAAGATGATGCAAATCTATTAACAGGAAGCCAAAAAGAATTATTAGAAGAAGATATGGCCAAACTAACAGAATATGGAAATATAGTTTTTAAATCTATAAATACAAATACAACAACAACTGCTAGTTATGCTAAAAGGTATTATAATGATAGATTTGGACGTAAAAGTGGAACACTATTTTTAATAGATATGGACAATAGAAAAATATACATATTCTCAAATGGCGAAAATTACAACAAAATAACTGATGCAAAAGCAGAGACAATAACAGATAATATTTATGAACTTGCAACTGACAAAAAATATTATGAATGTGCAAAAGAAGCATATAGCGAAATCCTTACAGTATTAGAAGGCGGAAAAATAGCAGAACCAATGAAATACATCAGCAATGGAGTTTTAGCAGTGATGGTAGCGCTATTTGTAAACTTTGCAATATTCAAAATAGCAACAAATAATAAAAAAGCAAGTGGAAATGAACAAATAAAAGAATGTGAAAGATTTTTGGAACACACAACTCCTGTTGCAACAAGAACAGGAAGTCATAGAGTATACTCACCTCGAAGCAGCTCATCTGGCGGTGGCGGAGGCGGCCGGAGGTGGCGGCGGTGGAGGCCGGAGGCGGAGGTGGCGGTGGCCACAGCTTCTAGCGCCAAAATAAAAAATAAGAAAACTAAAAAAATTCGGCATAGCCGAATTTTTTTTAGTTTGGTGCATATACATTTATAAAGAAATATACGAGGAGGTATTAAAATGGTGGTAAATACATCAAAAGAGAATTTGTGCATAAATAAATTAGTTAATAAAAAGAAAGAAATAATTTTTGTAGAAAAAGACATGATAGTTCCAGATGCTAAGCCTGATATATTGAATACAATTTGTACAAGTGGGGTTGTTTGCCTATATAAAACTGAACTTCAAGACGAAAAGCTAAGAATTGATGGAAATATAAATACATATATAATGTACTTAGCAGATAATAGTGAAGACAAAGTAAGGGGAATAAATACAAGCTTGGATTTTTCAGAAGGGATAGATATTCCAAATGCAAGAGAGGGAATGAATTACAAAGTCGATGTAAAAATTAAATCAATAGAAGCAAGAGTAATAAATGGAAGAAAGATAAGCGTTAAAGCTACTTTGGATATTACAGTTCTAGTGTATTCTAATGAAGAAATACAGATAGTAAACAACATAGAAGATGATGACAATATTCAAATTTTAAAAGAAGACTTAAAAGTAAATTCACTTGTAGGAGTTGGGGAAACAAAGATATATTCAAAAGAAACAATTCCAGTTCAAGATGTAGATAATATTGCAGAAATTTTAAAAGTTGGTCTAGTAGTAACAGACAGAGATATAAAAATTAGTTATAACAAGGTTTTGAGTAAGGCAGAGGCACAGATTAAAATAATGTATTTAACAGAAGACAATAGAATAGCAACAGTAACAGGAAGAGTACCATTGGTGGGATTTATAGATATTCCAAATGTAGCAGAAGGAAATATTTGCAATACAAATTATGAGTTAAAAAACATAATAATATTTCCAAATCCAGCAGAGGAACATTCGATAAATATAGAAATTGAAACAATAGTAAAATGTATGGTTTACGAAGAAAAACAAATCAACTTAATTCAAGATATGTATAGTCCAAATTATGATTTGACTTTTAATCAAAAACAAGTCAACACAATGATAAATACAAGACAAGTAGCAGACATCCAAAAGATTAGGGAGAAAGTTAAGTTTGAAGATATAGGAATAAAAAGTTTAATAGATGTTGATGTGATTCCCAATTTAACTATGGACAGAGCAAATTCTGGAACCTTTGATGGAGAGCTTGATTGCAATTTTACATTTGTAGATGGAAACATGAATGTTGAGCAAAAAAGAGCTAAAATTCCATTTGATTATTCTTCACAAAATATTGGTGAGAATTCAAATTTAAATCTAGAAATGATTGTAACAAATCAAGATTTTATAGTGCAAGATGGGGGAGAAATAAATTGTAATATTGATATGAATGTTGTAGGAAATATTTCTGAAAATAGAAACATAAATTTAATTGACGAAGTTAATCAAGAAGAAAGTAATAACAATCAGGATTATAGCGTGATTGTCTATATTGTTAAAAATGGAGATACATTGTGGAAGATAGCAAAAAAATTTAGAACAACTGTTGATTTTATAGTTCGTACAAATGGAATAGAAAATCCTGATAAAATAGATGTAGGTCAAAAACTTTATATACCGCGATATAGTAGAATATCTATATAAAAGATAAAAAGAGAGCGCCGTTTTCCCAACCGGCGCTCTTTTCCGTCCCCGTGTATCACACGGAAATTTTAGGAGGATAGATAGATGTGTGAGGTAAAGGCACTAGGCCTGTGTGTCTTTAGGCATTCTACACTCTATATTCTCCTATTCAAAATATTCCTGCATAGGAATATTACATACTATGGTAACATAAAAAATGAATTTTGTCAACATCTAAAAGCCCAAAAGTCGAAAAAGTTAATAAAACCAAGGTTGCTGGCATAAAAAATCAGTTATTAAAAATAATAAATTTTAATGTCGGAAAGTTCTCATACTTCGACAAAACTTCTATTTTTTTACTCTTGGAAAATATTGGAAATGGTATTATAATTCCACTTAGCTTTTAAGAAAATTTAAAACTTTTGTAAATTCGTAAAATTACAAAGCGAAACTTAAGAAGAAAGGGATGAGAAAATGGAAAGTAAATTTTTTGAGGAGGACAAGCTGTTAGTGTTAAAAATAGTTGACGAAATTGATGAGTATACTGCGCAAAAGATAAGGAGGGAGGCAGATTATGAAATTAAAAGATATATGCCAAGAAAAGTTGTATTTGATTTTGATAGTGTTACTTTCATGGACAGTGCAGGAATAGGACTAGTTTTAGGAAGGTACAAATTTGTAAATATTTTAGGTGGAAAATTAGAGGTAGCAAATTTAACACAGAGTGTTAAAAGGATATTTGAAATGAGCGGATTACTTCGCTTAATCCCTGTGGTGGAAGGAGTTTAAAAATGAAAGAACAATTTGAAAATGAAATGAAATTAGAATTTATTAGCAAATCTTCAAACGAAGCATTTGCACGAATAACAGTAGCAGCTTTTGCATCACAATTAGACCCTACAATAGAGGAACTTGCAGATATAAAAACTGCAGTATCTGAAGCTGTTACAAATTGTATAATACATGGTTATGAAAATACAACTGGAATAGTAAAGATAATAGGAAAATTAAAAGGAAATAAAATAATATTAGAAATATCAGACAATGGAAAAGGAATAGAAAATGTAGAGGTAGCCAAAGAACCATTATATACAACAAAACCAAACTTAGAACGTTCTGGAATGGGATTCACAATAATGGAAAGCTTTATGGATAAAGTGGAAGTTGAATCAATTGTAGATATTGGTACAAAAGTTACATTAGAAAAATCCATCAAAAAAGAAAGCTTGAAACTAGAAAATAAATCTGAAGAAATTTCAGTTCAATAAGTGTTAATTAGTACTAATTAAAAAAATATTAGAAAGGATTTTTTCCATGTTTGATAATAATATAAATTCAATTAAAAAGGCGCAAGAAGGGGACAAGGAAGAACTTTGGAAATTAATGCGAGAAAATAATCGGTTTAATTTGGAGCATAGTTAAAAGATTTAGCGGGAGAGGCTATGAATTAGACGATTTATATCAAATTGGCTGTATAGGATTTATAAAATCAATAAAAAGATTTGACACAAATTTCGAAGTAAAACTTTCTACATATTCTGTGCCATACATGATAGGAGAAATAAAAAGATTTCTAAGAGATGATGGCACAGTTAAAGTTAGCAGAAGTTTAAAAGGATTAAATACGAGAATAAGAGAAACTCAAAAACATTTTTTAACAACAAAGGGGAAAGAACTTACAATAGAAGAACTTGCAAAAGAACTAAAAGTTACAAAAGAAGATATTGCATTAGCAATAGAGTCTGCAAATCCAGTAGAATCAATAGAAAAAAGTGTTTATAATAGCAAAGAGGATAAAGAAATTGGACTAGTAGAAAGGATATCTACTAATAAAGATGAAGCTGAAATACTTACAAATAAGATGGTTGTAAGAGATTTGATAGATGGATTACAAACACGAGATAAAAAAATAATTATGCTTAGATTTTTTAAAGAAAAGACTCAAAGTGAAGTTGCTAAAATACTGGGAATAAACCAAGTACAGGTTTCTAGAATTGAAAGAAGAGTATTAGCATCTATGAAAATAAAGCTGATGGGAGTTTCGTAACTTTTTCGTAACGGAGGATATAAAATTGAAAAAAATAGTATATTATATTCTAATTTTTATAGTTATAATTTTCATAGTACCAACAATACTTACTAAAAAACAACGAAATATTACTACTGATAATCAGGAAACTTCCAAACCTCAAGAGGAGGAAAAACACGAAGTAGATCTTTCATCAGATCGAAAAATAAGATTATTGCATGCTTCTACAAATGAAGTAGAAGAAGTCGATTTAGAACAATACATTTGTAATGTGGTATCAAGTGAAATGCCAGCAAGTTATGAAATAGAAGCTTTAAAAGCACAGGCAATTGTAGCTAGAACATATACATTATATAAGATGAAACACCCAAAACATGAAAATGCAGATATTTGCGATAGTAGCACATGTTGCCAAGCATGGCTATCAAAAGAAGATAGATTGTCAAAGTGGGAAGAAACAGAAAGAGAGAAGAATTGGGCTAAAATAGAAAAGTGTGTTGCAGATACTAAAGGAAAAATTATTACATATAATAATGAACCAATAAATGCATTTTTTCATTCAAATAGTGGTGGAACAACAGAAACACCAAAAGAAGTGTGGGGAGGAGAAAATCTTCCGTATTTACAAGTGGTACAAACGGCGGGGGAAGATGGATATAGACAATATAGTTCAGAAGTCTCATTTACTTTTGATGAACTCATAAATAAATTAAAGGAGAAGTATGGAGATATTTCTATTGATTTTTCAAAGAATGATGATATTAAAACAATGGATTATACTCAAAGTGGGAGAGTTAAAACAATAAAATTTGGAAATCATGAACTCTCTGGTGTAGAAACCAGAACACTTTTAGGATTAAAATCTACAAACTTTGAATTTTATAAAAATGATAATAAAATTACTTTTGTTGTAAAAGGTTATGGACATGGTGTTGGAATGAGCCAAACTGGTGCTGATAGCATGGCAAAAGATGGTTCAACTTTTGAAGACATAATTCATCATTTCTATTCTAATGTTGAAATCAAAAATTTATAACAAATGTATAAATTTCAAAACAATGGAAATACTTGTAATAGCAAAATTATAAGGAGGAAATTATGAGAAGAAATTTTAGAAAAAATTCAAATTATGTAGATTCAAAAGTTATTACATTTAGCGTTTTAGGAGTACTACTATTAGCGACAGTTGTATTTGGGATTTTAATGTATGGCAAAAATATTGATGATAATGTGAGAAGCGGTCAGTTAAGTTCAGAACAAATTGCAAGTTTGACAGAAAAAGAACAAGAGTCTGAAAGTGCAAGTACAAAATTAGGAAAAAGCATTGAAGAGGCAGAAAAAGAAAACAAAGAAAAAACTACAACTTCTACAGAAAATAAATTACCTGATACCCAAATACCGGTAAATAATATTGTTAAAGAAGAAAATAAAACACAAAACTCTTCAACCAATAAAAATGGAGTAACTGCTGCAAAACAAACGCCAAAAGAAGTGAAAAAAGAATTGGCATTTCAAAAGCCGGTAGAAGGAGAAGTAATGCGTCAATTTGCAAAAGACAACTTAGTATATTCTGAAACACTTTCAGAATGGGTAACACACTTAGGAATTGATATTAAAGCAGAGAAAACAACAGTAGTTAATTCAGCAGAAGAAGGAAAAATAAAATCAATAAAAAATGACCCAAGATACGGTTTAACAGTAGTTGTGAGTCACCAAGATGGATTTGAAACAGTATATGCTAATTTATTATCAGCAGAATTTGTAAAAGAAGGAGATAAAGTTACAAAAGGACAAGCAATAGGAACAGTTGGAAATACTGGAGTATTTGAAAGCATGGATGAACCACATCTTCATTTTGAAATATTAAAAGATTCAATTCAAGTTGATCCAAGTATTTATATAAAATAAAAAAGTGAAATTTTGAATTTCACTTTTTTTATAATAAAAACTATGCATAATTTTTATTTTAAGTTCTAAGCCATAGCAGCATTTAATTTTTTTGATAAGCTAGATTTTTTTCTAGATGCTGTATTTTTAACAATTACACCTTTTGTGCAAGCTTGATCAATTTTCTTTGTAGCTTCTTGGAATAATGTTTTTGCTTCTTCAACTTTTCCAGCTTCAATAGCTTCTTCAAATTTCTTTACAGCTGTTTTATAGCTTGATTTTATCATATTATTTCTTAAAGTTTTCTTTTCAATAACTTGAACTCTTTTTTTAGCTGATTTAATATTTGGCATGTGTTTGCACCTCCTCTTGTTCTTATATAAATTTTAACGAAGTCTATTTTATCATAATAATTCTCAAAATGCAAGGAAATTTTAAGAATTTATGATATTTTTGAAAATTATGTTATATTTTATTTGTGAAACTCATATATATTATTTTTACTCTCCCCCAACTACATAAGAAAGCCTATATAAAAAAGTTCTTCAAAACTTTTTTTATAAGGCTTTCTAATTTGTCGGTCCCCACAGCGTTCGTAAAAATAATATATATTATGAGTTCTCTGAATTTTATTCTTTAATATTTTCAAGAGCTTTTTGTGCTTCTTCTGTTAGAATAGAAGTACAATGTGGACATCTAGTTGCTTTATATGAAATTTCAGTCATACAAAATCTACAAAGTTTTGTTTCTGGTTCTTTTTCTTCTTCTTCAACTTGCTCTGCTTTTTTACCTTTCTTTCTTTTTAAAGGAACTTTAGAAGCTAATTTTTCTAATCTTTCTTTGCTCTTTTTATTTGCTGTATTTACAGCTTTAACAATCATAAATAAAACAAATGCAACAATTAAGAAATTGATAACAGCAGTAATAAATGTACCATAATCTAATGCTTGTCCAGAATCACCTAAAGGAATTGTTCCTTTAACTTCAGCACCACCAATTAAATTTAAAAGTGGTTGAATAAATGATGATGTAAGAGCTTTAACTATATCAGAAAAAGCACTACCGATAATAACACCTATTGCTAAGTCGATTACGTTTCCTTTAGAAATAAATTCTTTAAATTCTTTTAACATAATATCTCCTCCATTTTCAAAAATTCTATCTATATAATACGACAAAATTCGCTATTTGTCAATGGTTGCAGAGGAGGAATTCCTGGGCACTCATCAAAAACTAGGTTTGTTTTTTTGGAAGTGTCTTCGAATTCCTAGAAAATACAAAAAAATTGTTGTAAAAAAAATAAAATTGTGGTATATTGTAAAAAGTGAAAGGAGAGAGGAAAAATGATAGCATTAGGAAGTGACCATGGTGGTTATAAATTAAAAGAAGAAATAAAAAAATATCTTGATGAAAAAGAAATAAAATATATAGATTTTGGAACATATAGTGAAGAAAGAACAGACTATCCAATTTATGCAAAAAAGGTAGCTGAATCAATTACAAAAGGAGAATGTGATAAAGGAATACTTTGTTGCAGATCTGGTCATGGAGTAGCAATTGTTGCAAATAAATTTAAAGGAATAAGAGCTGCAAACCTTGATAGTGAGGAAACAGCAAGATTTGCAAAATCAGATGATAATGTAAATGTTGTAACTCTAGGTGGGGATTATTTGACAGTTAACCAAGCAGTGTGTATAATAAGAACATGGCTTGCTACAGAATTTAAGCAAGGAAGATATCAAGAAAGAATACAAATGATTGAAGAAATTGAAAAAGAGAATATGAAATAAACTGGAGGAATGAGCATATGTGGGGAAACATAGCTATTGCATTCTTACTAGCTTTTATAGTTGCATTTATGGCAACACCATATACAATAAAACTAGCTAAAAAAATCGGAGCTGTAAGTGTGGAAAGTGGCTCTAGAAGAATGCACAATAGAGAAGTACCAAAATTTGGAGGACCAGCAGTAATATTAGGCTTTTTAATATCAGTTGTATATTTAATTATAATAATGAGCATAGAGGGAAGCGTTAACTTATTTGGTGTAAAAGAATATGGACATAAGTTAATAGGATTGCTTTTAGGAATTATAGTTATAACAATAACAGGAGTTATAGATGATTTAAAAGATATAAAACCATTAACAAAACTTGCGGGACAAACACTAGCTGCAGCAATTGCAGTTGCATTTGGAATAAGAATAGAGGCAATTTCTTGGGGTTGGATAGCAATGCCAGAACTTAGCGAAATATTATCAATTGCGTGTACAATGATATGGATAATAGGAATAACTAATGCGATAAACTTAATAGATGGATTAGATGGATTATCATCAGGAATTTCAGTTATTTCATCTGTGTCATTACTAATAATTTTCTTGCTAAATGGTTCACCAACGATTTCAATATTGTTGATAGCGGCTTTAGCGGGAGCATTAGTAGGATTTATACCATTCAATTTTTCACCAGCCAAAACATTTATTGGAGATACTGGCTCGAACTTTTTAGGTTACACAATTTCAATTATTGCAATACTGGGAGTTGCAAAAACCTATACAGCATTTGTAATAGTATTACCAATAATTGTTCTAGCAGTTCCAATATTTGATACACTTTGGGCTATAATTAGAAGAATAAAAAATGGAAAATCAATAAAAGCAATTGTAAGTGCAGATGCAGGACATTTACACCACAGATTAGTAAGAAAAGGTTTTAGCCAAAAACAAGCTGTTTTAATTCTATATGGAATAAGTGCAGCATTTGGACTATTTGCAATTATTCTATTTGATAGCGGAATTTGGAAAGCAATTTCATTCTTACTTATGATAATAGTTGCAATAGCACTTGGATATAAAAACTTTATAAAAGAAAAATTATCAGATAGTGATAATTATGTATGTTCAGAATGCAAATACATTTATAATCCTAAATATGGAAATGAAAAAGCAGGTGTTAAACCTGGAACAGCATTTAACGATTTACCAGAAGATTGGGTTTGCCCAGTTTGCGGGGAAAGTAAAAATGTTTTTGAAAGACAAGATTAAAAATAAAGAAAGAATTGAAAAATTATTTTTCAATTCTTTTTTAGTTCAAAAATTTTGTTATTTAAATATTCTAATTCATAACTAGGTGTTGTGAAATTAAATTTTATTTTATAGCTTTCAAGCATTTGATAGTTCTTACCATATTTCTTATTTATCTCATTTTTTCCATATTTACCGGTCACCAATAATAGGTAAACCAATATGAGCTAAATGTGCTCTAATTTGATGAGTTTTTCCAGTTTCTATTTCAACATCTAAAAGGCAAGTATTATCTTTTCTTTTTTTTATTACTTTGTATGAAGTAATAATCTTTTGGCAGCCTTTTTTAAATTCATCAGAAATATAAACCATTGATTTTTTATTATCTTTAAATAAAAATGCTTCTAATCTTTTATTATTTTCTTTTGGAATTCCATAAACATAAGCTAGATAATGTTTTTCAATTTCGTGATTTTTAAATTTTTCTAGTAAAATTTTTAAAGAAGTATCATTCTTGGCAAATAAAACTAGGCCAGTTGTATTTCTATCTAATCTATGACAAGGCATTGGCTTAAAAGTTGAAGATAAATATTTATTATGAACAATAGTTGTTAAACTATTTTCGCCTGTAACCTCTAAATTTACAGGCTTGTTCAAAACTAAAATATTGGCATCTTCGTAAATGATATCTAAATCAATATTGTTTTCAAGCAAGTCATCTGAAATATAGACTAAAATCTCATCATTTAAAAATACTGAAACATTATCATTCACACGTTTTCCATTTACTTTAATATCTTTTTTTCTCAAAGTTTTATAAAGTAAATTTGTTGTGAGATTTGGAATGTTATCTAGTAAAAACTTATTCAATTTTTTTCCATCATATTTTTCATTTACAATTAACTTTTTCATACCATTATTATACATTATAGAACAATATATGTAAAGCTGATATATAATGTTTTTGCTCACAATAATAATTTATTAGTTAAGCCCAATATAATGTTTTTTGTTCTCCCCCAACTGCATAAGAAAGCCTATATAAAAAAGTTCTCCAAAACTTTTTTTATAAGGCTTTCTAATTTGTCGGTCCCCACAGCGTTCACAAAAAATATTATATTGGGCTAAATTAAATATATTGTTGCATAAAAAGGGTAGAAAAAAAATTACAAGTATGATATAGTTATAAAAAATCAGGGAGGGTTCACTTTGGGAAGATTAGTTTTAATAGATGGAAATAGTATAATGAATAGAGCATTTTATGGAATAATGGGGAATAAAATGCTATCTAGCAATGGAATACACACAAATGCAGTTTATGGTTTTTTGTCTATTTTATTTAAATTGTTAGAAGAAAAAAATCCAGAATACATGGTAGTTGCATTTGACCTAAAAGCACCAACAGCAAGGCACAAAATGTATGAGGGGTACAAAGCAAATCGTCATGGAATGCCAGACGAACTAGCAGAGCAAATGCCTCTTATTAAAGAAGTTTTAAGAGCAATGAATATAGATATAGTTGAAATGGAAGGTTACGAAGCAGATGATGTTTTAGGTACTTTATCTCGTTATGGAGAAAAAGAAGGCCTAGATGTAACAATACTTTCAGGAGATAGAGATACATTCCAATTAGCAACTAAAAAAGTAACAATAAGAATACCAAGAACTAAGGCAGGAAAGACAGAAACAGAAGAATTTGATAGTGATAAAATAAAAGAAGTTTATGGTTTAGAGCCAAAACAATTGATAGAAGTAAAAGGCTTACAAGGAGATACATCAGATAACATTCCTGGTGTTCCTGGAATAGGCGAGAAGACAGCACTTTCTTTAATTCAAAAATATGGTTCAATACAAAAATTATATGAATTGATAGAAAAAGGAGAAGACGATTTAAAAGGTAAGCAAAGAGAAAAAATAGTAGAAAACAAAGAATTAGCAGAGCTTTCAAGAACACTTGGGACAATTAATTTAGAAGTACCAATAGAAGATACTTTAGAAAACTTTAAAGTTGAAGAATGGGATAAATCAAAGGTTTTAGAACTTTTTAAAGAATTGAATTTTAATAGATATATAGAAAGATTCAATTTAAAAGAAGGAGAAGCACCAAAACTAAATTTAAAAGATTTATTTGAAATAGAAGAAACAACACTTGAAGAAATTACAAAAACAATAGAAAATCAAAAAGAAATGATATATTATTTTGGTACTAAAAAAGATGAAAATCAAGAAAAAATAATAAAAGAAAAGATATCAAATATTGCAATTTATAATGCTAACGAAAATAAATCAATCTATGCTCAAATAGAAGATGAAAAAGATATTCTAAAATTAAAAGAAATCTTAGAAAATGAGCAAATAAAAAAGAGCGGAATAAATTTAAGCAGAGATTATATTTTATTAAAACAACAGGGAATATCATTAGCTGGAATTGACTATGATATAGGAATTGCAAGCTATATATTAGACCCAACAGAAAATAAAATAACTCTAAAAAAATTAGCCACTAAATTTATAGATTTAGATATAGACGAATACTTGAATTTGAATGGGGCAGAAGAAAAGAAAGAAGAACAAATAAATCTATTTAGTATGGGAGAAGAAAAACAAGAAAAAGAAGTAGATACAGCCAAATTTGAAACATCTGTAAATGCGTATTCAATTTTTAAGATCAAGGAAGAAACATATAAAAAATTACAAGAAATAGATGCAGTAGATTTGTTCAACAAAATAGACATGCCAACAGTAGAAGTCTTGTCAGACATGCAATGGAATGGGATGTATGCTGATGAAAAGGCTTTAAATGAATTTGGGGAAGAATTAAAACAAAATATAGAGATTTTAACAAAAGAAATTTACGAATTAGCAGGAGAAGAATTTAATATTAATTCTACAAAACAGCTTGGAGTAATTCTATTTGAAAAAATGAAACTACCTGTAAAAAAGAAAACAAAAAGTGGATATTCAACTGATGTAGAAGTTTTAGAAAAACTAAAAAAAGAAGATCCAATAATTCAAAAATTATTAGATTATAGACAATTGATGAAGCTAAATTCAACTTATGTAGAAGGGCTGAAACCATATATAAATCCAAAAACAAAAAGAATTCATTCATTCTTTCACCAAACAATAACAGCAACTGGAAGAATAAGTTCAACAGAGCCAAATTTACAAAATATTCCTACAAGATTTGAACTAGGAAAAAGAGTAAGAAAAATATTTGAGCCAGAACAGGGAAAAGTTTATATAGATAGCGACTATTCACAAATCGAATTAAGAGTATTAGCACATATTTCTCAAGATGAACACATGATTCAAGCATTTAAAAATAATGAAGATATACATAAACAAGCGGCTTCAAAGGTATTTAAAACACCAATTGAAGAAGTTACAAGTGAACAAAGAAGCAATGCGAAAGCTGTAAACTTTGGTATAGTTTATGGTATAAGTGACTATGGCTTATCAGAACAATTAGGAATTCCAGTAAAACTAGCAAAACAATATATTCAAGAATATTTGGAACAATATGCAGGAATTAAAAACTTTATGGATAATATTACAGAGAGTGCAAAAGAAAAGGGATATGTGGAAACACTTTACAATAGAAGAAGATATATTCCAGAACTAAAATCAAATAACTATATGGTAAGGCAATTTGGAGCCCGTGTTGCAATGAACACGCCAATTCAAGGAACAGCTGCAGACATAATGAAAATAGCAATGATAAATGTTTATAAAGAATTGAAAAATAAAGGCTTACAAGCAAAAATTGTATTACAAGTACATGACGAAATGATGATAGAAGCTCCAATATCTGAAGTAGAAGAAGTAATGAAAATAGTAAAAGAACAAATGCAAAATGCTACAACACTAGATGTACCACTTGTTGCTCAAATTTCTGAGGCTAAAAATTGGTATGACTGTAAGTAAGGAGAAAAACATTGATAAAAAAATTAATATTATTTTTAATTATAATAATAAGTTTGGCATTCATATTTGATGTGCCAACAAAAGTAATGAAATTATTATATCCAATTAAATATGAAGACTATGTTGAAGAAAATGCAAAAAAATACAACATAGATAAATATTTGATTTATGCTGTAATAAAGGCAGAAAGCAATTTTAATGAAAATGCTGAATCATCACAGGGGGCAAAAGGATTAATGCAATTGATGGAAAACACAGCAAAAGAGGTATTGAAAAAAACTGATGATATACCAATAAAAGAAGATGACATAAAATCAAAAATTGTAGAACCACAATATAATATTGCTCTTGGGACAAAATATATTTCATTATTAAAAGAAAAATATGAAAATATAGAATTAGCTTTGGTTGCATACAATGCAGGAAGCGGAAATGTTAATAATTGGATTGAACAAGGAATTATAAAAAAAGATGGTTCAAATATAGAAAATGTACCATTTAAAGAAACCAATAATTATGTAAGAAAAATATTAAGAGATTATAAAATATATAAAGATTTATATGAATAGAACTATCTGGAATAAAGGCCGGCAGATGTTGGCCTTTAATTTTTTTATAAAAATATTAAAAAACTATTGACAAACTTATCAAAAACCTTTATAATTTATAAATGTCAAGGGAAATGCAGGTGTAGTTCAATGGTAGAACCTTAGCCTTCCAAGCTAATGACGTGGGTTCGATTCCCACTACCTGCTCCACAAAATTTAATAATACACTTGCAGGTGTAGTTCAATGGTAGAACCTCAGCCTTCCAAGCTGATGACGTGGGTTCGATTCCCACTACCTGCTCCATAAAAAAACACTAATCTAATTAGTGTTTTTTTAGTTTCTTTTTATACAAACCTTCATATAATAAAATATGGAGGAAATATGAGTATTATTTATTCTAGACCTAGGCTTAGATTGCCTAAATTTGTATATTATAAAAATAAAAGAAAAATTGATAATCGAACACATAAAAGAAGAACTAAGCTTATCTTAATTGTTTTTATAGCATTTGCAACTTTAAAATTCATTATAGATGCAGTTGAACCGGTTTTTACAACATTATGTGAAAATAAAGCAATATCGCTTGCTACAATAATTTCAAATAAAAAAGCAACAGAAGTCATGCAAGAACACACCTATGATGAACTTTTTACAATGGAAAAAAATGAAGATGGAACTGTTGCACTTTTAAAAGCAAATGTAGTACATATAAATCAAATAACATCGGATGTTGCAATCAGAATCCAAGAAGAAATAAACAAACAGGGCAGAGATGATGTTGGAATAGCACTTCGGAACATTTACTGGGATAAAACTTTTAGCAGGGCATGGACCAACAGTGCATATAAGAATATCTTCAATAGGAAATATAAATACAGAATTAAAGAGCGAATTTTCAGCAGAAGGAATAAACCAAACGCTACATAGAGTATACTTAAAAGCTGATTGTGAACTTAGTATTTTAACACCATTTAACAACATTACTAAAAAAATAACAAATCAGGTTTTAATAGCTGAAAATGTAATAGTAGGGCATATTCCAGAAACATATTATAACTTAGAAGGTTTAAAACAAGATGATGCAATGGAGGTAATGCAATAAACTTTTTGGGATACTCCCCAAAAGCAAGGTTTAACCCCTCAAACCTGGTTTTTAGGGAGTGTCCCAAAAAGTTTGAAAAAAATTTAAAAAATACTTGACATTTTTCATTTTTTTAGTATAATTAAATTGCATACAATTTAAAAGCATAAAACATAAAAAGGGGGATTTTATTATGAACATATATGATTTAAAAGCAAAAAATGGAAAAGGAGAAGAAGTAAGCTTCGAACAATACAAAGGAAAAGTTTTACTAATAGTAAATACAGCAACAGGGTGTGGATTTACACCACAATACGAAGGATTGGAAAATATGTATAAAAAATATCATGAAAAAGGATTAGAAATTTTAGATTTCCCATGTAATCAATTTGGAAATCAAGCACCAGGAACAGATGATGAAATACATGAATTTTGTACATTAAAATATAATACAACATTTGGGCAATTTGCTAAAGTAGACGTAAATGGAGAAAATGAAAGTGAAGTATGGAAATACCTAAAATCTCAAAAAGGATTTGAAGGATTCCCTGGAATAAAAGGAAAAGTATTAATTCCAATAGCAAAAGCTATGGATAAAGATTACAAGAATAATAGCAATATAAAATGGAACTTTACAAAATTCCTAGTAGATAGAGAAGGAAATGTAGTAGAAAGATTTGAACCAACAGTTGAACCCAAAGATATTGAGAAAAAAGTAATAGAGTTATTATAAGAGGTGTTAGTAAATGAAAGAAAATTATGATATTTTAAAATTGCAAAATCAACTTTGTTTCCCACTATATGCATGTGCTAAAGAGGTTACCAAAAGATATCAACCTTTGTTAAATGAAATAGATTTAACATATACACAATATATAGTAATGATGGTAATGTGGGAGCAAAAACAAATAAATGTAAAACATTTAGGAGAAATGATATTTTTAGATTCCGGAACACTTACACCACTTCTAAAAAAATTAGAAACAAAAGGATATATTACGAGAACAAGAAATGAACAAGATGAACGAAGTGTAATAATTTCTGTAACACAAAAAGGTATAGAATTAAGAAAAAAAGCAAAAGATATACCAGAAGAAATAGGAAAATGTGTAAATTTAACCCAAGATGAAGCAATGACATTATACAAAATATTATATAAAATCTTGGGAACAATAAATTAATCAAATTATATAAAATCAAAGATATTTGAATAAAAGGAGAAAAATATGTACGATATAATAATAATAGGAGCAGGTCCTGCAGGAATTTCAGCAAGTTTATATGCCAAAAGAGCAGGAGCAAATGTATTAGTTTTATATTATGGTGAATCTAACTTAGACAAAGCTGAAACAATAGAGAATTATTATGGATTTGAATATGGAATAGATGGAAAAACTTTGTATGAAAACGGAATAGAACAGGCCAAAAATCTTGGAATAGAAGTTAGAAATGAAGAGGTTTTGCATATAGAAAAAGTAGAAGATTTTACAGTAAAAACAACAAAAGGAGAATATAAATCAAAATCAGTAATAATATCAACCGGAAATAAAAAACTTAGACCAAATATAAAAGGAGTTCTTCAATTTGAAGGAAAAGGTATAAGCTATTGTGCAATATGTGATGGCTTCTTTTATAGAGGAAAAAATGTGGTAGTTATTGGGAATGGAGAGTTTGCGTTAAACGAAGCAAATGACTTGAAAAATATTGCAAACAATGTTAAAATTCTGACAAATGGATTAGAAATGGAAACTTCATCAGATTATGAAATTGTAACAAAAAAAATAAAAGAAATACATGGAGAAGAAAGAGTAAAATCTATAGAATTTGAAGATGGAGAGCAACTAGAAGTGGACGGAATATTCATTGCACTTGGAAAAGCTGGTGGTAGCGACTTTGCAAAAAAAATGGGAGTAATGTTAGAAAAAGACAATATAAAAGTTGATGAAAATATGAAAACAAATATAGAAGGTTTATATTCATGCGGAGATGTTACAGGTGGCCTATTACAAGTATGCAAAGCAGTGTATGATGGGGCTAGAGCAGGATTAGATTCTGCAAAATATATAAGGAGGAAAGAATAATGAGTGTATTAAAAATAAGTGAAGAAAATTTTGAAGAAGAAGTAATGAAATCTGAAAAGTCAGTAATATTAGATTTCTATGCAGATTGGTGTGGACCATGTAAAATGATGGCTCCAATAATTGAAGGTGTAGCAGAAGAACTTGGAGAAGAGGTAAAAGTTGGAAAAGTAAATACAGATGAAAATCTAGATTTAGCTCAAAAATTCAATATTATGAGCATTCCAACAATAATGATTTTTAAAGATGGAAATGTGTCAAAAACATTTGTAGGAGTTACAGATAAAACAGAAATAATAAACGCTGTAAAATAATTTTAAAAAAATCCTTGATATATTTTTAATTTCATATATAATAGGTAAGGATATTATCAGATGCTTGCATTTGGTATTTTGACAAAATACGAAAGGAAAGGTAGAAATTATGAATGAAAAAATGTTAGAAATGATGAAAACAAAGAAAGGATTTATAGCTGCGCTTGACCAAAGTGGCGGAAGCAGTAGCAAAACTTTAAAAGCTTATGGAATAAACGAAGACCAATATTCTTCAGAAGAGGAAATGTTTGACCTAATCCATGAGATGAGAAAAAGAGTATTTACAAGCAATGCTTTTACAAATGAACACATTGTAGGAGCAATATTATTTGAAAAAACAATGCTTTCAAAAATAGGAGAAAAATACACATCAGAATATCTATGGGAAGATAAAGGAATAATTTCTTTCTTAAAAGTTGATAAAGGTCTTCAAGATGAACAAAATGGTGTAAAACTAATGAAAGAAATACCAAACTTAGTTGAACAACTAACAGTTGCAAATTCTCATAATGTATTTGGAACTAAAATGCGTTCAGTAATTTACAGCGCAAATAGAGAAGGAATAAAAGCTGTTGTTGCTCAACAATTTGACTTTGCAAAAACAATATGTGAAAATGGACTAGTTCCAATAATCGAGCCAGAAGTAGATATAAATTCAGCAGATAAAGAACTTTGCGAAGACATTCTAAAAGAAGAAATAATAGCTAAATTAAAAGAATGGAACCCTGAAAACAAAATAATGTTTAAATTTACAATTCCATCTAAAGAAAACTTATATCTAGATTTATACGACTTTGATTGCGTAGTAAGAGTAGTAGCACTTTCAGGCGGATACGATATAGATACTGCAGTAGAAAAATTAGCAAAAAATAATAGAATGATAGCAAGTTTCTCAAGAGCTTTATTACAAGATTTGAGAGTTAATCAAACACAAGAAGAATTTGATAATTTATTAAATTCAGTAATTGTTAAGATTTATGAAGCATCTATAACATAGAGTTATTATAAAAGCAGAAGGAGACTTCTGCTTTTTAAACGAGGAGAATTGTAATGATAAAAAAATATAAATATGAAATAATTATTTTTATAGTTGAAGCAATTTGCATGACTTTAGAATTAATAGCATCAAGAGTGTTATCGCCATATTTTGGAAATTCAAATATAGTTTGGACAAGCGTTATTGGAATTATTTTATTAAGTTCAAGCTTGGGAAATTATATAGGTGGAATTATTGCAGATAAAAAAGACGAAAAAAGAAGCCTTAAGATAGTATTTTTATTAGCTTCTATTTGGATTTTATGTATTCCAATATTGCAACAAAGTATATTGGAATTATTTGCAACAATAATAACAGATATAAAAATTGGTGCAATAATATCCACAATAGTTCTATTCTTTTTACCGAATTTATTATTAGGATTTATAATACCAATTATACTAAAAATAAAACTGGAAAATATTGAAATAGTAGGAAAAACATCAGGAAGAATTTATGCTATATCAACAATTGGGGGAATATTTGGTACATTCTTAAGTGGATTTTTCTTAATTCCAAACTTTGGAAGTGTACAAATTTTATTTGTTTTATCAATAATATTAGTATTATTAAGTTTATTTATGGATTTTAAATTAGATAAAATAACTATACTATATTTGGTAATTATTCTTTTAATAAATACAAGTATGTTTTGGCATTACTCAAATAATAATATAGAAGCTAGTGAACAAGTTTTAAATGGAAAAGAAAATGTGATTGCAAGTTTTGATACACAATATGGTAGAGTGTTAATTTATAATACATATAGTAAAAAAGAACCAATTAGGGTTTTGAATATTGATAGTGGTTATGAATCTGCAACATTTACAGATGAGAAAAAAATAAATGAATTAGTATTTGAATATACAGAATATTATAATTTAATGTTTAAGTCAAAAAAAAATATAGATAATGTATTATTAATAGGAGGGGCAGGATATTCATATCCTAAATACTATATAAGTCATTTTGAAAATAAAAATATGGATGTTGTAGAAATAGATGGTGATATTACTGAAATAGCAAGAAAGTATTTTTATTTGGATAAATTAATAAAAGATTATAACATTGAAGAAAATCATAGATTAAATTTAATTAATGAAGATGGAAGAACTTATTTAAACAATAATACAAAAAAATATGATGCAATTTTAAATGATGCTTTTTCAGGAAAAAGTCCTGCTAAAACTTTAACAACATTAGAAACAATTAAAAAGATAAAAGAATCTTTAAATGAAGATGGATTATATTTATCAAATGTTATTTCGTCATTAGATGGAGAAAAATCAAAATTTATTAAAGCTGAGGTAAATACTCTTAGAAAAGTTTTTAAAAATGTATATATTATACCATGTATAAAAAGTAGGGATAAAAACGAATCACAAAACATAATGGTTATTTCAACTGATCAAGATATTGATTTTTCAGATACATATAATTTAGAAATAGATAAAGATGAAATAATTTTAACTGATAATTATTGTCCAATTGATAATTTAAATTAACATGGAGGAAAATCATGGAAATAATATTTGCAAGTAATAATGAAAATAAATTAAGAGAAATAAGAGCAAAACTAACAAATGGAAATATAAAAATAGTTTCACAAAAAGAAGCTGGTTTCAATTTGGAAGTAGAGGAAACAGGAACAACATTTGAAGAAAATGCAATTTTAAAAGCAGAAGCAATTTATAAACTAACAAAAAAGCCAGTATTAGCAGAAGATGGAGGATTAGAAGTTGACGAATTAAATGGAGCACCAGGAGTATATTCTCACAGATTTGCTGGAGAAAACGCAACAGACGAAGATAGAAGAAATAAAATTCTCACACTTTTAAAAGATGTACCAGACGAGAAGAGAACAGCAAGATTTAAATGTGTAGGTTGCTACATAGATGAAAATGGAGAAAAACACATATTTGAAGGTGTTACAGAAGGAAAAATAGCATATAAAGCAAAAGGAAACAACGGCTTTGGTTATGATCCGATTTTTATTTGTGAATATGGTAAAACATTTGCTGAAATTCCAGCTGAAGAAAAAAATAAAATAAGCCATAGAGGAAGATTAATAGAAAAATTTGTTAAATATTTGGAAGAAAAATAAATAATACCTTGATAAATCAATATTTTTATAGTACAATATACAGGTAAAAAAGTGAGAATGAAAAGAGGAGAATTATGAAAGCAATAGATATAAGAAACAAATATTTAAAATTTTTTGAGAGTAAAGGTCATAGTGTAATACCATCAGCACCTTTAATTCCAGAAAATGATCCATCTGTATTATTCACAACAGCTGGAATGCAACCATTAGTACCTTATTTATTAGGTCAAAAACATCCAGCAGGAACACGTTTAACAGATTATCAAAAATGTGTTAGAACAAATGATATAGAAGAAGTTGGAGATAATAGACATTTAACATATTTTGAAATGCTTGGAAACTGGTCATTAGGGGACTATTTTAAAGAAGAATCAATTCAAATGAGTTTTGATTTCCTAACAAAAGAACTTCAAATTCCAGTAGAAAAACTTTCAGTTACAGTATTCAAAGGGGACGAAGACTGCCCAAGAGACGAAGTAGCAGCAGAATGTTGGAAAAAAGCTGGAATATTAGATGGTCACATTTATTATTATGGAAAAGATGACAATTGGTGGATAGCAGGAGAAGAAGGACCATGTGGACCAGATACAGAAATGTTCTATGATACAGGAAAACCAGCATGTTCAGAAAATTGTCAACCATCATGCGATTGTGGTAAATATGTTGAAATTTGGAACAATGTTTTTATGGAATATTTCAAAGATAAAGATGGAAAATATTCAAAACTATCACAAAGAAATGTTGATACAGGTCTTGGACTAGAAAGAATGACAATGCTTTTACAAGGCAAAGAAACACCATTTGATACAGAGCTATTCAAAACTGTAATGGACAAAATAGCTGAACTTCAAAAAGTTGATATCATCGAAAGCAGAAGAATAGTTGCAGAACATTTAAGAGCAAGTATGATGATAATTGCAGATGGTGGAAGACCAAGCAATGTTGATAGAGGTTATGTTTTAAGAAGACTAATTCGTAGAGCAATAAGACACATGAATAAACTACAAATAGATTTGGCTGAAATATCAACACTTATAGCGATTTATGTGGAAAACTTAAGCGAAATGTACCCAGATTTAGCAAATAAAAAGGACGAAATCATTGGCGTTCTAGTAGAAGAAAAAGATAAATTTGTAAAAACTTTAACACATGGCGAAAAAGAATTTACAAAAGCAATGAACAATAGTAAACAAGCTGGTCAAAGCAAAATAGATGGAAATGTAGTATTCAAATTATATGATACTTATGGCTTCCCACCAGAAGTTACAAAAGAATTAGCAGAAGAAAATGGAATGGAAGTTGATATGAAAGAATTTGAAGAACTATTCAAAGCTCATCAAGAAAAATCAAGACAAGGGTCAGCTCAAAAATTCAAAGGTGGTTTAGCAGGAGATGGCGAAATAGAAACAAAATACCATACTGCAACACATCTTCTAAATGCTGCATTAAAAGTAGTTTTAGGAGCAGACACACATCAAAGAGGTTCAAACATAACAACAGAAAGAATGAGATTTGACTTCAACTGTGACCATAAAATGACAGATGAAGAAAAACAAAAAACAGAGGATTTAGTAAATCAATGGATTAAAGAAGATTTACCTGTAACAGTAGAAGAAATGTCAAAAGAAGATGCTATTAAATCAGGAGCAGAATGTATGTTTATCGAAAAATATCCTGATGTTGTTACAGTATATTCAATTGGAGATGTTTCAAAAGAACTATGTGGTGGACCTCACGTAAAACACACTGGCGAAATTGGAACATTTAAAATTAAGAAAGAAGAAGCTAGTTCAGCTGGAATACGTCGTATTAAAGCTGTAATTAGCTAGGAGGTAAAGATGGACGATTGTATATTTTGTAAAATAATTAAAGGAGAAATCCCAGCAAAAAAATTCTATGAAGATGATGAAATACTTGCTTTTGATAATATCAATCCAGTAGCACCAATTCATATTTTGGTAATACCAAAAAAACACATACCATCAGTTGCACATCTAGAAAAAGAAGACGAAGTATTAGTTGGAAAAATTTATAGTGTAATAAACAAATTAGCAGAAGAAATGGGATTCAAAGAAAAAGGATTTAAAGTTGTAGTAAACTGCGGTAAAGATGGTGGACAAGAAGTAATGCACTTACATTATCATGTTTTGGCTGGAGAAGATTTATGCAAAAAATTTGTTTAAAAACACTATGAAAATACATAAAAATATGTTATAATAATAGTAGTGGAGACACTTATGAATTCCATAAATCTAAGGGATTCGCGACGCTAGAATGATAATAATTAAGTGTTCTGCAAAAGATAGAGGAGGATAAAATTATGTTTGAGAGTAAATATAACAAACTTTTAACAGTAATTTTAGTAATAGTTGTTATAGGAATAATAGGATTAATAGGATTTTTAGTATTCCAGTTTGTTTCAAATAACAATAACACACAAGAAGCGGAAACATTTGTAAACGATTTTGGAGGAGATATGGGTTTAACAGATGATAGTGGAGATAATCTACCAATTTCAGATAAACCAACAGATGATGATACATCAAATATTAAATTAGATGATTTAAAGATTGACGAATCATCATCATCATCTTCAACTGGTACAGTAAAATCAAAGAAAAAGACATACAATGGTTTTATTGTAAATGGAACAATGGAAATACCAAAAATAAATTTTAAATATCCAGTATTAGATAAAGTATCAAAAAGCTCAATAGAAAATTCAGTTGCAATACTTTATGGTGCAGGGCTTAACCAAGTTGGAAATACAGTAATAATAGGTCATAACTATAGAAACGGACAATTCTTTTCAAACTTAAAGAAAGTTGGAAATGGAGATAAAATCTATATTACAGATTATGAAGGAAAGAAAAAAACATATACAGTATATCATCACTTTGTAACAACACCGGATGACACATCATTCTATCAAAGAGATACAAATGGTAAAGCAGAAGTAACTTTATCAACATGTACAGATGATAGCTCAGGAAGATTTATAGTATTGGCGAAAGAAGATTAAAATCGGTCCCCACAGCGTTTGCAAAAATAATATATCTTATGTTTTTTATATAAAAGAAAAGGAAATTTCAAAAATTCCTTTTCTTTTTTGCTTTATTTGTATATAATAAGAAAAGAAAAATTGAAGATAAGGAATGAGCAAAAATGAACAAAAAAGAAGCAAAAGATAGAATCGAATATTTAAGGAAAACAGTAGAATATCATGCAAAAAGGTATTATGATGATGACAAACCAGAGATATCAGATTTTGAGTATGATATGCTAATGGTGGAATTAAGAAATCTTGAAAAAGACTTTCCAGAGTTCAGTTCAGCTGATTCTTTAACACAGAAGGTTGGAGGTCATGTTAAAGAAGGCTTTGAAAAAGTTGAGCATGAAGTTCCACTACAAAGTTTACAAGATGTTTTTTCTCTAGAGGATGTTGAAGATTTTGATAAAAGAATGCAAGAAAAAGCAGTTGAAAATGGAATAAAAGAAGTTAATTATGTAGTAGAAACAAAAATAGATGGACTTTCTGCAGCACTTGAATATAAAGCAGGAAAATTTGTAAGAGGGGCAACAAGAGGAAATGGGCTTGTTGGAGAAGATGTTACCAATAATCTAAAAACAGTAAAAACAATACCAATGGAATTAAATGAAAATATAGATATAACAGTTCGTGGAGAAGTTTTTATATCTAAAGAAGACTTCGAAAAAATGAACCAAGAAAGAGAAGAAAACGAAGAAGAATTATTTGCAAATGCAAGAAACGCAGCTGCTGGTTCACTTCGCCAATTAGATAGTAAAATAACAGCTAAAAGACCACTAGATATTTATATTTTCAATGTTCAAAAAATAGATGGAATGGAATTTAATTCTCATTTTGAAGAACTTGAATTTTTAGCAAAACAAGGATTTAATGTAAATCCTGTAAGAATTCCATGTAAGGATATTGAAGAAGTAAAAAAAGCGATAGCTAAAATAGGAGAAATGAGAGAAAACTTAACATTTGGAATAGATGGTGCGGTTGTAAAAATAGATAACTTAAAATTTAGAGAAATTTTAGGGACAACAGCAAAAACACCAAGATGGGCAGTAGCCTATAAATATCCACCAGAGCAAAAGGAAACAATCTTAAAAGACATCATTTGCCAAGTAGGAAGAACTGGTGTAATAACTCCAATGGCAATATTAGAGCCTGTAAAGGTTGCAGGTTCAACAATATCAAAAACAACTTTGCACAATGAAGACTTTGTAAAAGAAAAAGGTTTAAAAATCGGGGACACAGTTGTAATACAAAAAGCGGGAGATGTAATTCCTGAAATTGTAAAGGTAGTAGAAGAAAAAAGAACAGGAAAAGAAATAGATTTTGAAATGCCAAGAATTTGCCCAGTTTGCGGGTCAGAAGCAGTAAGAGAAGAAGGAGAGGCGGCAATTAGATGCACAGGAATTGATTGCCCTGCAAAATTGTATAGAAACTTAGTACATTTTGTATCAAGAGAAGCAATGAATATAGATGGACTAGGAGAAAACATAATAAACGAATTACTTGAAAAAGGCATGATAAAAGGAATTGAAGACATATATACATTGAGCTTTGAAGACTTTGCGTCATTAAAGAAAAATGGTACAAAATTTGCACAAAACTTAGTTGATAGTATAAATACAAGTAAACAAAACGATTTATATAGATTAATAACAGCTTTAGGAATAAGACATGTTGGAAGTAAAGCATCAAAACTATTAGCAAGAAAATACAGAAATATGGACAACTTATCAAATGCTACATTTGAAGAATTGAGCGAAATAAAAGACATTGGAGCTGTAATGGCAAACAGCATAAGAGAATTCTTCTCACAAGAACAAACCAAACACTTAATAGAAAAACTAAAACAAGATGGTGTAAACATGGAATGTTTGGAAGAACAAAGTGATGACAATCGTTTTGAAGGAAAAACATTCGTGCTAACAGGAACTTTAGAAACAATGACAAGAAAAGAAGCTGAAGATATAATCGAAAAACTTGGTGGAAAAACATCTGGTTCAGTATCTAAAAAAACAGACTATGTTTTAGCAGGAGAAGAAGCAGGAAGTAAATTAACAAAGGCCCAAAGCCTAGGAATTACAATTATTTCTGAAAATGATTTCAAAGAGATGATTAAATAAAAAAGTTGCCAAAATGGACAGACCTTTTTGGCAACCTTTAGGAGGAAAATGATGAAAGAATATACATTTGAAATGATGTGGGAAGATTTAAATAATGGATATCAAATATATTACACTTATGTAAGAAACAGATACTTATTATTTAAAACAGCCCCAAATTGCTACACACAAAAACTATTATCAACAAATGACAAAAACCCACAACCTAAAATGAGTATGCTAACACTAAAAAGAATACGTGAAATGCATCCGCATATGGAAGATATCGAGTTTAAGGTAGTAACGGGAGATTTTGTCCAATAATATTTAGAGTTTAAAAGGATTTATAACTTTTGGGCTAGGAAAGTAAATTCTTTCCTAGCTATTTTTTATAAAATAAAAAAGGTATGAAATCTTTTTTTGCGACACTTTCTAATAGTTAAATAAAAATAAAAAACAATTGACAGAGTAATAATAGTATGATAATATACGAATATAAGTTTGAATAAAATTTTCAAAACAATTCCCATGTATAGAATTAATAATATATTAGGAGGTTTCAAAATGAACGAAAGTAATATTATTTTGTATGAAACAGAAGATGGAAAAGTAAATGTTGATGTTATTTTAAAAGATGAAACAATTTGGCTTACGCAAAAAAGTATGGGAGAGTTATTTGATGTAAATGTTCCTGCTATTAGTAAGCATTTAAATAATATTTATGAAGAAGGAGAACTTAAAAAGAATTCAACTATTTCCAAAATGGAAATAGTTCAAAAAGAAGGTAATAGAAATATAAAAAGGAATATAGAATTTTACAATCTTGATGCAATAATTGCAGTTGGATATCGCGTCAACTCAAAAAAAGCTACTAAATTTAGAATTTGGGCGACTAATGTATTAAAAGATTATATTATTAAAGGTTTTAAGATTGATGTTGAAAGAATGAAAAACGGTCCAAAATTTGGCAAAGATTATTATGATGAATTGCTAGAAACAATTAAGGAAATACGACTAAGTGAAAGAAGATTATATCAAAAAATTACTGACCTTTTTGAAACAACTAGTGTTGATTATAATAAAGATTCAGAAGAAGCATATACATTTTTTAAAATTGTACAAAATAAATTGCACTATGCTATTACAAACCATACTGCAGCTGAATTAATCTATGAAAGAGTTGATTCTAATAAATTACATATGGGACTTACAAATTGGAAAAATTCCCCAAATGGAAAGATAATGAAGTATGATATAAGTATTGCGAAGAATTATCTTAATGAAGAAGAAATAAAAAAGCTAGAAAGTCTTACAACATTGTTTTTAGATTATGCAGAAGATATGGCGAATGAACATAATATAATGACTATGCAAAAATGGATTGATGCAACAGATGATTTAATAAAATTTAGGAAAAAAGATTTGCTTATAGATGCTGGAAGTGTTTCCCATAAACAAGCTATTGATAAAGCAAATAAAGAGTATGAAAAATTCAGAGTGAAGCAAGATAAAGAATATATTTCTTCTATGGATGAAATGTATAAAAAATATTTAGCAGAAAATAAAACTTGATTTTGGCAAATAAAAAAATAATTGATGATAGCATAAATTATATACTAATTGAATACTAATAATTTTTATAATATAATTTTATTAATAATATTAAATATGAGAGGGAATTCAAAATGGAAAAAAGAGATTTATATGATGAAAATAGACAATTAACAGGAGAAACAATTTATAAAGGCGAAGCAATTCCAGAAGGAAGATACATAATAGTAGTATTAGTTTTTATACAAAATTCAAAAGGAGAATTTTTAATTCAAAAAAGAAGTGAAATAAAAAATGGAAAATATGCAACAACTGGAGGACATTGCAAAACAGGGGAAAGCAGTATTCAAGGGATTCTGACAGAAATAAAAGAAGAAATTGGATTAGATGTAAAAGCAGAAGATTTACAATTATATTATAGTGGTAAAACAGGATTTGCATTCTGGGATGATTATTATATAAAAATGGATGTACCAAATATTGAACAATTAAAACTTCAAAAAGAAGAAGTAGATAGCGTATGTTGGCTTACAGAACAAGAAATAAAACAGCTGATGAAAGAAGATAAATTCTTTGACAATCATTATGAAGAATTTGAAATATTATTGGAATGGTTAAAAAATAAGGAGGAATAATATAAAAAAGGAGAAGTTGATACTTCTCCTTTTTGAGTTTTATGCAATATTACAGCAATAATACAATATCATTACATTTTTGTTATTTTTGTAACAATCCCCACAAATAATGCTCTTTATGATAGAATTATGTTGTATAAATGTACGAAAGAGGTTAACAAATGAGTAAATATAATTTCGGAGAAGGTCAATTCGTAGTATATGCTAGAAATGAGCAAGAAGCTAGAAAAATAATAAGTCAGGAATTACAAAGATTTGATAATATAAAAGAGTTGATGTCAAATTTATTAACTCAAAACGGACAAGCTTTGGAGAATTTTAATACTAATACATCAGAGGAAAGGTTAAATATACAATTTAATGATTTAGAATCTGCTATATATGATGAGGATTTTATAGCTAAAGGAGAAGTTAGAGTAAGGAAAACGACGAAAGAAAATGGATTTTATTATGAATTAGCATATAGGTATCCAGAAATAGATGGTCATGATGCTAATTTTAGACTAGCTCATGAAATGGGACATTTAATGTTGAATGTTGCTGATCCACAAAGGCAAGTATATGATAGAGAATCAAATTCTAGACATGTTTCAGGATTAATAAGAAGAGATGAACAAACAGGACAATTTTATGGAGAGCAAATACAAGAAAATGCAATCAATTTAATTGCTCAACTAGCCATTAGAGGAAATATAAGTGCTGATGATATTGTTTCAGGTAAAGTAGATTTATCTGAATATAATTCTTATAAAAAATGTGATGATTTAGTAAAATTACTTGCTGTTTCAATGAGAAATGATTTTGAAGAAGAAATTACATTTGAAGAATTAATTGAGCAAAAAATTGATTCAATGATTACTCATAAAGATGGAACACAAGAGTCGGCCAATACATTTTTTTATGGTATTTTAAATGACTCTAGTTTAGTTGAAAATGAATTTGATAAGTATTTAGGCAAAGGAGCGTGGAGAGATTTAAACAATGCTTTTGAGCAATTATATGATACAAATTTAAGTAATGATAAATTTGAATTAATATTTAAAAATGCACAAGGTCTTATACAAGAATTTGCAAATGCAAGATATCAAGATAAATACAGAGAAACAATATCAAGAAATGGGAATATAGATTTACCAGATATAGGAAACAAATTGAAAATGCTAAAGCAAATGATAGGTGAGCCAATAGTTGAATCTCAAATAAATCTAGAACAGAATATAAATAAGTTATCACTAAAACAAAAAGTAGCAAGATTTTTACAAAAAAATAATTTATTTTTGAATTTATCTTTTGTAGAAAAATTTGTACATAAACAAATGGATATATTACCAGAACACACTGAAACTAGAGAAAATGTTGGGATTTCAGTTACACCAACAAATAAAAAAAGAGAAGACTTCTTAAATTCACTAACTAATTTCGGACAATATAGAGATTTGCCACCTATTCAAAGAATGTCAAATCCACAAAAAATAGAGGAGATGAAAAGAAAAATGGAACAAAAGCAACAAACAAACGATAAAGGTAGATAAAATATATTAATAATAAAAAGGTGAGAAATACTATGAGTGAACGATTGATAGAAAATATTATACAAATTGCACAACAACAAGAATCTAATGCACATGGTGGTAATAAAAAATGCTATTTAATTGATAATTATGCGTTGTTAAGGCAAAAATTTACTACGGATGAAATAGAAAAAATAATTATTATAGGTAAAGAACTTGAAAAGAATGGAGTTAATGTGGCCAAAACATTGGACTATGAGATAATAGAACAAAATGTTGAAGGATGGGATACAGGTAAAAATGTGCTTATTTCAGAAGGATATGTATTACAACAAAGAGCAATAGGCGAACCACTATTAGATAGAACAAATTGGAATGAAGAAGGAAAAAAATATCAAATAGATTATTTAAAACAAATGGATTCAATAGCACAAGAAGGACAAGATTTTTTTAAGAACTTTGTAAGAGGCTGGATGGAAATTCAAAAACCCGGTATACGAATTGACCCATCAAAACCTGGCAATTTTATTTATGAAAAAGGGAAAAATATAACTTTTATAGATTTAGGTTTATCAAATCAAACAGCAGATATTCAAACAACAGTTTATGAACAACTTGCTGTTATAATTAATTTAAATACATATAATAAATGTTATCCAGAAATACAACAAGCTGTTGATAAAAGATTAAGTGTTATTATGGAAAAATATAAAAATGCTATTGTAGAACAAGGTATTAATATAGATGTTTTTAATCAGGTGCTAGAAGAAAAAGAAATACTACAGAAGGTATATAAAGAAATTGGAGCGGTCGAAGAAATAGCATTAGAAGAAATTGAAAGGTTGGAAACAAGTGTTGCTGAACATGTAAAGCATGAAGAGATAGAAAGTGAAAGAAAAAGACAAATACAAAAAGCTAAAGAGGAAAAAGTTAGAATTGAAAAAGAAAAAGCAAAAGAAGAACAAAGACGATTAGATGAAGAAGAAGAAAGAAAAAATGGTGGTAAACGAAGAGATTCAAAAATGTATGCTATTTTATATGGGTTAATAGAAAATAATGTAATCTCAGAAAATCAAATGGAAGAATTAAAACAAGTATTTCAGATTAAACGAAATATATATGCTGATTTAAATGCTCAATTATTTAAAAAACAAGGTACGAAAATAGATTTAAAGAATGTTATACCTAACATAGAAGAAAATAGTAGTATAAAAATTGATATGAGGGAAATGAAAATAAATACAGATGGTGAAATTTCTGATCAAACTTATGAAACTATTTTAACAGCTACAAAAAATTATTTTAAAGATTATTTTGAAGATATATCACAAAAAACAAATGAAAAATTATTAGAGTATAATACAATAAAGAAAAGATATAACGAGGGAACATTGGACAAAGAAGAATATAGAGATTTTAGGTTACTTGAAGCAGAATTAAATGAATTTGCACATATAAAACAATTATCTTTATTCTTAGATTTAGATGAAAAAGCGATTGAAAATTCTGAAAGAGTTTCAGCTTTTTTACAAGATGTAAATAGATTAACTGATGAAGAAAAAGCAAGAATTGAAAGTAGAAGAAGAGAGAATAACATAGAGTATTTAGAAGCAGTCTTTAAAGATACAGGAATAACTGATCCAGAAGAATTAAGAAAAATATATTATGAACAAGATAATATAAGAGTGGATGAAGAAGATTTAGAGATTGTTTTAGCAAATTTTAGTCCTGTGCAAATAGGAAAAGCAACAGCAAGAGCTGGAATAGGAATTTTAGAAATCAATCAAACTACACAATATACAAGAATGGTGTTTGAGCAAGATATAAATAAGGAAAATGAGTTAAGTAACTAAGAAATTTTAATGTCAATTATTTCATAGTATAAAAAAGGAGATTATTATGGAAAATGAATTATCGAAAGCGTATGCAGAAGTTGATATTATATTATCATATATGACGAATATTTATGTTGAAAAAATTCCAAAAAAGTTAAGAGAATTGTATAAAAAGGAGAAATTACAAGGATATACACCTAATATTAACCCCAAAATACCATTGGATGAGCAAAATTTACAGAAAAAAACTTATGCTATTTTAGCAATGCTAAATCTAAATTATTGGTGTGAAGATGAAAATGAAAGAAAAGAGTTAATTGCAATTTATGCTGATAATGATAGAAAAAAAGAAGAAGAATTAAGAGAACAATATAATCCCAATAATTTATTCAAAAATAGAACGTTAGATGCAATACAAGAAACTGAAACAATAAATGAAAATGTTGCAATGGTGAAATATAAAGAATCTGTATTTAAGAGATTTTGGAATAAAATAAGAAGTTTTTTTAAAGGTAACTAGATTTTTAATTTAAAAAGAATTAATTTCAATAACCATAAATGTCGCCTTATTGTGTATTTTATACATAATCTGGACTGACAGACAAATATAAAAATACACCACATTTAGCTTTGCAGAGCTGTGTGGTGTAAAACCGTTTACGGTAGCACACATTGTTTGTGCACTCATTCCTTTACATATATTATATTACTATAAATGTATTTTGTCAAATATAAAAATAATTAATAAAAAATAAATTGAAAGGACTAAATATGGAAAATAAAGTATATAGATTAGCATCTAACTTGCTAAATCATTCAGTAAAACTACAAAAAGGAGAAAAAATCCTAATAGAAATGTTAGGAACAGATTGTAGAGATTTAGCAGTTGAATTAATTAAACAAGCAAAAGAAATTGGAGCAATACCATTATTTAATATTATAGATTATAAAGTATTAAAAGAAATGCTTTTGAATTGCAATGTTGAACAGATGGAGGCATATAGAAAATATGACTTAATAAGAATGCAAGAAGCAGATTGTTATATCGGAATTCGTTCAGCAAATCCAAAAGACTTAGATGGAATTTCTAAAGAAAGTATGGAAATATATAATAAAATATATCAAACTCCAGTGCATTTAGAAGAAAGAGTAAAAAATACAAGATGGTGTATTTTAAGATATCCAAACGAAGCAATGGCACAAATGGCTAAGATGAGTTTAAAAGAATTTACAGAATTTTTCTATAATGTGTGTACTATTGATTATTCTAAAATGGAAAAAGCAATGGAGCCATTAAAACAATTGCTATCAAATACTGATAAAGTTCATATTATAGGACCTGGAACAGATTTAACATTTAGTGTAAAAGGAATACCAGCAGAAAAATACTATGGAACTTTCAATATTCCAGATGGAGAGGTAGCAACATGTCCAACAAAGTATAGTGCAAACGGATATATTACATATAACACTGAAACAACTTATAACGGAATTACTTTTAAAAAAATTAATTTTGAGCTAGAAGATGGGAAAATAGTAAAGGCAGAAGCGGGAGATAAAACAAAAGAATTAAATGAAATACTAGATACAGATGAAGGTGCAAGATATATAGGAGAATTTGCCTTTGGGTTAAACCCTTATGTAGAAAGACCAATAGGAGATACACTATTTGATGAAAAAGTAAAAGGAAGTTTCCATTTTACACCAGGAACAGCATTAGAAGAAAGTGATAACGGAAATAGGTCAAATATACATTGGGACATAGTATGTATACAAACCCCTGAATATGGCGGAGGAGAAATATATTTTGATGATGTGCTAATTAGAAAAGATGGTAGATTTGTTTTGCCTGAATTAGAGGGCTTAAATCCAGAAAATTTGATGTAAGAATAAAGATTTTAAAACAGCAATAGAGTAGAAATAATTTCTGCTCTATTTTAGTTTTTATTATAGCATATAAAAATTACAAATCCAGATAAATATGTCATATAAAGATTAGAGAAAAATAAAATGTACTAGAGGTGAAATGAATGAACAAAATCTGGATTTATATTAAATCAATACTAATACCAGTAGCGGTAGGAGGAATAGTGGGATTTATAACATCAAAATTCATAGATTATGAGACATTAATAAAACCTGTACTATCACCACCAGGAGCTGTATTTCCAATAGTATGGACTATTCTATATATACTAATGGGAGTAAGCTATGGAATACTAAAGAGTAATAATCAAACAGAGTCTCAGATTGACTTTATTTATTATTTACAATTAGGCGTAAATGCACTATGGTCAATATTCTTCTTTGTGTTTAAATGGAGGTTATTCTCAGTAGCATGGATATTATTATTAGCGCTATTAATAATATCTATGATAAAACAATTCTTGAAAAAGAATAAAGTAGCCGGATTGCTACAATTACCATACATAGCGTGGGTGTTGTTTGCAACTTACTTAACAATTGGGGTATATATATTAAATTAAAAAATGTGTGAAAAACGAAAATCAAAAATAGAATATTTAAATAAAATTAAAAGGGCGAATAATTATTGCAATTATTTGTCCTTTAATATATAATTCAAATATAATAGGGAGAAAAATAAGAAATGAAAGAAAATAAAATAATAACAATTACAGCAGTATTTAATTTAATTGTAGCATTTTTAAAGCTAATATCAGGGCTAACCTTTTCATTTTCAACATTAATAGCTGATTCAATTCAGTCATTTATAGACTTTTTTACTGATATTACAAGCATAATAGCAAATAAAGTTGGTAAAAGAAGGGCAAATAAAACATACCCATTTGGATATGGACAAGTATATTATTTGGCCAATCTATTTACAGGATTTTTATTATTTTTAATTGGAATATTTATTCTTTATCAATTCTTCTTTTTTGAAGGGAAATTTGAACCAAGTATATCAATCGCAATAGTGCTTGTGATTGTTCTATTTTTGAAAATGATTGTAATAAAATTATTACAAAATTATGGTAAAAAGTTTAAAAGTGAATTGATGATTGAAGCTTCCAAAGAATCAAAGGCAGATTTTATATCTACATGTGTAGTGTTAGCGGTATTAATACTTGCATTTATGGAAGAATATATACCTGATTTTATAAATATTGATAAAATCGGAAGTTTAGGTATGTCAATATATGTATTCTATACTTCAATAAAAATGATGATATCTAATATAAGAGGAATGCTTACAACCGATGAAGAAAACAGTGAAATTAAAGAAGAAATAGAAAAAGAATTAGAAAAAATTAAAAATATACAAATTAAAAAAGTTAAAGTAATAAAGATGTCAGCTTACTACAGTTTATTCTTACAAGTAAGAGTAGACGAAAATATTACTATAAAAAAATATCTGGCTCTTGAAAAAAAGGTTAAATCTCAATTGAAAGCTTCAAATAAACTGATTAGGTTTATTGATATAGAACTAATTAAATAAGAAGGAGGTTGATGCTATGGAATGGAAATATATTAAACCATTAAAAAATAATTCTATTTTTGAAAATATAGAAAAAACATATAATGTAGAAATACCAAGTTATTTAAAAGAATTAATAACTAAATATAATGGGGGAAGACCAGAAAAAAATTTATTTGACACTGAAAAAAGTAAAGAAAGAGTTTTACAGAGATTGATTTCATTTAACAAAGAAGATAAAGCCAATATTTTTATTTATGAAGAATTATTAAAAAGAGGATATATACCTTTTGCAATTACTGAATTTGGTGATTTGGTATGTATTAATGCTAAAAATAAAAATGTAGAGTTATACTTACATGAAAATGAAACATTTGATAAAATATGCGACAATATTGAAAGGTTTATTGAAACATTATTTAATTAAAATATGATAAATTATAAGGTGGTATTATGCAAAAGAATAAGGAATTACAAGAATTATTTAATAATTATAGAAATTTATCTGAAGAACAATTGATACAACTTTTAAGTTTGGTAATAAAGCAAGAAAAAGGTAAAATGAGACTATCATTTCCAGTTCGTCTTGAAATTAATCATGATGGTGTAGCAAAAAATAATGCTGGTGGTGATTCATCTTTACACTATAATGAAAAACAAAAAAGTTATGAATATTTAATACGATTAAACGGAAATGAATGGTATAAACAATATTTGTTGAATAGAAATAAAGTATATAAAAATGGAGATATGACATTTGAATCTAGTTTAGATTCTTTATATAATTTAATTGCACGAGTATGCCACGAAATGCGACATGCTTATCAAAATGAAGTAACAAGTGTAAAAAGAGATATTACCGATATGAATGCTTTGACATGGCTAAAAGAAGCTCTTGTAGTTACAAATAATGAATTTTATCGTTCAAATTATAAAAATATGAGTAGAGAAGTAGATGCTTATAATTATCAATACAAAGAAGCAATAGAATTCATAAAAACATATACAACTATTGAAATGGATAATCCTAAATTTTTTTCAACACTTCAACAAACACTTGAAAGAAATCAACAGGAAAATGTAAAATCATTAGATGAATTAACATTTGATATTGATGGAAAAAAAGTAAAAAATACAGACTATTTTAATCAACATATGTCAGAAGCACTTAAAGAACAAAGCATTACATCTGATATATTAAAAGAGTCAATCTTAAGATATGAATATAATCCAGATGGAACAAAGAAAACATTAGAGCAATTAATGCAAGATAAACAAGCAATGATAGATAGCCTTGATAAATCACTATCAAATTATGAGCGACAAGTTGAAAGGATAGAACGAATATATGATTCTATAATTCTAAATGATAGTGAGCTACAATTACAAGCTCAACAAAGTAAAACAAGTAATTTGGAACAACCATTAAGAAGTTTTTTATCACAAACAAATCCTGAAATTGAAATATTACCTAATTATGCTAATTATGCTGAATTTCAAAGAATAAGTGATGAAAAAAGTCAAACAGAAAAAAGAAAAAATCCTTTAATAAGTGATAATAAAGTTATTGGAGAATTAGAAGAAACGGAAGTATATGATTTTGAAACAGGTATAAGTAAAACAAATCGAGTTGAAACAGTAGAAAGTGAAAAAGGTATTTATACTATAGATACAGAAATTCAAAGAAATGGAGAACAATACTCTGTTACATCTACAATGGATATTTTAAATGAAATATCAAAAAGTAGAGAAAAAGCAATATATACAAGAGATATGGATGGAAACGAAACATATACATATATGGAAAACGGAAGAAAAGGACAAATTATAAAGAAAACCGAACGAGGAACAACAATTGATATATATAAAGATGGACAACCAGATGCTACTTATGAATATGATGAAAACGGAAAAGCATTAGTACCAATGGGAACAATGGAACAATTACCAGAAGATTATATAGAAAGTTGTTTTAGAATGCCACTTCCTGAATATGAAGAAATACAATATCAAGAAACAGAGCAAGAAAATGTAAGTACACAGAAATTAGGTAAAGAAACATTAGATATGCAACAAGATACACAAACTATAGATGATGTTGAAAAACAAATGGAAGAACAAGAATTTGAAATCAATCAATCTGGAGAAATAATCCGCAAAGGAAGAACAACAGGTAGATTTGATATAGATGGAACAACAAGTGAATATGTTACTCAAACTTTAAATGAATTTATGCAAAATTTAGAAAATGGCAATTTTGATGAGGAAAGTAAAAAGAAAAAAGAAGATGAATTTAAAGTTGAAAAAGGCGATGACGATTATATAAGATAAAAATACATAAGAAGTTAAAAGAGGTATGATGAATATGGTAGATATACAATATGCAAATGCATATACAGAAGTATTAGAAATACTAAAAAATATATCGCAAGAAGATTATAATAAAGTTCCAAAAGAGAAAATAAACTTATTTGAACATAATGCAAATAAAGAATATATATTTGATTATGATTCAACCAAAACATTAGAAGAACAAAACGTTTCAAAAACAGCTAGAGCAATAATAGCTATTCTATTTAGGGATTATTGGGCAACAGATGAACAAAGAAATAAAATAAAAGCATTTCAGAATAATAAAAGGCATCAAATTGATGAAGAAAATAAGCAAAAATATAATACCGATATATTTAAAAATAGAACGAATATTGCTAATGAGAGTCAAAGTGGACAAGCTGAAAATATGCAATTAGTTGAATATAAAGAAAACATTTTTAAAAGAATAATAGGATTTTTCAAGAAAATGTTTGGAAAAGCGTAGGTGCAATGTTATGAACAAAGATGTAGTAATAGAAACAGAAAGATTAATATTAAGACAATGGAATATGAATGACATAGATGATATGGTAGAAGGATTAAATAATATAAATGTTACAAAATGGTTAGCAGGAGCACCATTTCCTTATACAATAGAAGATGCAAAATACTTTGTACAAAAGACAATAGATAATGATTTATATAATTTTGCAATAATATTAAAAAGTGAAAATAAAGCAATAGGTGGAACACAATTAACAAATGTAAATTTAGCCTATGGCACAGCAGGTGGTGGCATTTGGATAAGTGAAAAATATCAAGGTTTTGGATATGGTACAGAAGCATTTTCAGCTAGGATAAAATATGCTTTTGAAGTATTGGGATTAAGAAGATTAGATAATGGTTATTTCAAAGAGAATGAAAAATCTCATAAAATGCAATTAAAACTTGGTTATAAAGATGAAGGAATAAGAAGAAAATGTTTTGTTTCAAAAGCTACAGGAAAAATAGAAGATGAATATCTTACAGGTTTATTGAAGGAAGAATTTGTTGAATATAAGAGATAAATTTTTAAGATACAAAGGAAGTATTTATAAGTAGTGGGTGAAAATATGGATACTAAATCAGTATATTTAAAAGTTCCTAATATTAATGAATTGCATTATAGACAAAAATGGATGCAAGACCATAAAACAATGTCATATAATGCAGGATATGATATGGATTTAAAAGGTTATGATAAAGCAACAGGAAGAATAACTAAAACAGACAAAGAAATGATAAATTGGTATAAAAATTGGATTAACAAAGAACCAGACAAATACTTTGCTTATATTTATGATAAAGAAATAGAAGAACCTATTGGAGAAGTTTATTATTATTTAGAAAATAATATACATAATATGGGGATTGTAATTCAAGATAAATTCAGAGGCAAAGGATATAGTTATAAAGCATTATTAGAGTTGGAAAAAGTTGCTTTTGAAAAAAACAAGATTAATGAATTATCAGATTTTATTCCAAAAGAAAGAATAGGTGCAATAAAGTCTTTTGAAAAAGCAGGATTTATAATGACAGGAAAAGAAAATATACGGGAAAGTATTTGAAAATGAAGAAACTTCAGTTCAATTACTAATAACTCGTGAAATGTATTTAAAAAATAATTATTAGGAGTGATACATTTATTTATATAGATATTAGGCCCCAAACAGTCAAAAGATTAATAAAATGTGATGAATATTCAAGTATGTCTCACAATATTAATTATGATTGGGCTTAAAGATTAAATAAATGGTTATAAGAAGGAAGTAATGAAATGAGAAAAATAGTATTAACCTCATGTGGAATTATAGATAATAAATTAAAAGAACAATTTTATGAATTACTAGATAAAGATATAAGTAAAATAAAATTATTATACGTAACTATTGCAGTCGACGGAGAAAAAGAAACAGATAGAACATGGTTAGAAGAAGAATATGCAACTATTTTAGATTTAGGTATAAAAAAAGAAAATATAACAGAATTTCATTATGAAGAAAACATTGATTTTTCTAGTTATGATATTATATATATGATAGGCGGAAATACTTTCTATTTATTAAAAGAATTAAGAGAAAAGAATTTAGCCGAAAAAATAATACAAGCAATAGATAATGGAGTTATATATGTTGGTTCAAGCGCAGGAAGTATTATTTTAGGAAAAACGATTGAAACTGCTTTACCTTTTGATGAGAATTGGGTTAATTTAGTTGATTTTAAAGGGTTAAACATAGTTAATGGAATAATAATACCTCATGCAAATAGAAAACAAGAATTTATAAAAGAAGTTAAACAAAAATATAACGATAAAATTATAGAATTGTATGATAATTTTGGTATTGTGATAACCGATTAAAAAGATATGGTAGAATTATGTAGGGGTATTAAAAAATGGAAAATTATGAAGAATATTTATTGTTTGCAAAAGATATAGCAAAGTATGCAGGAAAAATAATGTTAAAATATTTTAACCAAGAAAATGGAGCAAGTTATAAAGGAGATAAAACCATTGTAACTTTAGCAGATACAGAAATAAATTCATACTTAATAAATAAAGTAAAAGAAAAATATCCAGAACATTGTGTAGATGGAGAAGAAGAACAATTTGGAAAAAGTAATTATGTATGGGTATGCGATCCAGTTGATGGAACTGCTATGTATGCAAGACATATACCAGTTGCTGTTTTTTCATTAGCACTTGTAATTGATGGGGTGCCGGTTGTAGGAGTTGTTTACGATCCTTTTACAGATAGCTTATATACTGCTATAAAAGGTAAGGGTGCTTTTAAAAATAATGAAAAAATTAAAGTAAATAATTACACTCTAGAAGACATTAGATCGGTATGTCATTGTGATATGTGGTCTAAAGCCCAATATAACATATGCAGTGTTTTTGAAGAATTAAGAAAAGTAACTAGATTAAATGATATTGGAAGTATAACTAGAGCTAGCTGTTGTGTTGCTACAGGAGATTATAGTTTAACAATATTTACAGGAACTGAACACAAACATTGTGATATTGCGGCAGTAAAAGTAATTGTTGAAGAAGCGGGAGGAAAAGTAACGGATTTATTTGGAAATGAACAACGTTATGATAGAAGCATAAAAGGAGCATTAATTAGCAATGGAAAAGTTCATGAAGAGGTAGTTGATGTTCTCAAAAAGTATATTATTGAGGAGTAATTCATCCAGATATGGACGAAAAGATAAATCAATGGCTGGCATTTATAGATGATTATGATAAGGGGTTTATTATGTACTTAAAAGGATTAAAATTTGGAATGTTACTACAGTTAGCAGTTGGACCAATGTGTTTGATGGTATTTAACACAGCTAAAAATGTTGGTTTTTTAGTTGCTCTTACATTAGTGTTAGCAATAGCACTGGTAGATGCATTTTACATTATTTTAGCAAGTTTTGGGGTAAGTAAAATACTAGAAAAGCCAAAGATTAAAAAAATATTTAAAATAATAGGTTCTGTTGTGTTAATTCTTTTTGGCGTTAACATTATATTAAATGTTTTTAGTATAAATATAATACCAGGATTAAATTTAAAGTCAACAACAAGTAATATGTTTTTACAGGGGTTAATACTCACACTTTCTAATCCAATAACAATAGTTTTTTGGGGAAGTATATTAACAACAAAGATAATTGAGGACAACTTAAATAAAAATGAATTATTAACATTTTCTATTGGTTTAGTTTCTTCTACACTCTTATTTTTAACATTTGTGGCAATATTAGGAACAATGCTATCAAGTTTTATACCTGAAAATATTTCAAGAATACTGAATATTGTAGTAGGTATTTTAATTATATTCTTTGGTATAAAAATGTTATTAAAAAAAGAAAAAGATTTAGATAAAGATTTAACTATTTAATAATGAAATATGTAATAATATTATGAATTGGAGTGCAGAATATAATGAAAAATCAAATAGAATATAAGTTAGAACGTGTAAAAGCAGAGGATAAAAAAATAGAAAGACTTATACAAGAAAATAATCTAGGAAATGAAATAAAAAGCATAGAAAAAGTTACAGGTGGCTTATCTCATAGAATGTATAAAGTTGAAACAGACAAGGGAATTTATGCAGTAAAAGAGCTAAACACCGGAGTAATGAAAAGAAAAAAAGCATATTCTAATTTTGTGTTTTCTGAAAAAGTAACAGATATAGCAAAAGAAAATGGAATATCAGCTATTGGTACTATAAAGTTCAATAATGACATTATGGTAAAAAGTGAAGATAGTTATTTTATGGTGTTTGAATGGTTAGATGGTAAGATACTAAAAGCTGAAGAAATAACAGACAAACATTGTGAAATCATTGGCAAGATGTTGGCTGAAATACATAACATAGATTTTTCGAAAATAGAAGATGAAGAAAGAAAAAAAGTTGAAACAAATAGTTTTGATTGGAAGAGATATATACCATTAGCAGAAGAACAAAGCAAGCCATATATTCAAGAATTAAAAGGAACTATAGAATCATTATATGAATTAAATAAAAAATCAGTAGAAGCTCTTGAATATGCAAAAAACAATCTAGTAATAAGTCATACAGATTTAGATAGAAAAAATGTAATGTGGCAAGAAGATAAAGCATTTATCATTGATTGGAAAGCAAGCGGATATATAAATCCTACTATTGAACTAATACAAGTTGCTTGGTATTGGTCAGGTGGAGATATAGAAAACATTGACTATAATAAATTTGAAAAGGTAATAAATAGTTATAAACAATACTATAAAGGAAACATTGATAAAAATGTAGATATACTAATTAATGCAGACGTTTATGGTGGACTTGCTTGGCTTGATTATAACCTAAAAAGATCGCTATGCATCGAAAATAACTATGATAATGAAGAAATAAAACTTGCAGAAAATGAAGTTATACAATCGCTAAAAGAGATAAAATATAATGTAAGTCAATTTGAGAAAATGACAGAAATAATGAAAAAGTAGTATGCGTAAAGCGGTAAAGAATATTATGAGTTTATTTTTTATAGAAAAGGTTCTCCTTTATAAGAGAACCTTTAATGTTTATATAAACAAATTAATCCACATTTAAATGTGCAACATTAAATGTACTAATATTATATACACATTTTAAAATTATATTACAAAAAGCAAAGACTAGGTTAAACCTAGTCTTTGAAAAAGAACTTCCACATCTTCTATTAAGATGTGCAACTATTAAATGTATATTTATTATAAAGCTTTTTGATGTTATAGTCAATAGTTTTACTCAAATTGGTCAGCAAATGTGTAATATTTTTGTAAACATAAGATTATATTAATATAATCTATTATTGTTAAATGTGCTATTTTTTTATTATAAAAATAAGGTTCTTTGATTCTTTTATAACTAAAATTAGCCATTGATTCTATTTTTGCAGTACTATTTTTCAAGGCTTCTATATCATAATGAAAATAATATTTATCGCTATAGCATTTTGTACTCAAAGGAATTACGGTCCACATTTTTTTATCAGAAGAAGAACGCCATAAAATAGCAGGTCTTAATTTCCTTAACTCTGATCCAATGTTTTGTCCAAAGTCAACCCAACATATAGACCTTGGTTTTAATTTAGAAATACCTTTATTTGAAGTATCTAAAAGTAATTTATCATAGCACCATTTTAGATATTTTAAATCTTCAATGTTTTTATAATCTATTCCATTATCTATTTTTTTAATTAAAGTTTCTTTTAAAAGTTTTAAAATATTATAGAATTCTTTATTATTAATTCTTAAAAATTTTCCTTTAATATAGACCAATCCGTTTAATGTTTTTTCTGTTATATTCTTGTAAATCATTAATGTCAATAAACCTATCGATAGATTGTACATATGTATATTGCTCAGCATCTATAGTATGTACTGTTATTCCAACATAATGATTTTTTGAAATATTATAAATGATTAAAATGTGTTTTTTGGTACCATTTTGAATTACTTCATAAATGTTTTGAGAATATATATCCAAAGATAAAAACCTCCTTTTTAATATTGAAATCATAATACAATATTCTTTGACAAAAAGCAATACATTTGTTCATATTTTTTGAGAATTGAAACTGAACAGATAGACTAATAAAATATTCTTTAATTTAATGATTTAAAAGGACGAATAATTATTGCAAATATTCGTCCTTTAATATATAATTTTAATAAAAAAGAAGAATGAAATGCTTTATTTCAAAAGCAACATGCAAGGAGGCTAGCATATATATGGAATTTAAGAATATGAGAGAATATTCCCATAATGAATTTGTTGAGTTAGTTAAAAATTTAAATGAAAAAGAATTGTTAGAATTAAGCGCTAATTATGGCGGTTATCCAGTTTTATTCAGAATGTCGCTTGATGAGAGAATAAATCACATACCATTTATACAAACTGGTGCAGCTATAATTATAAGAAATGAAGAAGGACAAATACTATTACAAAAAAGAGCAGATAGAAATCAATGGGGATTACCTGGTGGATGCCAAGAACTTGGAGAAGACTTAAGAGATACAGCAGTTAGAGAAGCATATGAGGAAACAGGGATAAAAATAGAACCAAACGAAATAAAACTAATTGATACATTGTCAGGAAATACAAGAAAAAACAGCTATCCAAATGGGGATATTGTTTATAACAATACATCATTATATTTAGCCGATATTAAAAATGAAAAAGTTTCAAATTTAAAGTGTGACTCCGAAACAAAACAATTAGAATTCTTTGATACTGAAAACATTCCAAAAGATATTATGGATTATGATTTAATAGAAGCATATTTAAAGTGGAATATATAATTTTAACAAATGGAGTGAGAATATGATAAAATATTTAATATTAGATATGGGAAGAGTTTTAGTAGAACCAGCAACTGGAGATTGGCTTGTAACAAATGAATTTCTAAAAAATGTAGACATGAAAAAAATAGATAAAGACAAATTAAAAGAAGCAATACAAAGTAGTAGATACTTACTAGATGGGCAAGCTGTAAATTTGGAAGAAGAATATGAATTAATAATGGAATTTTACAAGACTGTATTTCAGAAAATCGATTATAATATTGAAAAAGAAAATCTTGAAAACATAGTAAACAACTTTGTTTATGATAAAGAAGATTCTAAATACATATTATATAAACATGTAAAAGAAGACTTAGAAATATTATCAAAAAAATACACTATCCTTATGTTATCAGACAATTGGCCATGTGCATTTAATTATTTGAAAAAATATGATATAGATCAATATTTTACAAAAATATACATATCTTCAGTATACGGAAAAAGAAAGCAAGACAAGGTATTATTTGATTACCCAATAAAAGAATTTAATATAAAAGAAAATGAAGCATTATTTATAGATGATAATGAAGAACTATTAGATATTGCAGTTGAAAAAGGACTATCAGTTTTACATATGGATAGAAATAAAGAGTTACAAACATCAAAATATAAAATAATACACGATTTTACAGATTTGACAAAAGACAAATAATATGTTACAATATAAAACAATATTTAAGAGTTTATCTAGGAAAAATAAATCCGAGCGATAAAGGACAATTAAAAATAAGTTAGTTGTTTACACGAAGTGAGATTATAAAAGTCTTGCAAAGGAGTCTTAAAAGATTCTTTTGTGAGGCTTATTTTAGTTTTAAGGAGTGAGTTTAAATGCAAAACATTATAATTAGAAATGTAAAAAAAGAAGATTTATGGTCAATTTCTAGTATTGTAGTTGAGGGCTGGAAAAGTGCATATAGAGGGATTATAGATGATGAGTTTTTAGATAGTCTAAAAATTGAAGATAATTACAATAGAAGACTTAAAGACTATAAAGAAAACGGATTTATTGTAGCTGAAAAAAATAATGAAGTAGTAGGTTTTTGCAGATATACAATTAATAATTTGTTTTCACAAGATGTAAAAGATATTGATTGCGAACTATGTGCAATATATGTAAAGCCTGATTTGAAAAGACAAGGAATAGGAAAAGAATTATTTAACTATGTTATTCAAGAGCAAAAGAAAAATAACAATAAAAACATGATATTATGGTGCTTGAAAGAAAACTATAATTCAAGAAAATTCTATGAAAAAATGGGTGGCATTTTATACGGAGAAAATGAAATTGAAAAAGGTGGAAAGAATTATAAAGAAGTAGGATATAGATATGATTTAAGCAAATTATAAAGGGGTTGTAAATAATGAAAAAATATCAAGTTTTATACCTGAAAATATATTAAGCATAATGAATATTGGTGTTGGTATTTTAATTATACTTTTTGGGATAAAAATGTTATTAAAAAAGAAGAACAGGAGAGATTATTATGGTTGAAATAAAAGAATATCAAGAAAAATATGCAAAAGAAATGTCAGATATAATAATAACAAATATGTGTGAAATAAATATAAAAGATCATGGTAAAGAAATAATTGATAAATTATCAAAACATTTTACAGAAGAAGAAATAAAAAAGAATTATCCTAATAGGGTACAGAATTATGTTGCAATTGAAGAAAATGAAGTAGTAGGAACTATAGGCATAAACAAACTAAGAGGGGATGAAACAGGTACTAAATATATTATTTTGACACTATTTGTAAAATAAAAAGGGGAAGTGATAACATGGAAAAGTTTTATTTAGAAGAACCATGTATTAAAAGAAAAAAAGAAGCAATAGAATTTATAAATGAATTTTATACATATAATTCCGAAATAAATGGAACAGGTGGGTTACAAAGATTCTTAGACAACTATGAAGGTTGGTTAGAAAAATTAGAAGAAGATTATAAAAGAATACCTAATGAAGAAAAAGTACCTGCAAGAACCTATTTTCTGATAAGAAAGGAAGATAATAAAATTGTTGGAATGATAAATATAAGATTAGCATTAAATGAGAGATTGAAGAAGTATGGAGGAAATATTGGCTATTCAATAAGACCTACCGAAAGAGGAAATGGATATAATAAAATAAATTTATATTTAGGTTTAAAAATTTGTCAAAAATACGGGATAAAAGAAGTTTTGATGGATGCAGATAAGGACAACCCAGCATCATGGAAAACTATGGAAGATTTAGGTGGACAAATGATAAAAGAATATTTCGATGATGAATATTCTAATTGTATCGTAAAGGATTATATAATAAATGTTAATGAGAGTATTGGGAAATATTCAAATATATATGAAGAAAAAATAGAACTCAGATGATAAAAAGAAATAATTAAGGAGGAGATTGAAATGCCAAATTTTATTATGATTTGTGGACCGCAAGCTGTTGGAAAAATGACAGTAGGTCAAGAATTAGCAAAATTAACAGGTTATAAATTATTTTATAATCATATGACAATTGAAATGTTAAGATTAATATTTGATTATGACCAAAAAATTTTTAGAAAGATGAATGATGTAGTTAGAACAAAGGTATTTGAGGAATTTGCAAAAAGCAATGAAAAGGGTATTATTTTTACAAGTTGTTTTGATTTTAAATACGAATTAGAAGAAGACAAAGCTTATTTTGAAGAATGGACAGAGGGATTTGATAAATCATATGTAATAGAATTAGAAGCAGACTTAGAAGAACGATTAAGAAGAAATAAAACAGAAAATAGGTTAGAACATAAGGCTTCAAAAAGGGACTTAGAATGGAGCGAAAGAGACTTATTGAATTCAATTCATAAACATAAATTGAATTCAGAACCTGGACAAGGAGAAGAGCTTTTTGAAAACTATATGAAAATAAATAATACAAATATTTCTGCTGAAGAAGTAGCAAAGTTGATAAAAAATAGATTTGAATTATAAAAAGAAAAGAGTTGATAAACATGGATTATAAAATAGCAAATAATCTGCTACCAAAAGAATACAACCAATTAAGAAATTCAGTTGGTTGGGATTCAAAAGATGAAAGTGTAATAATTGAAGCAATAAAAAATAGTGTTATTGTCAAAAAAATAATAGTCGATGATAAAACAGTTGGTATGGCGAGAGCTATTGGAGATGGGCTATACTACTTAATTGTTGATGTTGTAATAATCAAAGAATATCAAGGAAAAGGATTGGGAAAATTACTTATTGAAGAAATTGTAAAGGAAGTTTATAATAAAACAAAAGATGGACAGAAAGCAAGTATCAATTTAGTTTCAATGCAAGGAAAAGAAACATTTTATGAAAAATGTGGATTTAGAAAAATACCATTTGATTTTACTGGATATGGAATGATAAGAAGAATAAAAAAATAGGAGAATAAATTATGAAAAGAGGTAGAAAGATATGAAATACTTTAAAAAATTAGTAGGAGAAAGAATATACTTATCTCCCAAAGGAGTATCAGAAGAAGAAATAGAAAAATTTACAGAATGGATGAACGATTTTCAAGTAAGTGATTATATAGGAAGAAGCGGAGAAATTACTACTTTACTTGGAGAAAAAGAATGGCTTGAAAATTCTGCAAAAAACAACGATAATAAAAATTTTGATATTATTGATTTAAATAATGATAAACTAATTGGAACAATAGGTTTGGAAAATTTCAATAGGATTGCAAGAAGTGCTGTACTTGGAATATTTATAGGTGACGAAAATTATAGAGGCAACGGGTATGGTACAGAAGCAATAAAACTTTTACTAGAATATGCTTTTAAATATTTAAATTTACATAGCGTAAGGCTAGATCTTCTAGACGTAAACGAAAGAGCTCATAAATGCTATCTAAAATGTGGATTTAAAGATACTGGCAAAAGTAGAGAAGCAATATTTTTAAATGGAAAATATCACGATAAACTACATATGGATATACTCGAAAGCGAATTTGAAGGTAGCTATATAAAAAATAAAAACATATAATGATATTTTAGGGATCCGTCCCCCAAAATAGGATCCGTTCCCAAAATACAAAGCGATTAAGTAAAAAACTTAATCGCTTTTATTGACTTTTCAGGCAAAACATGATAAAATTGAAAACGATTTTCAAATTATAGAAAATTTCATTTTCTATAATTTGAAAGATAATACAAATGCACAGAAAATTTCTTCGAAATTTTCGCGCGCGAACAATGACGTGGACATTTGCATTAGATTTTATCTTATGCAATTATCATAAGTCCACTATTGTTCTTTTGGAGGCGATTTGATTGAAAAGTAGCTATAACACAGAACAGAGGAAAATAATAAAAGATTATTTAATAGAAAATGAAAATAAATTTGTTAACGCAGAACAAATAATGGAATATTTGAAAAAGAAAAATCAAATAGTAGGATTAACAACAATTTATAGATTTTTAAAAATATTAGAAGAAAGCAATAGTGTAAGAACAGAAATTATAAATCATACAAAACATTATCAATACATTTCTTCAAAATGTAGCAATCATTTTCACTTAAAGTGCAAAAAATGTGGGAAAACAATACATTTACATTGTGAAGAATTTGAAAATGTTAGTAATCATATAAAAGCAGAGCACAAGTTTAATCTAGACCATAACAATATGATTTATGGCTTATGTGATGATTGTTTAGAATAAAAAAGGAAGGTGATACAATGAATAATAAATTATTAAAAACAATTAAATATTTGTTAATAACAGTTATATGCATTTCATTATTATTTATGGTTATTGTATCGCAAGATGAACATCATTTAGAAAGTTGCCATGAAGAGCATTGCGCAAAATGTCAAATAATTCAAATAGCACGAAATTTTATTACCATTGTACATGCTATTATTTTATTGGCATTTATAGGTTTTCTTATTTTTGTAATGTTAGATAAAATAAAAAAAGAAAAAATAATATCGCTACAAAAAACTTTAATATTTGATAAAGTACAATTGAATGAATAGGGAAAATATCTCAAACCAAAAATAAAGTTTAAAAAATGGAGGATAATAATGAAAAAAATAATATTAACAATTTTAGCTATTTTAATAGTTGTAGGTGCGGGTTTTGCACTATTTAATATGGGAGATAATAAAAAGAAAGATACAAGCAAAAAACAAGTTGTTGCAAGTAATTTTGCAAGTTATGATTTTCTAAGAGCAATAATAGGAGATAATGAAAATGTTGAATTAACATTCTTATTAGGACCTGGAAAAGATGCTCACAGTTATGATCCAACAGCAAAAGACTTAACAACAATCCAAAATGCAGATTTATTTGTATATATTGGTGGAGAAATGGAAAAATGGGCAGATAAGGTTCTAGATTCATTAGAAGAAGAAAAAGATGTAGAAACAATTTGTATTGCAAACTTCGTTGATACAATAGAGGAACAAGAAGTTGATGGAGCTGAGGAAGAGGAAGGACATCATCACGAACATGGTGAAGAAGAACACGAACACGAAGAAGAAAAAGAGGAACATGAACACGAGGCTGAAGAACATGAAGACGAAGAAAAAGAAGAACATCATCACGAACATGAAGAAGGAGCTTTTGATGAACATATTTGGACATCACCTTCAAATGCAATAAAAATGGTAAACAAACTAGAACAAGCAATGGAACAAATAGATGGTGAAAACAAAGAAAAATACCAAGCAAATGCTCAAAAATATATAGCAAAAATACAAGATGTAGACAAAAGAATACAAGAAGTAGTAAACAAAAGAGTTAGAAATAGATTAATATTTGGTGATAAAATGCCAATGCAATACTTTATAAATTATTATAAATTAGAAGTAAGCGCAGCATTTAATGGATGTAGCACAGAAACTGATCCATCTGCAAAAACAATAGCTTATTTAGAAAACAAAGTAAAACAAGACAAAATCCCAGTAGTTTTATATATTGAAATGAATGATGGAAAAGTAGCAAAAACAATTGCAGATGAAGCAGGAAATGGATGCAAAGCAATGCAAATACAAAGCTTACACAATGTTTCTTTAGATGATTTCAACAAGGGAGAAACATGGGTTTCTTTGATGGAACGAAATGTTTTAGTTCTAAAACAAGCATTACAATAAATCTAAATATATAAATTTGTAAATCCGCGTAAGCGACCAACCGTAGCGAAGCGCAGGGCGACTGGAGCAATTTACATACTAGTATTTTAAAATATGGAAATTGCGACACCAAGGATTTACAAATTATATATTTAGATTAATATAATTATTAAAAAAAAGAGGTAAAAAATGGATCTAATTCAAATAAAAAATCTAAGTTTCAGTTATCCTACTAAAAAGGATACATTAAAAAACATAAACATAAACGTAGAGCAAGGAAAATTTACATGCATAGTTGGTGAAAATGGTTCAGGAAAAAGTACATTATTAAAATGTATATTAGGCTTGAATAAGGGATATTCAGGAGAAATAATAAAAGAACAACACATTGGATATTTACCACAAAAAAGCGAAATACAAGCACATTTTCCAGCAACAATAGAAGAAGTAGTACTTTCTGGTACAATTTCAAATAATGTAAGAAGTATTTTTTATAAAAAAGAAGACAAAGAAAATGCCAAAAACGTTATGAAAAAGCTTGGAATTTATGATGTAAGAAAAACATGTTTTGCAGATTTATCTGGTGGACAACAACAAAGAGTTCTAATAGCAAGAGCATTATGCGCTACAAAAAGTATAATTGTATTAGATGAACCAACCAACGGATTAGATCCAAGTATTGCAAAACAAATTTATGAATTATTAGATAAATTAAAGAAAGAAGAAAACATTACAGTGCTAATGGTTTCACATGATATAGAAAGAGCTTTAAATTATGCTGATAATGTTATAGAGATTGTAAATGGCGAAGTTACTTATAATGGAAATGTAGAAAAATATCATAATGAACACTGTGAATGTCCTTGCCATCATCATGATGAAGATAAAAAAGATGGAGGTGCTGAATAATGATACAAAATGTAGCAGAAATGATGTCACATATATTTATTCAAAGAGCTGTATTAGTAGGAGTTTTAATAAGTTTATGTGCAGCACTTTTAGGAGTTAGTCTTGTCTTAAAAAGATATAGTATGATAGGTGATGGACTATCACATGTTGGATTTGGAGTTTTAACTGTTGCAACAGCATTTGGAGCCGCAACACCGCTTTACATAGCAATTCCATGTGTTACAATATCAGCAATAATCTTGTTAAAAATTGGGAACAACAGCAGAATAAAAAGCGATAGTGCAATTGCATTAATATCAAGCTCTGCGTTAGCAATAGGAGTAGCAGCAACGTCACTTTCAACAGGGATGAACACAGATGTATGTAATTTCATGTTTGGAAGTATACTTGCTATGAGTCAAGCAGATGTAATTTTAAGTATTATTGTTAGTATTATAGTAGCAGTTTTATTTATAATCTATTATAGAAAACTATTTGTAGTAACATTTGATGAAAACTTTGCAAAAGCAAGTGGCTTAAAAGCCAATAGATACACAAATATAATCGCAGTATTAACAGCATTAATAATAGTTGTAGGTATGAGAATGATGGGAGTTATGCTAATAAGTAGTATAATCATCTTCCCAGCATTAACATCAATGAGAATATTCAAATCATTCAAAAAAGTAATAATAAGCTCAGCAATAATAAGTGTTATTTCATTCTTAATAGGAATATACTTATCTTACATATACAATATAAGCACAGGAGCAATGATTGTAATCGTAAACTTAGTTTTATTTATTTTATTTAGTATAATAGAAAAAATAATTCATGACTAATTCATACTTTTTGGGACACTCCCTAAAAGCATGAAAAATAAAATTTACGTCAGAAAGAGCGTGATAAAAATGAAACCAAAGAAAATAATTATGATTATAATTTTAATAATTTTGGTTATAGGAATTGTATTTATTTTTGTAAATGCTAATAATGTAGCAGAAGAAAAAATAAGTATTACAGAAAATAATTCAAATAGTGAAACATTTGCAACGAATGAGCTACCAGAAACCACAACAGAAGTGAAAGAAGGAAAAATAAGAAGAACCAATCAAAAAGTAGAACCAGATATGAACAATATTTTAGAAATAAAAGATAATTTCTTTATAGAGCAAACTAATGATATATATTACAATTTAAAGGATTATTTAGGAAAAACTGTAAAAATAGAAGGCTTTTTATTTAGTTATTCAGATAACGATGGCGAAATATGTTATTCAATTGTTAGAAACACTCCAGGATGTTGTGGTAATGACGGATTAGCAGGATTAGATATAAGATATGATGGAGAATATCCAGAAGTTAAAACTTGGGTAGAAGTGATTGGGGTTATTGGAAAAGATATTTCGTATGATGCTGAAATACCAGCGATTCAAGTTACATCCATAAGAGAAAAAGAAGAAGGAACAACATTTGTAACAAATTAAAAATCTCGAAAATAATTCGAGATTTTTTTTATATGTTCGCTTGTTTTTTTATTATATTTGTTATATATTACAAAAGAACATAAGAATTAAGGAGAAATAAACATGGCAACAATAATTGATGGAAAAGAATTAGCAAGAAAAACAAGACAAAATTTAAAAATAGATTGTGATAATCTAAAAGCACAAGGAATCGTACCAAAATTAGCAGTAATAATGGTTGGAGATAATCCAGCTTCAAAAGTATATGTAAGAAATAAAAGCAAGGCATGTGAAGAAGTTGGTATAGAATACGAAGAATTTCTACTGGATGAAAAAACAACACAAAAAGATTTAATATCTTTAATCGAAGAACTAAATGAAAGAGAAGATATTACAGGAATATTGCTACAAAGCCCAATTCCTGCACATTTAGATATAAACGAAGCATTTAGAACAATATCACCTAAAAAAGATGTAGATGGATTTCATCCTGTAAGCGTAGGTAAACTAACACTTGGACAAGATACTTTCGTTTCATGCACACCTTATGGTGTTATAAAAATGTTTGAAGAATACAATATAGACTTAGAAGGAAAAAATGTTGTAATAATTGGTAGAAGTAACATTGTAGGAAAACCTCTAATTCAATGTTGTTTAAACAAAAATGCAACAGTAACAGTTTGTCATTCAAGAACAAAAGATATAGCAGAATACACTAAAAAAGCAGACATTGTTATAGTTGCAATAGGCAGAGCTAAATTCCTAAAAGCAGATATGGTAAAAGATGGCGCAGTTGTAATAGATGTTGGAATCAACAGAGGAGAAGATGGCAAACTTTGTGGAGATGTTGATTTTGAAAATGTAAGTAAAAAATCAAGTTACATTACACCAGTCCCAGGCGGAGTAGGACCTATGACAATAGCTATGCTTATGAACAATGTTATAAAAGCAGCAAAAATGTAATGAAATATCAAAAAAATATTGCAAAATAAGCTAATATGTGTTAATATAATAATGCGATGAGAAAGAAGAAATATATTTTGAAATTTTTAGAGAGCAAGTGATGGTGGAATACTTGTAATTTTAGATATATGGTGGAGCTTTTGAGCATAAATTAAATAAATTAAGGTGGATATATTATTATATCAATTAGGGTGGAAACGCGGAAATATAACTTTCGTCCCTAGCAAATTTTAATATGCTAGGAATGGGAGTTTTTTTGTTACCTAGCAAAGATAGGAGGAATTTTATATGGTAGAATCAATGGACAAAATTGTGAGCTTATGTAAAAATAGAGGATTTATATATCCAGGCTCAGAAATTTATGGAGGACTAGCAAATAGTTGGGACTACGGCCCTTTAGGAGTAGAATTAAAAAACAATGTAAAAAAAACATGGATGAAAAAATTCATCCAAGAAAGAAAAGATTCAGTAGGATTAGATGCTGCAATAATAATGAACCCAGAAACATGGGTAGCTACAGGACACGTATCTACATTTAATGACCCACTAATTGACTGTAAAGCTTGTAAAACAAGACATAGAGCAGATAAATTAATAGAAAGCTGGGCACAAGAAAATGGAATAGACATGTGTGCAGATGGAATGAGCAATGAAGCATTAGTTAAATATATAGATGACAATGGAATTAATTGCCCAAACTGTGGAAAACATGATTTCACAGGAATAAGACAATTCAACTTAATGTTCAAAACATTCCAAGGAGTAACAGAAGATTCAAGCTCAACAGTATATTTAAGACCAGAAACATGCCAAGGAATATTTGTAAACTTCAAAAATGTAATGAGAACATCAAGAAAAAAAGTTCCAATGGGAATGGGACAAATAGGTAAAGCCTTCAGAAATGAAATAACACCAGGAAACTTCACATTCAGGATAAGAGAATTCGAACAAATGGAATATGAATTTTTCTGCAAACCAGGAACAGATATGGAATGGTTTGATTATTGGGAAAAATATTGCTTAGACTTCTTATTAAACTTAGGTTTAAAGAAAGAAAATGTAAGATATAGAAAACATGAAAAAGAAGAATTAGTATTCTATAGTAAAGCAACAACAGATATTGAATTCTTATATCCATTTGGATGGGGAGAATTATGGGGAATTGCAGATAGAACAGACTATGACTTAACAAGACACCAAGAACATGCAAAAACAGATATGTCATACTTAGATGTTGAAACAAATGAAAGATACATTCCTTATGTAATTGAGCCATCAGTAGGTGTTGATAGATTAGCATTAGCATTTTTATGCAATGGTTATGAAGAACAAGACTTAGGAGAAGGAGATTCAAGAGTTGTATTACATTTACATCCAGCAATAGCACCATTCAAAGTTGCAGTACTTCCACTTTCTAAAAAGCTAAGTGAAAAAGCAGAAGAAGTGTATGAAGAACTTTCAAAATACTTCCCATGTGACTATGATGAAGCTGGTTCTATTGGAAAGCGTTATAGAAGAGAAGACGAAATTGGAACACCATATTGTGTAACAATTGACTTTGATACATTAGAAGATGGACAAGTTACAGTTCGTGATAGAGATACAATGGAACAAGAAAGAATTGCAATTGCTGATTTAAAAGCTTGGTTAGATTCTAAAATGGAATTTTAAATTTGTAAATAATTTAGCAAAATATATTAATTTTTAAACCCTTGGTGTCGCAACTTCCAGATTTTTAAAATACTATTCTGTAAGTTGCTCCAGTCGCCCTGCGCTTCGCTCCGGTTAGTCGCTTACGCGGGTTTTAAAATTAATATATTTTGCTTTTTATAATTATAAGTCTTTACAAATTTAAAAATCCATGTTATAAATATGCAAATTAAGAAAGGAGTGTGATAATTTGAACGATATTAAAAGGATTACAATTGAAAATGAGAAATATCCAGAACTTTTAAAACAAATTTATGACCCGCCAAAGTGCTTGTATGTAATGGGAAATGTTGAAATCTTAAATAATCAAGGCATAGCAATAGTTGGTTGTAGAGAAGCAACAGAATATGGAAAAAAAGCAGCAACATATTTTGCTTACAATCTTGCAAAACAAAATATAAACATTATAAGTGGATTAGCAAAAGGAATTGATAGCTATTCACATATTGGAGCCTTGCAAGCAAACGGAAAAACAATTGCAGTAATAGGAAGCGGATTAGATATAATCTATCCCAAAGAAAATGAACAATTAGCTAAAAAAATAATAGAACAAGGTGGAGTAATTATTTCAGAATATCCTTTAGGAGTAAGACCAGAGAAAGAACATTTTCCTGCAAGAAATCGTATTATTAGTGGAATGAGCAGAGCAGTTTTGGTAGTAGAAGCAAAAGAAAAAAGTGGTTCTTTAATTACAGCAGAATTTGCAATGGAACAAGGAAAAGAAGTCTATGCTGTTCCAGGAAATATAAATTCATTAAATTCAGTTGGTACAAATAATTTAATCAAAGATGGAGCAATTCCAGTTTCTAATTTTTCCGATATTTTAATATGATTTTGGAACTTTTGTCGAATTTTGTCGATGAAAAATTCTTTACAAAATCAAAATAATGTGGTAACATAATTGCAAGATATAATTTTAAGCATAGTTTTTTAGTCAAAAGCTTAAAACAAATCAAATTTTTTCAAAAAATTTAATCTATAATTTCCCAAAATTTAAAAATGAATAAGAACTAATAATTTCAGTTATTCAAAGAAAGTAGGTGAAGCAATATGTATGATTAGCTTTACAAAGAGATATGTAAATGTAATAAGTTTAATTATTTCAATAATAATATTTTGTTTTTTAAACAATCAGATTTCAAACGTAGAAAATAAAATTCAGAAATTTTCAGTATCTAGTAAAATTCAACAAATATCCAAAGACATAGAAAATGAAAATAATTTAATAATATCTAATCAAAACGAAAAAAAACTAAATACAAGCCAGCAAAATGAAAACCAGCAACAAGAAAATCAGCCAATTGTTGCAAATATTGACGATCAAGAAAACAAGCAAGAAACAAAAAACGAAGAAAAAAATCAAAACAAAAAGCGTGATTTTGTGTGGCAAATTGAAATTCCAGCGATTAACTTAAATGCCCTTATTGAAGAAGGAACAACCAAAGAGGTAATGGATGAATATGTTGGACACTTTGAAGAAACAGTTAAAAGAGAAGGGAATATAGGACTAGCAGCACATAACAGAGGATATAAAGTAAATTACTTTCATGACTTGAAAAAGCTAAAAGAAGGAGACGAAATCATTTATAAATATAAGGAATTTGAAAAAAGGTATGTTGTGAAAACTTTAAAGATTATAAGTGATGAGGATTGGAGTTTACTAGAAAATACTGAAGATAACAGGATTACGCTTATTACGTGTGTAGAGAATGAACCTAATTATAGGAGAATAATTCAAGGAATAGAAAAGGAGTAAAAAATATGAAAAAAATTAAAAAAATAATACTAGCACTAATGACAATGTTTGTAACACTTGCAATGAACTTTTTAGGACTTGCAAATAGTGTGTATGCCACAGATTTAGGCAAAAATATTCAATTACAAAACGAAGGAGATTGCGGAGCATTACTAAAATTTCAAGGATCACAAGTGATTACAGTATATGTAACTTACAATAGTAGTAATGGCAACACATACCCAGCATATTGTTTAAATAGAAATTTAAAAGGAGTTGGAAAAGTTGATGCATATGCGGTTTCTACAAATGATTATGTAACAGATGTAGGATTATGGAGAAGAATTATAAATGGTTATCCATATAAAACAATAGAAGAACTAGGGTGTGCCAACAAATATGAAGCATTTACAGCAACAAAACAAGCAATATATTGCTATATTCATGGAAACAATCCAGATGATTATGAAGCAATAGGAGAAGCTGGCGAAAGAACATTGAATGCATTAAAAATAATAGTTGAAAATGCTCAAAATTCAACAGAAACAAAGTTGGAAACAAGTATAAGCATAGAAAAGCCAAAAACAGAATGGTCAGAAGATACGATAAACAATGAATACGTATCAAAAACTTATAGCGTAAAAGCCAATGCAGATTTCAAAAAATTCTTTATAAATATAGAAAAAACAGAAAAAAATGAATTACCAAAAGAAATAAAAATTGTCGATTTAAATAATAAAGAAAAAACAGAATTTAATAAAGGAGAAAAATTCAAAATCATAATTCCGATATCATCTTTAACTTCAGATGGAAGATTCAAATTAAATGTAAAATCGGAATTAAAAACAAAGCCTATAATCTATGGAACAGCACCAAATCCAGAATATCAAGATTATGCTCTTACAGGATTTGAATATGAAAATGGCGAAGGAAATATAGAAGATGATTATAAGAAAATTGAAAAGAGGGAAGAGAAAAAAGAAGAAGAAAAACCAAAGGAAGAAATAAAACCTGTTGTGAAAAAATTACCTAAAACAGGAATGTAAAAAAATAAATAAAAAACCAAAAACTAGCTACATGAGTTTTTGGTTTTTTTATGTTGAATTCATTGACATTTTGCCAAATTCGTTGTATTATTATACCATAAAAAGCGAAATAATCGTTTTTAAATCAAAAACCTAGAAAGGAAAAAATTATGGGAGAAGTAATTGTTATAACATCAGGTAAAGGTGGAGTAGGAAAAACAACAACAACTGCAAATCTTGGATCAAGCTTAGCCGTAGAAGGCAAAAAAGTTTGTCTTGTAGATACAGATATTGGATTAAGAAACCTAGACGTTGTAATGGGACTTGAAAATAGAATAGTATACGACATAGTAGATGTTGTAGAAAAAAAATGCAAACTAAGACAAGCCCTAATAAAAGATAAAAGATTCAAAGAATTATACCTACTACCAGCAGCCCAAACAAGAGATAAAAGCGCAGTAAATGAAGAACAAATGAAAGAATTAACAAATACACTAAAAGAAGAATTTGATTATATTTTAATCGATTGCCCAGCAGGAATAGAACAAGGATTTAAAAACGCAATAGCAGGAGCTAATAGAGCAATAGTAGTAACAACAGCAGAAATATCAGCAATAAGAGATGCAGACAGAATTATAGGATTATTAGAATCATCAGATTTAAAAAATCCAGAATTAGTAATAAATAGAATTAGACCAAACATGGTAAGAAAAGGTGAAATGATGGATGTAGATGACATTGTTGACCTTTTATCAATCGACCTTATTGGTGTAGTTCCAGATGATGAATACATAATAACACAAACAAATAAAGGTGAACCTGTAATTCAAAATAGAAAAGCTCCATCTGGTAAAGCATACATAGAAATAGCAAAAAGAGTATTAGGAGAAAAAATAGAAGTAACAATACCAGGCAGAGAAAAAGGCTTTTTTGCAAAATTAAAAAAATTATTTGGAAGAAAATAAGAAATTATAAACGAAGGAGTAGTGGACAATGTTTGAAAACATATTTAAGTTTTTCAAAAAAGCAAAACAAGAAGACAAGAAAATTACAGATTCAAAAAGTGCAGCAAAAGAAAGATTGCAATTAGTTCTAATGCAAGATAGAGCCAATGTTTCAGCAGACTTTTTGGATTTAATGAGACATGAAATAATAGAAGTAATAAAAAAATATATAGAAGTAGATGAAAAGTCAATAGATGTTAGATTAACAAATATAGAAAATGAAGATGGAACAAATGGTGCGCCAGCATTATATGCTAATATTCCCATTTTAAATATAAAAAACGAAGCAAGAAAAGTAGATAGTTCAAAAATAAAAGAAAATAAAGTAGAAGATAAAAAAGAAGAAGTAAAAGAAGAGATTAAAAAAGAGGTTGAAGAAGAAGTTAAATCAGATGAGCAACCTGAAAAAATAGAAAATAAGGAAAATAGCAAAGAAGAAAACGAAAATAAAAAAGAAGAGAAAAAGGAAGAAGAAGTAGAACAAAACGAAAGCAAAGAAGAAAACTCAGAAAATAGTGATAGCAAAGAAGAAAATGTAGAACAAAACGAAAACGAAGAACTTACTACAGAAAATAATTAAAAAGGAATTTTAAAATGAGAAAAAGAGAATTAAAAAATATGGAATGGTGGGTTTTAATAATAGCCCTCATTTTATGTGCCATAGGTTTAGTTGCACTTTTTTCTGCAACTCAAAATTCAAATTATGACTCATTTTACAAACAACTATTATGGCTTGGAATAAGCTTGGGGATAATGGTTATATTTGCAGTAATAGACTATGAAAAAATAGTAAAAGCATCACCAATTTTTTATATAGTCTTTTTAATATTACTGGTAGCGGTATTATTTACAAGGCCTATAAATGGTGCAAGTAGCTGGTTTGATATAGGATTTTTCTCTTTTCAACCAAGTGAATTCGCAAAAATATTTCTAATACTATTTTTAGCATTTGTAATATCAAAAATACAAGCAAAACAAAAAGAAGATATAAATAAATTTTCAAGGTTATTGTTAATACTAATCATAATAGGAATACCAATTTTACTAATTGTAAAAGAGCCAGACTATGGAACAGCAACAGCGTTTATAGTAGCAACTTTAATGATGCTATTTACAGCTGGAATAGATAAAAAATATATAATAGTTACAATATTATTAGTAGCAATAGCAATACCAGTATTATATAATTTTGTATTGCCAGATCATGCAAAACAAAGAATAGATGTATTTTTACACCCAGAATCAGATCCTAGAGGTGCAGGGTATAATATAATACAATCAAAACTTGCAATAGGAGCCGGAGAATTCACGGGAATGGGAGTATTAAAAGGAAATCAGACTCAACTTGGTTTCTTGTATCCTAAAACTACAGACTTTATATTTGCGGTAATTAGTGAAGAAATGGGATTTGTAGTTTCAAGCGCAATTATAATTTTGTATGTAGTTCTGGTAACCAAATCACTATATATAGCAAAAACAGCAAAAGATACTAAAGGTTCAGTAATAGCAACAGGAATAGCAGGAATATTCTTATTCCACATGTTGGAAAATATTGGAATGGTAATGGGATTATTACCAATAACTGGTGTTCCACTATTGTTCATTAGTTATGGCGGAAGCTCACTAATAACAAGCTTTATATGTATAGGACTATTATTAAACATAAGTGGAAAACGTCAAAAAACTATTTTTGTTAAATAGGAGAAACAATGTATATAAAAAAATTAAAAATTGGAAATGTAGAATTAGAAAATAATTTAATACTAGCTCCAATGGCAGGTGTAACAGACCTGCCTTTTAGAATTTTGTGTAAAGAACAAGGCGCAGGAATGGTATGCACAGAAATGGCAAGCAGTAGGGCAATATTCCACAATGACGAAAAAACAAAACAGCTTATAGATACAACAGGAGAAAAAAGGCCAATAAGTTACCAAATCTTTGGTAGTGATGAAGAAAGCATGGCATTTTCTGCACAAGAGTTTAGTAAATTTGCAGAAATAATAGATATAAACATGGGGTGTCCTGCACCAAAAGTTGTAAAAAACGGAGATGGAAGCAAATTACTTTTAGACCTCGAAAAAGCTGAAAGAATAATCAAAGCAGTAGTACAAAACTCAACAGTTCCAGTAACTTTAAAAATCAGAAAAGGTTGGGACAAAGACCATATAGTAGCAGTAGAACTTGCTAAAATAGCTGAAAAATGTGGAGTATCTGCAATCACAATCCATGGAAGAACAAGGACAGAATTTTTTAGTGGAAATGTAGATTTAGAAATAATAAAAAAAGTAAAAGAAGCAGTAAACATACCAGTAATTGGAAATGGAAATATTGTAGATGAAGAATCTGCTTTAGAAATGTTTGAAAAAACAGGAGTAGACGGAATAATGATAGGTAGAGGAAGCCTAGGAAATCCATGGATTTTTAGAAATATAAAACATTTTCTAGAAACAGGAGAAAAATTGCCACAACCTACTCCAGAAGAAAGAAAACAAGCAATGATAAAACATATAGAACTTTCAATAAAACATAAAGGAGAACAAGTTGCAATACATGAGATAAGAAAACATGTATCTTGGTATACAAAAAATTTACCAAATGCAAGTGAATTTAGAAATCAGGTTAATCATACTGAAAATAGTGAGGCTTTATTGCAATTAATTGAAGAATACTTTAATGATTTAATAATAAACTAAAATATATTGTTTTTGTGAACGCTGTGGGGACCGACAAATTAGAAAGCCTTATAAAAAAAGTTTTGGAGAACTTTTTTATATAGGCTTTCTTATGCAGTTGGGGGAGAACAAAAACAATATATTTTAGTTGTATATGTAATAATTAAAATTGATTCGAATAAAAATTAGATAATAACAATGTTATTATCTAATTTTTTTTGAAAGGATGAACAAAAATGAATAAAAAGAAAGTTTTTATTTTTATAATTATTTTAATTCTAATAGCAACATTTTTAACAATTTTTTTCATAAATAGGAGTAAAACACAAAAAATTGGAAAGAATAGTAGTAGTCAAGATATTGTAAACTATATTTTAGATATTAGTTCGTATGAGGCAACAATAGAGGTAGAAACAAAAAGTAATAAAAATTCAAATAAATATGTTTTAAAACAACAATACATAAAAGATAAAGCTGAAACCCAAGAAGTATTGGAACCAACAAATATTCAAGGTGTTAAAATGATAAAAAAAGATAACACATTAAAGCTAGAAAATTCAAATTTGAATATTACAACACTATTGGAAAACAATGATTATATAGCAGATAATAGTTTAGATTTAAGTTCATTTATAGAAAATTATAAAAACAATAATGAATCAAGTTATATAGAAGAAAATGGCGAAATAATAATGAAAACAAAAAGTAATAATGAAAATATATATACAAAAAATAAAACACTCCATATAGATAGAAATACTGGAAAACCAACCAAAATGGAAGTAACAGATATTAACAAAAATACAACAGTTTACATATTATATAAAGAAGTAAAGATAGATAATTTAGATGAAAACAATATTCTAGCTTTTAATTTATATAGTCTTTCCAAAGAAATATAATAAAGAATTCTTTACTTCAACTAATATTTTAAAAAATATCATGACAAATATGCTAATATTAGGAGTGAAGAATATGGTAATAAAAAGAGGAGATATGTTTTATGCAGATTTAAGTCCAGTAATAGGTTCAGAACAAGGAGGAGTAAGACCTGTTTTAATAATACAAAATGATGTAGGCAATAAATATAGTCCAACAGTAATCGCAGCAGCAATTACATCACAACAAAACAAAGCCAAATTACCAACACATATAGAAATAGATTCGCTATCAACTGGACTAAAAAGTGATTCGGTTGTTTTAACAGAGCAAATTCGTACAATAGATAAAAGTAGATTGAAAGAAAAAATTGGGCATATAGATGATGAAGGTGTTATAAATAAAGTTAATAATGCTTTGGGCATTAGCTTTGGTATATAATTGCAAAAATATTGATAAAAAGTAAAATATATTTATTTTAAAAACCTTGGTGTCGCAATTTCCATATTTGAAAATAACTTATATGTAAATTGCTCCAGTCGCCCTGCACTTCGCTTCGGTTGGCCGCTTACGCGTTTTTTAAAATTAATATATTTTACTTTTTTATAAACATGTGGTATTATAGTATAAACTTTATTTAAAAGGAAGGAAGAAAAATGAGAATTCGTTATAAAAAATGGGCAAGACCAGAGCTGGAAGCAAGCAAATTTTATAGAGATAATCCAGAAGAGTTAAAAGGAAAGTGGAGAGAAGAGTTCAAAAACCCAAAAAATCCGTTATACCTAGAGCTGGGCTGTGGAAAAGGACAGTTTATTTCAAAGCTTGCTGTGCAAAATCAAAATATAAATTACATAGCAATAGATTTAATAGATGCAATGCTAGGTTTAGCTAAAAGAAATGTGGAAGAGGAATACAAAGCAAATAACATAGAGCCAGAAAATGTGCTATTAACAAGATTTGACATAGAAAGAATTTCACTAATTTTAGGAAAAGAAGACAATGTGGGAAGAATATACATAAATTTTTGTAATCCTTGGCCAAAAGGAAAACACAGAAAAAAACGTTTAACACATACAAGACAATTAGAAAAATATAAAGAATTTTTGGCAGAAAATGGGGAAGTGTATTTCAAAACAGATGATGATGGCTTGTTTGAAAGTAGTATAGAATACTTCAAAGAAGCAGGATTTGAAATATTAAAACTAACCAGAGATTTACACAATGAAGATATTTTCGATGGCAAAAATATTGAAACAGAACATGAGAAAATGTTTTCAGAACAGGGGATAAAGATAAAAGCTTTGATAGCTAAAAGAAAATAGGAAAGTAACAAAGCCTTTGCGTTTGCAAAGGCTTGTTTTATGCAACATTTTCCTTATAATTAACAATTGTAACTTCTGGTGATAATTTTTTCAATTGTTCAACAATTTTTTCAATATTTTCTGCTGTTTCATCATCAAAGTATTGTTCTCCACATTGTGTACATACTTTTGCTGGTACACCCTTAATAATAATAATTGTTTCCTCTAAATCAACCATATAATTAACATTTTTTACTTCTAAATTTCCTTTACATTTAAAACAATTCATTATTCTTTCCTCCTTGTTTCTAAATCTTCTTTCCATTTAGTGGTATCTGGATAATATGCTGTTATCATATGAATAGTATTTTCGCTCATTCCACATACTATATGTAACATCATTTTATTTACATTATATCCTAAAATTAAACAACTAGGATATGGAAAATCGTCATAATAATATTCAATTATTTTTCCATTATTAATTGCTGTTTTTACTTCAGATATTTTTATATTTCGTTGTTGTAGTCTATTTAGACAATGCTTTGTCCAATCTATTTTTTTCTTTAGTATATATTCTTTAATCGTTTCTATATTTAATAAATCTTCTTGCATTAAATATACTCCTTTCTTATTATAACAAATTTTATTTTAAAAAACAATTTTTTCGGGAAATTTTATTTAGAATTAAATGTTGGATTGATTTATATAGATGATAATTGATAACAGAATAACATAAAAATGCTTAAATTTCAATGTTGTTATTCGACTTTTTGTAGACAAAATTCGACAAATATGGGGGAATTTACCATTAAAAGAGGAAAACAACAAGCCTTTGCGTTTGCACAGGCTTGTTGTTTTAGTCAGTCATATAATTTGTTACCAAATCTATAATAATTTCGTTTTTCTTTTCTATAAAAGTTTTTTATTTATCTTGCATTTAATATCCTTTATTGATACAATAAATATAAGAGAATAATTATTCAAAAGAGAATCTCTGTAACTAAGGAGGAGACTGGGAATGAACGGAAATGGAAAAGAACATTGCGCAAAATCAAGATTATACGCTATATATAATGTAAAAGGCATAACTTTAACCACATTAGTCGTTACTATTGTTGTGTTGCTAATACTGGCCGGTGTTGCAACATTTTCTGGTATTGAGGCAATAGACAATAGCAAGAGGACCAAATTCATTGCAGAATTAAAAATCATGCAAAGCTATGTAAATCAATGGTATGAGGATTGCAAACCTAACAATGTTCAAACATGGAGTGGCAATATAGAAGAAAAGTTTTCTGGCTCAGGTGCAATATGGATAGGAAGCACAAGTACTGATGATAGTGTAACAATTGATAAAGCCAAAAATACTTTAACAGTAGCGGGAATTACACTTAGCACAAATAACTTTTATTATTTATCAAGTAGTACATTAAATTTCCTTGGTGTTGAAGGCGTTTCACAAGATGTACTAGTAAGCATACAAGATAGAAAAGTGGTAAGTTACCTTGGATTGCAATACAAAGGAAATATGTATTATACAATTGATAGCTTAGATGGAGAAAATGGTATAGATGCTATTTATAATGTTGGGTACGAAAATCCAAATACAAATGCTCCAAGCATTCAAATTACTGGTAGATCAATTTATAATGGAGAAACTGCCAAAGGTGCTAAATATAAATTTACAGTTGATGTTAAATATAAATTTCCAGGTGATGTAATAAAAGACTCAGATTATATTAATAAGGGCGAGCTTTACTATGGTAAAATTGAAAATGGAGAAGTTAAAAATTGGAACAAAACTGAAGATAAAAGTTTTATTGTAGATAGAGATGGAACGTATAAAATTTATTACATAGATGCTGCTGGAAATCAAAGTGCTACAATTGAATACCAAATAAAACCCAAAACAACACTAATTTCTGGTTCAAACTTTAATAAAAAAATGAAAGAACTATCTGGTACCTCATCTCCACAAGTCACAACAGCAAATACAAATATTACAGGATTTAAAATTGCAGATGTAAAACCTAATAATTCTATACTAATTGATAATAACAAAGTTTCAACAAACGACTCACAATATCCAACATATATGTGGTATGATAATGGAACAATCTATCTTTGGTCAGAAGAAAATTGGATTGGATTTAATTCAGATTCTTCAAATATGTTTAGTGATTTACGAAAAGCTGCAAATATAGAATTATCTTATATTATGGATACAAGTGACGTCTCAAGTATGGAAAATTTATTTCATAACTGTTTGACACTAGCTGAACTTGATGTTAGTAATTTCAATACTTCTAATGTAACAACTATGAAAGGAATTTTTTCTGGTAGTGATACAAATTTATATAGAGGCTCAGATTATAGAATGAATTTAACTAATATAAAAGGTTTAAATTCATTCAACACTTCAAAGGTTAATGATATGTCTCGAATGTTTTATATGTGTATAAACTTAACTTCTTTAGATGTTAGTAGTTTTGATACAAGTAAAGTAAAGGATATGTCATATATGTTTGGAGGAAATTGGTTTGATACTATTTATTATATGTCACTAGAAGAAATTAATGGTATTCAATACTTTAATACAGAATGTGTTGAAAAAATGAATGGAATGTTTTGTGCTTGTCATAGTTTAAAAACTTTAAATGTAAGTAATTTTAATACAAGTAATGTAAAAGATATGAGTTTTATGTTTCTACAATGTAATACTATAACAGAGTTGGATGTAAGTAAATTTGATACCCAAAAAGTTACTAATATGAATTATATGTTTTATGGATGTAGTGGAGTGACAAATTTAGATGTAACAAGTTTTAACACAAAAAATGTAACAGCGATGAATCTTATGTTTGTTAACTGCAAGAAATTAATAAGTTTAGATGTAACTGGATTTAATACTCAAAATGTAACAAATATGCAATCAATGTTTAATGGATGTAGTGGATTAACAAGTTTAGATTTAACAGGATTTAATACTCAAAATGTAACAAATATGTATGAAATGTTTAGAGGGTGTAGTAAAATAGAAAAACTATATGTCTCTGATAATTTTGTAACAATATCAGTAACATCTAGTTCAGGTATGTTTGGTAGTTGCAATAAACTTGTCGGCGGAGCTGGCACAGCTTATAATTCATCAAATACAGACAAAACTTATGCCAGAATTGATGATCCAGCCAATGGAAATCCAGGATACTTTACAAGAAAGACCGACTAAATAAAATTACAACTAAAGCCTTTGCTTCTGCAAAGGCTTTAAAAATTTTTCAAAAAAATTGAATTTATAAAAAAAATGTGTTATAATACCAAAAGATTAAAAAGGAGAGAAGAGAATATGAATTATAAAGACTTAGCAGATTTAATATTTCCAGATGTAAAGGAAATATCATATTATGAAGAAAAATATCCAGCAAGGGATTTACCAGAGGGTGCAATGGTACTAAGAGTTGCACCAAGTCCAACAGGAAATGTACATATAGGAACAATTTACCAAGCATTAATAGGTAGAATAGCTTCTAAAAAAACAGGTGGAGTTTTTTATGTAAGAATTGAAGATACTGACCAAAAAA
>CAMPBS010000003.1 GCA_946639585.1 uncultured Clostridium sp. | reverse complement strand
TTTGAAATTACAGAGAGGGAGGCTAGAAGAACATATATTGACTGGTCCAAATTCTCATATATAACATTGCACAAAATCAAAGTTTTGTGCAATGGGAGATAGGATGCAAAAAGAAGATACCACTTCAAGTACCTCCCTCAATCCCTGATACTACTTGATTACAAGCTCTTATAGTATCTATTATTTAGTTGTTTTTATTCTAATTTTTATGCAATTTATCGTTTTTAAGTATATTTCAGTAAAACGTCTATTTTTTATTTCTACTATATTTATTGTAATTTTTATTTATTATATTTATATTTTTATTTTAAATCTTATATTTCAAACAACAACTTATATTACCAAAATAAAAAAACGCCTTAAAAACGATTTTAGCGCTTCGTCTTAAAATAGCCTTATATTTTAGACAACAAACTATATAGCTAATTTTTAAAAAAGGCTTAAAATCGATTCTCGTGCGTCGTTTTTTTAGCAATTTTTGAGTAAAATCCTAGTTGCTGCAATAATTACAAAGATTTATACAAATCATTAAAAATCACATATTATTATAATAAATATGTATAATAGTTAAAATATAATCTTATAAAAGTATTTATATAAGAAGATTTCATTAAATGTAAAATAAAGTATTTAATAATTAGATGATTAGTTTTATTAGTTAATTATAAAAATGTCTTAAAAACGATTTTCAGAAGTCTAGATTTATAAAAATATAATTAAATACTATAATAATTATCAAAAAATTCAAAATCAACAAATGTTCGTTTTTTAGAATTATAAACCAAACATTTTAAAATTTAATTTTGCACAAATTTTAAAATCATAAAATTAATTTTAAAAATCTAAAAATTTAAAATTTAAAATTATAAATAAAAATTTTTTATTATTTTAATTTTGTAAAAATTATTTTTTTGAAAATTTTTTCTAAAGCTTCTTCCCTTTTAATTTTTTAAAATTTAAAAAAATTTGTATTTTTGTATTTTTATCAATTATAAAAGTCCTCTATTCCCCCCTACTCCACCGTTTTCAATATTAAAAATTGTAATTTATATAATAGTTAATATAATTCTATCTATTAAAGCAACCAACAAATTTTTATATTTCTCATTCTTTTTAATTTTAAGAATTATTTTAGCAATTTTATAAAATTTTAATTTATTTTCTTCCAAAAGTTCTGTGAATTTATTACTTTTAGAATGGAATGATAGAATGGCCATTTTACTACTTCCTTTCTTGTTTCTTACTTGTTAGACGAAACAACTTTGAAAAAAGTTCATTTTTTATGAATTTTTTTCATATATTTATATTTTAATGTAATTAATAAAAAATGTCCATCCCTTTGCCCCCAAACATGTGGACAAAAAACCGCCTAGTATCAAAGTTTTGTGCAATGAGAGATAGGATGCAAAAAGAAGATACCACTTCAAGTACCTCCCTCAGTCCCTGATACTACTTGATTACAAGCTCTTATAGTATCTATTATTTAGTTGTTTTTATTCTAATTTTTATGCAATTTATCGTTTTTAAGTATATTTCAGTAAAACGTCTATTTTTTATTTCTACTATATTTATTATTGTTGAAAAATCCGCTATTCCCCTACTCCACCGTTATTATAAAACTCAAAATTTATATGAATAGATTATAAATTCCAATCAATTAAAATTTTATCTGGAACTTTTAAATTTCCTTTTCCGATACCTAAAGATATATCAGGCTTATTCTTGCCATGATAGTCACTTCCACCACTTATCAATAAATTATGTGCTTTAGTAAATTTTAGTAATTTTTCATTTTCTATATTAGAGAAAATAGAGTGATAGCACTCAATACCATCTATATTGTATTTGCTTATAATCTTTTTTAGTTCTAAAATTTTATCTTCAATTTCTTTATACTGATATATATGAGCTATAAATGCTTTTCCCCCTGATCGGTGTATAATATCAATTATTTTCTCAACTCTAGGATAATCCTTTGCCATATTTATGTAAAAAGTATTTCCTTTTATATGATAATGGTTATTTTTAAAATTCTTAAAATCTTCCCATAAATCTGGTGGGACTTTTGATTTGTTTTCTAAATGAGATTTAATCTCATTATAAAATACTATACTAGCCCAATCTCTTGTTCTGTCCCAATTTAATTCATCAATTGGTCGCAAAGTTAATTGTTCCTTTAATCCTATTTTGTAAAATTCTATTAATTGTGATTCTTGTATTTTTTGCCTAGTTATGTCTTTGTAACATTCTTCCAAGTATTTACTCATTTTTTTATAATTAATACCATATCCTAAAATATCCATAACAATGTCTTTGTATTGGCTTTTTAATTCGATACCATTAATTATATTCCCTTTAAAATAATCTTTAATATTTATTCTTTCGAGTTCATTATATGCACCACATGTTTCATGATCAGTAAACGAAATCGTAGTTAATCCTAATTTTTGTGCTTCTATTAAAATTTCTTTAACTGTTTTACTACCATCAGAATTTGTAGAATGTATATGCAAGTCAATCATATTTCACCTCCTAATTTTGTAAAATCTTTCCAATTTGTTTCAAACTCTCAATTAAATTTTCATACTCTATATCTTTAGCATAAAAATTATCTTTTTATATCTTTCCCATTGTTTTTTCAATTAAGATTTTTGCATTTTCATATCTAATCATTCAAAAAATTCATTATTAAATCAATTAAAACTTCTTTCTCTTTTGGATTGGATTCTGCAATTAAAAGTGTTAGAGCTGCTAAAGTATTATTATCTATTGTTTGTTTTCCGTTTTTATATAGTATGTCATAAAAATTCAAGAAATATATAAATAATGTAGCTGCGATACGTTTATTTCCATCTGCAAAAACGTGATTTTTTACAACTAAATATAAGAAATTAGCTCCTTTTTCTTCAATACTTTTATAAATATCTTGTCCTGCAAAGCTTTGATATATATTTCCAATAATAGATTGCAATCCCTTATCTCTTTCTACTGCAAATAAAGAGCTTTCCTGATTGAATCGTAATTTTTCAATAACATCTAAGCAATCTTCATATTTAATCATACGTTCATCTGTATTTCCTTTAATTTTCTTTAAAGTTCTGTGATCATAATCATCTAATAAATCTAAAGCTTTTGAATATCCACCAATAACTTTTAAAATTTCTTTTGCTTCATCGCCTTCTAATCGTTCATCTATGCGATTTGCAATATCTATTAGTTGGACAGTCTTTTCTAAGTATTCTAGTCTCTTTTGATTAATTGCATAACCTTTTAGCATATAATCTTTTAGGATTTTATTTGCCCATTTTCTAAATATTACACCATTTTTTGATTTTACACGATATCCAACTGAAATGATAACATCTAAATTGTATAATTTGGATTTTCTTCCTCCAGAACTTTTATCGGAAATTCCGATAGAAGTTTTTTCATCCAGTTCTCCTTCTTTAAAAATATTGCTAATATGTTCACTTAAAGTTGCTTGCTTAACATCAAATAGTATTCCCATTTGTGCTTGAGTTAGCCATACAGTTTCCTCTCTTAAATTCACCTCTAACTTTACACCCTGATTTTCAAATAAGATAATTTCATTATTTTTTTCGTCCATATAAACACATCCTTTTTTATAAATATAGTTCTTATTATTTATATTAACGCATTAAGATTTATCTATTAGTACATGAACTATTGTTCTGATTATATTGTATGTTTTTATATTTGTCAACATTTTTTTCAAAATATAAGCAAAAAAATGTACCATCCTTTTTTTCTAAAAAGAGGTACAAAAAAGCGCCTAGTATCAAGGTTTTGTGCAATGAGGAGATTGTTTCTATTTTATATTATCTTTTTTTAATATAGTTCCAACTATACCGCACAATATTCCACCAATTGGATATACTATCCAATTTATATACCAAATATTTAATACAAATCCCAATACTAAGAAAATAATTGTTGCTGTTAGCATTATAACTCCACAGATTCTTCCGATTTTGTTATCTACTTTTTTGTATTCATCTGTATTTTCATTATTATATTTTTCTATATCAAATTTATCTTTCATCATTCCAGAATATGTGATAAGTAAAACTCCTATTGTAACAAAATACATTAAAGTAGCAACAGGGAAAGTATTTTCTATATTTAAGCCTAGTAATAACATCATTATTACTATTATCACTACATCACATTCATCTTATCAGTTCGATTATATCTTTTATACTTTCACTTGGAGTCGAAGCACCAGCCATTATTCCTAACTTTTCAAAATCCTTAATTTTTTCGATTGGCAATTCATCCTTATTTTCAACTATAAAAGCATTTGGGCAATTTATCTTTGCAATATCATATAATTTCTTGGTATTCGAGCTATTTTTGCCACCAACGATTATCATACATTCGACCTCTTTAGATATTTTATTTGTTTCCTCTTGTCTTATCTTTGTTGCATTACAAATTGTATTTTTTATTACTAATTCAACATTACTTGTTATCTCTTTTTTTATGTTTTCTGCAATTAATTTAAAATTTTCTAAGCTATACGTAGTTTGTGCTATTATAAGAAGTCTGTTAATATGACTTTCATTGAATTTTTCGATGGCTTCTGGGGTGTCATCTGCTTTTTCTAATACATATGAATTGTTTCCGCAAAAGCTGATAGTTCCTATTATTTCTGGATGTTCTTTCTTTCCAATCAAAAATATGAAATATCCATTTTTTACATATTCTTCAGCTATTTTATGTATTTTTAAAACATTTGGACATGTATAATCAAAAATCTCGATATTTAGTTTTTGGGCTTTGTTATAAATCTCTTTTGGAATTCCATGGGCTCGTATAATTACTTTATCATTCGCGTTTTCGATGTTTTCTACAACATTTAATCCCTTTTTTTCTAATTTTTTTATTACTTCTCCATTATGGACTAGTTCACCTAAACAGCAAATGTTTTTGTTATCTTTTAGCAATTCTTCTGTTTTAGTTACCGCATTTTGTACTCCATAGCAAAATCCAGCTGTTTTTCCTACTATTATTTCCATGTATTACTCTCTTTTCTATAAACAAGCCTCACAAGAGAATCTTTAAAGATTCCCTTTTAAGACTTTTATAATATTATATCACTATTTATTTTCCATATATTTTTTTGCTTCTTCTTCTGAAATTTCTTTCATAGTTTCGTTGCAGCATTTAATACCACAATTGTCGCATTTGCAATCAATTAAAACTTTTACCATTGCACCGCATTTTTCACATCTTACAATTTTATCCATACTATTTCCTCCTTTCCATCCTTGTATTTATTATTATTTTACAATATTATTTTTATTCTGTCTATATGGAAACAATTATTCTATTACCATTTTAACTATTCTATAATATAAAAAGTCCCTTGAATTAAAGGGACTTTTGGAAAACCTCTGTATATGACAGGAGGCTACTTTTTGAATACCATTTTCTCTCTGACTCTTAGTATTTCCTCGGAAATTTTTTTAATCATATTTTGATATTCATCATCCCAATCCGAAGACATATCAATATGAATGTCATAATGTTCTAAAAGAACAATTAAAACTGCGCATGAAATTATACCAGCGTTTTTGACCTTAATTAAATCATGAATACTTTTGTCTTTAAAATCACCAAGATTCTTATAACCAGCCCGTGAAAAGCATGAAATCATTCTAGTTTTCCTTCCAAAATAATCATCTACTATACTAAAATTATCACTAGCTTCACTCAATGATATATTGTAAATATCATTATTGTTAACAGACATTCCCTGTTGCTCTCTTAAAGAAGCATTTTCGTCCCGTAGCGACTGGTTAATTTCTTTTAGCACAAGTAACTCTTTCTGAATGTTCTCAATAATTAAATCAAATTTGTCCATAATGTACCTCCTGTTAATACGGTTTTCAATGTTCTCCACTCTTATGAGTGGTTCATGGGCGAATTCCCACTTATACCTTATATTATACCATTTTATGTCAATTTTTTCAAGATTCAGTAAGATTTTTTAACCAATTCTACAAAAATTTTTCTTTCCTCGGAAGTTTTCTCAGCCTCAATCATTGCTTCTGAAGCTAATCCTGGGTCAAGCGGTAAATTTTGTATCTTTTCAATTAGTATTAATTAATTTGGACAATTACTATGCATAAGAGGATTCATAATGTCTAAGAAAACTATTTATCTTAAAGCAGTCGTTGATACCGGAGCTACACAATTTGCAACCAAATATCTTCGGAATTTTGACCTAACACAAATAACAGAGATTATAATTACCCCTGTTGAGCATGACGGAATCATGGTAACTTTCTTCTTTAATACTTCAGGCAACATGTATATGCAGATTGACGTTCTTGGCGCATTCTGCGTAGGTTATCGAGGCGAAGGTCCTTGGGGGCTTCACGATCTCATGACTGATGCCGGATTTTCTGAGTATACTGCTTCACGTGTATTCGAAATCTCCAGATATGCCGAAACAATACTAATAAAGGAGTCTTGGTAAGTTAAAAAAGAAAGCTCATTCACTTAACTTTTTTAGCAGCTCACCATTCATTTGTGGTGAGCTGTTTTTTGTGTATTTATATTGATAAAGATTTTTAAAAAATACTTTATTTTCTATTGCTTCTATGGTATAATTATGTCATTCTCGTAAATGGGAATTTCATATAAAAGGTTTAAACATATTACGTAGTTAGTTGTCTTTATCAGATTCAAGGAGGGAATTTTATGCTTAGAAAATCATTTATGTACACAAAGATTGAAAAAAGTAGTTTAGAGCGGATAAAACCCAAAATAATCAAAGCAAATTTGACAATGACAACAACACTGTCAACATTTGCAACGATACTAATAGCAGCACTTCTTATTTTGTCTTTTTTCTCAAATGGAATAAATAAGAATAAAATTGTGTATGTTGCAGGCCTTATACTCTCGTTGGCAATTTCCGTTATGTCTTTGACGGTTGTTAGAAAAACACTTAAACTGGTTAAATGGTTGGTTTATTTATCATACGCTATATATTATATGTATGGTATCCTAATCGGTGCAATTACAGACCCACATGGAAAAACAGTAACCTTTATGGTATTACTGGTCTTCCTGCCCACGCTTTTTATAGATTGGCCCATTAGAGTTGTATCTATATCAAGTATTTTTGTAGCGATATTCATTATATTGTGTTATCGCAATAAGACAGGAGAAGTATTATCAGTTGATGTTATTGATGCAATTATTTTTTCCATTTTAGGTTTGGCTAGCGGTTTTGTAGTAAACAATATGCGAATCAGAGGTTTCATGTTAGAATTGCAACTGCAAGAAATTAGCAGAATTGACCAGTTAACCCAGATGAGAAATCGTAACGCATACGAACTCGAACGCGAGTCAATTATAGATATTTGTCGGCAGACACTTGCCGTTATCTATATTGATGTTAATGGCTTGCACGAGGCAAACAATGAAAAGGGACATGAATACGGCGATAAAATGTTGAAAAACATTGCCAATGAAGTTAAATTTGCTTTTTCAGAGGAACTCACCTATCGAATTGGTGGCGATGAATTCGTTGCCTTTGTCCCAGACCAAGATAAGGAAAAACTTGAAAGCTCACTGCAGGAAATGATTAAAAAAATCGAAGCGAAAAATTATCACATTGCAGTAGGTTTCGAAATCTCAAAAATTAAGCATATTTCTTTGGAAAATGTAATAAACGAAGCCGAGAAAAATATGCTGAACAACAAAAGCGATTTTTATAAGAATATTTTAAATCGCAAGTCAAGAAACAGCAGAATAAGTACTACTTAATATGAAAACCTTAAAAAAGAGCTAGACTTCTATTCTGGCTCTTTTTGTTTATATTACTCTATTTAACATCTTATCAAACTTTTTGGGACACTCCCCAAAAGAATATTTTATTATAATTTCTTTAATTTGGCTACAAAAAATCCTTCAAAATACTCATTTGGCATTAGGCAAAGCGTTCCATTGATGCTAGTTGGCAATACCGGCAAATTTTCAAACTTTGCTATGTCTATTGGAACGACCTCTACTTTCCCTGTTTTTAAAGCACTTTGTATTACTTCTTCATTTTCTTCTTGTAAAATTGAACAAGTTGAATATACCATTTCTGAGCCTTTTTTCAAGATTGTAATAGCTTTGTTTAGCAATAATTTTTGAGTTTTTACAGATTTCTCTATTAAAGTTTCAGTAAAGTATTTGTTTAACTTTTCATTTTCTAAATCTAAAGTTCCACTTCCGCTACAAGGTGCATCTAATAAAATTTGATCAAATGAGAAGAAATCATCTATTTTTCTTGAATCTTTAACCATACAAAATACGCAGCTTGCCCCTTGTTTTTCTATATTGTATTTTAGTTTTTCGGCTCTAATTGGGTTTCTTTCACACGCTGTAATGTGTGATTTATTATTAGAAAGTGCTGCCATTTGCGTGGTTTTGCCACCTGGTGCTGCTGCCATATCTAAAATATCATTATTCTCTTTTGGTTCTAAAATAATAGGTGGCAACATTGAAGATAAGCTTTGTAAATATATTTTACCTTCATTAAAAATCTTTAACTCCTGAATTTTAGCTTCATTTGCATTTTTTACTATATAAGCATTATCTGAAATACTTGCTTTTTCAAATTCTATATTATTATCTTTTAAAACCTTCTCAACTTCTTCGTTATTTGATTTTAAAGTATTAACTCTAAAAGTTGTAAATCTCTTCTTTTCAAAGCCATCTTTAATATTTTCTAATAGTTCAGGTACATATTGCTGTTCTAATCTTTTTATAAAAAAATCTGGTAATTGTTGTTTCATTGTTATTCCTTTATCCTTTATTTAATTTATACTAATTTTACATTAAAATATAAAAAAACTCAATAAAAATTGAGCTTTTTTATTACTTATTTATGTTCTTCTATATATTTAACAACATCTTCAACTGTAACAATTTTTTCTGCTGCTTCGTCTGGAATTTCCATATCGAATTCTTCTTCAATGCTCATTACTAGTTCAACTATATCTAGAGAATCAGCTGATAAATCGTCTACAAATGTTGATTTCATTTTGACTTGTTCTTCTTCTACTCCTAATTGGTTTACTATTATTTCTTTTAATTTTTCAAAAATTTCTTCATTATTCATTTTTATACCCCCATAATATTAAATCCTGAATCTGCATATAAAACTTGGCCTGTAACAGCTTCTGACATATCACTTAATAAAAATGCTGCAACATTGCCAACTTGAGTAGTTGTAACATTTCTATGTAATGGTGCTTTTTCTTCAACAACAGTTAATATTGATGAAAAATCTTTTATACCTTTAGCTGAAAGTGTTTTAATAGGTCCAGCAGATACTGCATTTACTCTTTTTCCTTCTTTTCCAAGATTTTCTGCTAAATATCTTACACTTGTTTCTAACGCTGCTTTTGCAACTCCCATAATGTTATATCCTTCAATTACTTTTGTTGAACCATGATATGTTAAAGTTACCAAGCTTGCATTTTCATTTAAAAAGTCTAATTCTTTCGCAGTTTTTGCAGCAAGTACAAATGAATATGCACTTACATCAACTGCATGAGAATATCCTTCTTTGCTTGTATATATAAAGTCATTGTGTAAGTCTTCTGTATTAGCATGTGCAATAGCATGAACTAAACCATCTATTTTCCCATTTTCTTTTTTTATTTGTGTAAATACTTCTTTTACATTTTCATCTACAGAAGCATCATTTAAAACATATGCTTTACTTCCTTCAAATTCTGAAATTAAAGCTTCTATTTTATCCTTATTTTCTTCTCCCATATATGTAAATAGTAACTTTGCTCCATTTTCATAAGCAGATTTTGCTATACCATAAGCAATGCTCCACTTATTTCTAATTCCCATAATTAAAATTTGTTTATTTTCTAATATCATAATTTCCTCCTATTTTTTATCCTTACATAATCTTAAGGCTTCTTTTAAGCTCATTTTAGAACCATAATTCAAAATTGCATTTGAATATATGCTAATTGCAATTTTAGTTATTATAGCAACCATAGCAACTAATAACACTATTGAAATTGCGATATCTTGTGGAGTTGCTAATCCCATCATTATTCTTGCAGGCATACAGAATGCTGATGATAATGGGAATATTCCAGCAAATCCAGCAATTGAGCTTGTTGGATCTATAGATATTGAAAAATATCCTAAATAGAAGCCAATCATTGCAATCATTGAAACAGGTGTATTAGCTGACTGTATATCTTCTGGCTTTGTTACTAATGAGCCTGTTAAAGCATATAACAATGCATAAGCAAAATATCCCAAAATAAAGTATACAAGTGTAATTAAGATGAAAAATGGTGTTATTTTAGAAACATCAAATAATGCATTTATAATCTCTGAATCCAAAAATACATTTGCACAAACAATTGCAGTTGTAATAAAAAACATAACTTGCATTAAGCCTATTAAGCCTATTCCTATTGTTTTTCCAAGTACTATTGTTCTTGGGCTTGTAGAAGTTACTAATGTTTCCATTATTTTTGATGTCTTTTCTGTTGTTATAGATTGTGAAACTTGCACTGAAAATAGTATAATTGCCATATAAAGTGCCAAGCTTACCGCCATCATAATAAATGTATTTTGGAATTCTACTTCACTTTCTTGTGTTTGTTCAACACTTGTTTCAAAATTTGGTGTAATTGCTTGTAATTGTTCTGGTGTAATTCCCAATTTTGTTATTTGTAAATTTGAGTAAATTGAGTTTATTGCGCCAAATAAGTCTTGTGGTACTTCATTTTCCCATCTTAAATTTTGTACAACATATTTTAATTTTACTTGTTCATTTTCTTTTTCAATTATTATAGCTGTTTTTATTTCTTCATTCTCAATTTTCTTTTTAATATCATCATATGATGTTTTGTTAATTGTAATATCATATGGTAAATTCATATTTTTTAAAGACTCTAAACTTCCTTCAAATACATTAGATTCATCTGAAATTAGAATCTTTTTATTTCCTTTTTCTTCTTGTATTGTGCTTAAAATTTTAGGAAGACTAAATCCTACCACAATCAATACTAGAATTATAATTGTTGAGATTATAAATGATTTTTTTCTAACCATTTCTCTCATTGTAAATTTCATTACTGTAAATAAATTTCTCATTCTACTCACCCACCTTTTCTACGAAAATGTCATTCAATGTTGGCTTCATAATTTCGAATTTTGTTATTGTAACATCATTTTTTACTAACATTTTTAATAAATTATGAGCTTTTTCTTCATCATCTAGTTTTAAAACATAATTATTATCAACTTCATTTTCGATTTCTAAATTACATTCTTTTACGAAATTGTCTATATTTTGGTTTACTTCAACTTTAGCTCTATTAGCTGGGTAAGAAGCTTTTATTTGTTTTAAGTTACCTTGTAGCACTGTTATACCTTTATTTAAAATTAATATATCACTACAAAATTCTTCAATTGTCGCCATTTGGTGAGCTGACATTATTACATATTTACCATTTCTAACTAATTCTATAATAATATTTTTTATTAAATCAGTGTTAACAGGGTCAAGACCACTAAATGGTTCATCTAATACAACAAGCTCTGGATTGTGTATTAAAGCAGTCATTAGCTGAATTTTTTGTTGATTTCCTTTTGAAAGCTTTTCAGCTGTTTTATTTAAATATTCTTCAACCTTTAATTTTTTTGCCCATTCTTTTATTGATTTTTCAGCATCTCTTTTATTCATGCCTTTAAGTTCTGCAAAATACATTAATTGGTCCATTATAAGTGTTTTTTGGTACACACCTCTTTCTTCTGGTAAGTAACCAAAATTCACATTTTTTCTATCTACTGTTTTACCATTCCATGTAATTTCTCCAGAATCTTTATTTAAAATTCCAAGCAACATTCTAATTGTTGTTGTTTTTCCAGCTCCGTTTGTTCCAAGTAATCCATAAACACCTGGCTCATTTAAGCTGAATGAAATATTGTCAACTGCTTTTTTTCCTGCAAATGACTTTGAAACATTTTTTAATGTTAATCCCATTTTTTACCTCCATTTTATAATTCAACTAATTCTTTTATTTCTCTGAATTTTGCATATCTTTCTTCAATTACATCTTCTTTAGAAAGCTTATTCATTCTTGATATTTCTTTTTTTATTGCCTTTTTTATATCTTCTGAAACTTTTGCAAAATCTTCTTCTTCCATTTTTATTGGCTCGTTTATTATCTTATCAATAATTTTCAAAGAATACAAGTCTTTTGCTGTTAATTTCATTTTTTCTGCTGCTTCTTTAAATCTACTTGAATCTTTCCAAAGAATTGAGCTATAACCTTCTGGCGAAAGAATTGAATAAATAGCATTTTCTAGCATGAATACTTTATTTGCAACACCTATTGCAAGAGCCCCACCAGATGAACCTTCTCCAATTACTATTGATATAACTGGAACTTTCAATTTTGCCATTTCAAACATAGATTTAGCAATAGCTTCTCCTTGGCCTCTTTCCTCTGCTCCTAAACCTGGATAAGCTCCTTTTGTATCAATAAAAGTAATTACTGGTCTATTAAACTTTTCAGCTTGTTTCATAAACCTAATTGCTTTTCTATAACTTTCTGGGTTTGGCATACCAAAGTTTCTTTCAATATTTTCCTTTGTTGTTCTACCCTTTTGCTCAGCAATAACAGTAAAGTTTTGTTTTCCTATTTTCGCTAAACCACATACAATTGCTTTATCATCTTTAAAATTTCTATCTCCATGTAATTCTATAAAATCATCAAATATTGAATTTATATAATCCAAAGAAGTTTTTCTTTTAGGTTTTCTTGCAATTTCTACTCTTTCCCATGCTGATATTTCTTTTCCCATTATGCTTGCCCTCCTTTGTGATATTGTATTAATTTATATAAAGTTTCTTTCATATCTTTTCTTTCAACTATTTTATCTATAAAACCATGATCTAGTAGGAATTCTGCTGTTTGGAATCCTTCTGGTAAACTCTCCCCTATTGTTTGTTCAATTACTCTTGGACCTGCAAAACCTATCATTGCACCTGGTTCAGCTAAAATAATATCTCCCAAACTTGCAAAAGATGCTGTAACGCCCCCATATGTTGGGTCTGTTAAAACAGAAATATATAATAATCCCGCTTCGTCTAATTTAGTTAAAGCAGCAGTAGTTTTAGCCATTTGCATAAGAGAAACAATCCCCTCTTGCATTCTAGCGCCTCCAGACACCGCAAAAATAATAAGTGGTAATTTTAATTTGATAGCTTGTTCAATGCTATATGTTATCTTCTCTCCAACAACAGCTCCCATGCTTCCCATTAAAAAGCCGCTGTCCATAATACAAATAACAACATCTTCTCCTTTAATTTTACCAGTACCACAAGCAACCGCTTCTTCCAAATCAGTTTTTTCTCTTAGAGTTTTAAGCTTTTTAGGGTAATCCTCCAAACCTAAAGGATTCGTTGTATCTAAGTTTAAATCAAATCTTTTATATGTGCCTTCATCTATAATTAAAGCAAGTCGTTTACCAATATGCATTCTAAAATAATGGCCACAATTAGGACAAATATTATAATTTTTTCTAACATCATCTTTGTATAAAATGTCTTTACAATTATCGCATTTAATCCATTGTCCAATTGGAATATCGATATTTGACTTTATCTTTTTTATACCTGGTTCCCTTTTCTTGATTTTGTCAACAATCATGAAAATGCCTCCTTAACTTTATTAAGTGTACTTGGCTTACATGTACTGCTTTTAAGCACAATGTTGCCCATTACACACATATATAATTTATATCATATTTTTAAATAAAAATGCATTAAACTGACCTTGCGGTATAAGAAAAAAATCCCAATGTAAATTGAGATTTTTAGTTTTTATTTTCTTCTTCTTCCTCATGCTTTTCTGCTGTTTCTTTTATTACATCTTCAAAGCCAGTTAATGCAGCAAATGGTGCAAATTGTGCAGAACGAGCATACAAAGACATTTGAGGGTGCTTTTTAGACACATGATGTGGCAAATTTATAATATCATCATAACTTTTATCAATTTTAAAATTCATTACTACCTCCTTGAATTTTTCTAACAGGCTGAAAAATAATTGAGTGAATTTCTAGGCGAACAAACGAGATAACCGGAGGCGTGCATGGGCACGTTGAGGATTATCGAGTGCAGTTCAACAACGAAATTCGCCAATTATTTTTTAGCCGTGATGACCTCCAATCTGTCCATTTCTATCAATAGTAGTACCCGCTTCCATATAGTTCATCCCCTTAAGCACTGCATTTTTACCATATCTTTCTTTTATATTCAAAACTGCTTTTTGTAATTCCTTTTCAGACTTTTCCTTTTTTCTTTGCTTATCAATCTTATTATAATCAACAAACAAATCCATTTGCTCATAATTCTTCATACTCTTATATTCATTTTCGCTAATAACCTCTTCAGCAGTAATATTTATTCTACGAGCTAATAAATTTTTATTCATTATCCTTTCATAAAGTTCCATTACAGCTTTTGTAATTATTTTAGTTGAAGAAGTTTTATGGTCTATATTTATCGTTCCATGTGCATGTTTTGGTACTTCTCTTCCATACCTATCTAATGTAATCTCTCCATAATATCTTTTACTGATTTCTTCATCTTTTAAATTATCTACATCATAGCCAATAGTTAAAACTAATTTACTTGTAATAAGTTCTTTTTTAACTAAATCTAATGTAAGCAATTCTGTCATTTCTTTTACTATCAATCTAGTTTCTTCATAATTATATGGACGATGTAAAACTTGCCCTAAACTTAAACTATTTGATATTGGCTTATATGCTTTTACACTCTGAATTGTACAAGGTTCATACCCCCAAGCATGGTCTATTAGTAACTCTGCATTTATTCCAAATAGTTTATATAACAACTCCTCATTTTTTTCAGACATCCTTGCAACATCGCCCATTGTAAACATTCCATTTTGTTCAAGCTTTTTAGATATTCCTTTACCTACACGCCAGAAATCTGTTAAAGGTCTATGACTCCATAAATACTTTCTGTATGTTTTTTCATCTAATCCTGCAATTCTTACTCCATTTTCGTCAGCATCTACATGTTTTGCTACTATGTCCATGGCAATTTTACATAAATACATATTTGTTCCAATACCTGCCGTTGCTGTTATTCCAGTTTCTTCATATACGTTTTTTATAACAGCAGTAACAAGTTGCCTTGGAGTCATTTTATATGTTTGTAAATAATGTGTTATATCTATAAATACTTCATCTATTGAATATGAAAATATATCTTCTTGTGAAAACCATTTTAAATAAATGTTATAAATTTTTGCACTATATTCCATATAATATTTCATTCTAGGTGGTGCTATTATATATGACAATTCTAAATCCTTATTTTTCTTTAAAGCAATATCATCATAAGAAGCACAAGTAAATCTATGCCCCGGTGCATTTAATCTTCTTTGCTTATTTACTTCTTCAACCTTTTGTATAACTTCAAAAAGTCTTGCCCTACCTGGTATTCCATACGCTTTTAAAGACGGCGTTACAGCTAAACAAATCGTTTTTTCTGTTCTACTATTATCTGCTACAACTAGATTTGTTGTAAGCGGATTTAAGCCTCTCTCTTTGCACTCAACAGAGGCATAAAAGCTTTTTAAATCAATTGCTATATATACTTTATCATATTTGTTATTCACTTTTACACCTCCATCTACAAACTTCTATTTGCATTATATCACATATTTATTTGTTTGTAAACAGTTGTTTGATAAAAATATATGTTTTTTGGGAAACTTCCTAAAAGCAAAAGTGTCCATTTTAAGGACACCTTTCTATACATTATACACTTTCACAAATTTATCAATTTCTTTGGCTAATTCTTCTTCATAGTTATCGTAACTATGGTTTGCACCGAATATGCAATTTATGTCTTTTTTATCATGGGCAATTTTACTTGTTACTAGTTGGATCAATTCTTCTGGCTTGTAAATTGTCATTTCATTATCAGTTCCCCAGCGCATGAAAACCGGAATATCAATGCAAGAAACCATATTATAATCATCAATATCTATCTCTTTATAATCTCTTAGATATCTTAAATATGTTTTTACACTTATTGGATGAATAAAGCTGTCTGATGGCATAAGATATTTTAAATGACCTTCCGCTTCTTTCTTTTCAGCAAATTCAAGGTAATATGGAAGCTTATCTCCTAAATAAGCCTTCATTACTGCATTTATATCAACTAGTGATAGTAATATAAGTCCCTTTATGTTTTTTAGAATTTCATGGTTATCTTGCTTTAGTTTTTTATATGTATATAAAACCTTAGTGCTTCCTAAACTATGACCTTGTACAAAGATATTTTCATAGCCAAGTTCTTTAGCTTTTAAAATCGCACCAAGCACATCATAATAGCCATCCAAAGCATCTCCATAGCATGTTCCAGCTAATATTTTCTCTGTTTTACCATTAACTGTTTTCTTTAAATATCTTGCAAGTTCACTTCCTCTATTATTAAAACAGAAATAATCCATTCCATTTTGAATAGTATTTTTAGCAATTGCAACTTCTCTATCTTTAAAACAATTACTTCCCATTCCATGAACTGAAACTATAATAGTTTTTGTTTCTGTATTTGATTTGTATAAAAGCCCATTTAATAAAACACCATCTGTTGCATAAAAATTAACTTGTTCCATAATTTTTCTCCTTTTAAACTTGTCCCCTAAAAATTATTTATTCTTTCTAAATCTTCCAAAGAAATCAATCTTATTTTTAATATCTATAGCATCGCCAACACCTGGAATATCTCTAACCTTGTCATAGGCTTCTCTATATGCAATTCCTCTAGCTTTTGACGTCACTCCTTCTACAAGTTCATCTGCGGCCATTTGAGCAATTTCATCTCCAGAAAGTTGTAATGAATCTTGTTGCTTATAATCATCTACATTTATATTTTTTGGTGCTTCCGTTGTAGCAATTTGAGTAAATAAAGACATATATTCTTGGTTCAATTCTGAACTTGCAAATGCTCCTTCAAATGCCATTACATCATCATAATTGTTTGCAAAATCCTCAAGTTTTTTAAAAAACTCCTCTATCTTATTTAAATTATCTTCATTTTTAACATCATATGCATTGAATATAGCTGTTCTACGGCTTTCAATACAGTTTCTAACTAAATCATTCATATCATCTATTCCTTTCCATCTTTCTGTATTTTATATCAAAAAAAGATACTTGTAAAGTATCTTTTTAGTTTAATATCTTCTTCTCAATAAAAGAAGTGTCATAATTTCCTCTAATAAAATCAGGATTTCTAATAATATCAAATAAGAAATCTCTATTAGTATCAATTCCATCAATTACAAGTTCTTCTAAAGCTCTTTTCATTTTGCTTATTGCTTCATTTCTATTTACACCATGTACAATTATTTTTGCAATCATAGAGTCATAGTTTGGTGGAATTACATATCCACTATATATTGCAGTATCTACTCTAATTCCATTTCCGCCTGGTAAGTTTAATTCATTTATTTTTCCAGGTGATGGCATAAAGTTTTTGCTTGGATTTTCAGCATTTATTCTACATTCTATTGAATGACCTCTGAAGCCTATTTCTTTTTGACTAATTTTTAATTCTTCTCCTGCAGCTATTCTTATTTGTTCTTTTACAAGATCAATTCCTGTAACCATTTCTGTTATAGGATGCTCTACTTGAATTCTTGTGTTCATTTCCATAAAATAAAAGTTTCTATCACTATCAACTAAGAATTCAACTGTACCACAGCTTGTGTATCCTGCAGCTTTTGCAGCTTTCACCGCAGCTTCTCCCATTTTATTTCTTAATTTCTCATCTATAATTGTTGAAGGTGTTTCTTCTATTACTTTTTGATGATTTCTTTGGATTGTGCAATCCCTTTCTCCTAGATGAACAACATTTCCATATTCGTCAGCAAGTATTTGAATTTCAACATGTCTAGGCTCTTTTATAAATTTTTCTATGTAAATTTCATCATCATTAAAAGCATTTTTGGCTTCTTGTTTTACAATGTTGAAGTTTTGGGCAAGTTCGTCTGGCGTATTAACTATTCTTATTCCTTTTCCTCCACCGCCACTTGCTGCTTTTAACAATATTGGATATCCAATTTCTTTACAAACTATTATTGCATCTTCTATGTTATTTACTGAACCATCTGAACCAGGTATAACTGGAACTCCAACTTTTTTCATCATTTCTTTGCTATTAGATTTATTTCCTAAAAGGTTTATAACACTTGATTTTGGTCCAATAAATTTTATATTTGATTCTTCACATATTTTTGCAAATTGTGCATTTTCAGATAAAAAACCAAATCCTGGATGAATGCTGTCTGCTTTTGTTAAATATGCTGCTTCTATTATGTTTTTTATGTTTAAATAGCTTTGCTTTGAATTTGCAGGCCCTATACATATTGCTTCATCTGCTAGACGAGTATGAAGAGCATCTTTATCTGCTTCTGAATATATTGCTACTGTTTTTATATTCATTTCTTTGCAGGCTCTTATTATTCTTACTGCAATTTCTCCACGATTTGCAATTAAAATTTTGTTCATTTCGTTTGTCCTTTCCATTTTCTCTTTATTTTTTATTGCTATTAGTACAATATATTAATTTTTAAAATTATACCACTGCAAATGTAAATTCACCTTTAGCAGCTAAAACTCCATTAACAGTTGCAATACCTTCTCCAACTCCAATTGGGCCTTTTTTCTTTATAATTTTCACTTCAAGTTTAAGTTTATCTCCAGGCACAACCATTTTCTTGAATTTCATTTTATCTATTCCACCAAATAAAGCATTTTTACCTTTATTTTCTTCTAATGAAAGTATTGCAACAGCGCCTGTTTGTGCTAAGCTTTCAGCAATTAAAACCCCTGGCATAATTGGGTTACCTGGAAAATGTCCTTTAAAATACCATTCACTTTCATCTACATTTTTGTATGCAACTGCACTTTCTCCTGGTACAAACTCATCAACCTCATCTATCATTAAAAATGGCTCGCGTTGAGGTATGATATTTTTTATTTCTTCTTTATTTAACATTTTTAAATCCTTCCTTTACCCATAATATAATGATTTTTAAATCCTTGGTGTCGCAACTTCCAGATTATAATATTACTAGTCTGTAAGTTGCTCCAGTCGCCCTGCGCTTCGCTACGGTTGGTCGCTTACGCGGATTTTAAAATCATTATATTATGTTCAAATTAATTTATTCAATAATAAATAATGGTTTACCATACTCAATGGCTTCGCCATCTGAAACAAGAACTTCTTTAACTTTTCCATCAAATTCAGATTCAATTTCATTCATTAACTTCATTGCTTCTATTATACAAAGTGTTTGACCTTTTTTTACAACTTGCCCAACCTCAACAAATGGCTCTGCATCAGGAGATGGCTTTGAATAGAATGTACCAACCATTGGAGATTTAACAACATTTCCAGTAGGAGTTTCTTTTTCTGTAGCCACTAAACTAGTTCCAACACTATTTTGAACAACAGGAACAGTCATAGGTGCACTTGCTTCAATCACGCTGCCATTATTCACATTCACTGCATTATATTTCTTACCATTTTTTGTCATGCTTATTTTTGTACCATCTGGGAATTCTATTTCCAAAGAATCTAATTTTGATTTTCCCATGTCTTCAATTAATTGTTTTATTTTATCATATTCCATTTTTCTCTTTCCTTTCTTAATTAAAAATATATCATATCTTTAGAACTTTTTAATTACAATACTTGCATTGTGTCCGCCAAATCCAAGTGAATTAGACATTACAACATTCAAATCTACTTTTCTAGGTTCATTTGGAACAACATCCAAATCACATTCTTCATCTTTAACTTGATAATTTAATGTTGGTGGAACAATTCCTGCTTCAACCGCTTTAACACAAATAGCAGCTTCTACTGCGCCTGCTGCGCCAAGTAAATGGCCTGTATTTCCTTTTGTTGAACTTACCATCACTTTTTTACTATGTTCACCAAAAGCGGTTTTAATTGCCATTGTTTCTGTTGAGTCATTTAAATGTGTAGATGTACCATGTGCATTAATGTAATCAACATCACTTGGTTCAATTCCAGCGTTTTTAATTGCTCTTATCATTGCTTTTGCACCACATTCTCCATCTGGACAAGGTGATGTAATATGATAAGCATCTGTTGTAGAACCAAAACCAATTACTTCTGCATAGATTTTTGCACCTCTTGCTTTTGCATGTTCAAGTTCTTCTAAAACAAGCATTCCAGCGCCTTCTCCCATAACAAATCCATCTCTTTCTTTGTCAAATGGGATACTTGCTCTATTTACATCTGTACTTCCAGATAGTGCTTTCATATTTTCAAAACCAGCAACACCAATTTCACAAATTGATGCTTCAGTTCCTCCAGCTATTATTACATCTTCTTCGCCTAATTTAATTGTTTTATAAGCTTCTCCAATACTATGTGTAGATGATGCACATGCTGTTACAACACTAATTGATTCACCTTTAAATCCAAATTCTATTGCAACATTTCCAGCTGGCATATTTACTATTGAGTTTGGTATAAATAGTGGAGATACTCTTTTATTTCCTTTTTCAAAATCGACTCTACATTGGTCTTCAATTGTTTTTAATCCCCCAATACCAGAACTTACAAATATCCCTACTCTATCATAGCCTGTATTTTCTTTTGTTATTCCTGCATCTTTAACTGCTTCTCTTGCAGCTATAATTGCAAATTGAGATGACTTGTCAAAACGTTTTGCTTGTTTTGGATCAAAGTATTCTAATGGATCATAATTTTTAACTTCTGCATCTACCTTTGTTTTGAAATTTGTAGTATCAAACAAAGTAATTTCATTTACACCACATGTTTTATTTTTAATACTTTCCCACATTTCTTCTATATTTTTACCAATAGGAGTTATTGCTCCCATTCCTGTTATTACAACTCGTTTCATTTTTCTTTTTCCTTTCTTATGTTCAAAATTGTACCTATATATTTATATCATATTTTTAATGGAAAATGTACATAACTGACCTGATGGTATAAGAAAAATCCCAATATAAATTGAGATTTTTTACCTGTTTTTTAATCTAATTTTGTTCTACATAAGCATTCCGCCATCAACTTGAATAACTTGCCCTGTGATATATGAACTTTCTTCTGAAGCTAAGAATTTAACAACATTTGCTACATCTTGTGTAGTTCCCATTCTTTTTAATGGAATTTGTTTTGCTATTTCTTCTTTAACTTCATCCTTTAATACATCTGTCATCTGAGTTTCAATAAATCCAGGTGCTACTGCATTTACTAATATATTTCTACTTCCAACTTCTTTTGCCAAGCTCTTTGTAAATCCTATTATTCCAGCTTTAGAAGCGGAGTAATTAGTTTGCCCTGCATTTCCACTTATTCCTACAACAGAAGAAATGTTTATTATTCTTCCGCTTCTTTGTTTCATCATAAATGGAATAACATTTTTTGTAATATTGAAAGTTCCAACTAAATTAACATCAATAACACTTTCAAAATCTTCTTTTTTCATTCTCATAAGAAGCATATCTTTTGTTATACCTGCATTATTAACCAAAACATCAATCTTTCCAAATTTTTCAATTATTTTATTAACCATTTCTTCAGCGCTTTCAAAGCTTGAAACATCGCCTTGAACTGCAAAACATTTTACATTCTCGCTTTCAATTTCTTTCTTAAGATCTTCTAATTCTTCATTTTGAGTTCTATAATTTAATGCAATATCAAAACCATTTTTTGCAAGTGTAATTGCAATTTGTCTTCCAATTCCTCTTGTTGCTCCTGTAATAAAAGCTACATTTTCCATATAAATTCTCCTTTTCTTTATATTTTTTTATTTTGTCATTATGCCCAAATCAAACATAAATATTTTTTGAACCTGTCCCTAAAAATTTGCAAAATTTTCTAAGCTCTCACAGCTATTTATATTATAAATACCAATTTCTCCATCAAATTTCATTCTTTTAACAAAAGCACTTAAAGTTTTTCCAGGCCCTACTTCTACAAATGTGTCTACGCCATTATCATACATTGTTTGTAAACATGATGTGAATCTTACAGGATTCATTATGTGTTTTGCAAGTGTTTCAGCAACATTGTCATTTGCTGTATATTGCATTCCATCAATGTTTTTTACTACTTTTGAATCCTTTGCATTTATAGTTGTTTTGTCTAATTCTTCTTTTAATTTTTTAGAACATTCTGTAAGTTTGCTTGTGTGGAATGGTCCTGCTGTATTTAGTATTGCTACCTTTTTTGCACCTGCTTCTTTAGCATATTCTCCTGCTTCTATTACAGCTTGTTCTTCTCCAGAAATAACAATTTGCCCAATAGTATTATAATTCGCAGGAACAACAAATCCATTTTCTACTTTTTTGCAAACATCTTCTACGCTTTTTTCGTCTAGTCCAAGTATAGCTGCCATTTTCCAGTTACCATCTGGAGTATAATTTTGCATAATCTCTCCTCTTTTTTGAACTAGCTTAACTCCATCTTCTAAACTGAAAACTCCATCTTCAATTAAAGCTGTATATTCTCCTAGACTTAACCCAGCTGACATTTCCGCTTTTATTCCGTTTTTCTTTAACACTTCTAAAATAGCCAAACTTTCTGTTAATACTGCTAATTGAGTGTTTTGTGTTTTGTTTAGTTCTTCCTCTGGACCTTCAAATGATATTTTTGCAATATCGATTCCAGTTATTTCTTTTACTTTGTTGTATATGTTTTTTACTTCATCATATTTTTCATATAAATCTTTTCCCATACCAATTGTTTGTGTTCCTTGGCCAGGAAATAAAAATGCAATTTTCATCCACCAATTCTCCTATCAATATTTTTTTCTAACTCATTACAAAACTTCGTTATTAATTCCTCTCTATCAACCTCAACATGATATTCCCTTTTTATTGATGTTGCAATATCTTCAAGTTCTTTTTCAAAATTCATTTTAATTATGTTGATTCCGATGCCTATAACTAGAAATTTAACATTCTCACCTAAAATTTTACTTTCTGTTAGTATTCCACCAATCTTTTTTCTATTTATAATTAGGTCATTTGGTTCTTTTATTTCAACATTTATATTATAGTCTTGTTTTAATAAATCAACAAAAATCTTTGCAATATCAAAAGTTAAGCCATTTAGTTTTTCAACCTGGCAATTTGTTTCTATATACAAAGAAAATGCAATATTACCTTGTTCATCTGTAACCCAATTTCGCCCATGTGTGCCTTTACCAGCTGTTTGAATATCACATGCAACCATTGTTCCATTTACAATTTTGTTTTCTTCTATAAGACGCCAAATTTCACTTTGAGTTGAATCTATTTCATCATAATAAATAAAATGTCTTGCAATATTTTTAGTTTTTAACTTTGTTAATTTCATCTAAATTTGCCTGCCTTTTAATTTTATTTGTAGTAGTTTTTATAAGAGGCTCCTCTGTAATAATCATACCACGAATCGCTTTATATTTAGGCATGTGTGAGTTTATTTCTTTAACTTTACCTGCTAATGCATTGTAAATTTCTTCCTCTGTTTCTACTTTATATGTTTCTTTTACTATGTCTCTATCGTAAACAATTTTCACATGTATTTTGACATTTTCATTATCTTCGGATAATTGTTTTCCAAATATAAATGACTCTTTTACCCCTTCGATTTTATTTACAAGATTCTCCATTTCTTCTGGGAAGATGTTTTTTCCATTTTTAAGAACTATTACGCTTTTCTTTCTACCACAAATGAATATGTATCCTTCTTCATCTATTTTAGCTAAATCACCTGTTTTAAACCATCCATCTTCAAATGATTCTTTTGTAGCTTTTGAATCATTGTAATAACCAAGTGCAACATTAGGTCCTTTTACAGCAAGTTCTCCAATCCCTTCTGAATTTATATTTAATAATTTAACTTCATCACTTGGCACGCATTTTCCTATTGAGCCAGTTTTGTATTCTTTGTTTGTTCCAACTGCTACAACTGGTGATGTTTCTGTTAGTCCATAACCTTGTACTAAATTAAAGCCTAATAATCTGTATTTTTCTTCTATATTGCTATCTAATGCTGCTGCTCCTGATATGAAAAGTTTTATGTTTCCACCAAACATGTCATGGATTTCTTCAAATACTTTTTTTCTTTCTTCTAAAGAAGCGGTTTTATATTTTTCTTCTTTTTCAAGAATTTCTTCAAGCTTTCCCTGTTTTTCCATTTGTTTTCTAATCATTAAAAAGATTTTCTCATAAATGCCTGGTACACATGCCATAACACTTACTTTATATTCTTTTAAGTTATCTGTAATATGTCTTAAACCATCACAAAATACTGTTTGAGCTCCTTTATATAGAGAAAATAAGAATCCAACTGTACATTCAAAAACATGATGAATTGGTAATATAGATAATAGCACATCTTCTGATGTTACATCTAATATACTTGCAATATCCATTAAATTAGAGCAAATATTTTTATGTGATAGCATAACAACTTTAGAGCGTGAAGTTGTTCCAGAAGTAAATAACATTATGCTCATAGCCTCACTATCAATTTTAGCATTTAAAAATTGATTATTTCCTTTGTCTAAAAGTTCTTCTCCTTTTGAAATCAGCTCTTTCATTGAATAAATTCCATGTTCACTTTGAAGTTTATCCATAGAAATTAAGTGTTTTAATTTATTACTTTCTTTATATTTTATTTTTGTTAAAGTTTCTTCATATTTTTCAGAATAGAAAATTGCTTCAACTTCTGACCTTTGTATAACTGATTCTAATTCATTTGCTGGTAACGATTTATCAAGTGGAACCACTGTACCTGTACCGCAAACAACAGATAGATAAGCTATTTCCCATTCGTATCTATTTTCTCCAATTACAGCTATTCTTTTGTCTTTTAAATCTATATCAATTAGCGCTGTTCCTAGTGCATTTATCATATCTCTTACTTGTTTGTGTGTATATGTTATATATTTTCCTTTTTCAAGCTTGATTTTATAAGCTATGTTATCAGCATATAACTCTCCAGTTTTTTCTAGCATATCTTTCAAATTGTGTATTTTTATTGTTTTATAAAGTTTTTCACTCATACGTTTCTCTCTTTCTTATTAAATTCTTTATCCCCTTTTTATTTCAACATATCTTTTATATCATATTTTAAAGTAAAATGCACAGAACTGACCTGATAGTATAATAAGAAAAAAACGGCTTTTAATTTGCCGTTTCTTTATTATTCTTCATTTTCTTTTTTTGCAATAATTTCTTTTCCGTCATAGTAACCGCAGTTTCCACATACTCTGTGTGGTAAAATTGGTTCATGACATTTTGGACATGTTCCATATTTTGGAGCATCTTTTTTCCATGTTGATCTTTTTAAATGTGTTCTAGCTTTTGACCATCTTCTTTTTGGTTGTGCCATCTTTATCCCTCCTCGCAACAGATATATTATATATCTTTTCTTTTTTACATTTTAATCACTAATAGATTATACAAGCATTTTTAAAATTTGTCAAGTTTTCTGCAAGATTGTTTTGAAAAAATTTAATAAGATGGCATATTTACTTAACTATTGAGCTTGATTTTCTTTTTTCTTCTTTATTACAGATACTATTGCTAATACAACACCAACACCTGCACCTATTATTGCACCAATTAGTGTTGGGCTCATTGTGCTTTTTGGTTCTTTGTAATTTTTAATTGTAAAAGAATCTAAAACGTTTTTTAAATCACCAGAGTTTAAATCCTCTTTATTAAGTGCACTTAATGTTAAAGTGTAAATTTTATTTCCAGATACTATTGCATATTGATCAATATAATAAACCATATTTGATATAGGATAACTTGATTGTATGTGTGCACACTTGTGGTTGTTTTTTGTACATCTTGTAATTTCTTTAATGAAAACATCTTGTAAATTCATCTCTTCTTTAAGTTCATTTACCATTTTATCAATACTTCTTTGATTATATGGATCTCCATCTTTTTCATTATATGGAACAGTTGTTATATTAAAGCTTCTTCCTTCTCCATCAACATATACATTTGTACCTGCCTTTTTAAATGAAGCCGGGATATCTATCTCGAACTCACTTGTTGAGTATGCGTTTACTGTTGTTGCAATACTTAAGATTAGTAGTAATACTACTGAAATAATAATACTTTTTTTCATATTTTTTCCTCCCTTATTTTTTTAACAATATATACTTTAACACATATATTTTTAAATTGCAAGTGTATTATAATTATTTTTCAATTATTAGTGTTACAGGTCCATCATTTAGTAAATTAACCTTCATGTCAGCACCGAAAATTCCCTTTTTTACTTTGATTCCTGTCTCCTCACATTTTTTACAGAAGTATTCATATAATGGATTTGCTATCTCTGGTTTTGCCGCTTCTGTAAAAGATGGTCTATTTCCTTTTTCACACTCCCCATATAATGTAAATTGAGAAACAATCAAAAGTTCTCCTCCTACATCTTTTATGCTTAAATTCATCTTGCCATTTTCATCTTCAAATACTCTTAAATTTGTCACCTTTTTAGCAATAAAGTCCGCTTCTTTTTCAGTATCTGTATGTGTTATCCCAACTAATACTAAAAATCCTTTCTCTATTTTGCTTATTTCTTTTCCTTCTACTGTAACACTTGCTTGTGTTACTCTTTGAATTACTGCTTTCATTTTAAACTCCTCTCTTTTGTATATGTTAGCACAACTTAATTAAAAAAACAACTTTCAAAAGTGCAATTAATTAAAATACAATTTCGAATATTATTTAAATTAAAAACAGCACCAATGCAATTATGCTTGGTGCTTTATAATGGCTCTACTCTATTTTTTCTCCAAACTCTATACCAGTAATTATATCACTGCTGGTAAAAAGTTCTTCACGAATTCCGCCGAGTGGCATTTGGGTTTCAGTAATAAGCTCTAGTTTACTATTAAGCTCAAGTTTTACTATTTTCCTTATTATTTCGTGCATAATTGGCATGGCAAGTAGACCTGTGGAATATTCCACAACTTGACATTTTCTATTGTATAGTCCGCCTTTTCCCTTTTCATACCGCCAATAAATTAAATAATTTTTTGCCCGTGTCGAAACTCGTATTTCGTTGAATTTAGAATATTCCATCTCTTACCTCCTTTTGTCGTTCATCCTGATTTTTATAAAAAAGTCAAGATATGTAACTAACATTTCGGCCAATTTCAATATATCATTTCCTCTAAAAATTGACAAGTTTTTTTGATTATTTTTTAAAAAAATAAAAGAGCTTCTGCAAAAGCAAAAACTCTTCTATTAGTCAGTTTAAATTCTCAGTTTAGTAGCATTCCGAACTTCTTTATCTTTGTCTCTACGAAGTATCGAAACAATTTCTGATGATGTATTGGGGTTTACTGCAACGGCTACCCTTACAAAGGGTACTTTATCCTCAGCCAGCTTAGCTAATATTGCTGGAGATGTGTTTGGGTTTTCTGCAACCGCAAGTCTCACGTTGTCATCAATGTCTTCAGCAAGTTTTAATAAGATTTTAGTAGTTGACCTTTTATTAGATGCAACTTTAAATCTAACAAATTCGCTGATGTCTTTATAAAGTATTTCCAGGTTTTCCAAATAAACACTGTCATTATATGCAACAGCGTTTCTAATATACCTATTTTTGTCTCTAGCAAGAATAGATAATATTTCCTTGGTCGCCCTGATATTTCCAGCTACAGCTTGCCGAACTTGGTCACACGAATCGTGTGCAAGCTTTTCTAAAGCCTCTGCTGGAGAATTAGTATTTCCTGCAACATTCGTCCTGACTTCAACTTCTATATCCTTAGCCAGTTTAAGTAAATCCTTTGGAAGTGTGCGATTATTTTTGGCTACCTCGCACCTAACCTTACATTCTTTATCTTTTGCTAGATTAGATAAAACTTCCTTTGGAGCGCGTTTATTTTGTGCAATACTAATTCTTATTTCCCTATCGCTGTCTTTTGAAAGCATTGAAAGAGTTTCCCTGTCAGCTATTTCTTTCAAAAGCATATTCCGGGTTTGATCCGTAAGAGTCAAAAGATCTACAGTTATTTTCATTTACTAACCTCCTTAAATTATTAAGAAACTCAAACAGCCTGACTTTACTATTTGATCGGTTTGCTTTATATGAAAACAGGTGCATGACCTGATTATAAAATATTAAAAAGAGTATATCATATATTAACATAAATGTAAAGTTGACATGAACCATATAAAAAATAAAAACTGTCGATTAATTCGACAGTTTTATTGGCTGGACTGGCTAGATTCGAACTAGCGCATGCCAGAGTCAAAGTCTGGTGCCTTACCGCTTGGCTACAGTCCAATGTATATTTAATTTGTACTTTAAAAAGTAATTTAAATGGGGTGGAAGATGGGACTCGAACCCACGGTCTCCAGTGCCACAAACTGGCGCGTTAACCAACTACGCTACATCCACCATGTAATCAGCTCAAGCACATATATAATTTTACATTACTTCTACCCCATTTGTCAACCCATTTTTGAAAATTTTTCTATTTTTTTCATTTTATTTTATAAAAAGTTCCAATACAACACAAATCCTAATCTTTCCCCACATAGATTATTTTCATTTATTTTTATTTTAATCAAACTTTGCACAAAATTTTTTTGAAATGTATTTCTTTTTTTGTTTTATTAGTATATAATTTGTTTGTATTAAGTATATATTATACTAACTTTAAAGGATTTAATTATATGAAAATAACCAAATTTGAAACAAATATAAAAAGAGGTTTGTATTTACATCAAACAGAAGTTAAAAATATAAAACCTTACACTGATAAAATTGAAAATAATGTTTTAAACATTTATAAAGATATTAAATACCAAGATATTATTGGATTTGGCGGTGCTTTTACTGGTTCAACTTGTTATTGTTTGGCAAATGCACCAGAAGCGGTAAGCAATGCTATTTTAGATGAATATTTTAATGAAGATGGTTTAAACTATTCGCTTTGCAGATTAACTATTGCAAGTTCAGACTTTTCTCCTAAAAGCTATTCATATTCTTCTAAAAAAGACTTGTCAGACTTTAATATTTCAGAAGATGCTACATTTATTATTCCAACAATAAAACAGGCTCAAAACAGAAATAAAAGTCTTAAATTCTTGGCTACACCATGGTCTCCTCCTGCTTTTATGAAGGATAACAAGAGTTTGTATCATGGCGGAAAGCTTAAAAATGAATTTAAACAAACATGGGCAAATTATTTAGCAAAATATGTTCTTGAATATCAAAAACATGGTATAAATATTGATTATATGACTATTCAAAATGAGCCAAACGCATCGCAATCATGGGAGTCTTGTAAGTTTACAACTGAAGAAGAAGCGGATTTTTTAAAGAATTACCTATTCCCTACTTTTATGGATAATAATTTATTTGTAAACTTTTTAATTTGGGACCATAATAAAGACAATATTGTAAATAGAACAACAGAAACTTTAATAAAATATGGTGCACTAGAACATGTTTCAGGAATTGCCTTCCATTGGTATACAGGAACTCACTTTGAAAACCTTGAAATTCTACATGACCTATTCCCTAATAAGCTTTTAATTCATACAGAAGGCTGTACTGGTTATTCTCATTTCAAACCAGAAGACGAATTGTTTAACGCCCAAATGTATGCCAGTGAGATTATTGGCGACTTGAATAGCGGTGTAAATGCTTTTATAGATTGGAATATGGTATTAGATTACAAAGGTGGTCCAAACCATAAAAATAATAATTGTAATAGTCCTATTATGCTAAATAACGATAATTCAGATTGTATTAAAACTCCTGCATTTTATTATATAGCACAATTCAGTAAATTTATAAAACCAGGTGCTCATAGAATTGGTTTTAGTAGGTTTACTGAAAGCATCAATGTAACAGCATTTAGAAACACTGGCAATTCTATTGTTGTTGTGCTTTTAAATAAAAATGCTTTTAATATTGAATATAATCTTTGCATTGAAAATCAATATTTTCATGATAATTTAGATGCAAACTCTATTGTAACATTTATAGTTACACATTAAATTATGTTTGCAGACTAAATATATCTAATACTGGCAAAATACCAAAACATGAAAGGAGATAATTTAAATGTCAGATAGAAATGAAAACCCAGAATATCTAAATTCATTTTTAGATTATTCTGCAACTATTTTAAATAAATCATCTAATTCAATTAAAGAATATAATTATGATATATCAAATTTCCTAAAGTTTATTAAAAGACATTTTAATTTAACCAAAGAAACTGAGCTTGATAATATCACAATAAACGACATCTCTTATGATACACTAAGAAAAATAACCTTAAATGATATTCATGCTTATTTAGCTTATATGACAGCCACATTCCATAGTAAAGCTGCAACTAGAGCTAGAAAAGCATCTACTATTAGAATATTTTTTAAATACTTAACTCAAAAAGAAAAAATTCTAGAAGTTAATCCTGCTCAAAATTTGGAAAGTCCTAAGCTTGATAGAAGACTTCCTAAATATTTGTCATTAGAAGATAGTCAAAAACTACTAGAAATAACTGCAAATGAAGATGAAAACAGAAATGCAATCAGAGATTATGCGATTATAACTTTATTTTTAAATTGTGGTATGCGTCTATCCGAATTAGTTGGAATAAATACAACAGATATTGATTTTTCTGAGTGTAAATTAACTGTAATTGGAAAAGGTAACAAGGAAAGAACTATCTATCTAAATAAAGCTTGTATGAAAGCAATTCAAGATTATAGAGAAAGTCGCCCACAAGGAAAAAAAGATGCCAAAAATTCTGACAAAGCTTTATTTTTAAGTGAAAGACAAACTCGTATTGGTAGAAGAACTGTTCAACATATTGTAGAAAAAGAACTTCATAATGCAGGCTTAGATTCTAAACAATGCTCTGTACATAAACTTCGCCACACTGCTGCAACATTAATGTATCAATATGGACAAGTTGATATAAGAGCGTTGCAAGTTTTGCTTGGCCACGAAAGTATTTCTACAACAGAGATTTATACTCATGTCGAAAATGAACAAGTTAGAAACGCGGTAGAAAATAACCCTTTAGCAGATATTAAAAACTAAAAAAGAGCTATGCTCTTTTTTAGTTTTAGCTATATATTCACAACAATATAGGCTGAATTTGCTCATTATCTAAAGCAAATTCTATTGTTTTTATTAGATATTCAAAATCAAATACAACAGACCTTGGCTTTGTTATTGGATTATCCTGTTTAAATGGAACAAAATAATAATTCTTTCTATTTAATAATTTACCAATATTTTCAGCATTTCCGCTTAAAGCATTATTGGTTGATGGAGCTATTACAACTGGCAGATTATTGCGAAGATGTGATTTTATGGCCATCAAACCGAGGTGTATCTATTATATCATTTGCTAATTTTGCCATTGTATTTCCGCGATGCTGGAGCAACAACCATAATGTCTGTTAGTTTTTTAGGTCCTATCGGCTCAGCTCCTTGAATTGTATGGATTATTTCTTTTCCTGTTATTTCTTCTATTTCTTTTATAAAATCTTCAGATTTACCAAATTTAGTATCTAAATTATATGCATTGTAAGACATTATCGGAATAACTTCTGCCCCCTTTTCAACAAGTTCTTTCATTTTAGGAATAGTTTTACTGAATGTACAAAATGAGCCTGTAAGTACAAAGCCTATTTTCTTACCTTTTATTTCCAAGCACTCCCCCTCCCTTCATTTATAATTTCATAATATATAATATGTAATTATGTAAATAAAGTTCAAAAAGGAAATAAAAAAGGAGCCCAAATTATGAGCTCCTTGTAAGTTTGGTTTGTAACTATGTTGTTATTTTTTTATTATTACATCAGTATCAGCAGGGCCAATGCCAATGTATTTTACCGGTACTCCAGTATACTCTTCAATAAACGCAATATAGTTTCTTGCATTTACAGGAAGATCATTATAGGTTTTGCACCCTGTTGTATCCCAGCCACCTGTAAATTCCTTGTAGACTGGTTTAGCGTTCTGTGAATCTATAGGAACATAGTCGATTTCTTTGCCTCTGTATTTGTATGAAGTGCATACTTTTATCGAGCCAAATTGATTACCTATTTTTCCGATTGTGTCAATGTGATTCACACACCAGCAGCTTATGCTGTTGACCATAACAGCATTTTGGGCTCTGACTAGGTCAAGCCAGCCACACCTCCTGGGTCTGCCTGTTGTTGTTCCATACTCGTGTCCGAGTTCACGAATTTTTTCCCCAACTTCGTCAAATAACTCAGTTTGGAAAGGTCCTTCGCCCACTCTGGAACAATAAGCCTTCATTACGCCTATTACATCAGTGACGTACATAGGGCCAATTCCTGCACCACAGCATGCTCCCGCAGCAGTAGGATTACTACTCGTAACATAAGGGTAATCGCCGTGGTCTTTGTCAAGATACATGGCCTGCGCACCTTCAATAATAATTGTTTCTTTTTTTGAAAGAGCTCTGTTTATGATTTTCTGCGTGTCGCAAATATAAGGAATTATTTCATCAATATATTCGTATAAATAGTTATAAAGCTTTTCAAAATATTGATGTTTCCTATATGGATCGAAATCGAAAAGCATTGCGAACTCAACATTACACTGTAACTTATCCACAATGTCTCCGCAGTAAACACTTTTAAAATCTCCCATTCGAATAGCAATTCTATGGTCCTTTGCTGCATAAGCAGGACCTATGCCTCTATTTGTCGTCCCTACCTTGGTTTTTCTAATATTCTCAACGAAACCATCCATTTTCTTATCAGTTGGCAGAACAATGCAAGCTCTGTCACTGATATAAAGGTTTGGCTTGATGCCAGCAGCCTTAATTGTTTTGATTTCATTTGAAATAACTTCCAGGTCGACAACAACGCCAGGACCAATTACAGATTTTACATCCTCCCTCAGTATTGAGGAGGGAAGTAAATGCATTGCATACTTCTCGCCGTTTACAACGATTGTGTGCCCTGCATTAGCCCCTCCGGTTGACCGGATTGACACTTTGGCATCTGCCGCCTCGTAATGGGCACATTTGCCTTTGCCTTCGTCGCCCCAAAAGGCTCCAATAATAACTTTTACAGCCATAGTTTTAACCTCCTTAAACTAAGTTGTGTTACAAATAACTTACAGGTGCATTATAACATCAATCCCTCATTCAGTCAACATAAATTATATTATTTTTAGCTGAAATTTAAAACACCTTAGAAATGCATAAATTCCTGCATCTCTAAAGTGTCCTAATTTGCATAAAACTTATATAGTTCTATATCCTATAGCTTCTTGTACTTCTTTTAGTTTTTTGCTTGCAATTTCATGTGCTACTTCTGCACCTCTTTTGCAAATGCCTTTTATGTATTCATCATTTTCTGGCAAAGCTAATTCAGCATATTTTGCTTGAATCGGTTCTAATAAGTCTGCAACTGCATCTGCGACCGCTTGTTTGAATTTTCCATAGCCAGAATCTTTAAATTCTTCTTCAATTTCTGGAATTGTTTTATCTGTTACTGCTGAATAGATATTTATTAAGTTTTTAATTCCTGGCTTTTCATCTGAATATCTTACAACATTTTCAGAATCTGTAACAGCTTTTTTAATTTTCTTTGTTATTACTTCTCTTGAATCTAGTAAGAATATTGTTGCTTCTTTATTTTCATCTGATTTAGACATTTTCTTTGTTGGTTCTTGTAAACTCATTATCTTAGCAGTATTTTGTGTAATTAAAGGACTTGGTATTTTAAATATTTCCTTTTTGTATAATGAGTTAAATCTTTGAGCTATATCTCTTGTTATTTCTATATGTTGTTTTTGGTCTTGCCCAACTGGTACAAGGTCTGCATCATATAATAAAATATCTGCTGCCATAAGTACTGGATAATCGAATAAACCAACTTTTACATTATCTTGTTTTTTAGATTTATCTTTAAATTGTGTCATACGGCTAAGTTCGCCCATATATGTATAATTGTTTAATAACCAGCCTAGTTCAGAATGTTCATGCACATGTGATTGAATGAATATTGTATTTTTTTCTGGGTCTAACCCACATGCTAAATATTGCATGATTATGCTTTTAATGTTATTTCTTAATGTTTCTGGCTCTTGGCTAACTGTGATTGCGTGTAAATCTGCAACAAAGAATTTGCAGTCATATTCCTCATCATCTTGAATCTTCACCCAATTTCTTAACGCCCCCAGATAATTTCCCAATGTTAAAATTCCAGATGGTTGAATTCCACTTAGTATTTGTTTTTTCATATTATCCCTCCTCTTTAAAGACAATTTCCTGTATTATATATTTTTGACATAAATTTGTCAATAAAAATGATGGCTTTTGCCATCATTTTGCTTTATTATTTGATATATTTTACTAATTTTTCTGTTTCTTTAGCTATCATAAGTTCTTCATTTGTTGGAATTATATATGCTCTTATTTTAGATTCTGGTTTTGTTATTAATCTTTCTTCACTTCTTACGTTGTTAGCCTCTTCATCAACTATTAATCCCATAAACTCAAGTTGTTTACATATTCCTTTTCTGATGTTTATTTGGTTTTCTCCAACTCCACCAGTGAATACTACTGCATCAATTCCATTCATTGCAACTGCATATTTAGCTATAAATCCAGCTATTGCATATTTAAATGCTTCCATAGCTAATGATGCTCTTTCATTGTCTTCATAAGAAGCTGATTCTATAACTCTGAAATCTGGTGCTAATCCTGAAATTCCCATTACTCCAGATTCTTTGTTTAACATATCTTCAACTTGGTCAGCTGTCATATTTTCTTTTTTCATAATATAAGTTACAACAGATGGATCTAAATCTCCGCTTCTTGTAACCATTGGGATTCCTGCAAGTGGTGTTAATCCCATGCTTGTGTCAACTGATTTTCCACCTTTAACAGCACATATACTTGACCCTTGTCCTAAATGACATGTTACTATTTTTAAATCTTCTATTGATTTATTTTCTATTTCTGCTAATCTATTAGCAACATATTGATGTGATGTTCCATGGAATCCATATTTTCTAATTCCATATTTTTTGTAATATTCATAAGGAATTGGATAAATATATCTTTCTTTTGGAATTGATTGATGGAAAGCTGTATCAAATACAACAACCATTGGTTTACCAGGCATAACAGCTTGACATGCTCTCATTCCTTGTGCAGCTGCTTTATTGTGTAATGGCGCAAGCTCTGCTGCTAATTCAACTTTGTTTATTACTTCTTCTGTAATAAGTACTGGTGTTGAGAAATATTCTCCACCATGAACAACTCTGTGTCCAATTGCATTTACTTCATCTAGTGAATCTACAACTTTATATGCTGGATTTACTAGTTGTTTTAAAGTAAAGTCTATTGCTTCTTCATGGTCATAAGCTGTGTGTTTTATTTCTATTTTTTGACCATTTACTTTGTGTGTAATATATGCTTCTTCTTCTCCTATTCTTTCATATTTTCCAGAAGCCATAACTTCTTCTGTTTCCATGTTAATTAATTGGTATTTAAGTGATGAACTACCACAGTTTAGTACTAAAATCTTCATAATTTTAAAATCCTTTCTTTTTTGTTTATATTTGAAGTAATTATATTTCAAAAATAATATAATTACTTTATAAGATTAACTTAAATAAGCTTTAATGTTTCTCTTGCAATCATTAGTTCTTCATTTGTAGGAACTACACAAATCTTGATTGAAGAATCATCTTTTGAAATAATTGCTTCTTCACCTTTAACTTCATTTTTGGTTAAGTCAAGTTTTGCTCCCATAAATTCTAAGTTCTTGCAAATATTTTCTCTGCAATATGGGCTTTTTTCGCCTACACCTGCTGTAAATGTAAGTACATCTATTCCTCCCATTGCTACTGCACATTTCATTATATAACCTGCTATTAAATAACAGAATATATCTAATGAAAGTTTTGCATGTGTTCCGCCAACTAGTGCTTCAAATTCAATATCTCTAAAATCCATAGAAACTCGTGAAACACCATATACCCCAGATTTTTTATTTAATATTGTTTCAATTTCATCTGCTGTTAAACCTTCTTTTTTCATTAAATATGTTAAAACTGATGGATCCAAATCTCCGCTTCTTGTTCCCATTGGTATTCCGCCAAGTGGAGTTAATCCCATACTTGTTTCAACAGATTTTCCACTTTGAACAGCACAAATACTTGCACCTTGTCCTAAATGGCAACTAACAACTTTTAAATCTTTCACGTCTTTATTTAGCATTTCAGCTACTCTGTATGCTACATATTGATGTGAAGTACCATGGAATCCATATTTTCTTACAGCATAGTTTTCATAGTATTTATATGGTATTGGGTATATATATCTTGATTTTGGAATAGTTTGATGGAATGCTGTATCAAATACTGCCACCATTTTCATGTTTGGTACAACTTTTCTGCAAGCTTCAATTCCAAGTATTGCTGCCGGATTATGTAGTGGTGCTAAATCACTACATTTTTTAATTTCTTCAATTACTTCATCTGTTATTAAAACACTATCTGCAAACTTTTCTCCACCATGAACTATTCTGTGTCCAATTCCATTTAGTTCACTTAAATCTTTAATTACACCATAGTGGTCATTTGTTAATCTGTCTAATACAAATGCTATTGCTTCTTCATGGTCTTTTGCTTCCCTTTCAAATTTATGCTTCATTCCATTTACTTTGTGTGATAAAAATGAATTTGGTTGCCCAATTCTTTCAAAATAACCTTTAGCAATTGTTTTCTCATTTTCCATGTCAATTACCTGGTATTTTAGTGAAGAACTACCAGAATTTAGAACTAAAATTTTCATAAAATGCCTCCTTTAAATTAAAATTTATTCTGCATTATAATTATATTTTATAAGTTCTGAGCTTGAAGAGCAGTAATTGCAACAACTCCAACAATATCCTGTGCACTACACCCACGAGATAAATCATTTACTGGTTTTGCAATTCCTTGGCAAAGTGGGCCATATGCTTCCGCTTTTGCTAATCTTTGAACTAATTTATAGCCAATATTACCAGCATTTAAATCTGGGAATATTAATACATTAGCTTGTCCTGCTACTTTACTTCCTGGTGCTTTAGATTTTGCAATTTCTGGAACAATTGCCGCATCTAATTGTAATTCTCCATCAATTGCTAAATTTGGATAATTAGCTTTAATCTGATTGGTTGCATTTACCATCTTTTCTGTTAATTCAGATTTAGCACTTCCATATGTAGAATATGATAGCATTGCTATTTTTGCTTCTTTTTGTACTAATGATTCAAAACTTTTTGCTGATGATACCGCTATTGCTTCTAAATCATCAACCCCTGGATTAGGGTTCAAACCACTATCAGCAAATATGAACGTTCCGTTTTCTCCATATTCGCAATTAGGTACAACCATAACAAAAAACGCTGACACTAATTTTGTTCCTTCTGCTGTTTTTAATATTTGAAGCGCTGGTCTTAACGTATCTGCTGTTGAATGTGCAGCACCTGATACTAACCCATCGGCTTCGCCAGCTTTTACCATTAACATTCCATAATAAACTGGATCTAATACAAGTTTTTTTGCTTCTTCCTCGGTCATTCCTTTATTTTTTCTAAGATCTACTAATAGATTTACGTATTTATCATAATTTTCAGATTTTGAAGGATTTACTATTTTCACACCTTCAATTTCTAAATTCTTTTCTTTTGCTTTTGTAGTGATTAGTTCTTCATCTCCAACTAATACAACATTTGCAAATTTTTCTTTTAATATTGTAGCAGTTGCCTCTAAAACTCTGATATCTTCGGCTTCAGGAAGAACTATTGTCTTAATATTCTTTTTGGTCCTTTGTTTTACGCTTTCAATAAAGTTCATTTGTACACCTCCAATTTCTTCATAGCCATTATATAGAAAGTTTTAAAAAAATACAAGTGCATTTTAAAATTATCATATACTTCATTTCTGTTTTTCCATAATTCATCAATGAATTCTTTAAAACATTCATCAGAAAAAGCGCCATTAATTATTTCAATTCTTGGCGCCATAAATTTATTAAATATATGCCTTATTTTAGCATATTTTCAAGTTTTTAGACAATTTGCTAAAGCAAATTATATTAGAGTAATAAATTTATTAAAGTTTTCTTCTTGATATTGAATTAATTTGTGTTTCATTGGTAATGTCCATGCTGTAGCAGCATTATTTTCATTATTAAATTTTATTTTTAATATTCTCTTTCCGAAATTTAATGCAAGTTTGTTAACTTCAATTGACTTTATTTTTTCATTGCTTATAAATACAAAGTTTTCTAAGTCAGTTTTGAAATCTTCAACTTTTACAAGCAATTTGTAATCGTTCATTAAAGGAATAAATCCGATTCCGCTTTCAGTTTTGTTAATTAAAAATCCGCAATATTTTCCTCTATTAAAGATTACTTTTAAATCATTATCTAAAGTATTTTGAAATTCTTCTTCTGCTTGATTTGCAGCATTAGTTATAGCATTTGCAACCATTCCGCCAGCTATTCCGCCTACAATTCCCCCATTTTTCATTCCAACTATTGTAGCAGAAGAATTTAAAGTATTTGGTGTACCACTAGGAAGATAATCTCTATTATAAGCTACAACAAAGCAGTTCTCTTGTCCTATACAATTTAATTGTTGAAATAGAGCCTTTGCTCCATCTAAAGTGTTAAATCCATTAATATCTACATTTTCCATTTTTCATTACCTCTTTTCATTTTTTATAATATCTTTATATCATTCTTAGGGTAGAATGTCAATAAAGAGAAGAAAAATTTATTCTCTTATAATTCTAGTTTCTTAATTTTTTTTATGGTAGGAATACTTAATGCCGTTATAATAAGACATATTCCTGCAATTTGTATTATATATGCTGAACCTCTGCCTACACCTTGATTAGTTAATGTTCCCAGTGAGTCTGCCATAATTCCAGATATAGAATATGAAAAAACATAACCTAGTTGTGAAATAAATCCTATCAGTCCCCAAGACCTTCCTTGAAGTTCATCAGGAATATTAGTTCTTACAAGATAATCTAAACAATTGTTGGCAAAAGGAAGTGTAAAAAAGAAAAACATTCCAAAAAAGCAAATCATCACGATATTTTCCAATATCCCCATACCAATCATTGATATACCAGAAAGTGCAAGAGCAATACTTAATATTTTCACATATTTTTTCTTTATTCCATATATTCCTAAAAATATACTAGACACTAACATTCCAGAGGCGCATACTGTTTCTGCTATTCCTAATGTTTTTGAATCTGTAAATGACAATACCATTGGTTCTATAAGAACTTGTAATATTCCCATAAACATTGTAATCAATGCTGATACTAAAATAAGCATAAAAATCCCTTTATTACTATATATAGCGTTCCATCCTTCTTTGAACCCTTTAAAAAGTGAATCCATAGACTTGACTTGTTTTGTTTTAATATTTTTTCTTACCATGGCAGTTACTATTATAGTAAATATAAAAGTACATATATCTATTATTAAAAGTAAATTAATACTACTTATACTCAACAAAAAGCCCGCAATAATCGGAGAAAATAAATATTTAGAGCTACCCGCTAAAGATACTAAACCACTTGCTTTTGAAAATTCCTCTTTAGTAAGCAAATCTGTAATAGTTGCTTTAAATGATGGTTCAAGCAATGAAGAAAAAACAGAACTAATAAATACGCCTATACATATTTGTAATAGAGTTGCCCCGCCATTTAACATACAAATCAATATATAAACAATACCCAACCCTGAGCATCCATCTCCAATTATCATTAAAAGTCTTCTATCATACTTATCTGCAAGAACTCCAGCTGGAACACTTAAAATAAGTGATGGAAGAAAACCTAAAAGTGTAACAAGTACCATAGATGTGGCATTTCCAGTTTGTGAAAAAACATATACACCAAGTCCGAATGTTGTTAATCCACCACCTATAGATGAAATTAATTCACCCAGCCATATTAATAAGAATTTTTTAAAATTATTACTTTTCATTTATTTTCTCCTGTTCTAATTGTGTTTCTAATAGTTTACCAACATGTTTTGTTTCAAAGAACAATTCTTTATTTGTCAAAACAATTATAATAGAAAGTAACATTAAAAAGATTGTTTCAATACATTTGGTTTCAGGAGTCATTGCTATTTTTTCTTGTCCTAGATTTAGGAAAAGATGTAAAAGCATTGTTGCAAAGATACTTCTATTATTCTTAACATAAACCCAAGTTTGTAAAAAGTTAGCCGGAATAGCACTTATAAAGAAATTAATAACATACATTGTTCCAAGTTCACTCAAAGCAAAATGATATGTTCCTGGCATAAAGAATAAAGGTATATGCCATAATCCCCAAATAATACCAAAGATTAGGGTTTCTTTAAACCAGCTAAACTTTGAGCCAATAGCATCTTCTCCATAACCACGCCAGCCTAATTCTTCAATTATCGAAGCAAGTAATATAGTTAATAGAGCTGAAGTACCTGCAATAGAAAACGAAAAATCAGTAAAAGCAAATTGACTAGTTGATCCCCCAAATAAAATTGAAGTACCTATTGATAATAAAACAACTATTGCAAATGATAGAATTGCTAATAATATATATTTAGGTTTAAGTCTATAAAATCCGACAATCTTTCTTTTAAAATCTTTTTTTAACATTTCATTTTTAGATAAAAATACAAATGCTAATGCAACTATTGGAGGCATAATTAATCCTAGAAACATTAAAAGAAATGCAAATGTAGAATCTTTGAAAATAATTGCAAGAATCCAAAATAGCCAAGTTAAAGAAAAAGCTATTAGATAAAATTTTATTGGTTTATATTTATATTTTTTCATTTTTATCACCTTATCTTTCTATTATTTTATTTATAAAATTCATTGTTCCTGATTTTGCACCAAGAGTTTTTTCTATAATATCAATGAATACATCTATATCATTTTTAGTAATTTTTTTATTGTCATCAAATAAACTACCACTTAATATCAAAATAGATTTTATTCTTTCTGGAATATTATCACAATTAAATATACCAACTTTATTTCCATCTTTTACAACCTCTGTTAATATAGGGATCATTCTTTCTATTAATTCTTTATTTAACTTTTGATGTAAAACAATGTTCTCATTATTATGAATAGTATTTTTAATTGTATTTTCGATTTCATTTGGAGTATACGATAATATAATTCCTACTATCTTTTCAGGTATTGAAATATTAGAATTTAATATTTCTTCTGCATGTTTAGATTGATTATCTAGCATTAACCCAACTACCTCTTCTAGTAATTGTTCTTTGCTTTCAAAATAATAATAAAATGTGCCTTTCGCAATTTTTGCTTCTTCAATTATTTTGTCCACGCTTGTATTTTCATAGCCGTTACTTAAAAACATTTTAAAAGCAATTTTCACTAAACTTTCTTTCCTATCATTATTTTTCACATTTATGCCTCCTTTCTCGACTCATGGTCGAATTTCATTATAACATGGTATTTTTAAAATGTCAATATAAAATCGACTTTTAGTCTATTTTTTTAAAATAAGAAAAAGACAGTTATTAACTGCCTTTAAAATCTGACTATTTTTTTATTATTTTCCAATATCATTTTCTATCAGAAGCAATTCTTTCAAATACATTAACACTTGCAGAAGCTTGAAATTTGGCTGGGGTACTGTGATTCGAACACAGGAATGTCGGAGTCAGAGTCCGATGCCTTACCGCTTGGCGATACCCCAATATATTTAGTTTATAGTCGCAAATAGCTTTATTTACCCAAAACAAAAAATTTGCTATTGATATTATAGCAAATTTCTTATTAAAAATTCAAGACTTTTTCATAATTTTCGTAATTTTTGCAATGTTGTTTTAAAAGTTTCATATACCCTTTGCATTCTGTTTTGTATTTTAAATGTAAGTATTGTTTTAAAACTATGTAATCTATTACGTTTCTATTATACATTACTATTTCAGGATTTATTGTTATTACTCCATCTTCACATTTTGCAAATCCTTTTATAGTTTCTATTTTATAATCTTCTGGAGCAAATCCAAGCATTAATCTTGTTTTTTCCATAGCTCTTTCCACTTCTACTTTAGCTATTGCATTATACATTTTATTTATTGCAAAGTCTAACATCTTTTCGTTGTTAACTCTTTTAAATTTATTTTGAAGAGTAATTTTTATTGTATCTTCATAAACATTTAATTCCATAACTTTAACATTTTTATATTCTATTCTAACCCTATAATCATTTCCAAGAATCTCTACCGGATGTCTTTCTATTGTTTTTACAACATTTTTAACTCTAACTAAATTCATAATATTACCCTCCATTGTTCGATTATTTGTTTTGCGAAGTCTTGTTCGCTCTTCTTGATGTTATTTTATATCATGATTTTAAATTTGTCAATAGTTTTTTGAAATTTTTGTTCGTTTTTGTAATAAATTATAAAGTTTAAATATATTATTTTTTAACACCCGCGTAAGCGACCAACCGTAGCGTAGCGCAGGGCGACTGGAGCAACTTACAGACCAGTATTTTAAAATCTGGAAGTTGCGACACCAAGGGTTTGAAAAATAATATATTTAAACTTTAAGAAACCTTACTACAAATAAAAAAGACCAACAATTTAAAATTATTGATCTTCATCCATCATTAAAATCTGATTCTTCCTTTTCTTATCATTTTTACTAGCCATATATTCTACATTTTGTGTTGTTTCATAATTTTCTGTTTGGTAATCAACCATATTTTTAACATCCCTAATATAAATATCCTCTTCATATTCATCTGTTTTTGTTAATGTCTTTTCCATATTATAATATCTTTCCAAAATTGCTCTTTCAGATTTATTAACTTTTTCCACTCCAACATTTAGGTATTTGCTTCTCCAAATTATATGTCTTTGAAAACTATCAAATTCACTATTTTGTATATCTTCATAATCATATTCTACCCTAAATTTAGTATCTTTTATTATAATTGTAAGGTTACTCCATGTTTTTCGTTCTTGTTTTTTATGTTCATTTCTCAACTCTTTTATTTTATCGTATAATAACTCAACAAGACGTAAGTACTCACCTTCTTCTAGATTGAATTTTGAAGGAATTTCGTATACATTTACTGGATTTTTTCTTAATAATCCTTTTGGGATGTAATAAAAGAATAATTCACCTGTTTCTACATTATTAAATCTTTCTAATACTGATGAATATAAGTATAGTTCTCCCCATTTTTCTGGAATCATGTAAAATAACATTTTTTGGATATCTTCATATATTCCTTTTATTTTTCGAGTTGTTTTTAACATTTTTACCTCTTTTTTCTACAGTTTAATTTATAGCGAACAAAATTATTATTTTGTTCGCTAATTTTCTATTTATTCCTTGACAATTAAAGTACTTCCAGTCATTTCTGCTGGTTTTTCTAGTCCCATCATGTCAAGCATTGTTGGTGCTAGGTCTGCTAATATTCCGCCTTCTCTTAGTTTGATTTTATTTTTTCCATTGATTACCACAATTGGAACTGGATTTGTTGTGTGTGCTGTATGTGGTTCTCCTGTTTTGTAATCAATCATTTGCTCACAGTTTCCATGGTCTGCTGTAATTATTAGATTTGCTTCTTTTTCTTCTATTAAAGCAACTATTTTTCCTACACATTCGTCAACTGTTTCTACTGCTTTAATTGCAGCTGGCAAACTTCCTGTGTGTCCAACCATGTCTGGATTTGCAAAGTTTAAAATTATGTTATCAAATCTATCATTTGCAATTTCGTCTAGCACTTTTTCTGTTACTTCATAAGCACTCATTTCTGGTTTCATGTCATATGTTTCAACTTTTGGAGATGGTATTAATATTCTATCTTCTCCTTCAAATTGTTTTTCTTCTCCACCATTAAAGAAGAATGTAACATGTGCATATTTTTCTGTTTCTGCAATCCTTAATTGTGTTAAACCTTGTTTTGAAATATATTCTCCAAATGTGTTTGTTAATGCTTCTTTTTTGAACGCAATATGAACATTTGGCATTGTTTCATCATAGCTTGTAAAACATACATAATACAAGTTTAAATCTTTTTTAGTTTCAAATTCATTAAACTCAGTATCTACTAATGTTCTAGTTATTTCTCTAGCTCTATCTGGTCTGAAGTTGAAGCATATTACAGAATCGTTTTTACCTATTGTAGCAATTGGTTCTCCATTATTGCAAATAACTGTTGGTTCAACAAATTCATCAAATACTTCTTTTTGGTATGAGTCTTCTATTGCTTTAATAACATTTGCAGCTTTTATTCCTTCACCATTAACCATTGCATTGTAAGCCTTTTGAACTCTTTGCCATCTTTTATCTCTGTCCATTGCATAAAATCTACCACTAATTGAAGCAATTTTTCCTACACCTTTTTCATTCATTTTTTCTTGTAATTTAGCTATATAGTTTTCTGCTGATGCAGGTGGTGTATCTCTTCCATCTAAAAAGCAATGTACATATACATTTTCAAAGTCTCTTCTTTTAGCTAATTCTAATAAACCATATAAATGTCTATCGTGGCTGTGAACTCCACCGTCAGATACTAAACCTAATATATGTAGTTTAGAATTGTTTTTCTTGCAATTATCTATTGCCGCAATTAATTCTTGGTTTGAGAAGAAGTCTCCATCTTCTATTGATTTTGTTATTCTTGTTAATTCTTGGTATACTATTCTACCAGCACCTATATTTGTATGGCCAACTTCTGAATTTCCCATTTGTCCATCTGGTAAACCAACATATTTACCACTTGTATAAATATCAGTACTAGCATATTTTTTCATTAGTTTATCAATATTAGGTGTTTTGGCTTGTTTTACTGCATTTCCTTCTGTATTTGAATTATCTCCAAAGCCATCTAATATCATTAGCATTGTAAGTTTGTCTTTCATCATTATACCTTCTTTCAACATTTATTTACTACAAATCATAGTTTACAATTTTAGCAAATTCATCCGGCTTTAAGCTTGCTCCTCCAACTAATCCACCATCTATATCTGGCATTTCAAATAGTTCTTTGGCATTAGAGCTTTTTACGCTTCCACCATATTGTATTATAACTCTTTCAGCTACATTTTGTCCATAGATTTCTTCAATTTTGTTACGAATTGCTTTTATTGAGTTTTGAGCATCTTCACTTGTTGCTGTTTTTCCTGTTCCTATTGCCCAAATTGGTTCATATGCAATTATTGTATTTGCCACTTGCTCATCTGTTAATCCATCTAATGCAAGTTTTGTTTGAGTAGTTATAACATCTATTGTTGTGCCATTTTCTCTTTGCTCTAATGTTTCTCCAACACATACTATTGGTTTTAATCCGTTTTCAAATGCTGCTTTTATTTTTTTGTTTACTGTTTCATCTGTTTCGTTGAAATATTGTCTTCTTTCAGAGTGACCTATTATTACATATTCAACATTTATAGATTTTAACATTTGAGCTGAAATTTCTCCAGTATATGCACCGCTTTCTGCAAAGTGCATATTTTGAGCACCTATTTTAATATTTGTTTCTTGAACATTTAAAAGTGCATAAAATAGGTCTGTATATGGCACACAAAGAATTACTTCGTTCTTTGTATCCTTAACTAATGGTGTAATTTCATCTATAAATTTTATTGCTTCATTTGGAAGCATGTTCATTTTCCAGTTTCCTGCAATTACTTTTTTTCTCATTCTAATCTCTCCTTTGCATTTCAAGAAATACTTTCCTTAAAATTACCTTTAATCGTTTTCGAAAACTTTTATTAGCTCTTTTGCTTTTTCGTAGTCCTCTTCACTAACATATATATCTTTTATTCCTATTGTGCTTCCAAAGAGTACTCCTACATAAGCTCCAGATCCTTCCTGTTTTTTAATGAATGGTATATTGTTTTCTTTTAATATCTCACATACTTGGCTTATTAGTATATCATCTGTGCTAGAAAATAATTTAATTTCATTCATGATATTTACTCCTTATTAATTATTTCTATAATAAAATATTTTTTACTATATTGAGTCTATTTATCTAGTAAGCATTCGATTCCAGGAAGTTTCTTGCCTTCAAGAAATTCTAATGAAGCTCCACCACCAGTAGAAATGTGTGTCATTTTATCTTCTAATCCTGCTTTTTTAACTGCTGCTGCAGAATCTCCACCACCTATAATTGTTTTAGCATCAATTGTTGCTAGTACTCTAGCTATTGCATTTGTTCCTACTGAGAATTGTGGGAATTCGAATAATCCAACTGGACCGTTCCAGATTACTGTTTTAGCTTTTTTAATTTCTTCTGAGAAGATTTCTATTGTTTTTTCTCCAATGTCAAATCCTTCCCAATCTGCTGGTATTTCTGTCCATGCAACTGTTTTGCTCTCTGTATCTGGTTTGAATTCTTTTCCTACTTTTGTATCTACTGGTAATACTAAGTTTACTCCTTTTGCTTTAGCTTTTGCCATAGCTTCTTTTGCTAGGTCAAGCTTGTCTAATTCACAAATTGAGTTTCCTACCTCATATCCTTGAGCTTTGAAGAATGTATAAGCCATTCCACCACCAATTAGTAATGTATCTACTTTTTCTAATAAGCTATCTATAACACCTATTTTATCTGAAACTTTTGCGCCACCTAATATTGCAACAAATGGTCTTTCTGGATTGTTTATAGCATCTCCAAGGCATTCTAATTCTTTTTCAATTAAGAATCCAGAAACTGCTGGTAAAAATTTTGCAACACCTGCTGTTGAAGCATGTGCTCTGTGTGCTGCACCAAATGCATCATTTACATATACTTCTGCTAAACTTGCTAATTCTTTTGCAAATCCTTCATCATTATCTGTTTCTTCTTTATGGAATCTTACGTTTTCTAATAACATAATTTCGCCAGATTTTAAATTTGCAGCTTTTGTTTTAGCATCTTCACCTATTACATCTTCTGCCATAATAACTTCTTTACCTAATATTTTAGATAATTCATTTGCTACTGGTTTTAATGAAAATTCTGGTTTGAATTCTCCTTTTGGTCTTCCTAAATGTGAGCAAAGAATTATTGCACAATCATTTTCTAATAAATATTTTATTGTTGGTATAGCTGCGATTATTCTTGTAGTGTCTGTTATATTTTTGTCTTCATCCATTGGTACGTTAAAATCACATCTTACCAATACTTTCTTTCCTTTTAAATCAATGTCTTTTACTGTTTTTTTCATTTCTTTTTCCTCCTCTATAATTTTGTCTGAATTTTAGATGCATAGCATTTAAAATTTAGTTACAAAATATAGATACAATTTTTCGCAAAAATACTAGCTTGCGTGTATTTTTGCATTAAAGAAAAATTGTAATCCATATTTATCTATTTTTTACTAGATATTGTAATTTTATAACAAAAGTAATTTGTTTTCAATAGAATTTTAAAAAAGTTCTAAGATTTTTTCTTAGAACTTTTTATTGTATTTATTATCTATTTAATCCTTTTCTTCCAGCATAAATTGCAACGTCATCTAATTGGCTTTCGATGTTTAATAATCTGTTATATTTTGCAACTCTGTCTGTTCTGCATGGTGCACCAGTTTTGATTTGTCCTGCATTTGTAGCTACTGCAACGTCTGCTAATGTTGTGTCTTCTGTTTCACCACTTCTGTGTGATACAACAGCTGTCATTCCGTTTTTCTTAGCTAATTCTATAGCATCTAATGTTTCTGTTAATGTTCCGATTTGGTTTAATTTGATAAGGATGCTGTTTGATACTCCTAAGTCGATTCCTTTTTGTAATCTCTTAATGTTTGTTACAAATAGGTCATCACCAACTAATTGGATTTTGTTTCCTAATCTTTCTGTTAATAATTTCCATCCATCCCAATCTTCTTCAGCTAAACCATCTTCGATTGAAACTATTGGATATCTGCTTACTAAATCTTCATAGAAAGCTATCATTTCTTCTGTATTTTTTGTTACACCTATTTTCCAGAAGTGATACATTCCTTCTTTACCGATTTTTTTAGCTTCATCATACATTTCTGTTGCAGCTACGTCTAATGCTAAGCATATATCTTCACCTGGTTTGTATCCAGCTTTTTCTACAGCTTCCATTATTAAAGCTAAAGCTTCATCTTCGTCTTTAACGTTTGGTGCAAATCCACCTTCATCACCAACACCTGTTGCTAATCCTTTTGAATTTAAAACTTTCTTTAAGTTGTGATAAATTTCAGCACTCATTTGCATACATTCTGAGAATGTTTTTGCTCCAACTGGCATAATCATGAATTCTTGTACACTTAATGTACTATCAGCATGTTTACCACCATTCATTATGTTCATCATAGGAGTTGGTAATACTTTTGCATTTGTTCCTCCTAAGTATTGATATAATTCTAATCCTAAAGATGCTGCAGCAACTCTTGCAACTGCTAATGATACACCTAATGTAGCATTTGCACCTAGGTTCCCTTTATTATCTGTTCCATCAAGTTCGATTAATGTTTTATCTAATTTAACTTGATCATATACATTCATTCCTAATATTTTTTCTCTTATTGTTGTGTTTACATTGTTTACGGCTTTTAATACACCTTTACCTAAGTATCTTGACTTATCTCCATCTCTTAATTCTACCGCTTCAAAGCTTCCTGTAGATGCTCCAGATGGTACCATAGCTACTCCACTAAATCCACCTGCTTGTACCTCTACTTGTACTGTTGGATTTCCTCTAGAATCTAAGATTTCCAAAGCTTTTACGTCATCAATTTCTAAATAATCTTTCATATTTGATCTTCCTTCCTGGCTATTTAGCCTATAAAAAATTTGGTATTATTAAAACCAAAATGTATTGTATCACAATACATTCGTAAATTCAAGACATTTTTTATTAAAAGTTAAAATATATTAATTTAAAACCCGCGTAAGCGACCAACCGAAGCGAAGCGCAGGGCGACTGGAGCAACTTACAGACTAGTTATTTAAAAACTGGAAGTTGCGACACCAAGGGTTTAAAAATTAATATATTTTAACTAATAATTATAAATTATCTTGATATGAATATCCTAAATGTTTATATGCTGGCGGAAGTACTTGTCTCCCTCTTATTGTTCTTGCAATAAAACCTAATTGGATTAGATATGGTTCATATACATCTTCTATTGTTTCAACTTCTTCTCCTATTGTTACTGCTAATGCTTCTATTCCAACAGGGCGTCCCGCATATTGAACTATCATTGTGTCTAGTATTTTTCTATCTATTTCGTCTAAGCCTAATTCATCTATTTCAAGTTTGTTTAATGCCATTTTTGCAAGTTTTAGAGTTATGTTTCCATCTCCTAAAACCATTGCATAATCTCTAACTCTTTTTAATAATCTATTTGCAATTCTAGGTGTTCCTCTTGAACGTCTTGCAATTTCTATTGCAGCCTCTTCTTCTATTTCTACTTCTAGGATTTTGCTTGTCCTTTTAACAATAGTTGTTAGGTCTTCTATTGAATATAGTTCCAATCTATGTACAATTCCAAATCTATCTCTTAATGGTGTTGTTAATGAACCAGCTCTTGTTGTAGCTCCAATTAATGTAAACTTTGGTAAGTCAAGTCTTATCGACCTTGCACCAGGCCCTTTACCTATCATTATATCTAATGTATAATCTTCCATTGCAGGATATAAAATTTCTTCTACATTCTTATTTATTCTATGTATTTCATCTATAAATAAAATATCATATTCTGAAAGATTTGTTAGAATTGAAGCTAAATCTCCTGGTTTTTCTATTGCTGGACCTGATGTTATTTTTATATTAGCTCCCATTTCGTTTGCTATAATATTTGAAAGTGTTGTTTTTCCTAAACCTGGAGGTCCATATAAAAGTACATGGTCCAAAGCTTCTTCCCTCTTTTTTGCCGCTTCTATATAAATTTTCATATTTTCTTTTACTTTACTTTGCCCAATATATTCTTCTAAAGTTTGTGGTCTTAATGAATTTTCTAGCCTTTCTTCTTGGTTGCTTTCTAAGCTTGGACTCATTAAATTATTTTCATCCATTTTAATTATATCTCCTTAATTGTTGATTAAATACTATTTAGCTAATAAGTTATTAATACTTAATGAAATTGATAAATCTATTTGTTCATGCATTTCTTTTTCATATTTTTGTAAATCTTGTTTTAAGTTGTAATTAATATTATTCATATCAAGCATTTGTCCAGTTTCTATTTCATACCAATTTCCATCAAAATAGTATTTATCTGTTATTATTCTTTCATTGTTTAAACATACATAATTTTTACTAGCAAACATATTTGTTCCAAGTGATATTCCATCTTCTAAATCGCTTAAATATGCCATTGTAGGTTTTATATCTAATTTATTGATTGGTTTGTTTATTTTTAATTTTGATACTCCTGGCAATTTTAATCCACATGCTACTTTTGTATAGTTTAGTTTTATTTGTATATCATTTAAATCTGGATTTAATTGTTTTAAGAAATCTATCATTTCTTCATCATACATACTTAAACCATTGTGATCTCCATATATAAGTATTACAGAATCATTGTATAAATTTTCTTGTTTTAATTTATCTATAAATTTTCCAAAAGCGTAATCTGCATAACTCATTGATTCTATATAGTTTCCAAAATATGTATCTTTATATTTACCAACATCAATAGTTACTTTACTTCTATCTTGTAATCCTTCTAATGTAAAAGGTGTATGAGATGATGCAGAAACAACTTCTGTAAAGAAAGGTTGTTGATATCCTTTCATCTTATCTACAGATTGAACGTAAAATAATTCATCTGATAAATCCCCATTTATATCTTCATGGCGGTCTTCAAAATCTTCTTTAAATTCTGTTTTGTCTATTTTTAATCTTCCATATACATTTCCTCTATTCCAGAAATATGGGAAGTTTCCATGCATGTATGATGTGTGATATCCATTTTCATTATACATTTTAAATATATCATCATAAGTGTTTGTAAAATATTTTGCAAAACTCATACCATTTTCCATCGGAAAAGTTGATGTCATCATTGTATGTTCTGAATCTGCTGTTGTTGAATAGCTTTGCATATGCATATTTGTAAACTCTATGTTTTCATGTAAAAATTTATTTATGTTTGGTGTTATTTCTTTTCCATTTATTGTTTTATTTATAACAAATTCTTGAACTGATTCAAGTTGAACTACAATTATATTTTTTCCTTTTGCTAAATCTTCAAAATCATATTGTAGTGTACCATAATCTTCTTCAGAATTTTGTTTAAATTTGTCGTAATTCTTTTTGAAATCATCATAATTCTTGTATTTTGCTCTGTTTGCTACATTTGTTTCATTTACTATATCTGAAATATGGTAACCATATATTGTTGCATTTCTTATTTGAACATCTTTGTTATATGATGTTTGTACTCCTTCTCTTACATAATCCATACTTACAAATAAAAATACAAATATTGCAAGTACAGCATAAACAGATTTTATAATTGCAAATTTCTTTCCTTTTTCATTTGTTTTAACTATTTTTATTTCTTTAAAACAAATTAGTAATAGAACTATTATGATATCAATAAAATACATCAATTGTTTCCATTCTAATAGTGATGGCAATGTTTTCATTATTTCTCCACCATATTGAAGATTATCTAATTGTGCAACAGATAACACATTACTTGAAAAAGAATAGTAAATATTATCTGCAAACAATAATATACTTAACAATAAATTAATTATAATTGCCGTCCACATTCTCCCTCTATTGGGTAATATACTAATAACAGAAACAATTACCGCAATAAATGATATTGTTCCTAATATAGTATCAAATCCAATAGGTTCATTTATTGCTATTGTGTTGTTATAGAAAAATATTGTTTTAAAAAACAATATTACTCCTATTATTAATACAAAAAGTGGTGAATTCAATACTTGATTTACTCTGTTTTTTAACTTATTTATTTCCTCATTTTTTACCATATTTATATTCCTTTCTGGTTTTTTCGACATTTTTATTATACATATAAATACAAAAAAAGTCTAGATACAAAACAAAAAATTCGGCTATTGCCGAATTTTTATTTAAGCTCTTGGATGAGCGTTTTTATATACTTTTTTTAAGCTTTCATCTTGGAATTGCATATATACTTGTGTTGATGAAATATCTGAATGTCCAAGCATTGTTTGAATAGCTTTTAAATCTGCACCATTTTGTAATAAATGTGTTGCAAATGAATGTCTTAAAACGTGTGGTGTTATTTCTTTTGTTATGTGTGCTTGTTCTTTATAATACTTAATAATTTTCCAGAAACCTTGTCTTGTTAGTCTTTTTCCATTTATGTTTACAAATAAAGCTGTTTCTTTTTCATTTTTTATTATTATATCTCTAGCATTTTTTATGTATTCTTTTAGAGCTTTAAGAGCCATTGATCCTAGTGGTATATTTCTTTTTTTATTGCCATTTGTACAAACAACAAATCCTTCTTCAATGTTTACATCTTCAATGTTCAAAGAAATTATTTCTGTAACTCTCATTCCTGTAGCATAAGCGAATTCTAGCATTGCTTTATCTCTGATTCCTTTTAAATCAACATTGCTTGGTTGCTCAAGTAATAAAGCAACTTCATTTGATGTTAAAACGCTTGGAGTTCTCTTTTCAATTTTTGGAGATTGTATTCTATCTGTTGGGTCTTGTTTTACCTTTTTGTTTTTTAATTCATATTGATAGAATGATCTAATAGACGCAATGCATCTTGAAATTGTTGATGGCTTTTTTCCAACATTTTGTAAATAATCTATATAATCTTTTATTTCTTTTTCTTCAATTTTATTATAATTTTTTCCATTTTCATCTAAATAGTTTTTAAATTGTTTTAAATCTCTTTTATAAGATTGTAATGTATTATCTGATAATTTTTTTTCGTTTTCTAAAAATTCATAATAAAGTTTCAATTGTTTTTCCATCACTATACCCCTATTCATTTTATTTATATTTACATAAACTATTATTATAGTTATATCAAACATTTACTATTTTGTAAATAGTTTTTATGAAAATTTTAAAAATATTTGACAACCATTTTTAACATATTATTTGATATAAATACTTCTATTAATGATGCTATAACAAGCATTATTGTCATTATCGCACAGAATAGTATGTGTCTTATTATTTCCAGTTTTATGTTTTCTTTTCGTTTATCTTTTAGTATGGATTTATAAAGTTTAAACCCACTCACAGCTATTGCAATTATTGTTGGTATAATTATTACATTTTGTAAGAGTAAATTGCTTAATAAAAATGCTAGTCCTTTTGATGTTCCTAATACAGCTATGCAACTAGAAATTGTATACCCCAAGCAAAAACCCTTGTATATGATTAAACCAAATACAACTGGAACACCTATTACTGTTGTTCCAAAAAAGCCAATAAGTAATGCTACTCCAATATTTTGCCACAAGCTTGCTTTTAATAATTGTAAACTATTTATGCTTTCAATATTTTTAATTTTTTCTATAAAAGTATTTATATAATTACTTATATTTCCAAATTGTTCTTCTTTTACATTATTTATAAATAAAACTCCTGAAAAAATTCCTATTATAAATAATATTAAAATAATTATATATTCTCTTTTGTTTTTAGCCAAATGGTTTACAACCATTTCTTTAATTTTTTGTGTTTTTTTTAATTTTTTCATAAGCTTTTTTCTCCTTATTTCTTTTATACATAATGTGTATTCGAAATAAGGAGTTTTAGAACTTACATTTTTATGAGTAAACTACTATTATTTTTTAACTTCAACTTTGCCGTAGTTACCTCCACCACCTGAATGTACTTTCATATTGCCATTTCTTGCATTTTCAATGTTTAATGCTGCTTTTGTTCCTACAACAGCTTCTATATCATCATAAGATAATTTGTGTAAAATATTCATTTCTGTTTCAAATGTTTTTAGTAAATTTTCTATTGTTTTACCTCCGACACCTGGTATGAATTGTAGTGGCACTTGATATATGTATGGTGGTCTATTTGCAGGGCTTTTAGTTTCTTTTTTATCTTTGATTAGCTCAATTCTATCAAAAACACCAAATGTAACTTTTTTACTTCCGCAATATGGGCACTCATTTACAGGTTCTTTAGTTTCTATTACTTTATTGCAAGCATCGCAAAATGTTCTATGATATTTTCCGAGCTTTGGATCCAACCCATAATTTGCAAGTATTTTCCTTCCATCTTCTCCTTTTAGAGCTTTTACTATTTCTTTAAAAGAAATGTCTTCCACTTGCATTTTATTGTATTCTCTTGCAATTTTAGGTAAAGAGTGTGCATCTGAATTTGTTAAAAATGTTTTATCCTCTAATTCTGATATTGTATCTGCTAAAAATGTATCAGAACTCAAACCTAGCTCAACTGCAAAGATCTTATCAAATTTTTCTTTAAAGATATCTTTCATTCTATCTACACAATTTCCATAATAGCTCTTAAATGGTGTAAATGCATGTGCCGGAACCAAAATACCATTATATCTTTCTACCATATCTATTAAGTCATATCCTGATAAATCTGTTCTTTGTGTACTTAATGTTATATTTTTTAGATGATGGCTTAGTTCATTTGAAAATGCTTTTATATCAGCTAAATGTGGGAAATAGCAAAGATTATGAGCTGCTCCTTTTTTACCATCACGGCTTATTTCAGAGGTTTCTACCTCACTTCCTAAAATTATGCATACCTTGTCTTTGTAAATTATCCCTCCATCTTCTAGTTCGTAGGCATCTCCTGTTTTTAAAAAGTTTTCTATATCTTCTATAACATAAGGTGATGCACAATCTATAATTCCACAAACATTTATCCCTTTTCTTTCTGCACATTCTTTGGCTATGTTTGCAAAATTTAAAGACCTCGCCGCTGTAATTTTTATCGGTTTTCCGTTTTCTGCTCTCCCAATATGTATATGTAAGTCTGCAAATATTTCATACATTTTAATTTTCTCCTTTCATATAAAATAGCGACTACTATTCTAGTCGCTTTATCTTTCGTAAAATTTATCTTTCATAATCATTTTCTCTATTCTTATTATAATTACTTGCTGTTCTTGCAGCCATAATTGCTTCTTTTGTAAATAAAGATCTTGTTGACTCTGTATTTTTATATGAATTATTTGGAATTCCTCCAAATAATGCTTCTTGATTATTGAATACTTCTTTTGCTTTATTATCTGCTATTTCATTAAAGTCAAATATCACATTTCCACCAATTAAATGATCAATATCGTTTTCATCAATTACTTTTTTGGCTTTAGGTAAAATTTTATTACCAACCAATCCCATTTTTGAATCTTTTATTTCAATTTCTTGCATTTTTGAAACGAAATCATGAAATTTATGTAAATATCTGTTGTTTTTTCCTTTTAAAGTTTCTGTTTCCATTTGAATAAGTGCATTTTCTGGAGTAAGTCCTTCTCTTTCTTTTCTATCAAGCATCCATCCGCCAAAATGATCTACAAGTTCTAATATATCGCTTTCTGGTTCTCTACCTTCTGGTATTTTTCCATTTTCCAATTCTCTTTTTTCACTGTATCTATTTACACCCTTGCATATTTTGCAAAATCTTTTTTCAAAGCCCAATCCTTGTAAATATTCAGCGCCTTCTTCCGCATAAGTATATAGTTTTCCCTTTTTTTGAGGATTATCAACTTTTTTACAATTGCACAATAAACAAGCTGTTAGGACTAAGTCTCTATCAACATCTAAATGCATATAGTCAATAAACATACGAGCTAATTCAGTTTTAAATAAAACAGATTTATCAAAAAAGATTTTCTCTCCTTTTTTTTCTTTGATTATTTGAAGTTTACGAACTCCGTACATTTTAGAGCATACGTCTTTTTCATGATCCATTAAATATGATTGAAGACCATCCATAATTTTCCTCCTAGGTATTACTGTCAAATTAATTATAAAATAAATTTTTTTTAATTTCAATATTGTTTTTTATTTGTATAAAAAATGTAATATTATTGTAACATAAATGTAATAATTATTTTTTTTAATTAGTGCTATACTATATTAATGAAAGGAATGTGAGACAAAATGCAAGAAATAAAAGAAAATACAGCACTCAAAATGTATGGGAAAGAATGCACTTTAAAATGTGAAGATTTTATTAAGAAATTCAAAATAAATAAAGAAGGTTTAAACTCTCAAACAGTTGAAGAATTGCTACATAACTTCGGCTATAATGAGGTTAAACAAGGAAAGCCTAAGAAATGGTATAATTATTTTTTTAGTAGTTTATTTAGTCCGTTTAATAGTATTTTAATGGGAATTGTTTTAATTTTATTATATACTGATGTATTTTTACCAGAGGTTCCCAATTATGCAAATATAATTGTAATTGTTGTTTTGGTTTTAGCAAGCACTTTATTAGAGTTTTTTGAAGAATTCCGTTCAAATAAGGCTGCTGAAAAGCTAAAAGAGCTGGTTGCTACCACAACTACAGTTTTAAGAAATGGGCAAGAAATTCAAATTCCAATTAGAGAAGTTGTATTAGGAGATATTGTAAAACTTTCTGCTGGTAGTATGATTCCCGCAGATTTAAGAATTATAAATTCAAAAGATTTATATGTTGGGCAATCTTCATTAACTGGAGAATCTGAAGCTGTTAAAAAACTTTCAGAGTCTGAGATTTCCATAAATGAAATAGATAACATATCAGATTTAGATACAATATGTTTTATGGGAACTAATGTAATTAGTGGTAGTGCAACGGGTGTTGTTATAAAAACTGCCGATTCTACCTATTTTGGTAAAGTTGCTAAAAATATAACTCAAGGTAAACCCAAAACATCTTTCCAAAAAGGAATTGAACAAATTTCAAAACTTTTAATAAGATTTATGATTTTTTTAATTCCTCTTGTATTTGTTTTAAATGCTTGGAAACATGACAATTTAACAGCCTTCACTTTTGCAGTTGCTATTGCAATCGGTATAACCCCTCTTCTACTACCTGTAATACTTTCATCCAGTCTTTCAAAAGGCGCTGTAAGAATGAGTAAAAAGAAAACTATTGTTAAAAAATTAGATTCTATTCAAAGCCTTGGTGGAATGAATATTTTATGTACTGATAAAACAGGCACTTTAACGGAAGATAAAATAGTTTTAGAAAGATATCTTGATATTCATGGTGAAGAAGACATAAGAGTTTTAAAGCATGCATTTTTAAATGCTTATTTCCAAACCGGTTTAAGAAGCAATATGGATCAAGCAGTAATTGATAGAGGTCTTAAAAATGGTATGGAAGAATACAAAGAAAAGTATACAAAAATAGATGAAGTACCTTTTGACTTCGTAAGAAGACGCTTGTCTGTTGTAGTTACAGACGGTATCAAAAAACAACTTATTACAAAAGGCGCTGTTGAAGAAATCTTAAGTATTTGCTCTATGGTAGATTATAAGGGGCAAGTTACAATTATAACAAAAGAAATTAAAGAAAATATTAGAAAAATAAGTAAAGAGCTAAATAAGAATGGTTTAAGAGTTGTTGCAGTTTGTCAAAAAAATGACATAAATTCTATCGAAACATTTGATGTAAATGCAGAGAAGAATATGGTTTTAATGGGATTTATAGGATTCTTAGATCCACCAAAAGAAAGTGCAAAAGAATCTATTGAAAAACTTAATAAAGCTGGAGTTCGTGTAATCGTTCTAACTGGTGATAATGCAGAAGTTACAAGATGTATATGTGATAAAGTTGGAATAAATTCTAACAATATTGTACTTGGCAGTCAAATTGAGCAATTACCTGATATTGCTATTATGAGAATTTTGAAAAAGACAAATATTTTTGCAAAGCTTTCTCCTATTCAGAAAGCAAGAATTGTAAGACTTCTAAAAGAAGCCGGAAATGTTGTTGGATACATGGGAGACGGAATAAACGATAGTCCATCTCTTACAAATTCAGATGTAGGAATTTCAGTTGATACAGCTGTTGATATTGCAAAAGAATCTGCAGATATAATTCTATTGGAAAAAGATTTAAAAGTCTTATTGGATGGTGTAAAAGAACGGAAGAAAAACATTTGGAAATCTTATGAAATATATTAAAATGGCTGTAAGTTTTAACTTTGGTGAAGTTGTTTCTATTATAATTGCCAGTGTTCTATTGCCTTTTTTACCAGAAACTCCAATTCAGCTTTTAGTAGAAAGTTTGCTTTACGATTTTGGTCAGCTTACACTGCCTTTTGATAATGTTGATAAAGAATATTTAAATAAGCCAAAACAATTTAATGTAAAAAGTTTGTTGCATTTTATGCTGTTTATGGGACCACTTAGTTCACTATTCGACTTAGTTGTTTTTGCTACAATGTGGTTTATGTTTAATTTAAGAGATGTCGCAACATTCCAAACTGTATGGTTTAGTTATAGTATTGTTTCAAACTTAATTGGTATGCATATAATTAGAACTGCAAAAATTCCATTTGTGCAAAGCAATGCTCATAGAGCTGTTTACACATCTTCAATAATGCTTAGCTTAATAGGAATATTAGTGCCTTACACATTTTTAGGGAATTTAATAGGACTTGTTCCATTAGATTTTAAATATTTATCAATTATTTTAGTTGTACCAATATTATATTGTTTTGTAGCACTATTTGCTAAAAAGATTTATATTAAAAAATATGGAGAGTGGATTTAAATAAAAATAAAAACGGCTAAGCCGTTTTTATTTTTATCCAACTTAGTCACCTAAATTAATTCCAATATGTCTAGCAGTAGTAATTAATGGGTCGTCCATTTGGATTTTTCTAATATTGCTGTTTTTAGTATTTCCAGATGCTGCACCAATTTCTTTATTTTTACCTACAACATCTTCTAAAGATGCATAATCCATCTTTCCATTTTTATATGTTACTAAAACATTGAATTTGCCGTCCATTGCAAGTTCCATTGCTTTTACTCCATATTTTGTAGAAAGAACTCTATCAAATGCAGATGGTGTTCCACCTCTTTGAACATACCCTAAAACTGTACATCTTGAAACTAATCCTGTTAGTTTTTCTAAGTCTTCTGCTACTTGGTCTCCAATTCCGCCAAGACGAATATTGTCTAATCCTTTTCCATCGTCTAATTGTTTCTTTATAACAATATCTCCATCTTTTGGTTTTGCTCCTTCTGACACAACAACAATGCTAAATTGTTTACCAGCTGCTTTTCTTGCATTTATTTTTTCTGCAACTTTATTTATATCATAAGGGATTTCTGGAATAAGTGCAACATCGGCTCCACCAGCTATTGCTGATTCTAGTGCAATCCATCCAGCATATCTTCCCATAACTTCAAGTACCATTACTCTGTGGTGTGATTCTGCTGTTGTATGAAGTCTATCTAACGCTTCCATTGCAACTGATACAGCTGTATTATATCCAAAAGTTACATCTGTGTGTGCAACATCATTATCAATTGTTTTTGGAACTCCAATAACATTTACTCCTCTTTGTGAAAAATCTCTACCAGATTTTTGTGTACCATCTCCACCAAGTGTGAAAATGCAGTCAAATCCTGCTTCTTTTATATTATCTATACATTTTTGAGACATATCTTTATATACTATCTCGCCATTTTCTTCACATTTTAAATTAAATACATTTGTACTATTAGATGTTCCAATAATTGTTCCACCTCTATGTAATAAACCTGATGCATTTGTATTTGAATCTAATTTTACATAGTTATTTTCTAAAAGTCCTCTATACCCTTCAATATAACCATAACATTCAATTCCATTAGTTTCGGCTGTTTTAACAATTGCTCTAATTACAGCATTCAAACCTGGTGCATCTCCTCCATTTGTAATAATTGCTACTTTCTTAATCATTTTTTGTTCCTCCTAAGTTTTTTCTTTATTATATCAATAATAAAAAAAATTACAACATAAAAAATAAAAAAATTTATAACTTGTAATTAACTGTTTTTTTGGGAGTGTCCCCAAAAAACTCCCTAAAAAGCCAACCGAAAGTTAATTTCACTTGGTCGAAATGTGGATGTTTTCTATTATAGCTCCTAGTTCTCTTGTAATTATATTCTGAATTTGTGCGGTTTGGTCAGGTTTCAAATCTTTACTACCTACAACAACACTTACGTTTTCTGCATTAACAAATATAATGCAATTTTTAAATCCTTTTGTTTCCAATAAGTTTTCGCAAATCATTATACTATTTTTTGTTTCATTTATTTTAGCCATTTCTACACTTGCCCTCTCTTTTTGTGCTTCAGCTGAATTGTGACTATTTAATATAGTTTGGTATGTTTCTAGCATTTGAGAATACATTGCATCTCTTTCAATTTTAGACTTTGCAAAATAGTCATCGACTACAACATCACTACTATTTACAAGAGTTGCATCACCAATTTCTGCCACTTTATCCTTATTTAATGTTGCTGAATCAGAGCCATTTGTTTCATTTTTACTATTTTCCGAATTTGCTTTTACACTTTCTTCATTTGGAACCAATGCTGTTTTGTTATCATTTTTATTGATTGGTTCGTTATTTTTATCTTCTTTAGAGGCTGTATTTGTCTCTGTTGCAGCTTCTCCAATATCGGAATTTGAAATCTCCTGTACAGAAGTTTCAACCTCATTTTCTCCAACATTTGCAGTATAATTAAAATACCCTGCAACAACTAGCATAAAAGCCATTGCATACACAATCATCTGATTCTTTTTAAAAACATTTCTAAAATTCATAAACAACACTCCTTTAAATTCAATTATTTAAAAATAATTATATTTTGCTTATTTATTTGCAAATTGAAATACTTGGATTTTATGAGTTGCCAACCCTGTCGCCGCCTCAACTGCCTGAATAATACTAGCCTTAACTGTTGCATTTCCAGCACCTTCTGCAGTAATTATTGCACCTTCAATTTTAGGCTGAATTGTTTTCTGAGTAATAGGAATTTTATCACCATTACTATCCTGGTAAACCACATCTTTTTGAGTATCTTTTTGTTCTATAATACGCTTGCCGCCTGAAGTGTCTGTTTCTTCTGTTGTGCTTGTTTTTGAATTTTCATTAAACATTGCAACAGTTTCACTACTTTCGGAATAATTTATAAAAACATTAACTTTACCAACACCTTGAATAGTTTCTAAAATATTTTTCAGTTTTGGCTCCAGGCCCAAATCACTGCTTGTTTCTATTGTTGACGAAGCTAATTGTTTGGAATTATCATTTATATTTTCTTTTGATTTATTTTTTGTAGTGTTATCACTCCAAATTGTATTGATTGCAATAATTGTAATAATCAAAATAATTATGAAAAAAACTAGATTTTCAATTTTCTTTTTGTCATTTCCGTCTTCCCTTGGCTTTAAAAAATTCAATTTATCTCTAAGCATCTTTCATTCACCTCATATTCCTTTATTAAAAATTGTTTTATGTTTTGAATATCAACCTTTTCAAGCAGTGCATCTCCTAAGACCTTTTCAGTTTTTGGAATTCTTGTGTCAACTTTTTTAATACTTTGAATGGTCGAAATCAGCTTGTCCTCAATTTCTTCATCTTGTTTTTCTTCTTCTTTTTCCTTTATTTCTCCTTTTTCAATTTTAAGTTTAATCTTTGTAATTCCTGTGTTTTCTTCATCTTTCGAAATCTTAGCCTGAACTTTGCATGATTTAACAAGATATCCCTTTTTTTCAAGTTTTTTAGTAATATCTTTTTCAATTTGCTGAATATACAATTCTTCAAGTCTTCTATCCATAGATTCTTGATTTACCTCTATCTTTTGAGTCGAATTGGAAGAAAAGGATTGGAGCTCTTCCTCCTCAAATTTCAAAACATTTTTGTCTTTTATAAAAGGCGAAATTATATTGTATAAAATAAAAAGTCCCATTACCATTTTCACATATTTCTTTGTTTTATTATTTGGCAAAAGCATTTCCAAAATCGAAACTACAATTATTGACATTACAATTGCTTTTGACCAAGTTGTTAGAGAATTTATCATTTTAAGCCTCTTTCTATTCTAATTTCTACGGCTAAGATATATTATTTTTTGCGAACGCTGTGGGGACCGACAAATCATCGATACATCATGCCACTATTTGATATCTTTATAACAAGCGTTACGCCAATTATCAGAAGAACTGCAACAGAAGCAAGAATTGCCAAAAGTATTTTGAAAATATCTGACAATTCATCAAACAATTTCAAAATTTTTTCATCTGCAATCGGCTGACAGACGCCGAGCAAGTATTTTATATGTAATCATCGCTAACACCAGCTTTAAAATTGGTCCTATGCAAATACCTAAAACGACTATAACTCCAACAATTCCAACTGCATTTTTTAGAATGATCCCACAGCCTAAAACCGAATCAACTGCATCACCTAATATTTTGCCAACAATTGGAATAGCTGAACTCACAACAGCTTTAGTTGTTTTTGCTGATATTCCATCAACACTGCTAGATAATGAACCTTCTAACGAAACCACTGCAACAAAAGCTGTTAAAGTAATACCTAAAAACCATATAATGCCTGACTTAAACATTTTAGATAATCTGTCTATTTGAACTCTATCAGATATTTTAGAAACAATGCTCAAGCTTGATGCAACTAAAACCACTGGTAAAATTACTGAATGTATCATGTTTCCAATAAAATTTACGCTAAACATTATTACTGGCTGCAACATACTTGTTGTCGTTAGATTTCCTGTAAATACCATAAGTGTTGTTAATAGCGGTATTAAAATATTTATAAAACCAACCATGTTTGTGGTCGATGTTTTTATCATTGTAATTATTTGTGAAAAATTGCTCATCACAATTGTTACAATTAAAATATATTGCACATAAAAAATGAGTCTTGATATATTGTCATTTTCTAGACTTTCACTTATTGATTTTAAAATGCTATGTATTACCACTATTACTAAAATACTTGAAAGCGTGGCTAATGTGTTTTTAAATTCTTTGCCAAATAGTCCATAAAATTTGCTTAGCACTTTTTTATTATCAACTTGTCCTTTTATAGCACAGTTCAATAAATCATTTAAATCACTTTCTTTTAAAATTTCGCCATCAACATATTCATCTGCATTTTCTATAAATTGTTTTATTTCAAATGTGTTTTTCTGTTCTTCAATTGTGTCTTCAGTTGTTGCAAATACTGATGTTCCGGGTTACTAGTATCAAAATCAAAAATATAAATAGAATTCGTCTTTTCATTTGTTTTATCCTTTTATGGAAGTATTTTTATTATTAGCTCTAGTAAACTAGTTATTATTGGAATTGACATTGATATAATAACTATTTTGCTTCCAAGCTCTATCTTACTAGCAATGGCGCTTTCGCCAGAGTCTTTGCATATACTTACAGCAAATTCTGATAGAAATGCTATTCCGGTTATTTTCATAAGCAGCGCTATGAATTTTGTATTGACAGATGCCTTGCTCGCAATTGAGTTTATTAAATTTATTATTCCTGTTAGCTTGTCCATTACTAAAGCTAGAATTATAATTCCTGCAAGAATACTTGCATATATTGCAAATTCTGGTTTGTATTGTTTTAACAACATTATAATTACTAAAGAAATTAGACCTATTCCAACTATTTTAATAATTTCCATTTTTCCACCCTATAAATTAAAAAGATTTCTTACAGTATCAAATAGTGTGCTAATTTCTTTAATTACCATTGTTAGAACAATTACAAGCCCTGCAAGTGTAGTCATCATTGCTTGGTCTTCTCTTCCAGCTCTTACTAGTACTTGATGTAATACCGCAACTAGTATTCCAATTGCAGCAATTTTGAATAATAAATCTATGTTCATAATATGTAATTTCCTTTCGTTTTTATATGCAAATATGCTTATATAAGTATGGTTACTAATGTTAAGCCAAGGATTGTTCCAAGTTTTTGGTATAGTTTTTCATTTTTTGTCTTTTCTTTTTCAGCTTCTTCAATTTGCTTATTTAAGAATTCCTCTGTTACTTCTATCTGGCTAATCTGGCCATCTACATCTGACTGGCCAAGCATTTTCCCCATCATTTGCATTATATTTTTGTCTTCTTTGTTCATATAGTTTTGAGATGTTCTTACCGCCTCTTCCCACGCTTGTCCTGCACTTTGCGTCACCATTCCTTCATTTGCATTTTTAAAAATCTTCGAAATATTAGTATGTAAATTAGAAGAAATCTCTCCAAAAATCTCTGGTATTGGCTCATATGTAAACTTTATTTTGGTTTTAAAAATAGACAGAGCATTTTTCATTTCTTGAAGCTCTTCTAGCCTATACCTAAACTTTCCAGCAACCATCTTTCCAATCAAATTAGACAGCACAAAAATTATAAATAGTATAAATAATTTGGCAATTTGCATTTTCCACTCCTTAAAAAAATGTTAGTATATTATATTAGCTAAAATTTAATTTAGAACTAATTTATTAATATCTTTTGGAATACTTTAGGGCAAACTTTTTGGGACACTCCCTAAAAGCAAGGTTTAGATAACAAAACCTGGTTTTTAGGGAGTGTCCACAAAAACGCCAAAAAGCAAGGTTCAGAGCACTATAATTTTTTCTACCATCTTGTTTATTTCAGAATTTTTTTCTACATCTTCTATGCTGCTTCCATGCATTGTAAATAGTCCTTTTACGCCGGATATCAACATTTTTTGTATCGTCTGTATGTCTTGCAATGTACCTATTTCGTCACATGCAATTATCTCTGGAGCCATAGAACGAAGCAATATTTCCACTCCTTTTTCTTTGCTTACATTTTCTATTACATCTGTTCTTATTCCAACATCATTTTGTGGAATTCCCCTGTAACATGCCGCGATTTCGCCTCTTTCATCTATTAGTCCTACCGTTTTTCCCTTAAATCCTTTACTATTTATTCCATTACTAATTTGTCTAACCAAGTCTCTAAGCATTGTTGTCTTTCCTTTACCTGGCGGAGAAACTAAAAGTGTGTTTAATATTGTTTGATTTTTTATATCAATTATTTCGTTTATTATTGAATTGCTACAACCTATAACTTGCCTAGCTATTCTTATGTTTAAACTTGATATGTATTTAATATTTATTATTTTTCCATTTTCAATTACACATGAACCTGTAATTCCAATTCTATGTCCACCTCTTATTGTTAAAAATCCTTCACATATTTGGTTTTTGTAAGCATAGATTGAATTTTCACAAAACCTTTCTAATATATGTAAAATTTCCTCACCTGTTACAATATGTTGTAATACTATATCTCTATTTCTTTGTTTTAAAATGATAGGTTTAGCAACTCTTAACCTTATTTCTTGCAATGAATTTATTAAGTTTGAACATTGACTAAATATTTGTATAATTTCATTAGCTATTTGCCTTGGCAAGGCATTTAAAATATAATCCATATTTTCATCTCTTTCATTAAATTATATTTGAATTAATTGTTTTTTAAGCAATAAAAAAGCATATATATACTATATGCTTTTTATTATTTTTTATAACTATTCATTTACTTTAATTACTGCTTCGTTTACATATCCATCTTTTGATTTTTTAAATTCTACTGAATATGTTTTTGAAGTTTCTACGCTTTCTGGAACTTCGTTTCCTGTAAGAGTTACATCTCCTGTAACTTTTATTTGTCTTTCTTCGTCTGCCATGTTATTTGCAATAATGCTCATTATTAGTTGTTTTACCTTACTTCCTTCAACTTCGTCCCCTTTATATTTTTCATATTTTGAATTAAATACATTTTTTTCAGTTTCTGAGAAAGATTTTGCTAAATTTTCATCTGAATCGTTATCTGTGCTTGTTGAATTGCTGTCTGTAGCTGTTTTCTTTGTTGAATCTATCGTATCACCAGTTTGTGATGCTTCATCTTCATCATCTTCTTCATTTTCTTCATCTTTATCTTCATCTTCTAAATCTAATGAATAATCAAATTCATCTGCATCTCTTTTTGGTGCATAATATTTAGGAATAAGATTATTCCAGAAATTATCAGGATTTATTTTAGCTTTTTTCATTAACTCATTGTTAATTTTATTAAATCTATCCATAATTGCTTGAAGTAGTTTTGCTTGGTTTGCTTGAGATAATTTATTTATATCAGTAAACTCTTTATCAGCAAAGTCTTTTATTTCAACATCTGTAAAGTTTACTTCATTTTCGATATTATATGTGTAACTATATCCATTCATATCTATTCCAATATTGTAGTTTTCATTTACTGTTTCAAGTGAATCTAATCCAGTAAATCCGACAACAGCTTTTGCAAGAATATTGTTATTTGTTTGGCTTAGAGTTAAGCTGATATCATAACTCAATTCATCGTTTTGCACAAGCTTTTTAACATCCATTTTAAAATGATCACTTACTTCTATACATATTCTATTAGTTTTTTCGTCGTTTTGATATATTGTTACAATAACTTTCCCGTCTTCTGGAATAATGTTAGAAAAGCTTAGTTTATAATAAGATAATGCATCATCACTAATCAATTTATCCTCATAAGACATTTTATCTAATATAATGCCTATAATCTGAATTAATTTTTCATTTGATATTTCTAATGAAAATCCACTTGAATCTGAACTAGACACCTTAGTAATGTCTTTTTCATCAATCATAGGTTTTATTGATTGTAAATAGTCTGCAATTCTTTTCTTTAAATCAACTTTATCAGTATTTTCAGCTTTATCTACATTTTCTGCTAATTCAGTTTCTTCAGTATTATAGGTTCCAAATTCTTCTTTCCAGTCTATTTTTCCTGTTTTGCTTACAGTTCCTATTATTGCATACGTTTTATCCTCATTAGAAACAATGTTAATAGTCCCTACACTATCTTCCGTCATTTCTTTTTTAGTTGTTATTGTAGCATAATCTGAATTATATTGATGAGATAAAAATTTATCTGCAATATCTTCAGCAGAAGGTTGGGTATTTCCTGATGAATATAAATCTAGAAGTATTGTTTGTGTGTCTATAGCAACAGCATCTTTACCCGCACCAAGATCAGCTCTTTTTTTAGCATCTGCAGCCTTAGTTGCAGATGAACCATTTGTTGCGGCTGAACTACCTGTTGATAATGAGCTACTTCCTCCCATATTCAACATTCCCATAATGTCTAAATCTTTTACAGCCAAATATTTTTTAACAATTGGGCTTAGCTTTACTGCTTGAATGTTTCCTACCTTTTTATATAAAATTGGAAAATTATTTTCATTATCATAATTAATTTTTACAAGCTCTTCTGCTTTTTGATTTTCATTATCAAAATTTCCCATAAAGCTAATGTTAAATGTATTATTTATTTCATTTGCTGTTTTTGTATCCATTCCTTCTGTTGGCACATTAAATGTCATTTTTCCAATATTTTCAAAAGTGTTTGAAGCCTTTTTTTCATTATAATTTTCTATTCTTTTATCAATAAAACCATTTTCACTATCAAAAATTTGCGCTACATATTTAAAGAATTCTTCTTTATTATTGTTTTTTAGCACAACTGCTAATGCAATTCCTACAACTAGAATTAATACTGCAACTACTATTATGGCTATTACAATTTTTTTATTCTTTTTCATAATTATTTTCCCTTCTTCATTTGATTAACCATATTGTGGGGACGTGTCCATTTTTTAGGGACGCGTTCAATTTTTTTTATTCTTCCCAGTTATGGTAGATGTTAGCAACATCATCTAATTCTTCTAGCCTTTCGATTAGTCTTTCCATTTTTTCGCATCCAGATTCATCTAATGAAACTGTTGTTGTTGGAACCATTTGAACATCTGCTTCTAAAAATTCTAATCCGCTTTCTTCAAGTTTTTCTCTTACTGCTGTGAAATCTGCTGGCTCAGTTGTTATTTCGTATATTTCTTCTTCGCTACTGAAATCTTCAGCTCCTGCATCTAATGCTAACATCATTAGTTCATCTTCATCCATTGATGTTGAAGCTTTTTCTATAACTATTACACCTTTTTTATTAAACATGTAAGATACGCATCCGCTTGTTCCTAGGTTTCCACCCGCTTTGTCGAAAACGTGTCTTACGTCTGCTGCTGTTCTGTTTTTGTTATCTGTTGCAGCTTCTACTATTACTGCAACTCCGCATGGTCCATAACCTTCATATGTAATTTCTTCATAATTTTCATTACTTGAAGATGCTTTTTTGATTGCATTGTTTATTGTATCGTTTGGCATGTTTGCTGCTTTACATTTTGCTATAACTGATTTTAACTTTGAATTTCCAGCTGGATCTGCTCCACCTTCTTTAACAGCTATTAATAATTCTCTACCTAATTTTGTAAATATTTTTCCTCTTGCTGCATCTGCTTTACCTTTCTTTGCTTGTATATTGTGCCATTTACTATGTCCTGACATTTTAAATTCCTCCTTCTAATATTTTCTCTATTTTTCACTTAGATATTGTAACATATTTTTTTTTAAAAGTATATATTTATTTAAAAATTTTTCAATTCTAATTATTATAGAATATATCTTAGATTCACTTATATAAAAATTGTAGTTACAACTCTAATTTAATCTCTTTATTTGCTTCTTCATATTTTGTATATTTTACACCACAATAATCCAACATCTTTTTAGAAACAATGTTTCCATCTGTTCCATCGTATTTATCTGATTTATATATTATCTCTTTTATTCCACATTGGATAATTGCTTTTGCACATTCATTGCATGGGAATAAATCCACATAAATTCTTGCCCCTTCTAGGTTTGAACCTTTGTTATTCAAAATTGCATTTAGTTCTGCATGGCAAACATATGCATATTTTGTATTTAAAAAATCTCCTTCTCTATCCCATGGCATGTTATCATCATCATAGCCGTTTGGTGCTCCATTGTATCCAACTGAAAGTATTTTATTATCCTTACTTACAATACAAGCCCCTACTTGTGTATTAGGATCTTTACTCCTTTGTGCTGAAAGCATTGCTACTCCCATAAAATATTGGTCCCAATTGATATAATCTTCTCTTTTTTTACTCATAAGGGTTTTCCTCCTTTTTCCCTCTTATTTTACAATAAATACAAAAAAATCTCAATAGAAATCGAGATTTTTTTGGCTAGACTTTGTAGGTTAGTCTTCGTATAAAATGACTTCACCTTGTTTTAGTGATTTTTGTACATCTATTACTCTTTGATTTTCTGAGCCACACCATTTTAGTGTTGGATTTTTTAGTTCGTCTTTAAATTGTCCATCTACAATTACATCTAAGTATTTGCAAACTTCTTTATCTTTTAAATGTTTGTCAAATTGGTACCCTGACCAAGACCATAATGTTTTTCCTGGATATTTTTGTTTAAAGGCTTTTGCTAGTTTAGTCGTTCCTTCTATGTTTTCTGGGTTCATTGGCTCTCCGCCTAATATTGAAAGTCCAGATATGTTTGGATTTCCGCATAATTCCAATACTCTATCTATTGTTTCGTCTGTAAATTCTTTTCCCCCTTCAAAGTCCCAAGTATCTGAGTTGAAGCAATTTTTGCAATGGAAATGACATCCTTGCATAAATATTGAAACTCTTACTCCTGGTCCATCTGCTATATCCATTTTTCTAATTTTATTGTACTTCATTTCAATCACCTCTTGAAATTAAATTATTCGTCGTCTTTATTGTCAATGTGAAGAACTCTTTCCTTTATTTCTTGTGTTCTTCCTTTGTTCCAGAAATTACTTCCAATGTAACCGCATGTTCTTCTTGCTACATTTAATGTATCATGATTTCTGTTTCCGCAGTTTGGGCAATACCATTCTAGATTTTCATCTATTAGAATTTCACCATCAAATCCACATTCTTGGCAATAGTCTGATTTTGTGTTCATTTCTGCGTACATGATGTTGTCATAAATGAATTCTATCATTTGAAGCACTACATCTAAGTTGTTTTGTAGATTTGGTGTTTCTATATAAGATATAGCTCCACCTGGGCTTAGTTTTTGGAATTCACTTTCAAGTTTTAGTTTTGTGAATGCATCTATTTCTTCAAATACTGGAACATGGTAAGAATTTGTAATATAGTTTCTGTCTGTTATTCCTTCTACTGTTCCAAATCTTCTCTTTAAGCATTTTGCAAATTTGTATGTTGTAGATTCTATTGGTGTTCCATAAACGCTGTAGTCTATGTCTTCTGCTTCTTTCCACTCTTTGCATTTATCGTTCATTCTTTGCATTACTTGTAGACCAAATTCTTTTCCTTTTCCGTTGTCTGTATGGCTGTCTCCTGTCATAAATTTAACACATTCATATAATCCTGCATAGCCAAGTGAAATTGTTGAATATCCACCATGTAATAGGTCATGAATTGATTCTCCCTTGTCTAATCTTGCTAGAGCTCCATATTGCCATAATATTGGTGCTACATCTGATGTTGCTTTACTTAATCTTTCATGTCTTGCTTGTAATGCTCTGTGGCAAAGTTCTAATCTTTCATCAAATATTTTCCAGAATTTATCCATATCTTGGCAAGATGACAATGCAACATCTACTAAATTGATTGTTACAACTCCTTGGTTAAATCTACCATAGTATTTTCCTTTACCTTCAACATAATTTTTAGCTTTTGCAACATTTCCTCTTGAAATACTTCTATCTGGTGTTAAGAATGATCTACATCCCATGCATGGATAACATTCTCCCTCTCCGAATTCATTTTTCTTTAATTCTAGCATCACTTTTTCTGATATATAATCTGGAACCATTCTTTTAGCTGTACATTTTGCAGCTAATTCTGTTAGATACCAGTATTTACTATCTTTATGGATGTTGTCTTCCTCTAAAACATATAGAAGTTTTGGGAATGCTGGTGTTATATATACACCTTTTTCATTTTTCATTCCTAGAATTCTTTGGTTAAAGATTTCTTCAATTATCATTGCAAGTTCTTCTTTGTATTCGTCTGTTTCTCCTAAATATAGGCAAACACTTAAGAATGGAGATTGTCCATTTGTTGTTGTCATAGAATTAATTTGATATTGGAATGTTTGAACTCCATCTTGTATTTCTCTTTTTAGATCTTCTTTTGCAAATTTAACACATTGTTCTTCTGTTAATCCTCTATCTTTGTATTTTTCTAAATATTTGTTATAGCTATCTCTTGCGAATGGAGCCAAGTGAGTCATTGTTACTGTTGCTCCACCATATTGAGAAGATGTAACAGCTGTTATTATTTGTGTAGCAATTGTCATAGCTGTTAAGAATTTGTGTGGTTTTTCTATCATTACACCATTTATGTTTGTTCCATTTTGAAGCATATCTTCTAGGTTTATTAAATCACAATTGTGTAATGCATTTTGTGCAAAGTAGTCTGCATCATGGAAATGAATTATTCCTTCATCATGTGCTTTTACTATATCTTCTGGTAATAAAAATCTTCTTGTTATATCTGTACTTGTTATACCAGCTAAATAGTCTCTTTGGGTAGTTACTACTTTTGCGTTTTTATTTGAGTTTTCCGTATTCCAGTATTCGCTTTCACCATCAATCAATTCTTTAATTGATTGGTCTGTAGTATTTGCTTTTCTAACTAATTCTCTTGTGTATCTGTATGTAATGTATTTTTTAGCTAGTTGATATTTATCAAATTCCATTAATTTTTCTTCAATTATATCTTGAACATCTTCAACTAATATTCTTTTTTTATCTAATTCTTTAATATACTCAATTATTTCATTTATCTGTTCCTTAGTTGCTTTTTCTCCTCTTCTTACTTCATCATTTGCTTTTCCAATAGCAACTCTAATTTTGTTTGCATCAAAATCTACAACTGTTCCATCTCTTTTGATAATTTTCATAACTCTCTACCCCTTGTATCTTAATATTTGCAGCGTTTTTTGATAGTAATTTAACTTTCAAAATGTGCTGTAATTTTTTTCTTCCTTATGAGCTAATTATATATTTAAAATATAAAAAATCTGTTGCAGATGCAACAGATTTTATTTTTATAAAATTTAATGTTGAATTTTGTAGTATTATACGAAATATTACATTTTTGTAATATTTTTGTAATATTTCTGTAACATTTCTTGTGATTTCCAAAAGCCTCTATTTATATACTATTCGCTAATATTTAATACGTCTATTTCTTGCAAATTATTCATATCACTAGCTTTTAATATTGCTTTTGATACTGTATAGAATACATCTTGGCTATAAAGTATTCTATCTATACTAAAGTTATATTTTGTGTAATATTTTTTTGAAAAATCATCATCTTTAGTTTTTTCTTCATGTTTAATTTCGCCTCTTAATGTAAATCCTTTTGCTAAATCTATATCATAAACTTGTGCTTTATATTCTCTTCTGCCATTTTCATAAGTAGAAATTGGAAATGCTATTAAGTTTTTCTCTTTATCAAATAATAATGCTTTGTGGTTGTTTGTAAGTTGTGAACTTGTTCTATTATCTCCAATTTTTACTGTAAACATTTCTTTTGGATTGTTGAAATCTGTTATATCAAACATTGACATTTTTAATCCGTCATTTACAACTCCTGTATCTGTTGAATTTGGTTTTGTATCATATCCAAATCCTATTAAGTGTGTTTCATCATAAGGATGTAAGTATGTGCTGTATCCTGGTATTTTTAGTTCTCCCAAGATTTTTGGATTTCTTGGATTACTTAAATCTATTACAAATAGTGGGTCAATTTCTTTAAATGTTACTACATAAGCTCTATTTCCTGCATATCTTACAGAGTAGATTTTTTCACCTTTTGCAATTCCATCTAGTCTTCCAACTTCATTTAGTTTATCATCTAAAATATAAAGTGAGTTACTTGTTGAGTTATCCATATTATATGTTTTTCCTACTGTTGTAGCAATTCTGAAATATCCATTTTGTTCGTCCATTGAGAATTGATTATTTATTCCACCTTCGATATCTGCTTCTGCTTTAAATTCAATATTTCCATTGTCTAAGCTGAATTTTAATATTTTTGTATCACTACCAAAACTCATTCTTGTATCTGCATCATAAACATTTCTTGCTTTTGCAACATATAGGTTTTCTGTTGAACAATAAATTGTGTCCCCAGCTCCCATAAATGTTTCTACATCTGCTTCTTTTTCATTGTTTATATTAAATCCACCTAATGTTAGATAATTTAGTGATTCTATATGGTCAAAATAGTAAATTCTATCATAATTTATTAATTTTTCTCTTGTACTTACTGCTGTGTCTACATATGCTGGCTTATATTCATCTTCGTTTAAAGCATCATATTGATGTCTTAAAATATTGTATCCTGAAATTGCTTTGTTTGCTACAAAATAGATATTTCCATTTATCATTCTTGAAGAAACATATCTACCTTCAATTTTTACTCTTCTTACTTCTTGTGGTCTCTCGATATTGCTTATATCATATACTACAGCAACTGAATATTGTCTGTATATTCCTTTTTTATAGATGCTATTTAATGTTTCTTTAACTATGCTTTTTGATGTTGAATATCCACTTTCATTTCCTATTAAAATTATTTTATCATTATAAATGTAAAGTTCTGATGGTTTAAAATTATCGTTTTCAAAAGTAATTTCTGCAACTTTATTCATTTTTGCTTTGTTTTGAATATCTACTATTACAATTTTATTTGATACAACATAGAAAATATATTTTCCATTTGTTTTTACTATGTCTGCTTCATCAACATTCTCTACTTGTATATTTGTTTTTGAATAATCGTCTGAGCTTTGTGCACTTTGTGTAGTTGGTTGACTAGATTTTGTCGCATTTGTACCTTCTGAATTTATACTTTGAGCACTATCTGTTGTCATCTCAATATCTTCATACACAATTCCTCTATTATCATTGTATGAAACTACTGGTGTATTCTCCTTTATTAAATTATAAAATGTTTCAAAATCGTTTACCTTGTTTAGGCTTATTTTTTCTGATGTTGTTGTTTTTCCAACTTGAACACCATTTAAATCATCATTATTTCCGTTATTATCATTATTAATAAAATTTTTGCTTACAATAAAACTTGATATTACAACAGTGCAAACTGCTGCTGTACTTAATACTTTTACAAAATTTCTTTTAAAGAAACTTCCTTTTTGAAATTCCTTTGTTTTTACATTTTTTACTACATTAAATTTTTTATTATTTTCTTCATCCATTTTTCCATTACTCCTTTCTTTTAGATACTCATCATATTTTTGATAAATACCATCTATAAATTCTTTGTTATCCTTCATATTTCCCAGCCTCCTTTCTCACAATGTCTTCTAAGCTTTTTCTCGCTCTATGTATTAGAACCTTTATTCCTGACTCTGATTTTTGTAGAATTTGTCCAATCTCTTTATAGCTTAATTCTTCTATATCAGCTAAATATACTGCTCTTTGATAATCTGGTTTTAATTGCATTATTGCTTGTTTTAAATTGTTTTTTCGTTCATTTAAGAATACTCTTTCTTCAAGTGTTTGAACATCATAAATATCATTTTCGTTTATTTGTACAATCCTTTTTTCTCTTTTTAGATAGTTTAAAGCTTTTGTTTTTGCAATTGTAAATAAATATGTTTTTAGAGAATAGTTAAAATCATAATTTTCTTTATGTATAAGTAAATAAACAAAAACATCTTGCGCTAAATCTTCTGCTATATCTATGTTTTTTACATAACGATAAATAAAATAAATCAATTTATCTTTATGTCTTATTACTATTTCTTCAAAACTAGCTTTGTTACCGTTCTAAAAATTCATGATAAAGCTCTTTATCCGTTTTTTGATCCACTTTTTTATCCTCCTTCTATTTCTTATACAATTATACCATAAAAAAAGTTACAGTAAATACAAAAAAAATTTTTTATTATTTTTATATTTTACATAATACTTGATTTTTCCAATAATTTGTAATATAATATTATCATAAGTAACAACAACCTAAGTCAGCTACAAAGGAGGTTATTTCATGAGTAGCACTGCAAACATCCCGTCTTTTGAAGAGATGGAAACTATGATCCAGGATAATCTCATTGAACTTATTAAGGCTAATGTTGAAAATCCTCGGATAAGATTCTGGGAACCATACGAGAGAATTTCTGATAAAGAAATCGAACGAACTTACCCTGTTGTGTATAATTTGACTATATTTATTACACACACAGCAAAAAAAAGTAAAAAAACAAAGTTAGAAGTTTCAATCGACAAAAATTTTAGAACTGCCCTATGGGGCATAAATCTTTCGAGTGAAGCAAAAAATGCTCTTAGAACATTTGGCAGAGCTGCGGCTAGGGTAATTTATCCATACTTTATTGATAAGTACAAGATTTATCTTGGTATGGTACGTTTTGACGTATTACCCATTGATAATGAAAAATTTGCAATACCAAATATCCAGTTGGTATCAAACCTGTACATGTACAAATCAATACCAGACGCTAATGCGTCTCATGTCAAATCTGCTGAAAATGATTCAAAGCGAATTCCTTATGCTAAGTTCGTAGAAGATCGTAGAGAAGACTATATTGCCCAACTCGAATTTACCGAAAGGTTAAAACAGGCCCAAAATCACAAAGAGAGCAGTTAAACTGCTCTCTTTTATTTATATAAATTATTTTGCTTGACCAACAAGTTTACCATTGTAAACTACTAATGTTATATCTTGATGTTGTTCTTGGTCTACACCGAAAACTGAAGCTTTAACCTTAACATTTGCCCTAACTTTATATAAGTTTTTATCTAATTCTTCTGGTTTTTCAATGTTATTGATTGACATTTGAATTCCACCAAAACTTTTTGAGAATCCCATAGCTGTATCAAATACCGTTTTAGCTGTTTTTTCATATGATTTTGCTTCATCATCAGAGATTTTGTTGTAATATTCTACGAATTTTGAAGTATCTCCTCCGCATTTTGCCCATGCATATAAGCCTTTAATATCAGCAACATTCATTATTTTGTCTGAGTTTCCTTCTTGCATTGCTTCAACATATGTTTTTACAACATCCTCTGGACTTTGGCCACCTTTGTTTCCAACTAATAGTACTATTGCAACTACTGCTGCTATAACAACTACTGCTGAAATAATGCATACTGCCATATGAGATTTAAACCAGTTTGTTTTTTTCTCAGTTGCTGTGTTTGTTGTGTTTGTAGAATTTTCTTCCATTTTTCTTTCCCCCTTATTTTTATTCTTTTTGAATTATACACATAAAAATTTTTTAAGTCAATAAAAATTTCCAAAAAACAACAAAAAAATCTATTTTAATACTATTTTTTCTCCTTCAACACCAACTGTGGCTGGTTCATTTTTCTTTAATTTTCCGTCTAAAATCTCTTCAGCAAGCATATCTTCCAGCATATTTTGAATTGTTCTTCTTAATGGTCTTGCTCCAAAGTTTTTGTCTATTCCTTGTTTTGCAATTATGTCTTTAACTTCATTTTCAATTTTAACATCAATTTTTTGGTCTTTCAATCTGCTAACGACTTCTTTTAGCATAATATCAATTATTTGTCCAATCTCCTCGTCATTTAGTTTATGGAATACTATTATTTCATCTATACGATTTATAAATTCAGGTCTTAACTCTTTTTTTAGAACTTGCATTACTTCTTTTTTAATATCGTCATAATCTTTTTGTGCGTCTTCTTTTGCATCTGCAAATCCTAATGATTTTTTATCTGTAATTAAACGAGCTCCTATGTTAGATGTCATTATAATTACTGTATTTTTGAAATTTACAGTTCTTCCTTGGCTATCTGTTAAACGACCATCTTCTAATATTTGAAGCAACATATTCATTACATCTGGATGAGCCTTTTCAATTTCGTCAAATAATATTACAGAATATGGTTTTCTTCTGATTTTTTCAGTCAATTGACCACCTTCATCAAATCCTACATAACCTGGAGGTGAACCTATTAATTTAGATACTGAGTGAGGTTCCATATATTCTGACATATCAATTCTTATCATTGCATTTTCATCGCCAAATAGGCATTCAGCAAGTGCTTTTGAAAGCTCGGTTTTACCTACTCCTGTTGGTCCCAAGAATAAGAATGAACCTATTGGACGTTTTGGATCTTTTAATCCCACTCTTCCTCTTTTTATAGCTTTAGCAACTGCTTCTACTGCTTCATTTTGGCCAATTACCCTTTTATGAAGATTTGCTTCTAAATCTTTTAATTTTTTGTTATCATCTTCTGTTAGCTTTTTAGCAGGAATTCCTGTCCAAGAAGCAATTACTTCTGCAATATTTTCTTCTGTTATGTTTGTAACAGATTTTGTATTTTTGTTTTTCCATTTGCTTTCTTCTTTTTCAAATTGTTCTTTTAATTTTCTTTCTTCATCTCGTAATTCTGCAGCTTTTTCGAATTTTTGATTTATTACAGCTTCTTCTTTATTTTTGCCAACTTCTTCTAATTTTGCTTGTAAGTCTTTTAAATTATCTGGCTCTGTGTATGTTTTAATTCTTGCTCTTGAAGCTGCTTCGTCTATTAAGTCTATTGCCTTATCTGGCAAGAATCTGTCATTTATATATCTTGTAGAAAGCTTAACAGCCGAATCTATTGCCTCATCTGTAATTTTCACATTATGGTGTGCTTCATATTTGTCCCTCAAACCTTTTAGAATTTCAATTGTATCTTTTTCTGTTGGTTCACTAATATTAACCGGACTGAATCTTCTTTCCAAAGCTGAGTCTTTTTCAATGTATTTTCTATATTCATTTAAAGTTGTTGCACCAACTAATTGAATTTCTCCCCTTGCTAAAAGAGGTTTCATAATGTTGGCTGCATCTATTGCACCATCTGCTGCTCCAGCCCCAACTATTGTATGGATTTCATCGATAAATAGAATTATATCTCCTGCTTTTTTCACTTCATTTAGAGCTTTTTTTATTCTTTCTTCAAAATCACCTCTATATTTTGCTCCAGCTACCATGCTTGACAAATCAACAGTTACAACTCTTTTACCTTTTAATATTTCCGGAACATCTCCAGATACAATTTTTTGAGCCAAACCTTCTACTACCGCTGTTTTACCAACACCAGGTTCACCTATTAAACATGGATTATTTTTTGTTCTTCTAGATAGAATTTGAATAACTCTTTCAATTTCTTGTTCTCTACCTATCACAGGATCTAGTTTTCCTGCTTCTGCTTTTTTAGTTAAATCTTCTCCAAATTGATTTAGGGTTTGTGTAGAATTATAGCTTCCTCTTTTTCCAGAATTCTTTTTAGAATCACCATTATTGATTTCTTCTTCGCCTTCACTAATTACTTTTATTATTTCATTGTAAAGTTTTGCTATATTTACATTTAAGTCTAGTAGAATCCTTGAAGCAATACTGTCTCCTTCTCTTAAAATTCCAATTAAAAGATGTTCTGTTCCTATATAATTATAGTTTAATTTTCTTGCCTCTAAAAATGCATTTTCAATTACTCTTTTTGTACGTGGTGTAAAGCCTAAAGTTTCTTCAATTTCTGTTTCTCTTCCAATAAGTTCTTCTATTTTATTTAGAATATCTTCTGAATTTACATTTTGATTTTCTAGAACTCTTGATGCAACTCCACTGCCTTCTTTTGATAAGCCATATAAGATGTGTTCGGTACCTATGTAGCTATGGCCTAACTCTTCTGCAATGTCGTTGGCAATTTCTATTGCTTTTTTAGCTCTATTTGTAAAATTATATGTCATATTTACACTTCCTTTCATATTTTTTATTATTTAATAATTATCTCTCTATTAAAGTCTTTTTAATTAGTTCAGCACGTTTTGAATCACGTTCCACTGTTTCATAAGTATTTCCAAAATACTTTTGTAAATTTGCAGGTTTTGTAAGAATGTATAGTTTTTGGACTTTTGCATCAGATATTTCTTTTAGTATACCTAAATCTACTCCAAGTTTTACGTCTGAAAGTAATTCCAAAGTTTCATTTAAGCCTATCTTTCTACAATTCGAAAGTACTCCATAGCTTCTGTATACCTTGTCCTCCAAATCTATTTCATTTTTTCCAAGCAATTTTCTTGCAGAACGTTCTTGATTTATAACCTTTTCAACAATTACTTTTAGATTTTTAGCAATTTCTTTTTCGCTAATGCCAAGGCTTTGTTCATTTGATATTTGGAATATATCTCCTATGCTTTTACTGTTTTCACCATAAATTCCTCTAATATTTATTCCAAAATTGCTTATTGCATGAAATACTTTTTCAATGTTTTCAGTTAGTTTTAAACCTGGTAAATGTACCATCACAGATGCTCGTAGACCTGTCCCACAGTCACTTGGAGATTGTGTTAAATATCCATATTGTTTGCTTACAGCATATCCTAAAGTTTCATTTAGTTTTTCATCTAATTCTATTGCTAGATTCAAAGTATTTTCTATATCAAAACCTGCACTAAATACTTGAATCCTTAAATGATCTTCTTCATTTATCATTATGCAAATGTTTTCTTCATCATTTATTAAAATTGAACCTATGTCATTTTTCTTCATAACAAATTCAGGGCTCAAAATATTTTTTTCTACTAAACTCATTTTTGTAATATTATCCATATCGCTTAGTTTAAAGAATTTTAATCCATAACCAATTCCATATAAACTATCCTTTATTTTGTTTTCCAGTTTTTCTATATCTTGTTTTTCTGTTAAGTTAAATTTAAATCCATTCAGATTTCTTGCAAATCTAATTCTTGTACTTATTGCTACATCAGATTCTTTACCACTTTGCATGTACCAATTCATTTATATTTGCTCCTTTCTATTGGGTACTTTTGAACTTTTGGGGACACTCCCAAAAAGTTCAAAAGTTATTTATTTTCTATTTTTTTTATTTCGTCTCTTACTTTTGCTGCTTCTTCGTAGTTTTCCTCTTTTATTAAGTCTTTTAGTTTTGCTTTTAATTCTTCTAATTTGTTATTTTTAGGTGTTTTATTTTCTTCCTTATCTTCTTTAATGTTGTTATCTACTTTGATTTTTTCGCCACTTCCAAGTCTTCCTACATGTCTATTCTTACCATGCATTCTGTTTAATAGTTCATCTATTTCACTTTCAAATGTTTCATAGCATTCTGGACAACCAAATTTACCTGCTTCTAAAATGTCTTCAAAAGTGTTGTTACAACCTTTACATTTTAATTCATTTCTGCCAGATACCAAATTTAACAAGCTTGGTGTTTCAAAATCTTCAAAAAATCCTCCCCAAAAGCTTGAAAAGTCAATTGGCATATTGAAATTTAATTCATTTGCTATTCCTAATTTTTTGCTACATTCTTCACATAGGTTCATTTGTTTTTCTACTCCATTTATATTTTTGTAATATCTTATATTGGCATCGTTTTTACCACAATTATCACATATCATTTTTTATTCCTCCTCTCGAATCCATGAAAATCTTCGTCTTTTGATGAATTCTCTTCTCTATATCTTAGTTTTTTATGTTAAGTTTAATAACATGTTTTTGAAAATTTTTGCACGAATTCTATCTTTAATATCTGTTCCAAGTGTTAGTACATTGTCGCTTGTTGCAACTTTTAAAAGTTTTGCCTCTTTTGGCGAGATTAAATCATAAGATAAAAAGTCGCTTATTAAAATATCAACTTCGTTTTGCGTAATTTCATTTTGTATATTATTTATAATGTGCATTAAATATTCCGATTTTTCTAAATTTATTTTCTGAATTTTAATGCAACCTCCTCCACCACGCTTACTTTCGACATAATACCCCTGTGATGGCTTAAACCTTGTTGAAATTACGTAGTTTATTTGTGACGGCACACAATTAAAATGCTGTGCCAAATCATTCCTTTGGATTTCTATGTATTGATTTTCATCAAACATTTCCTTTATAAATTCTTCTATCAAATCCGATACTCGCATATCTTTACCTCCATTTTTGACTTTGACTTTCTTTGACCTATAATAATTATACTACGGTCAGAAAATAATTCAACATTATTTTTTGACCTTTTCTGACTTTCTTCTGTGAAAAATATTCTAAAAACTTTTAAAATCTCTTTTATTCTTTCTTTTTCGTAATATTTTCTATTTTTTCTGCTTGTTTCTTCTGTTTTTCTAATGATACCCAACCAAAATAACTTGAAACAAATTCACCATATTTTGTTGCGTCTTCCCCATATTCTCTTTTTGTTTTATCTTCTTTCATTCAAATCACCTTGAATTATTTTTTACATTTATTTCATAAAATATACAGTGTTTCAAAAAGTTCAAAAAAGAGAATTTGCATTTGCAAATTCTCTTTTTAAAATTTATGTTGTTGGTTTTGATGGATTTGATGGTGTTTCTCCACCACCTGTATTTCCACCAGAGTTTCCGCCGTTATTTCCTCCTGCGTTTTCTCCTCCATTGCTTCCTGAACCTCCTGATGAGCCATTACCATTTTCATCTTTCTTTTCTTCTTTTTTCTCTTCTTCTTTTTTATCATCTTTCTTTTCTTCTTTTTTCTCTTCTTTTGGTTTTTCTGGCTCTGGTGCTGGTTCTTCTGGTTTTTTATGAACATCACATACTTCTTCAATTTTTTGTTTGTTTTGAGCTGCTTGACCTAGTGGTTTCCATAGGTTTAATCTTTCTTTAGGTACTACAACTCCATATGCTTGTGTTTCTTTTTCTGGACAGTATTCATTTGCTAGTTTTCCAGTTTGTTTACATATCTCTTGTGAACCATGTCCTTCACATCTTGGTGGCATATTGTCACTTGTGAATATTTCTTGGTAAGTATCTGTACAACCTTCTGCTGCCAAACATCCTGTAACTTTGCATACAGATGCAGTTACAATACCTTCAGGTTGTGTAAATCTTGCACTTGCTTTACCTTGATGAATTTTAGTCATAACAGCATCCCATAAATCTCCAGCTGGGTTTGTACTTGCTCCACTATATGACACATGTTCAGGGTTATCATATCCATACCAGCATGCTGCTGAATAATATGGAGTAAATCCGCATAACCATCTATCTTTTTCTTCTTCTGATGTACCAGTCTTTGCTGCAACATCTATTCCTGAAATCGCACAATAAGAAGCTGTTCCACCTTTAACTGGTTCTTGTAAAATGCTTGTTGTTATATAAGCATTTTGAGTAGATATTGCTCTTTGTCTTGTTTGATTTGGAGTCATTACAACATTTCCATTAGAATCTTCTATTTTTGTATAGAATGTAGGTGTAATACTTTCTCCTCCATTTGCTATACATCCATATCCTGTCGCCATATCTAGTACTGTAACACCATGGTTTAATCCACCTATTGAAAGTGGTAAGTTTTCATCACTGTATTTATCGCTTTCACCATTCTTATATAAGTTGTTAACTCCCATTTTTCTCATATAGTCTATTGATTTTCCAGGTGTTAGTTCTTTCATTATTTTAACTGCAGGAATATTTTGAGAGGTTTTTATATATTCTCTTATAGTTACTAATCCTCTAAAATGATTGTAGTTTACTGGTTTATAATTTCCTTCAAATAATGTTGAAGAATCATCATAAATTGTTGAAGCTTGAATTACTTTTTCTTGTAATCCAGGTGCTACTGTTGCCAAAGGTTTCATTGAAGAACCTGTTTGTCTATAACTTTGTGCAGCTCTGTTTAATCCTCTCGCTTCTGTTTTAGCTCCCAATCCACCAACTATACCTAAAACATTTCCTGTCTTGTAATCATACACAACCATACCAGCTTGTGACTTTTGTCCGCTATTTGATGTTCTTTGATATTTTGCTGTATTAGCAAATGTTTCTTCAAGTGTAGATTGAATTGAAGTATCTACTGTTGAATAGATTGTTAAACCGCTACCATATATATAATTTTCTGCAATTTCTCTTGTACAATTTTTTTCTTGCATTACTTGATTTATAACTTGTTCAATTAAAGCATCTGTGTGATATGAATATACTCCTCCAGATGAATTTGCCTGTGCTTTTTGGAAAGGCAAACCATTTTTAACTTTTTCCACTGCTGCATTATATTCATCTTCATTTTCTATCATGTTTAGTTCCTTCATTTTTCCAAGAACTGTTAAACATTTAGATTTAATTCTCTCTGCACGTTTTTCTTCTGTATCATTTTCATTATATAATTTGTAAGGATTATAGTAATTTGGTTGGCTGTTTATTCCCGCTAAGAATGAACATTCTGCTAAATCTAAGTCTTTTGCACTCTTATTGAAATAGTACTCTGCTCCAAGTTCAACTCCATGTAAGTTTCCCTCTCCACCAATGTATAGAATATTTAGGTAAAGTTCAAGAATTTGGTCTTTAGATATCATTCTTTCAACTTGATATGCTTTTGCCCATTCCCTAATTTTTCTCATTATACCTTCCATTCCTGAAGTTTCGTCATCTTTAGTAATATTTTTTACTAGCTGTTGAGTAATTGTACTACCACCATAAGAACCTTTTCCAAACAATTTTCCTATAATTGCTCCACCCGTTCTCTTTAAATCAACTCCGTCATGTTCATAAAATCTTTCATCCTCTATTGCTATATAAGCTTTTGGAAGATATGGAGCCATTTGGTCTAATGATACAATTTTTCTTTTTTCATCTCCGCTTAAATCGGCAATTACATTTCCATTAGCATCTACAATCTTTGAATTTGATGCTGAAATAACTAAATCTTCTTTTGTTATTTCGAAGTCATTTCCAAAAACTCCAAAGAATAGTGCTGCTATAATTCCAGCTCCTGCAATACAGATTAGTAAAACTAGAATAATAAAGATTTTTAAGGCTAACATAAGTTTAGGATGTTTCTTATGTTTTTTCTTTTTGTTTTTATTTGGCATGTCATCAATTGACTTCATTACCCTTGTTTTTCCATCTTCTTTAATTTTCTTTTTTGCAATTGAATCTTTTTCTGTTCTAAATCTCTGTGTTTTATCAAAATCTCTTTTTTCTCTTGAAGTATTCTTGCTTCTAGAATTTGTTCTGCTATGAGTCCCGCTACTTGTTGTTTTTCTTCTATTTCCACTATTACTTGGCATTTTTATTTTCCTTCCTTTCCAAGTCATTCTTACAATAAATAATAACTCTATTTATCTGCTATATTTCAATAAATCGAAATTTAACATCTACATTATATAACAAAACTTATAAAAAATAAAGCCTTTGTTCATAAAAAATCAGTTTTCTTTTAGAATGCCTAAAATACGCCATTTATACTGTATAGTCGATATATTTTACACCCATCCATTTTTATTTTTTTATAAAAGTCAGAGTATGGTATTTTTTTATAAAAAGATGCCTCATAAATCTGATTTATATAGTATTTGTCAATACTTTTAAATATTGAAGAATCAAAAACCTCATCATTTACGTTTATCTCATAATCGTTTATAACCAATCCATTAAATCTTTTTTTCTTTATTTTTATATTGTTACAAATATTTATTATAATTGCATCTTCTTTTATATTGTACTTGTTTATCAATTCATTTGGAAAATCAATATTCAAGATTATTTGCGGTTTTATCAAACTTTTCTTTTTATTATTTGTTACTGTAATAATAAGACCAGTTTCCTTTAGTATCTTTTGTTCAATTTTTTTAAATTTTTCAATATGATTTGTTACGATATTTAAAGACTTAAATTCTTTAGCAAATAATATTATATTTTGTAATGTATAATCTGATAAATCGTTTACTAGGACTGAAGTGTAGCTTTCTTCTTTTTTGATATTTTTCTTTGCAACTATGTAATCTATGACTTGTGAACTTAATCCTTCAAAAAGCCATTTTCCATTTACTATATCATAGCCATAGGAATATAGCATATTTTTTATAACTTCATTTTCTTGAATTTTTTTGCTTAAAACCAATTTGTTACTTTTGGATTTTTTCAATATACTGTCTATTTTTTTAGCCAACTTAATTGACTTCTTTTCTTTCATTTCCTCACACATGCCTGTAATTATAATCACATTTTCCTTTAATTCGACCTTCGGAAATGCTTTATTTAACCATTTGCATGGCTTGTCATTTTCTTGAATATAAAACATAATAATCACCTAGTTAATTTTATTGATGGAAACGTTTTTTAGAACTTTTTTATATCTAAAACAACTAGATAAATATACTATTCATTAAAAAAAATCTAATGGATTTTGATATGAGTTATCAATTCGAATTCCTAAGTGAAGATGCGGTCCAGTTGTAGCCCCATTTGTAGGATTTCCTTGTGAATCAAAATAAATATTACCAGGAACACCATAAACATTTTTAGGTCCAACCATACCAATTACTTGTCCTTGCTTTACCTCCTGACCAACTTCCACAATAAAATTTGGATCACAATGGCAATAAGAAACTTTAAAATTATCAAAAGAAAGTGTTATTGTATAACCTCCAGCTCCTAGAAACTGCCTAAATGTTATAACTCCGTCATTTACAGCAATAAATTTTGTCCCCGGTGGTGCTGGTATATCTACTCCAGAATGTGAACTTGAGGCACCAGTTGTTGGCGATACTCTTTTTCCAAATGGTGAACTAATTCTCGTATAGCCTGGTAATGGCCAAACAAAGCCATTGGGATTTTTTTGAATTATTTCTTCTTGTATTTTTACATTTTGTGAACTTTGTTGTACTCCTAATACTGTGGGCATGAAAAATATTGGTATTAAAAATACCATTAAAATTAATGTTATTAATAATGTTTTAAATTGTTTTAAAATTTTTTATCAACTCCTTTGCTCGCTTACGCGGTATTGAAAATTATTATATTATGATTATTAAATTTATAATTGGATTTTTAAAAGATTAAATTTTTATTTGATTTTTAAAATAAAAAAAATGGCAGGGGTAGAAGGACTCGAACCCTCACAGGCGGTTTTGGAGACCGATGTGCTACCATTGACACTATACCCCTATCTGATTTCAAACTTTTCTAATTATAGCATAAGAATAAAAAATTGTATAGTCTTTTTTGAAAAATTTTTTGAAAAATTTTGAAACGATTTATGTGACCCGTCCCTAAAAAAGGGACAGGTCTGGATGTTACATTTTATATTTTTCTCTTTCTTGGTATTTTGTGTGTAATAATTTATGTGCTCTATAGCTTCCTGGCTTTTCTAAGAATTCTTCATAGATTTTCTTTACAACTGGGTTTTCATGTGATTTTCTAATTGTGCTTTTTTCGTCTATTGAGTAAAGACAATCTGCTCTTAATTTTCTAATGTCTTTTTCCATTCTTTCTTTTGAGGTTTTTATTGGTTGACCTCCACCCATTATGCATCCACCTGGGCAAGCCATTATTTCTACAAATTGATAATCTGCTTTTCCTGATTTTATTTCTTCCAGTATTTTTTGAGCATTTTTTAAGCCACTTGCCGCAACTACTTTTATTTCTTTTCCTGCTATTTCAACTGTTGCTCTTTTTATTCCTTCTCCACCACGAACTGCTTCAAAGTTTATTTCTTTTAAGTCTTCTCCTGTTAATGTATCTTGTGCAGTTCTTAGTGCTGCTTCCATTACGCCACCAGTTGTTCCAAAAATTGCTGCTGCACCTGTTGCTTCTCCCATTGGACTATCGAATTCAGAGTCTTCTAGGCTAACAAAGTCAATATTTGCTTGTTTTATCATTCTTGCTAATTCTCTTGTTGTAATAACAGCATCTACATCAAATAATCCATCATTTTGCATTTCTGTTCTTTGGCGTTCAAATTTCTTTGCAATACAAGGCATTACAGAAACTACAAATATTTTGCTTGGGTCTAGTCCTTCTTTTTTAGCATAATAGGTTTTCAAAAGAGCTCCAAACATTTCATGTGGTGATTTACAACTTGATACATGTGGTAATAATTCTGGATAATTCATTTCTATATATCTTACCCATCCTGGACTGCATGATGTAATCATTGGTAATACGCCATTTTCTTGTACTCTTCCTATAAATTCATTTGCCTCTTCCATTATTGTAATATCAGCGCCTGTATTTGTATCAAATACTTTATCAAATCCAAGTTTATTTAAAGATGTAACCATTTTTCCAGTGACATTAGTGCCCACAGGCATTCCAAATTCTTCACCAAGAGCTGCTCTTACCGCTGGTGCAGTTTGAACTATTACATAAGTTTCTGGATCTCTTAATTTTCTCCAAACTTCTCCAGTAGAATCTTTTTCTCTTAAGGCTCCTGTAGGACAATTTTGTATACATTGACCGCAAAATGTGCAATTTACATCATTTAAACTTTTATTTTCTACTGTTGATACACAAGACTCAAAACCTCTATTTATTGTATCTATGGCTCCAACGCCTTGTACTTTTTTACAAGTTGCAACACATCTTCTACATAAAATACATTTACTAAAATCTCTTACTATTGATGGAGATAGGTCATCTATTTCATGTTCATTTCTAACACCTGCAAATTCTATTTCTGTCATATTAAATTGTTTTGCTAATTGTTGCAATTCACAATTTCCATTTCTAACGCATGTCAGACAATCCACTTTGTGGTTTGATATTATTAGGTCTAACACTACTTTTCTTGCCTCTAGAACTTCTTCAGTGTTAGTATGTATTACCATTCCTTCTTCTACTTTTTGAATACAAGAAGTTGCAAAACCGCGTCTTCCTTCGATTTGTACAAGGCAAACTCTACAATCTCCAACTTCGTTTATATCTTTCAAAAAGCACAGTGTTGGAATGTCTATACCATTTTCTCTTGCTGCCTCTAAAACTGTTTTTCCTTGTTCTGTCTTAATAGATTTCCCATCTATTGTTATATTGACAAGATTTTTTTCCATTATCTTTCGTCTCCTTCTCTTGAATTTTTAAATAATTGTTTCTTTTTTAGGTATTCTGTCATAACTTCATCTCTGCAAGTAAGATACGTTTTTAAATCAATTTGCTCTACAAAATCAATTTGCTTTTTAAAGTCATGAATTATTTTTTCTGAATTAATAGATGTCAAATTTTCTTTTTCGTCTATATTCCTTAATAAATAATAGCCCTCTTTATTTATGCAAGTATTCATCGTTGAATCAATTACATATTCCCTACCATCTATCGTTAACTCATTCCATGTATGCAAATATCTATTCTTGGTAACGAAATAACTTGTATAGCCTGTTACCACCTGGCATGGAATTCCTAAGTCTCTTTCTAAAAGAATTGCAAGATTAATTGATTCAGAATGACAACGATGCATTCTTTTAATTAAACTAGACACTCTTTTCAAATACTCTATCATTTCTTCAGATTTAACGCCATTATTGTATTTTTTTATAAAATTATCTATATTAGAGAATTCTAGTTTTCCCTGGTCAATAATTATTGTGTATTCATCTGCTTCAAGATTTATAATTTTTCTTACATTGGGCATATGAAAAAGTTCATTTATAATCTCACGCTTGTCAAATACATTTTCAACTGAATTTAATCTATCAATTAGTTCATTTATATATGAAAGATCAAATAGTTCGTCACCATATTTTTCTACAAGCACTTTCTTTAATTCCTTTTCATCTGGATATTCACCCATTAGTATATTTATTTCTTTTACCATTTTTCTTGGTTCAATTTCCGATTCGCAAAAAAGAAAATCAAAATTTTTATTGGCTTCTTGGTACATTTTATTACCCCTTTTTATAAGATTTTGCTAATTGATGGCCTTAAATGGACAACTAGCCAAACATGTTCCACACTTAATACATTTAGTTTGATCAATTTCTCTTTTATCTCTAAGTTCGCCTTTAATTGCACTAACAGGACAAACCTTTTGACATAAGCCACAAGATTTACATTTTTCAGGGTCTATCATTATTTTAGAAATTGCCTTACACTCTTTTGTTCTACAATTTTTATCTACTGCATGTTCTACAAATTCATCTCTAAAGTATTTTAGTGAACTTAAAACTGGATTTGGTGCTGTTTGTCCAAGTCCACAAACGCTTGATTTTATAATGTTGTTAGCTAGTTTTTCTAGTTTATCTATATCTTCTAATTCGCCTTTTCCACTACATAATTTTTCTAGTATTTCTAACATTCTTTTTGTGCCAATTCTACAAGGTGTGCATTTTCCACAGCTTTCACTTACTGTGAATTCTAGATAGAATTTTGATAAGTTAACCATACATTTTGTATCGTCCATTATTATCATTCCACCAGATCCCATCATTGAACCAATTTGTTTTAAAGATTCATAATCTATAGGTGTATCTAGGTATTGAGCTGGAATACATCCTCCAGAAGGTCCGCCTGTTTGAGCCGCCTTAAATTCCCTTTTATTAGGAATTCCTCCACCTATGTCATAAACTATTTCTCTTAGTGTTGTACCCATTGGTACTTCTACTAATCCTATATTATTAACGTTTCCACCAAGCGCAAATACTTTTGTACCTTTTGAATTTTCTGTTCCAATTGAAGAATACCAATCTGCACCATTTAGGATTATTCTAGTAATATTTGCATAAGTTTCAACATTGTTTATTAGAGTTGGTTTTCCCCATAATCCTGCTACTGCTGGGTATGGAGGTTTTACTCTTGGTTGACCACGTTTTCCTTCAATTGATTCTAGTAGCGCTGTTTCTTCTCCACAAACAAAAGCTCCTGCCCCCAAACGAATTTCTACATCAAATTCAAAATCTGTTTCAAATATATTCTTACCTAAAATTCCATATTCTTTTGCTTGGTCAATTGCAATTTGAAATCTTTTTACAGCTATTGGATATTCAGCTCTAACATAGATAAATCCTTTTGTAGCTCCAATTGCATACCCTGCTATCATCATTGCTTCTAGAACACTATGTGGGTCTCCTTCCAAAATGCTTCTATCCATGAAAGCACCTGGGTCGCCTTCGTCTGCATTACATACAACATATTTTTGATCTGCTTCATTTACTTTTGTAAGCTCCCATTTTTTTCCTGTTGGGAAACCTGCACCACCACGGCCTCTTAAACCGGATTTTGAAATTTCATCAATTACATCATCTTGTGTCATTTCTTTTAAAACTTTTTCTAATGCTTTATAACCATCAAAAGCTATGTATTCGTCGATTTCTTCTGGATTTATCACACCACAGTTTTTAAGTGCAATTCTTTTTTGTTTTTTATAAAATGTAAGTTCATCAAGACTTTGGACTTTTTTCCCATCAATATCTTTGCATAAAAGTCTTTGAACAACTTCACCTTCTACTATATGTTTTTGGATTATTTCTTCACAATCTTCTGGCTTAACCATTGCATAAAATGTATCTTCTGGTCTAATTATTACTATTGGACCTTTAGCACATAGCCCAAAACATCCTGTTTTTATAACACGCACATTTTCTATATTTTTTTCTTTTAGAATTTTTCTGAATGTTTCTAAAATTTCTGGTGAACAAGAAGATGTGCAGCCTGTTCCTTGGCATACTAATATATGTTTTTCTCGTGTGTCTAGTTTTGTATTTACACGCAAATCTAATTCTTTTCTTTTTTCTTCTCTAATTTTATTAATTTCTTCTAAAGTTTTCATCTATTTTCCCTCCAATTCATCAAGAACTGAGTCAAGTAACTTCACAGTAGCTTTTCCATATACTTTACCATTTACAGTAAATACAGGTGCCAAACCGCAAGCGCCAACACATCTTTGTGCTTCTATTGAATACTTACCGTCTTCTGTTGTTTCCCCTTCGCCAATTTTAAGACGTTCTTGTAATCTATCCATAATTTTTTGAGCTCCTTTAACATAGCATGCTGTCCCCAAGCATACTGAAATACTATACTTTCCTTTTGGTTTTAGGGTAAATCTTGAATAAAAAGTTACAACTCCATATATTTCTGCCATTGGTACCTTTAAGAATTCTGATAATTCTTTTTGTACATCCATCGGTACATAACCATAATGGTCTTGAATTTCGTTCAACATTTGAATTAAATTATCTTTTATTGATTGATATTTTTTAAATAATTCTACTAAAAATTTATCTTCGCATTTACATTTTTTCTTTTCTTCGTTTCCTACGTTTTTTGTATACTCTAATTTTCCTTCGTTTTCCATACTTTTCTCCCTCTTGCCAAAAATTTGACAATAAATGTTTTTTCACATATTTATATTATATTTTTAAGCGAATTTTGTCAATGGTTATTTTTAGAAATAAAACAATAGAATTCAAAAAAATCGAGAATTCATTGAACTCAACAAAAAGTTGTTATTCTTCATTTTAAATGTTATTTAATCTCTTTTCTATCTCTTCTGGAGAAGGTAATAAGTCCTTCATTTTTTCCGGTAAAGAATCAATTATTTCATATGTAGCTACACCAATAGGCTTAGCACTGTTATTCAATGCATATTCAACAACTGTTCTATTTTTACTTTTACATATTATAATTCCTATTGGGAAATTTTCATCTTCTAATTTGACTTGTTTATCTAATGCTGTTAAATAAAACTGTAATTGTCCTACAAACTCTGGTTTAAAATCTCCAATTTTTAATTCAATAGCAACTAAACTTTTTAAACTCCTATGATATAATAATAAATCTATATAAAAATCTTCTCCACCAACATTTATACGATATTGATTTCCCATAAATGCAAAATTTCCACCCATTTCTTCTAAAAAAGCCTTTATATTATTTACCAAACTTAATTCTAATTCTTTTTCAGAATGTTGTTCACTTAACTCCATAAAATCAAAAACATATTCATCTTTAACAGCTAATTTTGCTTGGTTTATATATTTTTTCGGTAGAGTTTCATCAAAATTAGTTTGATTTAGTAAATATTTTTGATAAGACTTATTTTCAATATGGTTTATTAAGGTATCTTTTGTCCACCCATATTTTTTAACCATTTTTATATAAAATTCTCTTTCTAATAGGTCTTTACATCTATCTATTATAACAATATTTTTACTCCAACTAATTTCTGCAACCAATGGTTGCAGAAATTCATTATCTTTATATTCTATATAAAAATTTCTCATATTCCATAAATTTCTAGCAGAAAAACCTTTTACATTTGGAAAATCTTTTTTTATTTCACTTGCTAATACCTCAACAATTGATTTTCCCCATCCTTTTTCCTGTTGTTCATTATAAATCTCTTTTCCAATTCCCCAATATAAATTTATAAGAGTTTTATTTACCACTTTCATTGCTTCATATTGGCTACTTCTTATTTTATTTTTTATTTCTATTATAAAACTACTATAATCTTTTTCAATTAAATTATTTGTCATAGTATACACCTCAATATATATTAAAATTTCTATTTATGACATTTTTGCTATGATTAGTTTGTATATAACTAACAAACCTCCCTTCTATTGAATTTTTAATACTTTGGATTAATTGGAATTCAAAAATTTGATTAATAATTAATTTAATTAAATAATTTAACAATAAATTAGATTAAACTAAAGTTTCAAATATAAAAATAACTAACTATAATAACTATAAATAAAAAACTAAATGATTTTGTTAAAATAATTTATTATGAAAAAACTAACCGGCACAAAATGCTAATAGATTGAAATTACTATATCACATTTTGTGCCAGTTGTAAATATTTTTACATAAATTTCCAGTTTTAATTCTGTCTTAACTTTTTGAAAGTGTCCCAAAAAGTTTATTCTTTTTTATCTTTATTATTTTGGCCTAGTTCCTTTACAATTTCTTGTTTTTCTTCATCTTTTTTACTTGTT
>CAMPBS010000002.1 GCA_946639585.1 uncultured Clostridium sp. | reverse complement strand
CTGTTCTTAGGTAGTTAAGTTCTTGCTCTAATTTATCAAAACCTTCTTGGGTTAATATTACTTCTTTTTCTTCCATTTTACATTCTCCTTCCAATTTACAACTAGATAAGTTGTAAAAGAATTGAGCAAAACTCAATTCTTTCTAATTTTCTTTATATATATTACGGCAGATTTACAAATTTGTCAAGTATTTATTTTAAAAGTTCCTTTGAACCTTTTAAATAGTCATATCCTGAAAAGATTGTTGCTATTGTTTGAATAATCATCATTATTGTAACAAATGCATTTAGGAATAATTCCCAACCTGTTAGGCCTCCTGATATGAATGCTCCAAATGCATGTGTATCTAAAAATGCTGCAATTATAGCAACCATTTGAGTAACTGTTTTTAATTTTCCCCAAACTGATGCTGCTATTACTTTTCCACCTTTTTCAACTGCCACTAATCTGTAACCAGAAACTATAAATTCTCTTGTTAATACTATAATTGGTATCCATGCAGGTAAATGTCCAAATTCTACTAAAACAAGCATTGCTGATAATACTAATATTTTATCTGCTAATGGGTCTAGGAATTTACCAAATGTGGTAATTTGTTGCCTTGACCTTGCTATATAACCATCTAATTTATCTGTAATAGACGCAATTATAAAAATTGCATCCATTATTAGAAAGCTTATTGGAATTCCTAAGCATGTTCCTTCTATTCCAAGAAATGGAATTATTACCATAATTGGCACTAATATTATTCTAAAAATTGTTAATTTATTTGGTAAATTCATTTTAATATCCCCTTATTTTAATAATTCAATAGCCTTTTGCATCTGTGTATCTGCAGCTGGTTCTACATTTAAAATGTTTTTAACATCTTCTGGTAATTCTACAACTACATCTGGTTCTATTCCAACTTTGTGAATTTTCTTTCTGCTAGGTGTTTGATATTCCTCTGTTGTTATTTTCAAGCCACTACCATCTGGTAATGTTAAAATTTCTTGTATTACGCCTTTTCCATAAGTTTTAGTTCCAACTATTTTGGCTTTTCCTAAATCTTTTAAAGCTCCACTTAATATTTCAGAAGAACTTGCAGTATTTTTGTTTACTAATACTACTATTGGAATATTTATTGTAGGATTTTGTTTTGCTTTTTTTGTTATTTCTTTTCCAGTTTTATCAACTTCATATAATAAAACTGAATCTTTATCAGTCATATAATCAGCTATATCTAAGGCTTCGCTTACTATTCCACCACCATTATTTCTTAAATCTATTATTAAACCTTTGATATTTTGTGCTTGTAGTTCGTCATATTTTTCTTTAAATTGGTTTGCAGTTTCTTCATCAAATGAAGATATTTTTATATATCCTATATTATCATTTACAATGCTTCCTTCAACTTGATTTACTGTAATTTTCTGTCTTGTGAATTCATATGATTTTATTTCTGTTCCTCTAATAATTTCAAGTTTGACCTTTGTTCCCTCAGCACCTTTTATTCTTTTGGAAATTTCATTTAAATCGTCGGCTGTATATTCTACACCATCAACTGTTTTTATTAAATCTCCCGGTTGTATTCCTTGTTCTTCAGCAGGTGAACCTTTAATTGTTGCTAGAACTTGTATTAAATTTTTATCTGTATTTTTTACCATGTAGATACCAATTCCAACAAAATTTCCTTTTGTATCTTCTAAATAATCTTTCATATCTTCTTTGGATATAAATTCTGTATAAGGGTCGCCTAAGCCTTCTATATAGCCTTTAATTGCCCCTTCTTCTAGCTTATTTTCATCAACTTCTCCCAAATAATATTTATCAATTATAGTCTTATATTTGTTTAATTTATTTGTAATATCTTCACTCTTTTCAGAAGAAGAAACCAAGACATATTTTCCTACTTGCTTACCATTTAAAAATATGAAAAAAATCCCTAAAGTAGTAAGCATAAATGTGATAAATACTGTAAAAATAATTATCATTCCAATTTTATATCTTTGATTTTTCTTAATTGCCTTCTCGTTTTCTTCCATTTACTAATCCTATGTAATAATTACATAGGCCTCCTTTCAATATGTTTAACTATTATTAAATAGATATATATTAATTTTTAAAATCGTGTTTTTAGAAATTAATATATATCTATAATAATACTATTAATTATTAAGGTAAATATGACATAGGATTAACCCTACAACTATATGTACCAGGGCTTGTTCTTACTTCAAAATGTAAGTGTGGGCCTGATGAATTTCCTGTTGAACCAACTCTCATTATTTGTTGTCCTTGTTTAACCGCTTGTCCTTCAGATACGCAAATTGATCCCATTTGTCCATGTGCATATAATGTGTATAAACCATTATGATGCGCAATTATAACATGGTTTCCATAGCTTGTAGTCCATGCATTTGTAGTAACTACAACACCATCTGCAACTGCATAAACTGGTAGTCCATTTACGCCTGATGCGCCAAAATCAACTGCTCCATGATAAGCACCAGAAGAATAATATATACCAGTTGTTACATAGCTATTTACAGGTTTTATAAATCCTGCTTGACTTTTTGAAACTGGTGCAGATGAAGAACTACCACTTGAACTTCCACTAGATTGTTGTTGTTTCTTTAATGCTGCTGCAATCGCTGCTTGTTTTGCTTTAATTTGAGCATCTAAGCTTTCGTTTGCTTTCTTTAATTCTGAAATTTTTGCTTCTAATTGTTTTTCTTCTTCACTTAATTGATTAACATATTTATTTTTATTAGTTTTTGTAGAACTTAATTGTACAGCAACGCTTTGTTTGCTTGCTTTTTGTGTTACTAAATCTCTTTTTCCTGTTTCTAAATCTTCTTTTGCTTTTGCTATTTTTTGTTTTTCTTTTTCAATACTATCTAACAATTCTGTATCATAAGATGCAATTTCAGTTGCTAAATAGTAATTTGAAATTAAATCCACTAAATTTTCAGAAGATAGTAAGAAATCTAAATAAGATGTTTCCCCTGCTTCATATAAAGCTACCAATCTTGCTTCTAAAGCTTTTTCTTGTTTTTCATAATCCTCTTCTGATTTTTTTAAATTAGCTTCTGCATCTGCAATTTTTTTATTTGTAGCATCTATTTGAGTATCCAATCCGTGAATTTGGTTTTCATACTGTGTTATTTGGATATTCAATTTTTCTACTTCTTTTAGAGTTGCATCTTTTATTTTTTCTACTTCTTTTTCTCTTTCTTGTATTTCTTTAATCATTGCGTTATTTTCGTTTTTCTTGTTTTGTTCAGCTGTGTAATCATTGTTATTAGCTGCCAAAGAAGCATTTGTGTATAATAGCATTACTCCGATTATTATTAAACTAATTGTTTTCTGAATTATTTTTTTCATAGGTTCCTCCTATATATTCCATCGGGCTAGTTGCCTGCCCATTAATTCTTACTTCGAAATGTGCATGTGGTCCAGTTGAATATCCTGTTGAACCAACTTTTAAAACTGGTTCTCCTTTTTTTACAGGTTGTCCTACTCTTACCAAAATTTCAGAACCATGTGCATATAATGTTGAAATTCCACCCCCATGGTCAACCATAACCATATTTCCATAAGCTGGATTAAAATATGCTTTTGTAACAATTCCATCATTTGCAGCTACAAAATCTGCGCCAATTGGAGCTTTAACATCCACTCCTGTATGTAATGTATATACGCCAGTTATTGGATGAACTCTCATTCCATATGGAGAAGAAATTGTTGAATATCCTGGGATTGGCCATGTCATTTCTCCGCCTACATAGTCAGCTAGTAATCCATCTGCTAAAGCTGTTTTTAGTATTTCTCTATTAACTTCTTCATATTGAAATTTGTATTCATCTATTTTTGCTTGAACTTCTTTTTCTTGTTCTGATAATTTAGCTGTGTAGTTTTCTCTTAATATTTTTGTATTTTGAAGTATTTTAGAATTCTTTTCTTGACTTGTTTTCATTATGTTTAATTGTGCTAAATTTTCGTCCAAATGTTGTTTTGCAAGTTCAATAATTTGTTTCTTTTCTTCAACTTCTTCTAATAATTGTGTATCATAAGATGCTATTTCTGTTACTAAAACATAGTTTGAAAGGAATTCTGATAAATCTGCTGATGAAAGAATTACATCTAAATATTGTGTTTCCCCTGCTTCGTATATTGCAATTAGCCTTGATTCTAAAAGTTTCTTTTGTTTTTCGTAATTTTGGGTTGCAACTTTTAATTTTTGTTCTAGTTTTTTATTGTTTTGAGTTATTTTTTCAATTTTGTTTGTTAATTCTTCTACATCTTTTTGAGCTTGTTCTATTTTTTCATCTATAATTTGAATTTGTTGTAAATTTTCCGTTAGTTCGTCTTGAACTTCGTTTAAGTCTTGTCCAACTTCTTGCATTTTGTTTTGTAATTCTTGCTGTTGTTCTTGTAATTGAGAGAGGTCTTTGCTTGTTTCATTTGTTTCGCTTGCTGTATTATTTTCAGCATAGCTCATACTGCTAGTACTGCATATTATAGCAATTAGCACTATACTTATTAACTTTCGCATTTTGACCTCCTTTTTTTATTTTTTATAAAAACTATACTTTTAAGTATTTTCTCATTGAAATTATACTTCCTATTGCTCCTATTCCAATTCCTAATCCAACATAAGTTACTAAAATATAGTTAAACATTTCTCCAAATGGAAGTAAGCTTATGTTTATTAATCTCATAATATCTGAATTTACAAGGTTATCCGCAATCATGTTATATAATAAGCCTATTATTAAAATTGAAATTGCACTTGCAAAAATGCCAATTATCATACCTTCAACTATAAATGGCCACCTAATAAAGTTATTGGTTGCCCCTACATACTTCATAATTGATATTTCTTTTCTTCTCGCATGAACTGTTAATTTTATTGTATTTGCTATAATAAACATTGATATAAAAATTAATAAAACTAAGATTGCTCCTGTTACAATTTTTATTCCATTTGCTAAGTTTATCAATGTTGTAACCGTTTGATCTCTACTTGTTATTCTTTTAACATTTTCCATTTTAGAAATTTCTTCTTGTACCTTAGGGCTTAATTTCAAATCTGTTAAAGTAACTACATAAGACTCCGAAAAAATATTGTTATCTCCTTCAAATGTTGCTAATAAGTCTTGTTTTTCCTTAAATCTCTCTTTCATTGTGGTTAAGGCATCGTCTTTTGTTTTTCTAATAGCCTGATTAACAGCAGGAACTCCATCTATTTTTATTTCTCTTATTTTGTCCCCTAATTCAACTATTTGTTCTTCTGTTGCATCTTTGTTAAGGAATACTTGCATTCCTTGTACTGACTCAACTTCTTTTACAATATGATTAATGTTTTCTCCAAGTACCAAGAAAACCCCAAATATAATCATTGTTGCACACATTATCATTAATGATGCACCTGTTGATTTTTTATTTTTAAATACATTTCTAAATCCTTCTCCAATAAAATAACCAAATCTACTATATTTCACGATCATACCCACCTTTTTTATCATCTCTTACTATATCGCCTTTATTGATCTGAATAACCCTCTTTTTCATCTTATCCACTATATCTTTGGCATGTGTTGCAACAACTACAGTTGTTCCTCTCATGTTTATGTCGTTTAATAAGTTCATAATGTCCCAAGCTGTGTCTGGATCAAGGTTTCCTGTTGGCTCGTCTGCTATTAACATTGATGGATTGTTTACTAATGCTCTTGCTAAAGCTACTCTTTGTTGCTCTCCACCAGAAAGCTCATTTGGATACATTTTTGCTTTTCCACTTAAGCCTACTAATGAAAGTACCATTGGCACTTGTCTTCTTATATGTCTTGGTGTTGCTCTAACTATGTACATTGCATAGGCAACATTGTCATATACTGTTTTATCTGGTAAAAGTCTGAAGTCTTGGAAAACGACTCCCATACTTCTTCTTAAATATGGAACTCTGCTTTGTTTTAAAAATGTTGTGTCTTTTCCATTTATTATTATATTTCCAGATGATGGTTCTTCTTCTTTTAATATTAGTTTTATAAGTGTTGACTTTCCACTTCCAGAAGTTCCTACTAAAAATGCAAATTCTCCTTTTTCTATAACAAAATTAGCATTTTTAACAGCTTTTGTTCCTGTATCGTAGGTTTTTGAAACATTTCTAAATTCTATCATTATTGTTATTCTCCTCTTTATTTTTTCTATATTCTATCATTATAATATTATTTTTGAATTACGCGTAAGCGCTCAATCGTTAAGAAATTTATTCAATTATATAATAACAATAAAGGTAGAATTTTGCAATACTTTTTTCAACAAAAATAGTAAGAAAATGTTGGTTTTTTTACATTTTCTTACTATTATCTCTTTTTTTCTCGATTTTGCATTTTTCACAGAAAATTCACAATTGATTTATGCATTTTTAAAGATTCTCATTTTACATTTCTTTTATAATATCTTGGCATGTTATTCCAAAATATTTCATTAAATCTTCTGCTTTGCCAGATTTTCCAAAAGTATCTTTCATTCCAAGTCTAATCAATTTTGTTGGATAATTTTCTGTTAATACTTCTGCTATTGCTGAACCTAAGCCCCCTATAACGCTATGGTCTTCTATTGAAATTAGTTTTTTAGTTTCTTTTGCACATCTTATGATTGTTTCTCTGTCTATTGGCTTGATTGTGTGAATATCAACTACTCTAATATTAATCCCTTGTTTTTCTAATTCTTCTTTGGCTTTTAAAGCTTCTGAAACAGTTACTCCTGTTGCAAATACTGTTGCATCTGTTCCTTCTCCTATTTGAATTGCTTTTCCAATTTCAAATTTCTGGTTTTCATCATAAATTATAGGTGTTGCAAGTCTTCCAAGTCTTAAATAAACTGGCCCATTTATTTTTGATATTTCTTCCACTGCCCATTTGGTTTGTGTATCATCTGAAACTGACATAACTGTCATGTTTGGAAGTGTTCTCATCAATGAAATATCTTCTAACATTTGGTGTGTTGCCCCGTCTTCTCCAACAGTTATACCACTATGTGTTGCACAAATTTTTACGTTTAAATTAGGATAACATACACTATTTCTTATTTGATCATAAGCTCTTCCTGCTGCAAATACTGCAAATGTACTTGCATATGAAATCTTACCACATGTTGACATTCCTGCTGCTGTGCCTATCATATCTGCTTCTGCTATTCCTATATCAAAAAATCTTTCTGGAAATTCTTTTGCAAATATGCTTGTTTTTGTTGCTCCAGCCAAGTCTGCATCTAGTACAACTATATCTTTATTTTTTCTCCCCAATTCTACTAATGCTTCTCCATAGCTTTGTCTTGTAGCTTTCTTTTCTTCTTTCATTATCTAGCACCTCCTAATTCTTCAATAGCAATTTTGTATTCTTCTTCACTTGGTGCTTTTCCGTGCCATTCTGCTTTGTTTTCCATGAATGATACACCTTTTCCTTTTATTGTTTTTGCTATTATGCAAGTAGGTTTTCCTTTTACATTTTTTGCTACATCAAAAGCATCTATTATTTCTTGTATGTTATGTCCATCTATGTTTATTACTTGGAATCCAAAGCTTTTGAATTTTTCATCTATTGGATATGAACTCATTACTTCTTCTATTGTTCCATCTATTTGTAAATTGTTGTTATCCACAATTACACATAAGTTGTCTAATTTATATTTGTTTGCAGTCATTGCTGCTTCCCAAATTTGGCCTTCTTCTATTTCTCCATCTCCCAAAATACAATAAACTCTATAATTTTTGTTGTCCATTTTTCCTGCTATTGCCATACCATTTGCGGCAGATAAACCTTGTCCTAAAGAACCTGATGTCATATCTACTCCATCAATTTTATTCATGTCTGGATGCCCTTGTAAATTGCTCTCTATATTTCTAAATGTTTTTAATTTTTCTACATCAAAAAATCCTCTATTTGCTAAAGTGCTATATAAAACAGGAGCACAATGTCCTTTTGAAAGTACTAGTCTATCTCTATCTTCCCACTTTGGATTTTTTTCATCTATATTCATTTGATTAAAGTATAATACTGTTAGAATATCTGCAATTGAAAGCGAACCACCTGGATGTCCAGATTTATTGCTATAAACCGCTTCTATTATGCCTTTTCTCACATCTTTTGCCTTTTCTTCTAACTCATTTATATCAGTTATTTTCATATTTAAAAATTCCTTTCAAATTTATTTTCACTTCCTAAAGCAATTTTATACCAAAAAAGAACACTTGTAAAGTGTTCTTTTTTATAATTAAACTTTTCACTTATAAATTATCATTAAAACTTTTCTTATATTCTTCTACTTTTCCTTCGTCAACTTTTCCAATTTTAAACAATATCTGTTCATTTAATATTTTATATACTACATCTGTTTTTACAATACTATCTTTATGCAATCCATTTTCCTTATTTCTTTCCAATAATATATTTTCCTTATATTTTATTTTTTCTATATTTGAAGAAATGAGCATTCCAAAATTTTCAATTGGAACAGCAAGATTATTTTGGTCTATTATTACAAATAAATGATTTTTTCCCATTGCACCAGTTTCATATTTATATTCATTAACAAAAACTATATCACCTATAGTATAATAATTATACTTTTCAGTTGAATCCATTACTACATTTTCGACTTTCCCCTCATGCCATTCTTCTTCTACTGGATATTCTTCAAATGCTTCTTTTAAATCTCTAACTTTATTATGTCTATATGCATTTTTAATAAATTCACTTTTATTATCTTCCATTCGCTTTTTCTCCTTTCTCCTAAAATATAAGTATATTTTGAGTTTTCAATATCCTTCAAGGTTTATTTTTACCTTTTATTATAGAATAACACAAAATGTCGAATTTTGCAATAATTTTTCATCGCAAAATTCGACATTTTTAGTTCTAAAATTTAATCATTAAATAACTGATTAAATTGAGCTTCGTTTATTTTTTCTTGTCTTATTAAAGTTTCTGCAATTAAATCTAATTTATCTCTGTGAACTATCAATAAATCTTTTGCTTGTCTGTATGCTGTGTCGATTAGTTTTTTAACTTCTGCACCAATTACATCTCCAATGTTTTCTCCAAACATTTGCATTTCGTATGGTTCTTTTCCTTGGAAATCAACTGGTCCTAAAACTTCGCTCATTCCATATTTTGTAACCATATCTCTTGCAATTCCAGTTGCAACTTCAATATCGTTTGAAGCACCTGTTGAAATATCGTTTATTACTAATTCTTCAGCCGCTCTACCACCAAGTAATGCAATTAGTTTTTCTTTCATTTCTGTTTTAGAAATATAGTATTTATCATCATCTGATTTATACATTGTGTAACCACCTGCTACACCTCTTGGTATTATTGATATTTCTTTTACATCTGTTTGAGTTGGTAAGTATCTGCTTACAACAGCGTGTCCAGCTTCATGGTATGCTGTTAATTTTTTGTCTTTGTCTGAATATTTTCTTGTTCTTTTTTCTAGACCAACTGTAACTTTTTTAACAGCTTCTTCTATATCGCTATTTTCTATTTCTATATGTCCATTTATTGTTGCTATTATTGCTGCCTCATTTAAAATATTGGCAAGTTCTGCGCCTGTATAACCAGCTGTATCTTCTGCAATACTTTCCAAATTGATTTCGTCTGATAATTTCTTTTCTTTTGAATGAATTTTTAATATTTCTAGTCTTCCTCTTAAATCTGGAGCTGGTATTGTAATTTGTCTATCAAATCTTCCTGGTCTTAAAAGTGCTTTATCTAGCATTTCAGGTCTATTTGTAGCTGCCAAAACTATTATAGTTTCTTCAGAACCAAATCCATCCATTTCAACTAATAATTGATTTAGAGTTTGATTATTTTCAGACTCTGCACCACTATTTGTTGTTCTTCTTGATCCTATTGCATCAATTTCGTCTATAAAAACTATACATGGAGCTAATTTTCTAGCTTTTTCAAATAGTTTTCTAACTCTTGAAGCTCCTAAACCTGCAAACATTTCTATAAATTCTGAACCACTCATAGAAATAAATGGTACATTTGCTTCTCCTGCAATTGCCTTTGCTATAAGTGTTTTTCCTGTTCCTGGCTTACCATTTAAAAGTACTCCTCTTGGAACTCTTGCCCCCATTTTTGCAAATTTTTCTGGTTTTTTCAAGAAGTCTACTATTTCTATCATTTCTTGTTTTTCTTCGTCTAATCCTGCAACATCATCAAATTTTATTTTTGTTTTTCTTTCAGTTTCGTCATAAACTTTTCCTTTTTCCCCTAAACCTTGCATTTTAAATATCATTATAAATAATGCAAGCATTATAAGTGTTGGAAGAAGTGACATAAAAATAGATAGAAATTGTGCGAAAAATCCTTTTGGATTTTGTATTAATTCTATTTCATTTCCTTCTGCAACTTTTTGTTGAATTAGAGTCACAAAACTTTCTGTATCTGGTACTAATGCTGATTTTTCTTCTTCGTCATTTTTTATTTTTACTTTAACAGATGTACTTCCAACTGTCATTTCAACTTTTTCTACATTTCCATATGATATTTCTTTTATTAAATCTGTGTATGCAAGAGTTTTGTCATCCTTTTCGTTTTTATTTTTGTTTATTAAAAGAAATGCTACAACGCCTGTAATTATTGCTATACATAAAAATATAATAATTCCAATTAAAAACTTTTTACTTGAATTATTTTGGTTATTCCCTTTTTTACTCATCTAAACTTTACTCCTTTTATGCTTGTGAACCATCCGGCTCAGCTCCATCATCCTTTTCTTTATTTTTATCTTTTGTTCTTTCTTTTTTTTCTGGTTCTTCTTGTTTTTTCTCTTTGTTATTTTCTTCATTATTTTCTTGATTTTCTTTGTTCTCTGTTTTCTTTATTTCAACTAATTGTGAAGCTTCAATTTTTTGTTTTAAAAACTCAGCTCTAATTAGGAATATTGCTGCAATTAAGTATATTGCTGAAACGGCTACATACATTACTTGGAAATACTTTATCTCAAAATTAAAGAATATATTTATTAACACATAAATTGCTTGTAATATAGTAGATAATGTAAATGCATAACATGACATATTAAACACAGCTGCATATCTAATTTTTATTCTTGAGAAGTATGTCACTATAAAGCCAAATAAACTTAGAACCACATTATACCACAATAATTGAAGCATATAGTTTAGTAACATAAATAATGTTAATGCAATTACTACTGCAAGATATATTTTCCATAGATTATCTCTACTAAAGAAATTAATAACATCTTCTTTATTTAACTCTTGTATTCCTGAACCATTCAATATATCTGGATATTTATATACTAAAAAACCTTTAGAAGTAAATCCTTTTACTACAGCTCTATCTTTTAAGAATACTATTCCTCTGGATGTTTCTATTGAATTTACAACTTCATCAATTTCCTCATCACTTTCTATTTTTGTATTTATGATTATTTGACCAAATTGTGAACTTGGAGCAATTATTGGTTCTTCTTTTTCTACATTTAGTATACCCTCTTTATATGTGAATTCTCCAACTTGTGTTTCTAAAAATTCTTTTCCTTTATTTACTAGTTTATTGGTTTGGAATACTGCCCCCAATGCAGTTATAAGTGCTACTATCAATGATAGTTTTATTGTATAAACTAATGCTCTTGGAACTCCTTCTGCAGCCATCTCGCCATATTTTTCTATTTTAAATATTGAATACCAAACTTTTTTAAAAAAGCCTTTTTTTAAAATTTTATTTTCTTCCATTTTTTCACTCCCTATACATATAATCTTGTAACACTGCTATCCAAATACTTAGGATTTATATTAATTATAACTTCATCCCCAACCTTTATGTCTTTACCAGTAATATCAATCGTTGCGTGATATGTTCCTATTCTTCCAATGATTGGACATTTTTGTCCATTTATATTAACATATATTGCTCTTTTTCTAAAAAGATTTTTGAATGCTCCAACAAAATTTCTTAGATTATCCACAAATCTAAACATATCATCTGAGCACTCCATGTTTAAAGCATTCATGTTCCCTACTGGTATTATTGCTACTTTTGTTTCTTTTTTTGTTGTGTATGAGTTTGAATACCCTACATTGAATCCTTTTGGAAGCGTTTTTATTTCAACTACATTTGTTTTAAATTTTCCAACTTGTTTTAAGCCTAATGTGTTTGTGAATGCCATTTTTCCTGTAAAACATGAACCTATTCTAACAGCATTTAAGTGCATTTCTGGAAATTTTATAAATGCAGATGAGTTACAACAATGTAACATTCCAGTTTCTATTTCGTTCATCTTTAAGACTTCTACGCAATCTATAAATCGTTTAAATTGTAGTTTTGTGTATTCATCTTTGTTATAAAATGCTATTGAAAAATGTGTAAATGTTCCTTCTATTTTAAGATTTTGTAACGGTTTTATGGCTTCTATCATTTTTTCTCTCTCATTATAAATAAAACCATATCTTCCAAATCCTGTATCTATTTTTAGGTGACATCTTATTTTTTTATTTTGTCCTTTTCCTATTTCGTTAGCAACTTCTGCCGCTTCTTTTGAACCAACTGTTATTATAATGTCATTTTCTACTAGCGTTTTAACTTCTTCTTTTATTGCTGTTGATGATAACATTAAGATATTTTCTTTTATTCCTGCTTCTCTAAGTTTTAAAGCTTCTTCTATTGTTGCAACTGCAATAAAGTCTATTCCATTATCAATCAAAAATTGTGTGTATGGCACTATTCCGAATCCATAACCATTTGCTTTTACTACTGCTATAATTTTTAATTTATTACCACTGTCATCAGGTAATGTTTTTTCAGCATATTTTTTTACACATTCTATATTGTGCCTTAAATCTGCTTTATCTATAACAAGAGCTTTCATTTTTTCCTCCAAATTTTTGCATTCTGCATTTTTAGAATGTCTTAAATTTCAAAAATTTTATTTCTTGATTTTTCTTTTTAATTCTCTCATTGTTCTAAATGCTTTTTCTGAAAACCTGTACATTTTGTATGTTATTGGTTTGTAAGGCATGTACACTTCTCCAATAAATTCTGTAAATGTTGCTCCAAAACCTTTTTTAAATCTATATAATCCATATTGTGGATGGCTTTCATCTACTACTCCAGAAACTCCTCTGAAATCATATATATCATCTTTTCTAGCTATTGCCATTTTAATCATTTCCCATTGTAATAGGTAGTTTGGCATTAAGTTTCTATGTTGGTTACTACTTGCACCATATAAGTACCATGTTTTGTTTCCATAGAAGATTGGTATTACACCTGAAATTGGTTTTCCTTCATAATATGCCATTAATACTTTCATATGGTCAGGTCCTAAGTTATCATACATTTTTTCAAAATATTCTAATGGTCTTATTATAAAGTCATCTCTTCTTCCTGTTTCAACCATTATTCTGTGGAAGTCTTTTAAATCTTCTCTTGTTCCTTCTTTAACTTCTACGCCTTTTTTCCCTGCTAATCTAATATTATATCTCCATTTTTGATGAAATCCTGCCATAACCTCTTCTTCTGTTTTTCCTTTTATATCTAGTCTAAACACATATCTTGGTTGTATTTCATCTTTAAAATCTTTTGCATCATCTTTTATCTTATACCCTAAGTTTATTGCTAATTCTCTAAATTGTTTGTCACTGCTTTCTATATCTGGCTCAATTCTTAGTACTATTGCTTTATATTTTTTTGCTAATTCTTTTGCGCCTTCTGTAAGCTGTTTCATAGCATTTAAGTCATGTACATCGCATACTGGTCCTCTTGAAGAATACATTATATTCCCAAAGATTGGTATTTTTCTTATTAGTACACTCATTGAACCAATTATTTTTCCATTATCATCTTCTGCAAGTATAACTTCATTTTTCCAATTATCTTTTACTTTTGCCCATTCTAATGATTGTTGGAAATTACATCTCTCATGTCCTTCTAAAAATTTTTTATATTCTTTCTTTGATTCTTCGTCCGTTACAAATCTCATTTGTTAAGTTTCCTCCTATTTTGGTTTTACATTATGTATTTTACACTAAAATAAGTGTTTTTACAAGTAATTTCTAAAAAAAGGTTACTTCTTTTTGAAATAACCTTTTCTTATTTTATGCAGTTTCTTTTTTATCTTTTTCTTGTATTTTTCTGTTTGGTTTTCTAAGCAAATTTTTTTCTTCTGGTAATTCACTTATTACCACCTCAGGAGCTTTTTTATCAATTACAGTTTCTTTTGTTATAATGCATTTTACAATGTTTGGATTTGATGGTATATCAAACATTATATCTCTCATTATTTCTTCTATAATTGATCTTAAACCTCTTGCTCCTGTTTTTCTTTCTATTGCTTTTTCAACTATCGCTTCTAGTGCTTCTTGTTCGAATTCTAACTGAACCCCATCTATTTCAAATAATTTTTTGTATTGTTTTACTAAAGCATTTTTAGGTTCTACTAAAATTTGAATCAAAGCTTCTTTATCTAAATCTCTTAGTGTTGCAATAATTGGTAATCTTCCTATAAATTCTGGAATCAAACCAAATTTCAATAAATCTTGTGGTAATAATTCTTTAAATATAGCATATTTATCTATTTCGTTTTTACTTTGGATTTTTGTTCCAAATCCAATAGCTTTTTCACCTGTTCTGTCTCTTATAATATTTTCAAGTCCTTCAAAAGCTCCCCCACAAATAAACAAGATATTTTCTGTGTTTATTTGAATTAACTCTTGGTTTGGATGTTTTCTACCACCTTGTGGTGGAACTGATGCAACTGTTCCTTCTACTATTTTTAATAATGCTTGTTGCACACCTTCCCCACTTACGTCTCTTGTTATCGAAGTGTTTTCAGACTTTCTTGTTATTTTATCTATTTCGTCTATATAGATAATTCCTTTTTGTGCTTTTTGAACATCTCCATCTGCTGCTTGAATTAGTTTTAAAAGAATGTTTTCAACATCTTCTCCCACATAGCCTGCTTCTGTAAGTGTTGTAGCATCTGCTATTGCAAATGGAACATTTAAGATTTTAGCTAGTGTTTTTGCAAGTAATGTTTTCCCGCAACCTGTTGGTCCTAAAAGCAAGATATTGCTTTTTTGGATTTCTACATCGTCTTTCTTACTAAATCCTTCTTCTTCATGCATTATTCTTTTATAATGGTTATAAACCGCAACAGATAAAGATTTTTTTGCGTCTTCTTGCCCTATTACATATTCATCTAATATATCTTTTATTTCTTGTGGACTTGGTATATGTTCTGCTAATTCATACCCTGGATCCTCTTCATACATTTCTGCCTCTATTATACTATTGCATAAATCAACGCATTCATCGCATATATATACTCCTGGTCCTGCTACTATTTTTCTAACATTTTCTTGTGCTTTTCCACAAAATGAACATCTTACGTTTCTTGGGATGTCGTTTTTTGCCATACTATTCTCCTTTTTTATGATTATATTCTTTTTTCCATAATTCCATCAATAAGTCCATATTTTAAAGCTTCTTCTGCTGTCATGTAATTGTCTCTTTCTGTGTCTTTTTCGATTGTTTCGATTGATTGGCCTGTTCTTTCACTTAAGAATTTATTTAATTTTTCTCTAGTTTTTACTAAGTGATCTGCATGTATTTTTACTTCTGTTGCTTGACCAGAAATTCCGCCACCACCGATTAATGGTTGGTGAATTAGGATTTCTGCATTTGGTGTTGCAAATCTTTTTCCTTTTTCACCTGCTGCTAAAAGTGCTGCTCCCATGCTTGCTGCCATTCCTATGCATATTGTAGAAACTGGGCATTTAATATAATTCATTGTGTCTATAATTCCCATTCCGTCTGTAATTGATCCTCCTGGTGAATTAATATATAAATATATTTCTTTATCTGGATCTTCTGATTCTAAAAATAATAATTGAGCTATTATTAGGCTAGATGTTGTTGGATTTACATCTTCTCCTAAAAATATAATTCTATCTTTAAGCAATCTTGAGAATATATCATAAGATCTTTCTCCCTTGCTTGTTTGTTCAATAACATATGGTACTAAACTATTTTTTTCTAACATAAAAATACCTCCCTAATTTATGTACTTATTATATACTAACAATTAAATTTGTCAAGTAAACTTCTTGTGAAAATTCCGTGACTTTTGGGGCTGACTTTCGGGTAGTGTCCCCAAAAGTTCCCATAAATTTAAAAATTGGGAAAATAGAATATTTTCCCAATTTTTACTTCTTTTATTATTTCATTTTAGCATTGTTTACTAAGAATTCTACTGCTTTTTCATTTAATATTCCTTGTTTTAAATATTCTTTAATGTTTTCATTGTTTTTGAAATCATCTGCAGTTTTTCCGTAATTTTTTGCCATTTCTTCTATTTTTTCTTCAACTTCTTTATCAGTTGCTTCTATTTTTTCTAATTCAATAACTTTTTCAAGTGTTAGTCTTGATTTTATAGCATCTATTGCTTGTGGTTCATATTCTTTTTTCATTTCTTCTTCAGTTTTACCCATCATTTTTAAGTATTGGTCTAATTTTAAACCTTGGTATGATAGTCTTTGTTCAATGTCTTTTAACATGTTTTCTGTTTCTGTTTCTATCATTCCTGATGGAATTTCAACTTTTAAGTTTTCGCAAACAGCTTTGATAACAGCATCTTCTGTTTCATATTTTGTTTTGTCTGCATTTTCTTTTTCTTTCTTTTCTTTGATGTCTTTTTTTAGTTCTTCTAATGTATCAAATTCACTTACATCTTTAGCGAATTCATCATCTAATTTTGGTAATTCTTTTTTCTTAATTTCATGTAATGTTACTTTGAATACAGCTGGTTTTCCGGCTAAATCTTTTGAGAAATATTCTTCTGGGAATGTAACTTTTACATCTCTTCCTTCGTCAACTTTCATTCCTATAACTTGGTCTTCAAATCCTGGAATAAATGTGTTGCTTCCTATTTCTAATTCATAGTTTTCGCCTTTTCCACCTTCAAATGCTTTGTCATCTACAAATCCTTCGAAATCAATTACTGCAATATCACCTTTTTTTACAGCTCTATCTTCTACTGTAACTAATCTTGAATTGTGTTCTTGCATATGTTTTAATTCTTCTTCTATGTCTTTGTCTGTTACATTATACTCAATTTTTTTAACTTCTATACCTTTATATTTTCCAAGTTCAACTTCTGGTTTTGTTTGAATTATAGCTGTGAATATAACATCTTTTCCTTTTTCGATTTGTGTTATATCGATATTTGGTCTGCTAACAACTTCTAAATTGTTTTCTTTAACTGCTTCTTCTAATGCAGCTGGTGCTATTTCGTTAAAAGCATCTTCATAGAATATTTCTTTTCCATAATATTTTTCTACTATTTGAAGTGGTGCTTTACCTTTTCTAAATCCAGGTATATTGAAATATTTTGCACTTTGGAAATATACTCTTTTTATAGCTTCATCAAATTTTGAAGCCTCTACTGTTACTTCTATTTTTACTTCATTTGCATTATTAGTTTTTTCAACTTTACTACTCATTTTCTTCATCCTTTCTTTTTTTCTCATTTAATAATAAATATTATTAAACAAGGAGACTAAATCTCTACCTATAGCCCTATTATTATAACACATTTTTCATATTTTGCAAGGAATTTTTAAAAAATACTTGTTTTTTTTCAAATTATGTGTTAAACTTATTGTTAGTCAATTTAATTTAAAGATTATTAGGAGGTGCAGTAGACATGGCAAAATGCGCAATTTGTGAAAAATCAGGTCATCATGGAAACAAACTTAGCATTACTCGTTCACATATAAGTAAAAGATCACCTAGAACATGGGAACCAAATTTAAGAAGAGTTAAAGCTGAAATAAATGGAGAAACAAAAAGAATTTATGTATGTGCTAAATGTTTAAAAGATGGTAAAGTTAAAAGAGCGTAATTAAACGCTCTTTTTGATTTTGTAGGAATATTTTATCTCCTACTTATAAGAAAAATCCAGAACTATATTAGTTTTCTGGATTTTTTTGTTTATAATATGCACATTTGGAATTTGTACATATATTTGTAACTGAGATTTTAGAGTATTGGCATTTTCCGTCTTTTTGATAAAAACAATTGTTAGAACAATTTATGTTTGTCAAAAACATCACCTCTTACAGTTAGTGTCTTCTGATTTTTGCTTTTTATTCATTTTTGCAAAAATTAACATAAAGGTAACAAATAAAGTGCTCACATAATATAATATACAAAATGGAAGGAGAATTTATGATAAAATTTTTATTAAAAAAAGCATTTGGTGTAGTTTTAATTGGCTTAGGTTTAGGCATTTTATTAGTATTATTACTTCCATTAACTGGTTGGCTATTTTTGATTGGCGCAACCATTATAATTGTGGGATTAATTTGGTTAGCATGTTAAAAAGGAGGAGATACATATGCAAGTTGTAGTTAAAAGAGTTCCAAAATTTTTACGAGGTTTTGTGAAGCTCATTTTTGGAATCAAAGACAAGTAAAAGTCGAAAACTAAAATTTTCGACTTTTTTCTTGCAGCTTTTTAAATATTATTTTTTTAATCTATAAGGATTAGACTCTGAGCCCAAGTTTTCTCCTGTTCCTGTTAATTTGACATTAGAATCTAAAAGGAATATTGGGCGAAATCCACTTTCCATCTCATCAGGACTCGTTCCAATACCACCGTTTACAATATTTATCAAGCCTTTTCTCGCACTATTTTCACCTCCAGTACTCTCACAACGTACATTAAAAAAGTACATAATACTATATCTAACTAATACATTGCGAGAGGCCAGCCAATAATAATCTGATGAGGTTGCGGCTGAACCATCAGCTTTTTTAGTAAATTTATAGGCATCTATTCCTCCTGAAGCTTTTAATCTATTTTCATCCTCTGTATAATTTGAGTCAGTATTGAATAATTTTCCATTATAATCTCCCATATTATTTGCATTATACATATATAAACTTTTTTCCTCTTCTGTTGGGTTATCTATATTTTCTACTAAATCATCTGGATTATTCTTTTTATCGAATCCCGTAATAACACCAGATGTATTTTTTTTCACTGTTGCTAAACTACCTACACATCTTGAATCTATTGCTATTCCATCTGTTTTATTTCTATATTCTTCAGAATATTCATTTAAATATATTATAGCATTATTATAAGAATTAAGAGCTATTTCACGCTCTTTTAAACTTGTATTATTTGCGTAATTTTTCCCATTAGATTCTATTGCTGCTGTAGCTTTTGGATCTGTTTTTCCTAATTTAACATCTGTTACTGGATTTACTGCTATTAATTGTAGTCCATGTGTATCATCATCATTATATAATACTCTACATAGGATTTCATTTGTTTCACCATTAGTAGTATCATCTATATTTTTATCTGCTTTATATATTACATATGGGCTCTCCGTTGAATTTGTTGATTTTGGCAAAAAATCCTTTGCTTTCATAGTTCTAAATGGAAGATTTTCTTCTATTTCTCCCCATGTTAATACTCCATCTTGAATTGTAATTGTTCCCTCTACTATAAAATCTTTTGTTGTTATTTCTATAGTTGCATTATCTTTGACTCCATTATTTACTGCTTGTACAACTTCTATTGAAACTTTTCCATTATTTATTCCATCTTTTTCTAGCACTGCATTTATTACAGCTTGACCAACTGATGTTGATGCATCTTGTGGTGCTACAGTTCCTTCAACGTAAGCTGTTCCCATTGCCTGTGTCTTTGAATTTATAGCTATTAAGCTTATTTCATCCTTAGCTGTACTTATATCATTTTTTTGACTAGCTTCATTTGCCTTTCCCATAGTGTTTTCATTACCACTTATAGTGCTTATAGTTACTCCAGCAAGTATTAAAAGTACTATAATTGTAATTATTAAAGCTATTAAAGTTATTCCTTTATTATTCTTTTTCATTTGTTTTGCCACCTTTCGTATTTTAATTAGGTTTATTATTAAATTATATATTTAATAATATAACTTACACCTTGTTTTTACCACAAAGACAGTAAAAAGTCAATAATTTATTCTTCATAAATCTCAAAGTCAACTTGTCTCAAAGCTTTGCTTGCTGAAATTACTCTTACAGTCACTTTATCTCCTATTTTAAATATTTTATTTGTTCTTTCTCCTATTAGCATTTTTCTATCTTCATCATAAATAAAATAGTCATGGCCCATGTGTTCGAATCTAACTAAGCCTTCTACCGTATTTTCTAATCGTACAAATATTCCAAATTTTGTAACTGAAGAAATAATTCCTTCATATACTTCGCCGATTTTCTTTTCCATGTATTCAGCCATCTTTAAGTCTTCACTTGCTCTCTCAACTTTTGTTGCTATTTTTTCTCTTTCAGATGACTTATTTGCAGTATTTTCTGCTTTTTCCCTATTTTCTTCGATATAGCCTTGTTTAACAGCATAATTTGCTTTTAAATATTTTGTTATAATTCTGTGAATAAATAAATCGGGATATCTTCTTATTGGTGATGTAAAGTGGCAATAGTATTTACTTGCTATTCCGAAGTGTCCTTTATTTTCCGCTTCATATCTTGCAACCTTCAATGTTCTTAATATTAAATTAGATACTACAACTTCTTCTTCTGTTCCCTTTACTTTCTCCAATGCTTTTGCAAATTCATTTGGATACACTTTACCATCAGAGATTTTTATTTTCATTCCAAAATTATATAAAAATTTGTTTAAATCCTTTACTTTATCTAATTCTGGTTCTTCATGCACTCTGTATATAAATGGTGCTTGCAACCAAAAAAATCTTTCTGCAACTGTTTCGTTTGCAATTAACATGAATTGTTCTATTATTTCATTTGCAAATGATGTTTCATATTTTGAAATATTTGTTACTCTACCATTTACATCTAAATCTATTTTGCTTTCTGGAATGTCTAAATTTAGATAGCCTTGTTCTTTTCTTCTTTCTTTTAGTATTAAAGCAAGTTCTTCCATTAGTTTAAAATCATCAATATAATCTTTATATTTTTCCACCACTTCTTTATCTGAATTGTCTAATATTTTTTGAACATCATGATAGCTCATTCTTCTGGTTACGTTTATTACGCCTTTGTAAATATCACTATCTACAACTTTTCCATTTGGATCTATTTCCATTGTACAAGAAAGTGTTAATCTATCTTGACCTTGATTTAAACTGCATATTCCGTTTGACAATTCTCTTGGAAGCATTGGAATTACTCTTCCTAGCATATATATGCTTGTACCACGAAGTAAAGCCTCCTTATCCAATAGACTATTTTCGCTTACATAGTGGCTAACATCGGCTATGTGAACATCTAAAATATAATTCCCATTTTCTTTTTTCTTAACACATACCGCATCATCTAAGTCTTTTGCGTCTTCTCCATCTATTGTAAATACTATATCTTTTCTTAAATCTTTTCTGTATCTTAGATCTTTTTCATTTACTTTTTGCGGTTTGCTTTTTGCTTCTAAAACAACTGGTTTGGGAAATTCTGCAGGTAAGTTATACTCTTTTATAAGTGATAACATGTCAACTCCTGCTTCATTTACTCCACCTATTACTTCTATAATTTTTCCTTCTGCTTTTTTGCCATCTTGGGGATATTTTAATATTTTTACTACTACTTTATGATTGTTTCTTGCTTTTCCAAAATTCTTTTTAGATATAAATATATCTCCTATCCCCTTTTTTTCATCTGGAACCACAAATCCAAAGCTTTTATTGTTTTGAAAAAGACCTACATATGTTTCTTTTAATTCTATATCTTTTTTCTCTTCCATTTATATTCCTTTCTACAAAAAAAGAGCTGTATGCAGCTCTTTTAAATCGTTATTATTTAGCCATGTATAAAATTCCAAGAACAACTGTTAAAACTGCAAAAACAACAGATAAAATAATTGTCCATTTTTTTAATTTTCCAGTTTTTGTTCTTGTTTTATTTTTTTCATAAAAATTGCCTGTTGATGAGCCTGTTAATGTTGAAGATAATCCTTCATCTTCTTTTGATTGCAAAAATGCTAATAATGTTACAATAAATGCAACTATAAAATATATTACTGTTAATATTGTTCTTATTCCTTCCATTTTTTATTCCTCCTAAGATTATTTTCAAAAATTTACTTGACTATTGTACCACATTTTTTTCAAAAATGCAACAAATTTTTTAATGGTGCCGGTGGTGGGACTCGAACCCACACGCCATTGCTGACAACAGATTTTGAGTCTGCCCCGTCTACCAATTCCAGCACACCGGCATATTAAAGTGTTTTTATAGAATAGAAAATTTACTTTTCCATTCTACAACACTTTTATATATTAACACATTTATTTTAAAATGTCTATATTTTAGAAAAAATTATTTATTCAATTCTTCTAAAAACATTTTGTTAAGCATTTGTGGATTTGCTTTTCCTTTTGTTTCTTTCATTGCTTGTCCAACTAAAAATCCTAATGCTCTATCTTTTCCAGCTTTATAATCTGCGATTGATTGAGGGTTTGCTTCCAAAATCTTTGTTACAACTTCTTTTATTGCACCTTCATCTGAAATTTGAATCCATCCTTTTTCCTTTATTATTTCTTCTGGATCTCTTGGATTTTCAAATAATTCTTCTAAAACTTTTTTACCAATGCTTGAACTTATTGTTCCTTTATCTATTAAAATTACTAATTTTCCAAGTTGATTGCAATCAAATGGTATTTCTATTGGATCCATTTCTGTTTCATTTAATATTCTTGAAATATCTGATATAATCCAGTTATTTACTGCTTTTGGATTGTTGCAAACTTTTATTGAACCTTCAAATAATTCTGATAAATATTTTGAAGATGTTATAATATTTGCGTCTTTTTCAGATAATTGATATTCTGTTAAATATCTTTGTTTTCTGCTTTCTGGTAATTCTGGCAAGTTATTTTTAATATTTTCTATATATTCCTCTGAAAGTTTAATTGCAACAAGATCTGGTTCTGGGAAGTATCTATAATCTTGTGCATCTTCTTTATCTCTCATTGAGAATGTTTTTCCAGATACATCATCCCATCTTAGAGTTTCTTGTAATACTGTTCCACCAGCTTCTATTAAATCAATTTGTCTATTTTTTTCATATTCGATTGCTCTTGCAATACTTCTAAAAGAGTCCATTCCTTTCATTTCTGTACGTGTTCCAAATGGTTCCCCTATTTTATGTACAGAAACATTTATATCTGCTCTAAAAGATGCTTCTTGCATTTTACAATCTGATACTTCTATATATTCAAATATTGATTTTAATTTTCTTAAATATGCATCTACTTCTTCAATAGTTCTCATATCTGGCTTTGAAACTGTTTCAATTAGTGGAACTCCAGCTCTGTTTAAGTCTAATAATGAACCACCACTAAAATCATCATGATTTAATTTTCCTGTATCTTCTTCTATATGTATTCTTTCGATTCCTATTTTTTTCTTACCATTTGGTGTATCTATTTCCACATATCCCTCTTTACAAAGTGGCTTGTCATATTGAGAAATTTGATATGCTTTTGGTAAGTCTGGATAGAAATAATTTTTTCTATCATTTTTGCTATCTCTTGATATTTCACAATTTGTAGCTAGTCCAGCTTTTACAGCATATTCTACTACTTTTTCATTTAATACTGGTAATGTTCCTGGCATAGCCATACATATTGGGCATGTTTGTGTATTAGGTGCTGCACCAAATGTTGTTGGACATGAACAGAATATTTTTGTTTTTGTGCTTAATTCGGCATGGACTTCGATTCCTACTACCATCTCATAGTCTTCTCTTGACATTAGTTAGCACCTCCCTTAAACTCTGGTTTATATTTTTCTCTAAACTTAGTTGCTTGCTCATATGTATATGCAGCATTTAAGATTTTTTCTTCTTGGAATTTGTTTCCTATTAATTGCATTCCTATTGGTAGACCTTCACTATCTACACCACAAGGAATTGATATTCCTGGAAGACCTGCAATATTTACGGAAACAGTGCATATATCCGCCAAGTACATTTCTAATGGATTTTCTGATTTTGAACCAATATCAAATGCTGTTACAGGTGATGTTGGTGTTAAAATAACATCATAGTTTTCAAACACTTTGTTAAATTCCTTCATTACCAATGTACGCGCTTGTTGTGCTTTTTTATAATATGCATCATAATATCCAGAAGAAAGCACATAAGTACCTAAAATAATTCTTCTTTTTACTTCTGGTCCGAATCCTTCACTTCTTGATTTTTTAAAGATTTCTTTTAAATCCTTAGCTTCAGGAGCCCTGTATCCGTAGCGAATTCCATCGAATCTACCCAAGTTGGAACTTGCTTCCGCACATGCTATTATGTAATATGTTGCTAATGCATATTTTGCAATATCTAATGAAACTTCTTCAACTTCAGCTCCAAGTTCTTTATATTTTTCTATTGCTTTTTCTAATGATGCTTTTACTTCTGCATTTATACCTTCTCCAAAGAATTCTTTTGGAACTGCTATTTTTAATCCTTTTACATCATTTTTTAAAGCTTGTACATAATCTTTTTTCTCAGCATCTACTGATGTTGTATCTTTTTCATCATGTCCAGCAATTAGATTTAATAACATTGCAGCATCTTTAACATCTTTTGTAATTGGTCCAATTTGGTCTAGAGATGAAGCAAATGCAACTAATCCATATCTTGAAACTAGTCCATAAGTTGGTTTTAATCCTACAACACCACATAAGCTTGCTGGTTGACGAATTGACCCACCTGTATCTGAACCAAGTGCCCATGGTACTAAGTTTGCTGCAACTGCTGCTGCAGAACCACCAGATGACCCACCTGGCACTTTATTTAAATTCCATGGATTTCTTGTTTTTTCAAAATGAGAATTTTCTGTTGAACTTCCCATTGCAAATTCATCCATATTTAATTTTCCTAGGCTAATAATGCTTTCATCATTTAACTTTTCCACAACTGTTGCACTATATGGGGATACAAAGTTTTCTAACATTTTTGATGCACATGTTGTTTTTACACCTTTTGTGCATAAGTTATCCTTTATTCCTATTGGAATACCAGCAAATTCACCTTTTATTTCACCTGATTCAACTTTAGCTTGTACTTCTTTTGCTTGAGCTATTGCTTCTTCTGTTAATGGTGTAATAAATGCTTTTACATCTTTTTCTTTTTCATTTATTCTATCTACATAAGCTTGAGTTATTTCTGTTATAGTAAGTTCTTTATTTGCTAATTTTTCTTGTAATTCATGAACAGTTAGCTCTGTTATATTCTCCATTTTTCATCCTCCTATTGAATAACTTTTGGTATTTTAAACATATTTTGATCTTGTGTTGGTGCATTTTGTAATAGACTTGCTGTATCTTCAAATTTTTTTACTTCATCTTTTCTAAATATGTTTTTGGCTTCGTTTGCGCCTATTGTTATATCTAAGTTTTCTGTTTGAGCATTTTTTATTGTTTCTGAAAATTCTAATATTTGGTTTAGATTTTCTCTATATTGTTCTATTTCATTTTCTTCTAAATTCAACATTGCTAAGTTTGCAATGTGTAAAATCTCTTCTTTGCTTACTTGCATACTAATCTTCTCCTTTACGCAATTTGTTTACTATTATACACTTTTATTTGGTAAAAAACAAGTAAAATTAACAAATTAAATAAAAAAGCCAGCCTTCTTGGCTAGCATTTTTATATCTATTATTCAGCACTTTCTGATTTTTCTTCAGCAACTGGTGCTTCTTCTTTTACTTCTTCAGCTTTTTCTTCAACAGCTGGAGTTTCAACAACTTCTTCTTTAACTTCTTCTACTGGAGCTTCAGTTACTTCTGTTGCAACTTCTTCAGCAGCTGGTTCTTCTACAAATTCTTCTTTAATTGTTATTTCTCTGTCTTCAATTCTTGCACCAATTTGTTCTTTAGTTTTTGCAGCTTTACCAACTCTGTCTCTTAAGTAGTATAATTTAGCTCTTCTAGCTTTACCTACTCTTACTAATTCAACTTTTTCAACTAATGGTGAGTGAACTAAAAATGTTTTTTCAACACCTACACCATAAGAAATTTTTCTTACTGTGAATGTAGCGTTTAGTCCTCCACCTTGTTTTTTAATTATTATTCCTTCAAATACTTGGATTCTTTCTTTGTTTCCTTCTTTTATTCTTACGTGAACTCTAACTGTATTACCAACTCTAAGTTCTGGTATTTTAGATTTTAATTGTTCATGTTCAATAGATTTTATAATATCCATTTTAGAATTTCCTCCTTCTTTCTTTTTGAGCGGTGCCATTTAGTTAGGCACATCATTTTTTTCAATTTACACTAATCCCTCGATTAGATGTACTATAATTTTATGACTCTCTAAGTTAATTTCTTTTATTACATCATCAATATATGGTAATAAAATCTGTTTACCTAATTCGTCTTTTACAACATATATATCGTTACTTCCTGTATTGTAGATATCATCGACTTTTCCTAGATGTGTGCCTTCATCTGTATACACATCTAAGCCAATTAAATCTATTATGTAATATTCTCCTTCTTCCAATGGTTTGCCATCTTTTCGGTCGATTTCTAGATAACAATTTTTGAAAATTTCAACATCTTCAATTTTATCTAGACCTTTGAATTTTAATAGCACCATGTTTTTGTGATATTTTACATTTTCAATTTCTACTTCTTTACGATTTTTTCGATTCACAATATATACTTTTCTTAATTCATCAAATCTTTCAATATCATTTGTAAACGGAACCACTTTTACTTGTCCTTTTATTCCAAATGTATTAACTATTTGACCTACTTCTAAATATTGCATAACTTACTCCAATTATCCAATAAATTCAACTGTAACTCTTTTATTTTCTTTATTTGCTACAGCTTTTACAACTGTTCTTATAGATTTTGCAAGTCTACCTTGTTTACCTATAATTTTTCCCATGTCTCCTTCTGCAACTTTTACTTCGTAAACTACAGATTTTTCCCCATTTACTTCGTTTATCTCTACTGCTTCTTTGTCATCTACTAAGTTTGTTATTATTACATTAAGTATGTCTTTCATTTTGTAATTCCTTTCTTTAATAACTGCTAAATAATTTTTTAACAATTACTTTATCATTATTGTTTTAAGCATTTTCGATTAAGTATTTAACTGTATCTGTTGGTTTAGCACCATTTTTGATCCATTTTTCAACTTTTTCTTTGTCTAATTTGATTGTAGCAGGTTCTGTCATTGGGTCATATGTTCCAATTTGTTCGATTATTTTACCATCTCTTGGAGATTTTGAATCAGCTACTACTATGTGATAGAATGGAGCTTTTTTCTTTCCTTGTCTTTGTAATCTAATTTTTACCATTTTAAATTCACCTCCGAAATTTTATAATTTTAGATTTTAAATCCTTTAAGATTTTCCATCTTATATATAAACATTTAGTATTAGAAAAAAATATTTCTAAGCCTAAAAAGTTAATAACTCTTTTAATTTGCTTTTTGGAAAGTATCCCTTAAAAATAAAATATTTTTTGGACCATCCCTAAAAATTACATTTTAAAATTTTTAAGTGCATTTTCGTCTAAATTCATGCCTTTCATCATTTTTCTTAAGCCACCTTTGTTTCCTTGAACTTGTTTCATCATTTTTTGTGTCATTTCAAATGATTTTATGAATTTATTTATTTCTTGCACACTTGTTCCACTACCTTTTGCAATTCTTTGCCTTCTACTTGCATTTAAAAGTTTTGTGTTTTGTTTTTCTTTTTTAGTCATTGAGCAGATTATAGCTTCTATTCTTGTAAATTCTTTATCATCAACTTTCAAATCTTTAAATTTGTTCATTCCTGGTATCATTTTTAATATTGATGAAAATGAACCCATTTTTTTCATTTGTCTAAGTTGTGCTAAATAATCATCTAAGTCTAGTTCTCTTTTCTTTAATTGTTTTTCTAGCTTTTCTGCTTGTTCTAAATCAAAACTTTCTTCTGCTTTTTCTATTATTGATAATATATCTCCCATTCCAAGAATTCTTTGTGCCATTCTTTCTGGGTGGAATACTTCAATATCGCTTAATTTTTCACCTGTTGCTGCAAATTTAATTGGTTTTCCTGTAACTTTCTTAACTGAAAGTGCAGCACCACCACGTGTATCACCATCTAATTTTGTTAAAACAACTCCATCTATTCCTAGAGCATCATTAAATTTTTCTGATACATTTACAGCATCTTGACCTGTCATACTATCTACAACAAGTAAAATTTCATGTGGATGAACACCATTTTTTACATTTTTAAGTTCGTCCATTAACGCTTCGTCTATATGTAAACGCCCTGCTGTATCTAGTATTATTACATCGTTTAATTTTGAATATGCAACATTTATTGCTTGTTTACTAATTGCAACAACATCTTTTGTTGTTTCATTGCTATAAACTGGAATGTTTAGCTGTGCACCAACAACCTGTAATTGTTTTATAGCTGCTGGTCTATAAACATCGCATGCAACTAATAGTGGCTTTTTGCCTTGTTTTCTAAACAAGTTTGCTAATTTTCCTGCTGTTGTTGTTTTACCTGAACCTTGTAATCCCACAAGCATTACTATTGTAGGAGGGTTTGGTGTAAAGTTGACTTTTGCTTCTTTTTCCCCAAGTAAATTTACTAATTCATCTTTTACTATTTTTACCACTTGTTGACCAGGTGTTAATGATTTCATAACATCTTGCCCAAGCGCTTTTTCTTGAATAGTTGCAATAAATTCTTTTACAATTTTGTAGTTTACATCAGCTTCGAGCAAAGCTAGTTTTACTTCCCTTAGCATTTCTTTTAAATCGCTTTCAGTTATTCTTGCTTTTCCTCTAATTTTTCTTGTGATTTCTTGCAATCTTGATGATAAACCTTCAAATGCCATAATTTATTCCTCCATTCGTGTTTTAGTAAAGTTTTTTTAGTATAATTCTAAGCTAAGCAGTTTAATTCTTTTTTTATGTGTTCCAGCACTATTGCTATTTCTCTGTCTGAGTAATCTTTTTCTATTTTCGTTAGTTCATTTAATACTTTTTCTATTTTTCTATTTGTTTCCATTGTCCTTTTCATAAATAATAGCTTTTCCTCGTACTCGAAAAGTTTCTTCTCCCCTTTCTTTATGATATCTCTAACAGCTTGTCTTGTGATACCTTCGTTTTCAGCTATTTCTGATAGAGACAAATCGTTGTTGTAGTAGTCATTTAAAATCTGATTTTGCTTTTCAGTTAGAAGTTTGCCATATGTTTCTATTAACATACTTATTTTTACTTTTTCTTCCATTAATATACTACCCTTTCAATTTGCTAAAAGAATTTTGTTTAATTTTTTAGTAAATTTTTGTAATGCTATATTACTTTACACTATTTTTTCTCATTTGTCAAGGGTTTTGGCAAAAAAAGAGACTTTTTCTCAAGTCTCTTTCTATGAATTCATATATTTATATTATATTTATATCAAATTCTTATTTTTTGTTTACTAAATCTTTTAATGCTTTACCAGCTTTGAATACTGGAGCTTTTGATGCAGGTATTTTGATTTCTTCTTTAGTTTGTGGGTTTCTTCCTTTTCTAGCTGCTCTTTTTCTAACTTCGAAAGATCCAAATCCAACTAATTGAACTTTATCACCTTTCTTTAAAGTTTCTGTAACAGCTTCAACAAAAGCGTTGATTGATGCTTCAGCTGCTTTTTTTGTGTCACCTGTTTTTGCAGCTACTGCTGCGATTAATTCAGCTTTGTTCATTTAAATTACCTCCTATAAGATTTAAACTATGTAGCAAAAGCGCTATTTTAAAGCCTTTTTTATAACTACAATAATAATATTCGCCAAAATAAGCTAAAATCCTTCTTTTTTTTCTAAAAAATTTAATATATTTTAGTTTTTTCAAGGACTTTACAAATTTTTCCACCCAAAGGCAATGCAAATAATTCTTTTTTCGAAAATATTTTAAGTACCACAATTGCTATTAAATATATTGCAGCAGCAAATATTATTGCAATTATTGTAGCCAATCTTACTGGAATTATACAATTTATTGTTTTATATACGAATAATGAACAAAATGCCATTATTGTTGTTGCAATTGCTGGTTTTATAATGAATTTTATTATATTAAATTTTATTTCCAGATATTTAATTAAAGAAGTTAGCGCTATTGTAAATGCAACTGCATGGCAAGCAACAGATGCCCAAACTGCTCCTTTTACTCCTATTTCTGGTATTGGAACTAGGATTAAATTCAGTAGAAGTTTTACAACTACTCCGCATTCCTAATGAAATAGTCGGAATCATTAGTTTTCCATAACCTTGTAATGCTCCATTTATTGTTTGATCAAGAATCGTAAATAGCATTGTTAGTGAACTTATTTGTAATATTTCTGCACCAGCACTTGCTTTTGGAAATAATAAATATAATATTGGTCCTGCATATATGCACATTCCAACTGTACATGGTAATGCTATTAACATTGAAACTAATAACGAAAATGATGTTTTTTCTTTTATTGTTCTTTTATCATTTCTAGCTTTAGCAGCCGCAATCGCTGGAACTAGCGCTGTTGAAAATGCAACATTTATAGCTAATGGCAAGTTTGTTAATGTATCCACCTTTCCCCCAAGTATTCCATATTGTGCTGTTGCCATATCTTCTGGCATGAAATTTTTTAATGACCTTACAACCGTAAATGAATCTATATTTTTATTTATTGATGAAAGTATTGCAGTTAAAGCTATTGGTGCTGAAACCATAAGTATTCTTTTTATTATCGTCTTAACCCTTTCATGTTTATAATTTGTTGTTTGTTTTATTTCAATTGCTATGATTTTTCTTTGATTTTTATAGTATAAATGTAGATAACCAAATCCTAAGAATGTTGCAAGTGTTGTTGCTAAATTAGCCCCTGCCGCCATCCATTCTGTTGATACATTTGAAAGCATTGCAATTATTTCTACTATTATAATTGTAAGTAATGTCTTGAATATTTGCTCCAATGTTTGAGACCTAGCTGTTGTTTCCATGCTTTGTCTCCCATTAAAATATCCTCTCATAACGCTTGCTATAGCTACAAAAAATATCGCTGGAGCTAATGCAACCAATGTCATCTCTGCTTCTGGAATTTGAAGCCATTCTTTTGCAATTACTCCCGCTCCGCAAAATAATAATATACTTCCTAATGCACCTATTCCAGCAAATGTTGCAAATGCTATTTTAAAAATTCTGTGAGCCCCTCTATTATCTCCTATTGCTACTCTTTCTGAAACCAGCTTTGAGATTGCATTTGGCACTCCAATGGATGAAATTGTAAGAAGCATTGCATATATTTGATATCCACTTGCTAATATTCCATTCCCTCTATCTCCAAAACTATCTCTATTAGTTAAGTATAATGTATAAACAAGCCCAAGCATTTTTATTAGTACTTGTGAAAATACTAGCATTATAACTGCTTGGCTAAAACTTTCCTTTTTGCTTTTAGTATTTATATTCTTTTTTATCACCTTTTCACCTACTCTTATATTTAATAAATATAAAGATGATATGTAAAATATGCAAAAAATAAACTCTTCAGATTTAAATCCGAAGAGTTTTGTATGTATAAAATATTATCTCTTTGAGAATTGTGGAGCTTTTCTTGCTTTTTTAAGACCATATTTCTTTCTTTCTTTCATACGAGGATCTCTTGTTAAGAATCCGTTTGTTTTTAAAGCTGGTCTAAATTCAGCATTTGCTTCATTTAAAGCTCTAGCTAATCCGTGTCTTACAGCTCCTGCTTGACCTGTAATTCCGCCACCTTTAACATTAGCTATAACATCATATTTAGCTGCAGTATTTGTAACTGCTAGTGGTTGTCTAACTATAACTTTTAAAGTTTCTAATCCGAAAAATTCATCAATATCTTTTCCATTGATTGTAATTTTTCCTGAACCTTCTACTATTCTAACTCTAGCGATAGAAGATTTTCTTCTACCTGTACCATAATAAACTATATTTTCTTTATTAGCCATTATTTACTTACCTCCCAAACTTCTGGTTTTTGTGCTGCATTTTCATGTTCGCTACCTGCATAAACTCTTAATTTTTTAAGACTTTGTCTACCTAAAGAATTGTGTGGTAACATTCCTTTAACTGCTAATGTAATAGCTTTTTCTGGATTGTTTTCAATCATTACTCTTGCAGAAACTTCTTTCATTCCTCCAATGTATCCTGAATGATGTCTATAAACTTTTTGGTCCATTTTATTTCCTGTTAAAATAACATCTTTTGCATTGATAATAATAACATGATCACCTGTATCAATATTAGGTGTAAATGTTGGTTTGTGTTTTCCTCTTAATAATTTTGCAGCTTCTGTTGCAACTCTACCTAATTGTTTGTTAGCTGCATCAATTATATACCATTTGCTTTCTACTTCGCCTTTTTTAGCGCTATATGTTACGTTGTTCATTGTAACTAACTTCCTTTCTTCGTTTATTGAATTTTTAATTTTAAAATTTTAATATATATGTATTTAAATTCAAAACTACCGGGGAGAAGTTTTAAATTTAATTCATATGCTAATTTGTCTGAACTATTTTATTACAAAAAAGTAAATTTGTCAATGGTTTTCAGGATTTTTTTATTATTTTTTATATTTGAAGAGAAATATTATAGGGATATGGACTTAAAAATAATAATTAGAATTTTATATTATATAAAAAAACTTGTAAGCCCACTTTATTAGGACTTACAAGTTTTTATTTTTGGAGCGATTAAGCTACAGCTTACGAACTATAACGTTCTCTTTCTAAAAATATTATATATGAATTCTTATTAAATTTCAATGGGAGTATGGAAATATTCCCATATTTATTGTATAATTTATACATATGAAGTCTTTAATATATAAATGATTGGAGGAAGCTAATGAGTAATGAATTAATAAAAAGCGATAATGAAATAAATAATATTTTTGATAATATCAAAGATTTAGTTATAAATAGTAGAAATAAAGTATATCAAACCGTCAATACTGAAATGCTTAATTTATACTGGAATATAGGAAAAGCAATTATGGAAATACAACAAGGTGATGAAAGAGCAAGTTATGGTGATGCTGTACTTGATAAATTATCTCAAAAATTAACTACTGAATTTGGTAAAGGCTTTTCATCAAGAAATTTAAGAACTATGAGAAAATTTTATCTAATGTATCCAATTTGGAAGACAGTGTCTGCCAAATTGAGTTGGTCGCATTATTTAGAGTTAATTAAAATAGATGAAGAACCAAAAAGAAATTTTTATTTAAATGAATGTATCAACTCTAAATGGAGTGTTAGAGAGCTTCAAAGGCAAAGAGATTCATTATTATATGAAAGATTAACTTTATCTGCTGATAAAGATAAAATATTAGAATTATCTGAAAAAGGACAAATATTAAAAACAAGTAAAGATTTAGTTAAAGACCCCTTTGTATTGGAATTTTTAGATATAAAGGAAAATACAGATTATTTAGAATCTGATTTAGAAAAGAATATTATAGAACATTTAAAAGATTTTTTATTAGAACTAGGAAAAGGATTTAGTTATGTTGGAAACCAAGTAAGGTTAACATTAGAAGAAGATCATTTTTATCCAGATTTAGTTTTTTATAATAGGCTTTTAAAATGTTTTGTAATTATTGATTTAAAAATTGGAAAAGTATCTCATCAAGATATAGGACAAATGCAAATGTATGTTAATTATTATGATAGAGAAATTAAACAAGATGATGAAAATCCAACTGTTGGAATATTACTTTCAACAAATAAAAATGAAACAGTTGTAAAATATACTTTACCAGAAGATAATAAAACGATATTCTCTTCTGAGTATAAATTACATATGCCAACAGAACAAGAATTAATTAGTGCTGTTGAAGAAGAAAAGAAAAACTTTGAATTAAATGAAGAAAATTAATTATGGCGAATTAAAAATCGCTAAATAGTAATTTGAAAGTGAGATGATCTAATGAAAAAGATATATAAAATTTTAATTATAATGTGTTGTATCTTTGTATATTTTTTGGGTAGAAATTATAATGTGTATGCTAAAAGTGATAATATTGATTATGAAGCCGTAAGTAAAGAATTAGAAACCAAAATTAAAAAGAATCATATTCCTGGTATGTCTGTAGTAGTTGTAAATTCAAATGAGGTAGTGTTTTCAAAAACTTATGGTAATTGTAAAAGTATTGATACACCCTTTATAATAGGTTCATTGAGTAAATCATTTACAGCTTTATCTATTATGAAATTAGTAGAAGAAGGAAGAATAGATATAAATAAACCGATTTCTACTTACATTGATACATCACTTTATTTCAAAAATAAAGAAGATGGAGATAAGATTACAATAAAGCAATTATTAAATCAAAATAGTGGAATTGGAACTTATCAAAAGTTAGGAAGTATAGAAATAACAAAAAACTATGGTAAGTATGAATATGCAAATGCTAATTATAATCTATTAGGAAAAATTATTGAATCAGTAAGTAATGAGAGTTATTCTGATTATGTTACTAAAAATATATTTGAACCACTTGAAATGAATCATACTTCGGCAACCTTAGAAGGAAGCAATAAGAATGGATTAATAAAAGGTTATCAAAATTATTTTGGCTTTCCTATTGCAGAGAAACCAAATTATCCTACCAAAAATTCTTGGTCACAAGTGCCTGCTGGTTATATTAGTTCTAGTGCTAGCGATATGGGCAAATATTTACAAATGTATCTAAATAATGGTGTGAATATTATAAGTGAAGATAGTATTCATCAAATGTTTTACGATAATATACCTCAAGATGATATAGATAGAGCTTACTATGGAATGGGATGGGAATATACCAAATATTATAGTAAACCAATTTTGACACATTCCGGATTGGTTGAGAATTATACTTCTAAAATGTTCATTATTCCAGAAAGTAATATAGGAGTAGTTGTTCTTGTTAATATGAATGATTATTTAGTTACAAATAATTTACTAGAAGATACTGTAAAACCCCTTTTGGGAGAAGAAAAAACAGAAGTATCAAATAACTTATATATAATAAATCATTTACTAATTGATGCTATATATATAGTTATTACTATTATTGCTTTGTATCCAATTATAACTATTAAGAGTTGGAAGAATAAAAATAAAACAAAGAAACTATATATTATAGATATTGCAAGACATTTACTATTGCCAATAGTATTAATTTTAATACCAACAATTATAAGTGTTCCATTTTGGGTTATATGGGATTTTGTAAAAGATTTAGCTTTAATTTTAATTATAAATTCTATATTAATGCTTTCAACTGGAATATATAAAATAGGTTATCTATTAAAAAAACAATATAGATAACTATAAATTATAATTTATAATTGGAATTATTTGTAAATTAATAATCTTATTTCCATTAAATGGTATGGGAATTCCCATAGAAGAATTTATACGGGAGTATAAATTCAGTGCTGGCTAGACACGAATTTTACTCCCATATTAGAAAAAAATATAAAAAGAGGATTAAATTATTTTGATAATTTTTTCCTCTTTTTTTAAGATTATTTATACAAAAACATATTCATTTAAGACAATTTCTTCTGCCATATTCTTGTAATTATTCATTAACTTTGTCCATTCTATAAGATTTAATTCTTTACTTTTTTCAGACAGTCTTTCATCATTTTTAATATAATCCCCTGGTCTTGTATATTTTATTTCCATATTTTTATCATTCCTTTCTTAATTTTTAAACATTTATTAGTTCAGTTTTTGGTATTAGAATTAAAGTATCAACTATATTATTACCTTCAATATAAGGGCAATTTATAATTCCATCTACATAGAAATGTTCTTTCATTAAATCAATATAGTTATTTAATTCTTCTTCAGAATATAGATTATTTTCCATTTTTACTAATTACATAATGGTATAATCTTTTTCTAATTCTAATAATTTTTCTTTATTAATTTGTTCTTTATAAGTTATACCAATATTATTATCAGTTAATAATTCGTTTAAATAATCAATATAATCTTTTGTACTTTTTGAGATAAATTCTTCTGTGAATTTGATATTTTTAATCTCAATATTGTAGTTATCATCTCTAGTTATATGCTCTCCATAATTGGAATGTTTATTCTTTTCTAGATTTGCTCTTGTAGTATTTTTTTACAACTTGTGCTTCAATAAGTTCTACTTCTAAACGTCCTTCTTCCTAGAAAGAGAACATTATCTTTATATTTGGTAGAACAAGCCTTTCCAAGCCTAACTACGGGCAAAATAAAAACTTACGAACTTTAATTAGTCCGTAAGTTGTCTTCAAATGGAGCGGGTAGAGGGAATCGAACCCTCACCACCAGGTCGGAAGCATGGGATTCTACCATTAAACTATACCCGCGTTTCTATTTATATTATAATATTTAAATGCCAAATATGTCAATAATATATATTGTTTAAAAACAATATATATTATTGGGCCTTATCTTGAATTTCTTTTTTTCTTTTATTAAAATCTTCTAAAAATGTATGTGTTTCCCCATTTTTAGTATATGATAAAAGAGTATTTAAATTCACATTTTGTGCACTTCTGTATATATTCATATCTGCGTTTTTATATTTTTTTCTAAGCTCTCTTATAAGCCTTTTCATCTCTTCCCTTTTGCCTATTTCATCATCATTTGCTTTTGCTTCATTTTCAGTAAATCTACAAGCGCATTGGATAAATTCAAGACCATTTCTATCTCTCCAATTTATTATATCTTGTTCTTTAACAAAACATAATGGTCTAATCAGTTCCATCCCTTCATGAAATGAACTGTGTAATTTTGGCATCATTGTTTGCATTTGCGCACCATAAATCATTCCCATTAATATTGTTTCTATTACATCGTCAAAATGGTGTCCAAGTGCAATTTTATTGCATCCCAATTCTCTTGCCTTTTTGTATAAATGCCCTCTTCTCATTCTAGCACATATATAACATGGATGGTCATCTATATTAACAACTGTATCAAATATTTTTGTTTCAAACATTGTTAAAGGAATATTTAATATTTTAGCATTTTCGATTATTTTTTGTTTATTTTCTTCATTATACCCTGGATTCATGCACATGAATACTAATTCAAAGTTCATTTTGCCATGTTTTAAAAGTTCTTGAAAACATTTTGCAAGTAGCATTGAATCTTTACCACCTGATATACATACTGCAATTTTGTCCCCATCTTGTATCATGTCGTATTCTTGGATTCCTTTTATGAATTTTGTCCATATTGTTTTTCTATATTTAGTTATAAGACTTCTTTCTATTTCTTGATATCTTTCCATTTTCTTCTCCATTTTTAAAAATCTTGTATATTTTACCATATTTTCAAAGAAAAATAAAGATATAATAAAAAAAAGTTAAAATGTTTAAACATTTTAACTTTTTAAATATTTTCATTTGATTTGTTTATTATATCTCTTCTTCGTTCTTTGCTAGGAATTTCCATAATAAACCTGCAATTACTGCACCAACAAGTGGTCCAACTATAAATACCCAAACTTGTGATAAAGCTTCTCCTCCAAGTATAACTGCTGGAGCTAAGCTTCTTGCTGGATAGCTTATGCTTCTCTATGGGGTTAGCAATATATACCTACCTCTACGGGCTTTCACCGATAAGCCAAACGACATGCCTATCACACATAAAAAGCAGTAAAAGAATCCATTCTTCTACTGCTTTGTGTCTTTTAAGTTGCCCAATATATTTTAAATAGTTATTTATAATTAGTTTGCTCTGCGAACATAAATAGTTCCATTTCCAACCTTACACCTTGCCTGGATTTTACAAACATTTTTTCCGCACCAAAAAGTTCTGTTTCCTAATCCAGCAACAGCCCCCCATTCTTCCCAAACCACATTGCCATTTCTGTCAAGCATTCTAATATCTGTCGGAGAAACTGTCAATGTATTCGGTACAAACGTTGTATTCATACATTTTACATATACATTGCAATTAAATCCAGAAGAAGATGTTGCAATCGTCTTCCATGTTGTATTAATTATTGTGCCGTTATTATAGGTATCAGCCTTAACGACTCCATTAGCCATCGGTGTATTATAGTTTGCAGCGTACGATACAACACTAGCATTACTAAGTGCCATAACAGAAGCCATACCACATGCTAACATCATAGAGAAAATTTTTTTCATAATAAAAGGTCCTTCTTTCTTTTTTATTGTATGGCAACTCAAAATAAAACAATCTACATATTAATAACTTTATTATAAGTTATTAAGAGTAGATAACTTTGATTAAAGACCCAATTACTATAACACAATTTTATGCTAACGTCAAGTAGCTAATTAAAAATCTATGAATAACTTGTGATAAGACCACATTAAATATTTCACCCTTAAATATATAAAATTTATGATTTTTAGTCAAAAATAGTAGAATATCAAATAAAACCCAAAAGGTGGAATTTTTAGAAATCTTATGAATATAAAAAATCTTGAGTCTCCCACATCAATAAGTGGAATGACTCAAGAATATCATGTTTTTCAAGAGTATTATTTAATAATTTCATCAAACTATTGGTTGTATATAGTTTACATTTTATCTATCTATAATTACTTTACCAGATTGTTTAATATGTATTTCTGTCTTATTATTTTCATTACTAATGATCTCTACTCCTGAATCTTCAAGTAATTTAGTTTGGTCATATAAAGTATTTGATGCTTGTAAATATCCATCTTTAAAATAATTAACTTTATATATTAAATAGCCTAAAGCTATAACTAACAAAATAATTATACATATTAGTATCTTAGACAATTTATTCATGTTTTCCTCCTTTCTATCATTTAATTATTTAAATTAAAATAATTTGGAATTTCTAGTAATGAATTATTAATAAAATCATCATCTAATTCGACTTCATACATAGTATTTCCATTTCCAGAAAAACTATCTTTTGATTTAATATATTTTAACTCATTACTAACATAACCAAACATATAGTCTTGTTCAGGAAAGGTTTCAGTGAACAATTCAGTATTATTTATGTTTTTATAGCCTTTCACATAATACTTACTTTTGCTAACTATATTATTTATATTTTCAATCCATTCTGTAAGTTCCTCGCCATATGCTTCCTCTTCAAAATCTATATAATTATTTAAATCATAATTAAGTTGAAAAGTATGTGATTTATTATTTTCTATAATTGTTATATTTTTAATATGTGAGACATTTAATTCTTTAGCTTCTTTACTAAAATCACACAATTCAATAATTTTAATAGTTTTACCAATATTCTTATTTGTACTAAATATAATATTTTCTTTTCTATCTTCTCCATCATAACTTAATCTCATTGTAATTATATCTTTGTTAATCAAATTATAAAACAATTCTGATGTTTTTGAATCACCAGGATTTGGGGATCTCATAAAAATAATATATACACACACTATTAAAACAATTAATATAATTAAAAGATTTCTTATATTCAAAAATTTTTTCATCGTATTCCCATCCTAATCAAAATAAAATATATCCTCAAATTTTTTATCTAATGCAATACAAAGTAAATAGGATAATTTAGCACTAGGAAAATAAGTATAAGTTTCGATAGAACTAATAGTTTGTCTTGAAACTCCAACCTCTTTTGCAAGCTCTTCCTGTGATATATTGCATTCTTTTCTAATTTCTTTTAATTTATTTTTTAAAATTAATGAATCTCTCATAACCCACCTCATTTAAAAAATTAATAAAAAATATGCATGTGAGTATAAATGTTAGTATAATGAATAATAAATATTTTTTATTTTTCATCTTTACATACTGGTATATTTGTTGGATTAATATTTGCGATAATACCAACACTATTAAATCACTAATTATGTAATAATTAGTACTAATTCTAATAATTACATAAAATAAACATAACAATGGAATAATAATTGTACTAATTCCTAATGATTTTGCCTGTATATCAAATTCCATCTCATCTGGTTCTTCTTTAGCTTTAGATAAAATATCTTTTTTATCCATAAAACCACCTCTTCTATATTTTATAAATATCATATATTATGTTTTTTGTCAAGTGTACTTGTCATTTTTTTGAATTTTTCTACAAAAAAGTTTATACTAACTAAAAAAAGTTAAAATGTTTAAACATTTTAACTTTTTAAATATTTTCATTTGATTTGTTTATTATATCTCTTCTTCGTTCTTTGCTAGGAATTTCCATAATAAACCTGCAATTACTGCACCAACAAGTGGTCCAACTATAAATACCCAAACTTGTGATAAAGCTTCTCCTCCAAGTATAACTGCTGGAGCTAAGCTTCTTGCTGGATTTACAGAAGTTCCTGTTAATGGAATACATACTAAATGAACTAATGCAAGTACTAATCCTATAACAATACCTGCTTTTGAAGAAAGTTTATCATTATGTGTTACTCCTAATATAGCTAATACAAATATACATGTAGCTATTATTTCAACTATTAATGCTCCTACCATTGTTAATCCTACAGCAGATGCATCTCCAAATCCATTTGCCCCTAATCCTGCATTTCTTAATTCTGTCATACTAACAATTAGTGCTAATATTCCACTTCCTGCAAAAGCACCAGCAATTTGTGCTACTACATAACCGCAAAAGTCTTTTACTGATATTTTTCCATTAATTAACATAGCAAGTGATACAGCTGGATTAACATGCCCACCAGATATTCTACCTACTGAGTAAGCTATTGCAACTATTGATAAACCAAAAGCTAATGCTACTCCTACAACTCCTATGTATCCTCCTGCTAAAACTGCACTTCCACATCCTAAAAGTACCAAAATGAATGTACCTAAAAATTCGCATACATACTTTTTCATATTTTCCCCTCCTTATAAAAATTTCAAATTTATTATATACATCTTTTTTAAAAATGTCAAAAAAAATTTCATATCTTTTAGATATGAAATTTTCTTATTACTTCTTCTTTTATATCTTTAAAATGAAATATTAAACTCATCAAAAGGTTAAAACCTGAAATCCCTGATGCTACTATGCTTAGTGTTTTATCATTTACCAAATGTTCATAAACCAAAAATATTGGTACCAAACTTACTAAAACTATTAGTAATTGAAAAAAAGCATATCTCATGTAGTTTTTATAACTTGCTATTGATAATATCATCATTGTAATATTTATAATTATTACAATCATTGGAATCGCAAGGTTAATTGACCACGCCTGGAAACCTAGCCTTATATCAAAGTATACGCATAAAGCTGATAATGCAACCATTTGAATAAATAAATGACTTGCAATATTTACATTTTTGTTTAATGCATACAAAACTGTTACCCAAACATATACAATTCCTGCATTACAATATCCCGCCCATTTGATATCTGGCGTTGTAAATCTATTTATAAAAACCAGACCTATTCCTACAGCAAATGAAATCAGTATTGCCATCCTTATTATAAAATTTGTTTTTCTTGCGTTAATTTTTTGTGGATATAACATCATCTAAAACCCCATTACTTTCTATTTCAACTTTTATTCCTTGTTCTGTTAAAAACTTATAAAATCTTTTTTCAATGCTATTATCATTTAAGATTGATGTAAATGTAAATACCATTTTATCTTCAAATGTACATGCTGAACATTTTATTTTTTCAACTGGTTCAGGTGCAATTAACATTAAAAAGCTTTCTATATATGGCTTATATTTTCCTATTATACCTATTCTTCCTACATTTGAAAATGTTATTGTTGTATATTTTCTAATTTCTATATAGCTTAATCTAACCAATGCTTTTTTCAAGAAAAGTGGTACAACCTTTATAAATGGATTGTTTCCGAGTTTTACATTTCCAGACATTGTTTTTATTATTTCTTCCTCTGTCAGTCTTTTTTTGAAATCTTTTTTTACAAACTCTAATATTTTTTCAAATGTATTTAAATTGTCTTTCTTCATTTCTGCTTCTAATGTGATATATGTAAAAAAGTTTGAAATTGTTTGAGAATTAGGAAAATATTTCTTTAAGTTAACTGGAATACATACTTTAATAGGTTTTTCCCCATTATTTTTCTTGTAATTTTCTTCATAAATTGAATATATTAAAACAGCCGTTAAATACTGTGTTACTGTACAATCTTTTAATTTACATATAGCTTTTAATTCGTTTGTATCTATAATTTCATGAATTGCAGATACAGCTCCAAGTTTTATTTTTTTACCTTTTAAAACAAATGCTTTTTTGGATGAATTGTTTGATTTTGCTGTTTTATCATAATTTTTCATATAGCCATCTTCTGTTGTATATTCAACTTTTCTTGTAGTTCTTAACTCATCTTCGAATTCTTTTGGATGTGTTAATTCAATATATGAATAAATTATTTCTCTAAAAAATAAATTTCCATTATTTCCATCTGTTAATGAATGAAATATATCTATGTTTATCTTTTGGTCAAAATATGTTACTTTAAAAAGATAATTATTATTTCTTTTGTAATCTATATATTTACATGGATAATCCTTTTCTTCTTCTATTATTGGTTCTTTAGGATTATGCTCAAAATAGTTCCAAAATACACCTTGTTTCATTCTCACTCTAAAAGATTTGTATTTTTTTAAAGCTAGAATTACAGCTTGTTTCAAGCTCTCCGGATCTATATCTTCTTTCATTACAGCAGAAAATCTAAAAACTGTGCTATATCTCTTTCCAGCTTGAATTGGAAATATTTTTGCAGAATTATCTAATCTTCTCCAATATAATCTACTTTCTCTTTTCATTTTTTCACCTTTTTATTTTTAATCTTTTAAATTTTTCCTACGTAATTGACCACAAGCTGCCTCTATATCTGAACCTAGCTCACGTCTAATTGTAGCAACAATTCCATGGTCATTTAGGTAATCCCTAAATTTCATTATATTTTCATTGGTACTTTTGTCAAATTTACCATTTTCTATTTTGTTAATTGGAATTAAATTAACATGGCAATTCATTCCTTTTAGTAATTTTACTAGTCTTGCAGCATCTTCTAAATTATCATTATTATCTTTTGCCAAAGCATATTCAAAAGACACTCTTCTATTTGTAACTTTTATATAATCTTTACATGCTTGCAATAATTGTTCTATATTGTAAAGCTTGTTTACTGGCATCATTGAACTACGCTTTTCATCTGTTGTTGCATGAAGTGATATTGAAAGTGTACATTGAATATTTTCTTCTGCCAATTTATATATCATTGGCACTAAACCACTTGTTGAAACGCTTATGTGTCTTGCTCCAATATTAATTCCTTTTGGATTATTTAATATTCTTATAGCATTGACAACATTTTCGTAATTATCTAATGGTTCTCCAATTCCCATAAATACTACATTTGAAACTCTTACTCCTGTATCTTGTTCAATTTTTATTATTTGTTCAACAATTTCCCCAGAAGATAAACTTCTAATAAATTTTATACCTGTTGATGCACAGAATTTACATCCCATTTTACATCCGATTTGTGTCGATACACATACGCTATATCCATGATGATAACTCATTAAAACTGTTTCTATTGCATTTCCATCTAACACATCAAATAGATATTTTATTGTTCCATCTGCTGACTCTTGTTTTCTTATTATTTCAAAATTACAAATTGTATAGTTTTGTTTTAATTTTTCTCTTAGTTCTATAGAAAGATTTAGCATTTCGTCAAATGAAGTAACTTTATCTTGGTATAGCCATTTGAAGATTTGCTCTGCCCTAAATGGCTTTTCACCTATATTTTTCATTTCTTCCTTTAGTGCATCTAAGTTATAGTCTTTTATATTTTTCATTTTTTATATTACTCCTATTCATTATTCTATATAAATTTATATTATTTTGAAATGCCGCATAAGCGACCAACCGTAGCGTAGCGAAGGGCGACTGGAGCAACTTACAGACTAGTATTTTAAAATCCGGAAGTTGCGACACCAAGGCATAAAAAATAATATAAATTTATAGTTAGTTTTAATTAAATGATGAAATTAGATCATTGTAAGCCGAAATGGCCAATTCGTCTTGATTATTTACAATCCAAATATGTGGAGCAGTTTCATATTCTTTAATTTCAATATTTACACCTTCTTTTTCAGCCTTTTCTTTTAGCAAATGGCAATCCGGATTTAGAATATCATAAGTTCCAGTATAGATAACTATATTTTTTAATTTAGAAAATTTTCCATTTATTGGATTTACGAAGTAGTCTTCTTCTTGTTTTAAATCTCTTGAATAAGATACTCCTGCTAAATATAGTTTTTCTTTATTCAAGTCTTTGTCTTTTTTTTGAACTTCATATATTTTAGGATTTGACATTGTCGTATCTAGCCATGGTGAAATTAGGAATGTTTTTGCAGGCATTTCTACATTGTTTTGGCTTAGTTTTTCTAATAAGCCAAGTGCCATTCCACCACCTGCTGAATCTCCCATTACTATTAGATTTTCAGCTCCTACTTTTGTAATAGTTTCTTTATATACAGGTTCTATCATTTTTAGCACATCTTTATATGTGTATTTAGGTGTTAATGGATAATCTGGCATTATTACTGTTGCCTTTGTGTCATTTACTAGTTTGGCCAAAAAATCCCAATGTTCTTCAGTTGCTTCTGCCACATAAGCTCCACCATGGAAATATAGAATTGTTTTATTGTTTTTTTTGTCTTTATTTTTAGGTGCTATTTCAAACAATTTTCTTTCCATAAATTCTTTTGTAGTAATTTCCACTTTATCTTGTAATTCTTGTGGCGCATTGCTTTCAATATCTAATATTAAAAAATATCCACATACAACCACAAGTACAGTTATTACAATTAAAATTATCTCTAATATTATTCTTTTTACCATATTTTTTGTTTCCTTTTTGCATATTTTATCATATATATAAAAAAAAATAAAGTGAAATGGAATAATTTCGAATTTGTCAAAATTATTCCATTTTAATTATCTTGTTAGATTTGATATAGTGACTTGATGTCCCATGTTGTTCCTTCTATTGTGTCATTTAAAATTATACCTTTTTCATCTAGTTCACTTCTGATTTTATCAGCAAGTTCGTAATCTTTATTTTTCTTTGCTTCCGTTCTTTTTTCGATTTCGTCATTTATGTATTCTACATTTAATTCCATTTGTTTTAAATATTTTTCTTGAATTTCTTTGATGAATGTATCTGGTTCTTGTTTGAAAAACCCTAAAATTCCATATACTTCTTTTACTTCATCTAATATATTTGCAACTGTATTTGCTGCTAAAATCTTATTTGATTTTTTTGCTGTTTTCATTAAATTATTTACATATTTAAAAATTACATGTAATTGTGCTATTGCAGCTGATGTGTTGAAATCGTCATCCATTACTTCTATAAATTTTTCTTTAATTGTATTTGAAATGTCATCTTCTACTTTTTGTCCTTCTTTATTTCCGTTGTTTTCTTTAATATATTTTTCCATGTTTTTGATTGAGTTATAAAAATAATACATGTGATTTTCTGCTTGTTTATAATCTTTATCGTAAATGTCTACATCTGATGCATAGTGTTTTTCAAAAAATACATATTTTAAAACTTCGTAATTATACATTTTTAATGCATCTCTAATAGTTACAGAATTTCCTAAAGACTTACTCATTTTTTCACCATTTATTTTTATTAGTCCACAATGTGACCAATATTTTGCAAATGGCTTTCCTGTTAAAGCTTCACTTTGTGCAATTTCATTTTCATGATGTGGGAATACCAAATCTCTTCCTCCACCATGAATGTCTATTGATTCGCCCAATGTATCTTTTGCCATTACAGAGCATTCTATATGCCAGCCTGGCCTACCTTTGCCCCATGGAGAATCCCAAGAAATTTCTCCTGGTTTTGCTGATTTCCAAAGTGCAAAGTCTAATGGATCTTCTTTTCCTTCTTCTAGTTCTTTACGAACTCCATTTAATAATTCATCAACATTTCTATGTGACAATTTACCATAACCATTGAATTTTCTTACTCTATAATATACATCACCATTTGGAGCTGGGTATGCATATCCTTTTTCAATTAAACCTTGAACGAACTCAATTATTTTCCCAATGTATTCTGATGCTTTTGGTTTTTCATCTGCTTCTGTTACATGCAAAGCTTCCATATCTTTTTCAGTTTCAGCAATTTGCTCTTTTGAAAAGTCTAATGCATCTTTTCCTCGTTCATTTGCTCTCTTTATTATTTTATCATCTACATCTGTGTAATTTCTAACGTATTTTACGTTATAGCCTCTATATCTTAAATAATCTGCCATCATTGCATATACTATTGCTTGCCTTGCATGGCCTATATGGCTTAGATCATATACTGTTACACCGCATGCGTACATTCTAACATTTTTTCCGTCTATTGGAATAAATTCTTCTTTTTTTCCTGTTATTGAATTGTGAATTTTCATTATAATACCTCCTAATATTCAAAAGAACTATGTGTTTTCCCCACATAGTTCTTATACTTTATTATAAATATAATCTCTATTGTAGGGTACACTAATTAATACTCTTATCTACAATAGATAGAGTATTTTATCTACAACAACAATTAAAGATTATATTTTTATTACTCATTTTATTTTCTCCTTTTAAACTTAGTAATATTATATGTTAATATGGCTTATTTGTCAACATTTTAACGCAAAAAATCACACTACATATAAGATTTTATTATTAGGAAAACACTTTCCAAGTTGCTCGCGCATAAACACTTCTCCATCTTTTCTAAGTTCATTTTTGTACATATATTTTCCTCTACCTCTCCCTGTCATTTGTTCTTTATTGTATAAATTGATGGCATTGGGAAATGCTTCTTCATTTATTTTTGTGTGCACATAGCTGTATGTCATAAAAATCACTTCAAAGAATAATTCTTTTTTTACTTGTTCACTCAGATTTCTTTCTAATTGTTTTATAAGCTCTGAATAAAGTTCTTTCCAGTTGTCTACCATTATTACAGGTGCAATAAGAATTCCAACTTTGTACCCCGCTTCTTTTAGCTTGTTTATCGCTTCTATTCTACCTTTTAGCCTTGATGTACCAAGCTCTACTTGTTTTATTATTTCATCTGGGTTTACACTCATTCTTGTAATTACTTTTCCTTGATGGGCAACATTTAGAATATCATCTACCATATCAAATTTTGTAGGAAATGTAAGCATTCCTTTTTTAGTATTTTTGAAATTTTCTATTGTCCATGGCAAGTTTCCTGTTATAGTATTTTCTAAAATTAAATCACTATTACTACCAATTTCAAAGGTTAATTCTCTTTCGGATTTTTCTGAAGTTTTTATTATTTTATCTAACATTTGCTCTCTGTTTACAAATAGTCTTAAATAGCTACATTTGTTATAATTGCAAACCAAATAGCAATACATACATGCAGCACTACAACCTGAAGATGTGTATGGCACCAAATAATCTGATACTTTATGATTTTCTACAAATTTGTGTGTTTTCCTAACTCCTATTATTAAGTTGTTTTTTAGATTTAGGAACTCTTTGTTCTCACTTTTTCGCAGTTCTTCTATGTTGTTGTGATTAGCTATTTCTATTTTAGGAATTTCTTTGTATTTTTCCATTAGCTCTTTTCCAAGCTTATAATTTACAATTTCTTTTTCAAAAAAAATAGTTTTAGGTTTAAACATTTTTGCCTCCCATTCCTTGGGATTAGTTTAACCTAAAACTAGTTTTTTATTAAATCTTTGGTATCTTTATTTCTTGTCCTTCTGCCAAATTTGAGTTTGAAAGATTATTTATTTTCTTTAAATCATAGATTATTTCTCTTACATCTTTATCTTTATAATAATTGTTGTTTTCACTTTCACGCTCCGCTATTGACCACAATGTATCTCCTGAACTAGCATACTCTGTTTTGTATTGTATCTCTACTTTTGAATATGACTTGTTTGCAGATGTTATTAAACTAATTGATATTATAGCTAAAACTATTAACAATATTGTTTTTACATTTAATTTTGTTTTTCTTTTTCCATTTACTTTTCTCATATACAATCACATCCTTTTAAAATATTTGTTTTACGAATTATTGTTTGTGTGTTTATATTATATATGAAATTATGTTCGATGTCAAGAGGCTTTTGAAAAATTTTTCTTTATATGCAAAAACTCTGTATTTTTTATATACAGAGTTTTTATTTTTATGCTTTTAATTTCTTTTGTTTCTCTTTTTCAATTTGTTTTGTACTTTTGGCTGGTGTTGGTAAATCTTCTGGCATTGTACCACCAATTCTTTTTATAGTTTGCCTAACTGCTTGTCCTACTTTATGATGAGTATTGCAAGCCTCATCTTCATTATTTATATTCTTATTTTTAAGAACCTCGTCTGTTTGAGTAATTCTAAATAGGTTTGCAGCTAATTCTGTACTACTCATGTAATCTAAAATATCTTCTTTTTCTGATATACCTTTTCTATTTGCAATATCTTTTGCTGTTTCACCATTGTATAATCCTCTATAACCATAATTATTAAATTTCCCATAATTTCGTACACCTGCTATTTTTGCTGTATCAAATAAATATTTATTTTTATCTCTTACATTCTTTCTTGTATATAATCTCTTTTCATCTTCACTTAGTTGTTCATATTCTTTTCTTGTCAATTCCTGTTTTCTTGTTTGTACTGCAAAATAAGTTTGAGCAAGTGCAATAGTTTTTTTCTTTGAACTTCCATTTTGAGCAACTAAATAACATGCATATCTATTTAATTTATAATCAAAATCTTCAACATACTTTTCTCCACCATTAGGCATTTTTGATGTTTTTCCCAATTGGGAAAAACATTGCTTTATTGATACTTGGCTATTTTCGCACGCTATCATTGCTTTTTTTATAATTTTTTTAAATTTATCCCAACTTGAATAATCTAATACCTTCATCAATTCTCTTCCATACCAAAATTCAATTCCATCTTCATCCATATGTTTTATACTTTCAAAATTTTCCTCTGTAATATTAATTAACTTTTTTTCATCCATTTTAAGTTTTCCTTTCTTTTAATTGTATTTTTGCATCCATTATTTTCCATTTATATATATTGGTATTCAAATTCTTGTTTGTATTATATATAGATTTATATTGACTGTCAAGTATTTTTTATATTTTTTAAAACACAAAAATAATAGAATAAAAAAATAGAGACACAAAGTCTCTATTTTTATGCGAACGGAAGGATTCGAACCTTCTCATCTCTACTACTCCTAGCAGTTGCCTTCCCAATTTGGCTACGTTCGCAAGCTTTTATAATTAAAACTAATTACATATTAACATAATATTTTCTAATCGTCAACTTTTATATATTCTCCATCTTCAAAAACAAATAACTCTCCCTCTTTGCTTTCATTTAGTAATTCCAAAGGAAAATCTATTTCTTCAAAGCCTTCATCGTTTCCTGCTGTTATATCGAATAGCAATACTCTATCTTCACTTTTTTCAGCCATCTCATACATATGTCCTTCTATTCTTTGACTAGCTAAAAATTCTCTTTGTTCTTCTAATAATTGAGATTTCATGTTATCTAATTTTTCAGAAATAGTTTTAGTTGCTTTTTCATCTATAATAAATCTATCATTATTTTTTCTCAAGACACTACCTACTATTGCACCTGAAGGTAGTTCTTCTTGGCTTTTTTCTATAACGATATGGCTTTTATCTTCTTCACAAATGCAAAGATTATAATTGTTTTCATTTTCAGAATTTTTACTATAGATGTAGTACATTTCTCCTTTATATTTAGTATTTTGGGCATAGTTGTTTAAAATCTCTAACCTCTTTGTTAGCATTTCATCTCTATATTTTGTGATTATTCTTTCACTATCATAAGTAGGATTAACCAATGTTATTTCCTCCTTTACATCATTCTTTATTATATTGTTTTCTAAATATTTTTTTACTTCTTTTATAAGATTTTGAATTTCATTGCTGTTTTTTACATCATTAACTAAATCATTGAATATATCTAAATTCAATAAAAATCACTCTCCTATTTAAATTTGTTTTTGGGAAATTTTACTATTGAAATATAGCAATAAGATTTAAATATAGAGTGATTATATATACTTTTACATAATTTGTCAATTGTTTTTGATTAATTCTCCTGTTGCATAATTTAAGTTTGCTCCTGGTTGAACATTATAAACAAATACATTGAAAGATAGTTTTCCATTGTCTTCCACTGAATAAGCTTCCATCTCTACTCCACTTGCTAAAAGATTCTTGTCCTTAAAAACCGGCGTTACTCTGTATAACACATGATTATCTTTATTATTGTTCATATATTCTAAAACAAGCTTTTCTATTGGCAACATTCCTTCTGTATTAAAATATCTTGTTCCAGTTATTAAATTTTGTTTATTAGCATCTTCATCAGAAAGACAATAAGCAATTAAATGGCATCTATTATATAAATATTCCCCATTACATTTAGTTTGTTTCCATCCTGTTGGACGAACTGAGCTGATGTCTCCTCTTTCATCACCTTTTGGTGGCATTGTTTCTTTACAGATATTTGCATAAGCTACTCCACATCTTCCTAAAGCGTCTAGTTCGCTATAGTTTTCAAATGCTTTTGTGGTATACTCTTCTTCTTTGAAGTATGGCTTGTTATCATTTAACATTACGCATATTTCGCCTGAATAATCTGGTACATCAACTAAATTTGAATATGATGTTTTACCAAAGATATTTGAGTTTGCTTCACTTTCATGTGATTTACTCATTATCTCATAAAAATAGTTAAACGCAACAACTATTATAAATAAAATAATTGATGTTATTATTTGTTCTTTGCTCATTTTTTTGCTACTTTTGTAACTTTTCCTTGCACTCATTTGTAATCCCCCGCTTTTGTTTTTTCATTTTGAATTGTATCATAAGTTGCTGTGAGTAGCAAGAGATTTGTACAAATTAAAACTCCGTATTGAAATAATACAGAGTTTGATTTTATTTAATTTCCTGCTTTTAGTATGTACGGGTCTGCTGATGTTCCTGAGCCGCTATCTATTTTTATATTAGGATTTATATAAAATATTGGTCTAAAATACAAAGTTATACTATAACAATTAACATAATATCCAACATTAATGCGACCTAGACCATTTCCTTCATTTAACGCCACTGATGAACCAAACCATAAACCTATTTGATTTCCACTACTACCATCATTTTTACAATATCTAGATGCAAACCAATATGTATTTCCTGCACCAGCAATTCCAAGTGAATTCATTCTTGAAATATCATATTCATAGTTTTCATCAGGCATTTTTAAATCGGTTATACTAGCATTTGAACCAGATAATGTTATATTACCTGTAGTATCCTCATTTGGATTAATAATAGGAATACCCATTGGATAGCATCCAACACATCTAGCATAATCTGATAAATTAGAATTTCTAAGATCATAAGCTTTTTTATTTAAATTTGCAACTGAATTATTATATGATTTTTTTACTTTTGCCAAATATGTTCCATCAACATTTTCATCGTCTAATCCTAATGCCACACTTCCTACAGTACCGACAGTTATTATTTGTATTCCATATCCGTTATCTTCTGGAGTTCCTTCATTATACAGCACCCTACATAATGTTGGTTCTGTTTGTCCATTCATTGTGTAATATACATAAGGACTTTTTTCTGCTTCGGTTGTTCCAGATGGATTTGGAATTAAAACATCTTTTGCTCTTAGGATTTTTTCTACTGTTATTTCGCAAGTTGCTGTGCATTTGTCTTCTACTTTTGCTGTTATTATTACAGTTTCATTATTATTTGCTATATCTAATATTTCTAATTTTACATTTTCTCCTGTTGTTTCTGTTGCTTTGCTTTCATCTGCTAATATAAATTTAGCACTACCTTCTTCTACTTTCCAATTTATTGTTCCTGTTATTCCTTTTAAAGTTGCATTAAAGTCTTTCTTTTCTCCTGATTTTAATATTAAACTTGTTGGAATTCCTTTTATTCTAGGAACATTATCTTCTATTTCTCCCCATGTTAATATCCCATCTTGCAAAGTTATTTTTCCTTCTATTTCAAAATCTCTTGTTGATATTGTAATTAGTGCATTTCCTTTTACTCCTGCATTTTCTTCTTGCACTACTGATATTGAAGCCTTTCCCGTATTTGTTCCATTCATTGGTAATACAGCATCTATTACTGCTTGTCCTATTGTTGTTGCTGCTTCTGAACTTGATACTCCATTTCCTACATATGCTGTATCATATGCATCAGTTTTGGCATTTATTGCTGTTAAGCTGATTTGGTCTTTTGCTGAACCTATATCATTTTTTTGCTCTGCTTCATTTGCTTTGGCAGGTGCTGAATCACTTCCTGTTAGTGCATTTATTGTTATTCCGAGCCAAAATTAATAATACTATAATTGTGATTATTAATGCTATAAGCGTAATTCCTTTGTTTCTTTTTTCTTCTTTCTTCATCTTTCGTCCCCCTTTTTATTAGTTCTAATTTTGCAATTATCTTTAGTAAAGATAATTCTTTTATATCATTATCAAAGATAATTGTCAATATCATTTTCAAAGATATTATAGAATTATTTTTGAGGTGAGTGCGATGTTAAGAATTAAAGAACTTAGAGAAGATAATGATATAAAACAAGCTGAAATAGCAAAGTTTTTAGGAATTCAACAAAATAGTTATTCTCAAATCGAAAATGAAAAAAATACAATTCAAATTGACCATTTAATAAAACTAGCCTCATTTTATAAAACATCTACTGATTATATTTTAGGTTTAACCGATGAAATAAAACCATATCCAAAGAAAAAATAAAATAAAATAGAATATAAGATTTCTTCAACATCTGTATTTTTTTACTTAATCTCTTTCCTTTTTTCTGCTTTTTTTATAGTCTTTTGGTTTTCTTTGTTTAATTTATTGTTATCTGAATATTTATAATTTAATGCGTTTTCTTTACTTATAACTGTTTCTCCTAATTTTTTTCTAAATCATTTCTTGCAGTTTTAGCCACTTCCCCACCTTCTTTTGCTATCTTTTTATTTTCTTTTAAGCCTTGTGGTTTGTGCTTTTTAGCTAACTCTCTTGTAGCTATTTCGCCTAAATCTGTAAGTGCAACTTCTATATCTGACATATTATCTCTTAAAGATTCTTTTCTTATTCCTTTAAAAGCCTTATACTCTGATGCTTTCATTCCAGACCAGGTTTTGTAAATCTCATTTGTTAAAACTGCAAATTCGTAATTCTCTTTAATTCCATTTTCTTTCCATACATCTGTTAATTTATTTCTATCTAATATTCCTTTTAATCTTCTTTCAATCCAGTCATCTGAATACCCTCTATTTCTGTAATAATCTATTGCTCTTTTTATAGCTTTTTCTGGATCAAATATTTCGTCAATCCTTTCACTTCCCATTTGTGCTAACCATAATTTAAATGGCTCTGCTTTGGGACTAGGAACTGATTCAATTAATCTTAAAATGTCTTTGGTAATCATTGCATCTCTTAATCTTATTTTCCCATCTGGAGCTAACATTTTCAACTGGTCACAATTTGTGACCACTTCACTTCCCTCTATTTTTAACCTAGATTTTAAAACTGCCCAATAATGTCTTGGATTATTACTGTCCGTTAAAGCACTTATTACATCTACAACGCTAAAATAATATTCCTCTTTTTCTGAATCCCACACACTCCTAATTTCTTTTCCTTCAAATAAATTTGAGATTGTTTTTAATTTGTTTGTTTCCATATATCCACATCCTTTTTAAAAATATTTGTTTTGCAAATTGATGTTTGCATGTTTGCATTATATATAAATTGGGGGTCGCTGTCAAGTAGTTATTTAAAAATTTTTTCAAATAAGCAAAAACTCTGTATTTTGCTTAAATACAGAGTTTTTATTTTACCCAAACAATCCCCTTTTCTTTACCGGTGGTTGTTCGTTCATTGTTTTCGCTAATTGTGTTAATAAGTCCCTTTGTTCTTTTGTTAGTTTTTTTGGTGTTTGTACTACTACTGTGAATACAAAATCTCCTTGCATATTTGAATTTACATATTTGAAGCCTTTGTTTCTTATTGTAAATTTACTTCCTGTTTGTGTTGCTTCTGCAATTTTGTATTTTTCTTTGCTTCCATCTACCATTGGAATTTCAAGCTCAGCACCTAATGTTGCTTGTGTTATTGTTATTGGAATTTCACACAACACATTGTTTCCTTTTCTTGTGAATATGCTATGTTTTTTAACACCTACAGTTATGTATAAATCACCTTTTGGTCCACCTTTAGTACCAGGCTCACCTTCTCCTCTTAATACTACTGTTTGGCCATCATCAATTCCAGCTGGAATTTTGACTTTTATTTTTGCTTGTTTTCTTATTGTTCCTTTGCCTTTACAAGTCTCGCAAGGTTCTTTTATTATTTCTCCAGTTCCATGACATGCAGAACATGTTCTTGTTGTTTGCATTTGGCCTAATATTGTATTTTGAACTTGACGAACTTGGCCTGTTCCATTACATTCAGGGCATTTCATAGGATTTGTTCCTGGTTTTGCACCTGTTCCATGGCAATTAGGACATTGTTCATTTCTAGATACAACTACTTCTTTTTCAACTCCTAAAAATGCTTCTTCAAAAGTGATATCCATACGTAAATTTATGTCTGAACCCTTGCGTGGGCCATTACTTTGTTTTCTTGCTCTTGAACCAAATCCTCCACCAAAGAATGAAGAAAAGATGTCTCCTAAATCTCCAAAGTCGCCAAAACCATCAAATCCAGAACCACCTGTATATGAATAATATCCACCTTGGCCAAATGGTCCTTGACCTCCGCCAAATCCTGATGGGTCTGCAGTTCCAAATTGGTCATACATTTTTCTTTTTTGAGAATCAGAAAGCACTTCATAAGCTTCATTTACTTCTTTGAATTTTGCTTCCGCTTCTGCTTTATTATCTGGATTAGCATCTGGGTGATATTTTTTTGCAAGTTTACGATATGCTTTTTTTAGCTCATCGTCTGTTGCAGATTTATTAACACCCAATATTTCGTAATAATCTTTTTTTCCTGCCATTTCCTTCCTCCAAAAATCTGCCAAAAGGGCCACGCCCTTTTGGCATTTTTTTATTTATCATCTTCTACCTTATAATCAGCATCATAAACATTTCCATTTGCATTTGCATCTGTTGCTCCTTCAGCTCCTGCTGCAGTATTTGGATCTACTCCTCCATTTGGATTTGCATTTTTGTATAATTGCTCACTCATTTCATAGAATACTTTTGTTAATTTTTCTGTTGCTTCTTTAATTTTATCTGTATCATTTCCTTCTAATGCTTTTTTAGTATTATCAATTTCTGTTTGAACTTTTGCTTTTTCTTCAGCGCTTATTTTGTCTCCTAATTCTCCTAATGTTTTTTCACTGTTATATATTAAGCTTTCTGCATTATTTTTAACTTCTATTTCTTCTTTCTTTTTCTTATCTTCTGAAGCGTGTGCTTCTGCGTCTTTAACAGCTCTTTCGATATCTTCGTCTGTTAAGTTTGTAGAAGCTGTAATTGATACGTTTTGGCTGTTTCCTGTTGCCATATCTTTTGCAGATACGTGAACTATACCGTTTGCATCTATATCAAATGTTACTTCAATTTGAGGTACTCCTCTTGGTGCAGCTGGAATTCCTGTTAATTGGAATCTTCCTAATGTTTTGTTGTAAGCAGCCATTTCTCTTTCACCTTGTAATACGTGAACTTCAACTGATGTTTGACCATCTGCTGCTGTTGAGAATACTTGTGATTTCTTTGTTGGTATTGTTGTATTTCTTTCAATTAATTTTGTGAATACTCCACCATAAGTTTCAATTCCTAATGATAATGGTGTTACGTCTAGTAATACTAAGTCTTTAACATCTCCAGATAATACACCACCTTGAATAGCTGCACCGATTGCAACACATTCATCTGGGTTAATACCTTTATCTGCATCTTTACCAATTAATCTTTTTACTAATTCTTGAACAGCTGGAACTCTTGTAGATCCACCAACTAATAATACTTTGTGGATATCACTTACTGATAATCCTGCATCTTTTAAAGCATTGTTTACTGGTGTAGCTGTTGATTCTACTAAATCATGAATTAATTCTTCAAATTTAGCTCTTGTTAAGTTTATATCTAAGTGTTTTGGTCCTGTAGCATCTGCTGTAATGAATGGTAAGTTAATTTGTGTTTGTTGAACACCTGATAATTCTATTTTAGCTTTTTCTGCTGCTTCTTTTAATCTTTGCATTGCCATTTTATCATTTTTTAAGTCAATTCCATTTGATTTTTTGAATTCATCTACTAAGTAGTTGATTATTGCTTCATCAAAGTCATCTCCACCTAAGTGTGTGTTACCATTTGTAGATAGAACTTCAAATACTCCATCACCAATATCTAGGATTGAAACGTCGAATGTTCCTCCACCTAAGTCATATATTAATATTTTTTGGTCTTGTTCTTTGTCCATACCATAAGCTAAAGCTGCTGCTGTTGGTTCGTTGATAATTCTTAGAACTTCTAGTCCTGCGATTTTACCAGCATCTTTTGTAGCTTGTCTTTGGCTATCATTGAAGTAAGCTGGAACTGTGATAACAGCTTGTGTAACTTGTTGTCCTAAATAGTTTTCAGCATCTGCTTTTAATTTTTGTAATATCATTGCAGAAATTTCTTGTGGAGAGAATGTATCTCCTTCAATATTTACTTTTTCTGCTGTTCCCATTTTTCTTTTTATTGATATAACAGTATTGTCTGGATTTGTAACTGCTTGTCTTTTAGCAATTTGTCCTACTAATCTTTCTCCGTTTTTAGAGAATGCAACTACAGATGGAGTTGTTCTGTTTCCTTCTGCGTTTGGTATAACAACTGCTTCTCCTCCTTCCATTACTGATACACATGAATTTGTTGTTCCTAAGTCAATTCCTATAATCTTTCCCATAATTTTTTACTTCCTTTCTTTGAGGGGTTACCTCGAATTTATATTTTTAAATTTAATAACTATTTTAATTTGCTACTACTACCATAGAATGTCTAATAACTTTACTACCAATCTTGTAGCCCTTTCTGTATTCTTGTGCAATTTCTTTTTCTCCTAAGTTTTCATCTTGAATACTGCTTACTGCTTCGTGTAAGCTTGGGTCGAATGTTTCTCCAACAGTTTTGATTTCTTCAACACCTTTTGATTGAAGCACATCTTTAAATTGTTTTAAAACCATTTCAACACCTTTTTTGTAGTTTTCATCTTGTGTTTCCACTTTAGCTGCATTTTCTAAGTTATCAACTACTGGAAGCATTGCTTCTACTACATCTCCAAGGATTGAACTGTATAAACTTTCTCTTTCCTTGCTACTTCTTTTCTTGAAATTTTCAAACTCTGCTAGCACTCTTTTATATCTATCTGTTATATCGTCTAGTTCTTCTTGTTTAAGCTCTAGCTCTGATTTTTCAGTTTGTACTTCTTCTTGTTTCATTTCTTCTTTAACTTCTTCTTTATTCTCTGACATCTTCTTCTCCTTTTCTATAAATTATATTGATAATTTGATATATATTATTTTTAAAATCCGCGTAAGCGACCAACCGAAGCGAAGCGCAGGGCGACTGGAGCAACTTACAGATAAGTCAATTTTAAAATCTGGAAGTTGCGACACCAAGGATTTAAAAAATAATATATATCAAATTAGTTATTATCATTTAGTTTTTTACTAATGTATTTCATTACAGAAATAACCTTTGAATAATCCATTCTCTTGGGTCCTATTATTCCTATTGTTCCTAAATCTTTGTTACCCACCTTATGTTTAAATGTAACTACACTAAAATCTTTTAACTCATCTTTTTCATTTTCTTGCCCGATATATACATTTATGTCTTGAGCAAATCCTGAGTTTAGCATATCTTCCATAAGCTCTTTTGTGTCTAGCACATTTACGAAGTTTTTGGCTACTTCTAAACTATTAAATTCTGGCAAATCGAAAGACTTATTTGCACCTTCTAAATAGATTTTTTCATCTTCTGCCAATACCTTTTTAATCTGTTCAATTATAGGTTTTATAACATTTACGCTATATTGCATTTCGTCAAATAAGTATTCTTCTAATGGACCTTTTATTGTTTCTAATGGCTTTCCCTTCAACTTTTGATTAAACATATAATTTACTGTTTCTACTTGTTTTGCTGTAATGTCTTCATCAAATTTTATAATTGTTTCTTTTACCAAACCATTATCTGTTAAAATTACTGCCATTAACATTCTTGTACCTAATTGAACAAATTTAATTTCTTCAATTAATTGCTCATCATTTTTAGGTCCAATTGATAATGTTGTGTAATGTGTTATTTCTGAAATTGTTGTTGCCGTAAGTTTTGTTAAATCTTCAATTTCATTTACTTTTGTTTCTAATTTTGAACTTATGTATTTTATTTCTTCTACACTTATGTCATTATCATTTATAAGTTCATCTACATAGTACCTATAACCTTTTTCAGATGGAATTCTACCTGATGATGTATGTGTTTTGTCTAGATAGCCTTTCTTTTCTAGGTCTGCCATCTCGTTTCTTATTGTAGCACTACTATAATTTAAACCATTGCTTTTGGTTAAAGCATTTGAACTTACTGGTTCTGCAGTGTTTATGTATTCCTCTACAATAGCTTGCAAAACTCTCTTTTTTCTATCATCTAGCATTATTTCACCTCTTTCAGTACGTTTTTAGCACTCTTTTAATTTGACTGCTAACTTGTTATATATTATACCCATTTTTAGCACTTGTCAAGTTAATCTGCTAAAATAATTGTGAATTTTTTGTGAATTTAAAAAAACAAGCACTTTGTTATAAGTGCTTGTTTTTTTAATGTATATCATCATCATCTAAATCATCGTCATCATCATGGTTTGCAAAGAATTCTCTTCCAGAAACTCTTTTTTTGTCTCTTTGTTCTTCTACCATTTTTGATAACATTTCTTTAACCTCAAAAGATTTTTTAATATCTTTTATATCGAATTCAGGAGTTGTTTTGTCTGCTGAACAGCAATGAATTGTTCCCACTCCAAATATTCTTTGTATAAATGTACGATTTAATGTTACGTCCATTATTCTATATAGTTTTATTTCTTCCTGCTTTGTAGATAAAAAACCTGTATCTATTAACAATTTATCCTCTAATAATCTATATTTGGTAAATGATAATGGTAACCCAAATATTGGTCTTCTTGTGTCTTTCCAAACTATTTTTAATTCTACCATAATAAAATCTCCCTTAATTTATATATTTTTCTATTTCTTCCCACACTTGATCTTTATATATTTTTCTTTCTGATGAAAATGCAAATGTAGGCACATCTCCTATTGGATTTAGTTCTTTTTGAATTTTCTTTACTTCTCCTTCAACTTTTGTAATTGCAATTTTATCTGCTTTGTTTGTTAGAATCATAAATGGCAAACCTGCAGAAATTATGTAATTATACATTAGTTTATCATTTGCAGTTGGATTATGTCTTATATCTACTAAAAAAATTATTAAAGAAATTTCTTTCCTATTAAATAAGTATTCCTCGATAAATTTTCCTACTTGTTCTTGTTCTTTTTTGCTCATTTTGCTATAACCATAGCCTGGTAAATCAACAAAATAAAATTTTTCATCTATGTTATAAAAGTTAATTTGACGTGTTTTTCCTGGTTCACTACTTGTTCTTGCTAACTTTTTTCTATTTATCATCGTATTTACAAAGCTTGATTTTCCAACATTTGATTTACCTACCAAAACTATTTCTGGAAGATTATTTTTAGGATATTGCTTTGGACTAACTGCTGATACTTCAAATTGCGGATTTTTTACTTGCATCTTCTCACCTCTAATTTTAAAAAATGTGTTATAAATAACCTTACTTATTTATAACACATTTTTTGTTTTTTGTAAATATTTTAGAATAATGCGCATACAATGCAAAATAAAACTATTTTAATGCAAGTATTTAAAAATAATTGAAAATTTGTTGCTCTTATTCCAATTAAGTTTATTTTATCAAATTCTGAAACTATCTCCTCTATTTCTTCTTTTGTAGATATTTGAACTTCTTCCATATAATCTTTTGCTAGATATCTTGCTTTTGTCATTGCATCATTTTCTAAATAGTTTCTAATCACTAAATAGACCATGCTTAGAAAAATTAGAATTCCTAAAAAAAGCATTTTATATGGCAATAGCTTAAATATTGCGAGTATAGAAATCACTACAAAATAAAGTAAATAAATATTTGAAAAGATGAAATTTGACATCAAGATTTTCTTACCTTGTATAGAATGTAAACACTCATGAGCTATAGTTTGAATCCTTGTATAGCTATCTCTTACATTTGCAATTAATATTTTATTTGTAACTGCAATATATAGGCAGTTTTCTTTGCCTTGATTTTCTTCAATCTCAACTTTTTCATTATTTAATTTTTTCAAATACCATTTACAAATTTCTTTATTATCTGGATATTTTTTTGTTAATTCATCTAGCTTTTTACTTTTTTCGCTTTCAACTAAACTTTTTATTTCTTTTAAATCAAATCCAAATATTGATTTTACTATTCCTAAAAATAAAACTACAATTATTGCAATAATTATAAATTCCATGGTTTATCTCTCCAATTTCTAAATTTAAAAAACTTAAAAACCTTAGATAAACTTCGACATTTTTTATTGCATTAAATCTCTAACACTTTCTCCAATTATTTTATTTACATCTGCAAATAAAATGTTAAACTTTGTTTCTGCTTCGAAAAATTTTTTTGCATCATTATTTTCCATTAGTTTTGCATACATATCTTGAACTTTTTTAAAGCCTTCTTCATCATTTTTTCCTGTTTGCATAGCTGTAATTTGAACTTCATATCTTGCCTTTTCAAATTCATCTATTTGAGCTTTTAGTGCGCTATTTAAGTTAATAGCTTGTTTTGCCAATTTAAAATTATTATATTCTTCTGATGTTTTTATCTCTTGTGCTAATCTGTTTGCTGTATCATAAACGTTCATTTTAACTTATTTCCCTTCCTTTTATTCAAAAGATATTTTAGCACTAGTTGGACATATGTGAACGAAAGTATTACCATCATTTACATTAATTATATTGCCATCTAAATCTTTATAAACTGTTTGACTACTTCTGTCGCTTTTTGTACATTGTATTTTAATTGCCTTTCCATTTGTAATATAATATCCATTAAATGTACCAATATTTTTTAAGCCTTGTCTTCCTTTATTTTCTCCATCGCTTAATGTATAATTATCACATAATGTAATAATTATATTTTTTGTTTTTACTGCCTCTCCTGTTGTCCAATCGTTTTGTGCTTTATTTCTTGCATATCTTTTATATACTTTGTTTTCTGCATCATATTCATAAGATACTTTTTGTAAATCAGAATGTGGTATTACAACTTTATTTGCAACTGTTTCACTTGTTAATTCAACTTCGTCTGTTGTATAATTTAAAACACTTTCTTTTGTTGATGTTGTTCTATATTTTTTTGCATTTGCACTTTTTAGAATTTTTTCTGTACTTGTTACTGCATTATGTGGAGATGATTTTTCTTTGGAACGCCAGAATATATCAGAACTTTCTGTTATACCATTTATATTGTTTATCCCAAATTTTGAAATATCACTTTGAGCTTGTGGGCTCCATCCATAATGAACATACATTGCATCATTTTCCATTGCATAATCTAAGAAATAATGTCTTGAACTTCTAACTGGGCCTATTGTAGCTAAGTTTTGTCCTTTAAATAATGCCATTAGTCTTGTTTCTCCGCCTTCAACTATAATTTCATAAACCATGTATGCATTGTTTAGACCAGCTTGTGGCCATGCTCCATTATGGTTGTCTATCATAACTGCTATTGGTCTATCATTTCCTTTATATATTTGAACTTGTTTAGCTGGCTCTGGCTCTGGTTCAGGCTCTGGCTCGCTTGCAACTTCTTTATTTTCTTCATTGTTTAAAGTTGAATTATTTCCTGTGAATATTTGATATGCCAAAATTCCCCCTGCAATTGCAATTATTAGTAAAAGTAATATTATAAACTTTGTACTATTTTTCATTTTTTTCTTTGCTTTTGTTCTTTTTCCTTTACTCATATAACTTTCAATCTCCCTTCATTAATCTCTAGTTATATTTAGTCTGTTTAAAATAACATCTTCTTTTTGTCTCATAAGTTTTTTGTCATTTTCTTCCATATGATCATACCCCATCAAGTGATAAAAACTATGTACTACCATGTAACTAAGTTCTCTTTTAAAGCTATGTCCATATTCTTTTGCTTGTTCTTCAACTCTTGGGATTGAAATAACCATATCTCCAAGGATATCTTCATAAGGAAAATCTTGATTTTTAACTTTTAAGTCTATTTCCTCTTTTTCAAACATTGGGAATGAAAGCACATCAGTTTCTTTATCTATATTCCTATATTCTTTGTTTAGCTTTCTAATGTTTTCAGGTGTTGTCAAAGTAATTTGTATTGTTAACTTTGAATTTTCTAGTTTTTCTTCCCTATAACATTCTTTTAGAACTTCGTCTATTATTTCTAAATATTCTTTGTTTTCTTCTAAATCCAAGTATGTTAGTTCAAACATTCTATTTCATTGCTCCTTATTTTTAAGAATTTTCCATTTAATGTTTTGCATTTGTTTTGTATTTCTCTTATTGCCCCGTAATCAACCAATTTTCTTTTATAATATTTTGTTATTTGAGAATAGTCTATAGGAGTATTCTCAATGCTTTTCAAATCTCTTCTTAAGAATAGTATTTCCTTTTGCTTTTTATATTCTTTTGGTTTAGTTTCTCTAAGCTTTGAAATTACTTTATACTTGTCCCAAAATGCTTTAAAGCTATCTCTTTTTGCTGGGTCATCCCAATATACTTTTGTTGATAGCAATTTCACATTATAATCTTCGATTAAATTTATTAATGTAATAAAAGCTTTTTCCCTTTTTGTGGCTATTTTTGTATCTTGTACTAAACTTCTTGCATCTTTTAATAGTTTTTCGTAACATTGTTCTGCAACAACTAGTGGTAAACTATGAGTAAATAGTTTTCTACTTATTCCTAAAACAACTTTATTCTTTTCTATATTATCTCTAGAATCTAGCTTTCCTATTGCGTAGTTTTCATATCTCTCATATTCTTCTTTCATATCTTGTTTGTTGTCTATATTATTTTGAATTTTTATTGATAAGATGTTTTGAATATAGTCTTCTAAAGTATAAAAGATTTTATTATATATCCATTCTTTGTTTGAATCATATATACTACTTGTATTTGCAAGTTTTATAGAATAGTTTTTTAAAATTGCTTTATATATTGAATCCATTTTGCTCACATAAAAGTCATTATATCTTTTCTTTAGTTTCTCTTTTCCATTCGTTTTAACACTTTCATAATCCAAGTCTAATAGATATTTTTGTTTTCTATATTTATATTCCATGTATTCATTTTCTTTTAAACTTGTAACTTCATAATATTTTGATAATGCATTTTTTTCAAATTCTGTGGCTGAACCATTTCTGACTTTTTTGTAGATTGAATCCATAACATATTTGTCTAATGCCTCTAAATATAGTGTATAAGAATTTTCAAATTTTTTCTCTTGTTCTTCTGAATCATAGTCCTTATTATCTTTTGAATAATTCTCAAAAGCTTTCATGACTGATGTTCTTTTCATTGAAATAAGCATGCTGTTAATTCCCACTTTTGTTGGGATTAACATTGCAGATAATTTTGTTGATATTCTTCCGAAAAAATTTTTATCTGTTCCTGTAATTCTCAAGCTTCTTTCTTCCATTTGCATCATCCTCTCTAAAATACAATTTTTTCCTCTGTGCCAACATTTTCAAGTACTTCATATGTAACATAAACCTCTACGGCTTCTGGCCTTTCATAGAAATTTATATTTTTATTCACTATATTTTCCTTATTTTCTATTTCCCCGTCTAATTCTTTTTGCAATTGTACAATCCCTATGTTTTTAGCTTCTTCTGGGGTGTATGTAATATTTTTTTCTTTTTGTTCTTTATATGTTGTTTTTTCAATCGCGATTGGTAAATAGAAATCTGAAAATATTTTTAATTTGTTTTCTGATGTTATTGTATCATAAATTTCAAATTTGGAAAGCTTTTTTTGTAAATTTATTTTAAAATTATTAAATTTTATTGAATATTTATTTTCCTCGTTTCCAGTACCTTCTTTTATCACTTGGTTACACTCCACTTTAGTACTTCTAGTATGCCATACTTTCGCCTCAATCTCACCTTTTGCATGAACATATCTTAACCCTGTATATTTTCCTTCTAACCAACCATTTATTAATGGAGTTCCTTTTGTAATTGTATCACCTACTTTTACCACAGCTGTTCCATTTTGAGCACTTATTTTTGTAATAACTCCAGTTTTATCAGAAACAATATTACAATATTCGTTCTCATCTAAAATTTGTGGTTTTTCCTTTGCTTTAGCAATTTTTACAATTGCATTTGTACCTTTTAATTCAATTCCCATCCATGCAATATCTTGTCTTTTTAATCTTACTTTGCTTATTACATCTTTTATATTAACCTTGCTTTTCCATTCTCCTGTTTTTAATCCCATTTCTTCTAAATCTTGAACAATGTTATCAACTTTTTCATCATTCTCAACTCGTACTTCTATATTCCAAATAAAATTAGAGCTAAAAATTGTTGTTGCAATTAAGAGCATCAAAAGAATTCCAAATATCTTTCTTTTTTTATATCTATTTAGTACAAATGGAACTCCTCTTTTTCTTTGAATTTTCACTTTACATTTTGTTTTTTTAGCAACTTTTAGTATTCTTCTATAATCTTTCAATCCTACATTCAAGAACAATTTCACGTCATTATTTCTTTTTAAATTCCATACTGCTATTTTTTCATTTTTACAAATATTAATAAATCTTTCAATATAATATCCTTCAACTGCAACTCGAACATATCCAATTATAAAGTTTATCAATATTCTAAAAAACATAATTTTCTCTCCTAACTTTAACGCATTGGGGCGCATTGGGGGGACGCTCCCTAAAAGCAAGGTTCAGACTTAAAACCTGGTTTTTGGGGAGTGTCCTAAAAAGTTTTTAGTCTATGACTCTTTCAAGTTCAACGCTTTCAATTTTCCCTGTTACTCTAATGTCATCATTTGTCATTGTTTCTAAATTCAAGTTCAAACCATTTATATTTACAATTCCAATATGTGTGCTTATTCTTACGAAGAAGTTTTCATATTCTAAAATTCCTTTGTAATTTTCTATTACAAGCTCTTGAAACCCTGTGATTGTAAACTTGGGTACATTGGTATAAACTTCTTGCGGCATTTCTAACATTCTATTAAGCTTTTTCATTCCTTTTTTCTTCATTTTTTCCCCTTCCATTTGCATTTTAACACCGAAACTCTCCAATTATTTTTCAAATTCGCTAATGGCTTTTATCTCATAACCTTGTGCCTTTATTTCTTTTATTACACTATCTAAAATATTTGCATTTGTTTTGGAGGTACCATGTAGTAGCATTATTTCTCCATTATGAAGATTATTCAAAATCATTTCTTTTGCTTTGTTTTCTTCTGGCTGTTTATTCTCTTCCCAATCTGCATAAGCAAATGACCACATTACAGATTTGTAACCTAAAGAGTTACACACGCTTAGAGTTCGTTCACTGTATTCTCCTTTTGGCGGTCTAATGTATTTCATTTCATAATTAAGTTTTGATTTTATTGCTTGATGTAAATCCATTACTTCCTTTTTAATTTGATCATCACTTAAACTTGGCATACTCTTGTGATTAACAGTATGGTTGCCTACAATATGCCCATCGTCTATCATTTGCTTTACTAATTCTGGTTGTGTATTTAAATAATGTGCTGTTATGAAAAATGTTGCTTGAACATTATTATTCTTAAGTGCCTCTAGGATTTTGCTTGTGTAGCCCGCTTCGTAGCCGTTATCAAATGTTAAATATATTATTTTTTTATCTTTGTTTCCTAAACATATTCCATCTGCTTCGTCTAATAATTTTTTGTTTTTCTTTCCTACATCTGGCTGCTCATGATTGTTTGCCCTTTTTATTCCCCAACCTATTAGTTCATTGCTTAATGCTGAACTTGATGTCTCCTGTGTTTTACTAGAATTTAGCATTGTCATGCTTAAAGAAAATATTAGAACTGCTAAAATTCCCATTATGATATTTTTATTTAAATATTTTTTCATATAAAAAAACCTCCATAAAATTATTCTTTTAATTTTATGAAGAGAAAATAGAATTATTACTTTTGTATTTTTACATAACAAATTTTCCCAGCTTTTTAATCGCGTCAATCAATTCTGGAAATTCTTTTATCCCAGACTTATTTCCACAGTGATTTAGTCCTGGTATAAAAATTTTTTCAGCCTTCATTATTTCAGCCGTTTCTTTCAACCATTCTTCTGCAAATAAATGATCTTGATCTCCATATATAAAGATTCTATTTTCAATATTAGCAATGGCTTTAGCTATAACATCTTCCGTAATTGGAAATAATGGTAATACCCTTTGTACATATTCTCTTTCAACAAGTAGTTTGTTGTTAAATGAAGTTGCAATACCTATAATTCCATTTACTTTTATATTATTATCTGATACATATTTAATTATAAATCTACTTCCAACACATCTAGATACAATTAACGTATGCTCATTTATTGTATTAGGTTTAAGATATTCTTTCATTACCTTTTCCCACTCACTATATTTGCACTTTTCTTGTAATGGGAAATTAACAAAGGTAATATCTATATTCATTTTTTCACATGCATCTTTTAAATAGTTCTCATAAGTTGCCCAAATATTACCGGAAGTACCTGGTATATAAAAGATATTAGTTACATTATTCATTTTTACTTTTCCTCCTTACCAAACATATAAAAACAAAAGAGCAACATCTGCTCTTTTATTTTCACAAATCAAATACATCTTTAGAATCAATTATAATAAAATCTGAGTTTTTTGTCTTAAGCTCATCCATTTTAAGTAACTGCTTAACAGTCCGTATTACACCATTATGTGTTACTAAAAGAATAATGTCCGAGTCATCATAAGAATTGTCAAGTTCCTTAAAAAGACTCATAATGCGGTTAACTACGCCTTCGTGGTTTTCTTCTGCATTAGGCGGAGTATATAATCCTTTCAGAAAAGCTTTCCTATCACTTTGATTGACAGATGCTTTCTCAAGTCCTTCCCATATGCCAATGGAAATCTCGGTCAGACGTTCATCTACAATGTAGTTGCAACTAGGATAAATTGCAATCAAAGTTTGTACGGTCCGCTTAAGAGGTGAAACATACATAGCAGTAAAACCCGATAAGAATGGCTCAATACTTGCTAATTTAGCTGTAGTAATTCTTCCGTTTTCTGTTATGTCACAATCAGTTCTGCCACAAAACCTTCCAGAATTATTAAACGTTGTTTCGGCATGCCTCATAAGTACAATTTTCATAAAAAACCTCCCTCATAAATAACACTGAGGAGCATTCAATAAACACTCCTCAATCTTTTCTAAATTACATCTTTCCAGATTTTAGTTCCATCCTTTGAAATAGAAACAATCTGATATAGCTTGCCAATAATTTTGCCAGGACAAATACTAAGAATCTCACCAACATAATCATCAAGATTGTCTTTTGGAGAAGAACAACGATTAAGTGCGTCACTGCCTATATTAATGCTTTCTCCATGATAAAAGGTCTTGTTTCCAATTGTGATTGAGTCACTTGAAAATTCGATATTCGTGTGCCTAACTGCCAGACCAAAACCATGTGGCGAACCATCATAATTTTTGCCAGGCTCTACAAGGAAAATTGGACGTCCAGGTGCAGTTAACAGCGTATATGTTGTTGGCTCCCAGTGCATACCAATACAAACAGTATGGTCATTTGGCATTCCATAATGCTGAACACTAAGAACTTCCTTATCCAGATATTCCTTAAGAACATTTCTAATAAAATAACGATTGCGCTCTTCGTTGAACAAGATAAGCCGCTTTGCAATTTCATAAAAACGTTCTGCTGGTGCTCCCGCAATATACCGCAGATATCTTGACGTTCCCTCTAAATACTCTGTCTGTATAGTGTTAGAATACCAAACGTCTAAGTTCGGATACAATCCATTTGGACCATTCTTAAACTCGTTGGCTGATGCGTGAACCACCATATAATATCCGGATTCTGTGCCATATTCACCGTTAGAACGGCACAGACTAATGAAGTGATTTCCGTTTGTGTAATTCCACGTATATCGAGTTCTGTCTGCAAGTACAGTTTCAACTCTCTCTAGAAATTCCTGGACGGAAATTTCATTGTTAAGTTTAAATACAGCAGTGCCACATACATTAACAGTTGCATCAACAGGAACAAACGGAACGGTCGAATCCCACACATATCGTGCACCAGTGAAAAATCCACCCATCATGCGGGTGCAGTTATGTGCAATGCCAAGATCAGGCATAGCCGTTATTTCTGCATACTTCTTTACACCAGAAAGTTTGGTTGCGACCCGTGATAGCAATTCCTCTGTAGTCTTAAGATGAGGAATCAGCATTTGCTGTGTAGGGTCATTCAGTGTATAATTAATCATAATAATTCCTCCTATTTCACATTAGGTATCTACCTTGTTATTACTTTTATTGTAGCAACATCTTTATGTTATGTAAAATAGAAATATGAGTGCGAGATATAACTTAAAGTTATATCTCGCACTCATTCTCATTATTAAATATCTTTAAATAAATTCTTAACATTCTTGATCTTGTTATTAGAATTATAATAAATTCCATACTCTAGAGCTGGAGATTCAATTCCTAATTCCAATTTGCTTAATTTACCACTTTCAAGTTCTTCTTGTATATATTCTTCTGTTATATATGCAACTATATCATTGTTCTGCATTTCTTCAATAATTGTATTAAATGTTGCATTCTTTATTTCTATATTTTTTAAATTCTTTTCTTTTAATATATTTTCCAAATTTCTACTTGTACTTGATATATTTCTTAAAGTGTATATAGTAATTTTTTCATCATCTTTCAAAATACTTTTATCTAAATATTTTGAATTAATATTTACAAAGAAATCATCATGAAAAGCTCCTAATTCTATAAATTTTATAAATTCACTATGTATATCTTCTGGTTGTTTTTTTGATAAATATGCATCAATTTTCTGTTTTTCTAACATTGAAAACATATCCTCTGTAGGTGCTTTTTCAATATTTACTTCTATATTAAGATTATTTCGCTTTATTTTTGCTATTATATTCCTATATAATTCCTTTGGTATATTTGTATGAATTCCCAAATTTAATATTTTATTTTGTTTTAAATTATTTTCTACACTCATTAATGCGTTTATAGCATCTTTTATTTGATTGTATATTTGTTTTCCATCTATAGTTAGTTTCATTCCATATTTTGTTCTATCAAATAATTTTATTTCTAATTCATCTTCTAAATTGTGAATGTGTTTTGTTACTGCTGGTTGTGAAATATTTAATATTTCACTTGCTCTTGTTAAGTTTTCTTCATCAGCAACGATTTTAAATATTCTATATAATTCTAAATCAACCACCATAACATCTCCTTTATTCGGCCCTTTATTGTATTATATTATTCAAAATATTTTCAAATTTATCTAATTCCTCAGTATTATCAAAAAAGAATTTAAATCCAGTACAAATTCTTTCTCCAGCTTGTCCGAAAATACATATTTCTGAAAGTGCTATCTCTAAATATGATTCTTCTCTTTTATAATCTGATATGTCATTATAAAGCTCAATTGTCCATAATCCAACTCCATTAAATATGAATATCCTCTTATCAGTCATAGTAAGTTTGGCATTTCTTCCTATTGATAAATTATTGTCTATTCTAACATTATTTATTTTCGAATTGAATATAACTTTTTCATCAGGTTGAATTCTAAAATGATATATGTTTTCTAATTTAGGCAAATATATTAAACAATCCTCATTGATTTCTCTTGTAGGTTGTTTATAAATTTTTTGTAATAATATATTAGTATCTTGAATTGATGTCATTAGGTTAAACTTTTTCAGGTCAGTATATGTTCCTGAATCGCTTACAATTCCGGCATACCAATCACTTTTTCCTTCTATTTTAAATTTAACAATAATACATGTACATTCATTATTTTTATATTTATAAATGCTGCTCATACGCGCAGTTAAAACTTTTTCATTTAAGTTTTGTGAATCTATAAATTTTTGTAATTCACTTTCTAATGTAGTTCCCCTTTTATTTAAAAATCCTTCCACTTCAGGATTAAGTTTTTTTAATACTTTTTTTCTTACAATTAGTCCTATAATTCCACCTATTATTGGTGCCAAAAATAACATAACCATAAATTCCATTTTTTTATTTCTCCTCTTACACAATATATCATAATAATAAACTTTGGTCAATAAATTTTTTGTGATATCACTCAGTATTGTAACGTTTTTACATACTACACATATTATGTAGCTGTAAAATTTTGTCAATTATTCTTGACAATATAAAATTTTTGAATTATATTTATATGGCTACTGAAAAATTGGATTTTTTTGGTAAAAATTGGATTTTTTTATATGAATTTAGGGGGATTTTAAAATGCTACGTTTTGTAATATGTGAGGACAATTTAAATATTTTAAACAAGCTTTCTAACTTGATGGAAAACATTTTTGTAAAATATAATTATGATGCCAAAGTTGAACTTGCAACTGACAATCCAGACAATATTATTAATTATGTTTGTGCAAACAATATAGATGTTGTTTTTTTAGATATCAATTTAAAAGCTAAGAAAACTGGTCTTGAATTAGCACAAGAAATTAGAGCGAAAAATAAAAGTACATATATAATTTTTATAACAGGTCATTTGGAATATGCCATGGTTGCCTATAAATTTAAGACTTTTGATTATATTTCAAAACCTATCACTCAAGAAAGATTAGAAGAAACTATTACTAGGTTATATGATGATATTTATAGTAAACCAAAGAAATATTTAAAAATTGATAATAAAAATACAATTATTGATGAAAATGAAATCAATTATATTAAAAGAGATGGTATGAAACTAGTATTTTGCACTGATAGCAGAGATTATGAAATCTATAGTTCATTCAATAAAGTAAAAGATACGTTGCCTGAAAACTTTGTTAGATGTCACAAATCTTATATTGCCAATATAAATAAAATTAGTAATTTAGAACCTGTTGAAAATAGACTTATTTTTAATAATAGTAATTTTAGTTGCGATATTGGTCCTAAGTATAAAAGTAATTTGTTGGAGGTTTTGAATAATTATGGATTTATGGGGTAATATTTGGACGGCGATAAGTACGCCTAATGAGGGGGTAGTAAATCTAATTGCATTACCATTATTTATTGTCGAAAATGCATTGATTTTATACTTATTCTTATATTTATTAAATATTAAGGGTAGTAAAAAACAAAAAGGAATGTATTTGTTAATCTCATCATTAACATCAATGATATCGCTTCTTTATTTGCCAGCCCCATTCAATTCTTTTATTAACTATATTATTTTGTTTTTAGCAATAAAATTTGTTTTTAAAATTTCAATATTGAAAAGTATTTTAGCAATTATATTGCCTACAATAATATATGCTTTAATTGGAACACTTGTATTAAATCCTTTTATGAAAATCTTAAATGTTGATTATGAAATAATACATAGCATACCTATATATAGAGTCGGATACTTATTTATTTCTTATATATGTACATTTGGAGTTATAAAAGTATTAAAACATAAAAATTTATATATAAGAGTCTTGGAAGATTTAGATAAAAAATCTAAAAAACTTTTAATTACAAATTTAATATTAGGCTTTGTTGTTTTAGCAATCCAATTTATAATAACATTATATTATGTAGAATCATTGCCAATAATAATAACTCTATTAAGTTTTATTTCCCTTTTGGCATATTTTTCTATAAATATATATAGTTTAACTAAAACTAATCAACTATATTTAACTGCCAAACGACTAGAAAATGCTGAAGAATATAATAAAACACTACAAATTTTGCATGATAATATTAGAGGATTTAAACATGATTATGATAATACTGTTGCTGCAATTGGCGGATATATAAGAACAAATGATATGGAAGGCTTGAAACAATACTATTCACAGCTTGAAGATGAATGTTTAAAGGTTAATAGAATGTATATGTTAAATCCAAATATTATAAATAATCCTGGAATATATAGTTTATTAACAACAAAATATAATGAAGCTGAAGAACTAAATATTAAAATGAATATTACAGTATTATGGGATTTATCTAAAATAAATATGAAAATATATGAATTCACCAAGATATTTGGTATCTTAATAGATAATGCAATCGATGCTGCAAAAGAAAGTGAAGAAAAAATAATAAATGTTACTTTTAAGGATGATGAAAAAAATAATATGCAATATCTAAAAATAGAAAATTCTTATAAAGATAAAAATGTAGATATCGATGCTATATTTGAAAAAGGTAAAACAAGCAAAGAAAATCATACTGGATTGGGCTTGTGGGAAATTCGTAAAATACTACAAGCCAATAATAACCTTAATTTACATACAACAAAGGATGATAAGTATTTTTCACAACAATTTGAAATTTATAATTAGATACCAAAAAGGAAGTGCTATGCACTTCCTTTTTGGATGTCGAAATTTATTTAAGGATCTCCTAGCATAGTTGACGAAATGCTAGGAAATTTAATAACTATGTTAAATGTTTATAATTAATCTTTTTTTATTAAGCTTGTAGGCATTTTAGGTTGATGTAACACCCATAATACTAAACATGCAGTATTTGTTGCCTTTGCATATTTTTCAGCTGCCTTTGCTAGAAATTTAAACATATAAATCCCTCCTTTGAAAATAATTTTTATAATTACGACATTTCATGTCGTTATTATCCTTTAACTATTTCCATACACTTCATAACCATATTTGTTGTTTGTAATTTTATAAACAAATTTTGTTGTACAAAGTGTTTGAATGAAACTGCCAAATATCAATATATTTGCAATTTCTCCATAAGGGATAAGCAATGCTATAACAAGCCCAATTGTTAAAGCAATGTATGATAATATTTGCTTTTTTCTTCTATCTTTTTTCCTTAGTATTGGCACATTTTCTGTATCTGCTGGCGCATATAATTTTACCATCCACATTCCAAATACCCAAATCAAGGCTATTAAAATGTATTTTGCAATTTCAGTTAAAATAATGTATTTACTCAAAAGTGCTATTCCACAATACATTGCAGTTGTGCAAATTATACAACCAATATGTGTTTTCAAATGGAATCCTCCTGAAAATGCTTTATATGGTAGTAATATTAAAAATGTGTAAAATGTTAAATCAAAAATTCCAAATATCAATGCGATTCCCAATGTTATAAATATTTTAGGAATTTCTCCTATAATATTTTGTAGTCCATAATTTATTATTTCTGCCCTCTCGTCATCAATTTCTGGCATTTCCTTTCGTATCTTATTGGTTAGAAATTCACAGATTTTATCTATCATTTCCTCACCCCTCTTTTGTGTTGTTAGGGTGAGTTTATCACTTAATTTTCGACATTTTTCATTTCGTTTATAAGATGGTATTTTTGTTTTATGAAAAGTTTAAAATGCTATTTTTGTAAAACTATTTTACGCTTTGTAAAATTGACATAAAGATGAAGAGAAGACTGGCGAGCAATTTGGGAAGTGTCCCCAGATTGCTCGCCAGCCTTCTTTTTTATTTCTTCAATATGCACCATGTTCCAACTGATTCTGGCAAATCTTCAAATTCCATTTCTTCTTTTGTTGTGGGATGCACAATTTTTAATTTGTATGCCCAAAGTGCAATTTGTTTTCCTTGTCCTCTTGTTCCATACTTTTGATCACCAAATATGCTATGTCCAAAATGGCTTAGCTGTACTCTTATTTGATGATGTCTTCCTGTATGTAAATCTATTTCTACTAAACTTAATTTTTTCACTTCATCATATTTTAAAACTTTGTAATCTAATTTGGCAAGTTTTGCATTTTTCTTTGTAGCACTTACTACTTTACTCATATTATTTCTTTCATCTTTATATAAGTAATCTTCTAATGTTCCCGCGTCTTGCTCAATTTTTCCATCTACAACTGCTAAATACTTCTTTTGAAATGTTTTGTTTCTAACTTCTTCGCTTAGTCTTGATGCTGCTTTAGAAGTTTTAGCAAATACCATAATTCCACCAACTGGTCTATCTAGCCTATGAACTAAACCTAAATAAACATTTCCTGGTTTATTATATTTTTCTTTTATATAATCTTTTACCAAACTCAGCATGTCTATATCACCTGTTTTATCTGCTTGTGATGGAATGTTTGGTGTTTTTTCTACCACAATTATGTGATTATCTTCGTAAATAACTTTTATTTTATTCATTTTTATCTCATTCCTAATTATATTTCTTCCCAACGGCCATAAATTCCGCAAGGTAAAACCAAATTTGAATTCTCCATTGGAAGCCCTATTTCTCCAGATTCTAGCTTTCCTTTATGTTTTTTGCAAATTGTTAAACTCAAAATATCTTCTAAAACTTTGCTAGAAATTCCTGTTGTATAAGAATTTATTAAGAAGAATAATGGGTTGTCTGATAATACTTTTGAACATAATTCAACTAAGTCATATATATTGTTTTCAAACTGCCAAACTTCACCATTCGCACCTCTTCCATAAGATGGAGGGTCCATTATTATTGCATCATATTTGTTGCCTCTTCTTATTTCTCTATTTACAAATTTAACAACATCATCAACTATAAATCTAACTGGTCTTTCTCTTAAACCTGAAGCTTCAACATTTTCTTTTGCCCATGTTGTCATTCCCTTTGAACTATCTACATGGCAAACTGATGCACCTGCTGATAAACATGCAACTGTTGCACCACCTGTATATGCAAACAAGTTCAATACTTTTATTTCTCTTTTAGATGATTTTATTTTATTTATCATCCAATCCCAGTTAACAGCTTGCTCTGGAAATAATCCTGTATGTTTGAATCCCATCGGCTTTATATTGAAAGTTAAATTTTTATAATGTACTTGCCATTGTGATGGCATTTTTTTATTATATTCCCAAGAACCTCCACCAGTTTTGCTTCTATGATAAGTAGCGTTTATTTCTTTCCATTTATTTGGAAAACTTTTATTTTTCCAAATGATCTGTGGGTCAGGTCTAGAAAGCACAACATCTCCCCATCTTTCTAGCTTTTGCCCGTCAGCCATATCTAAAATTTTATATTCTTTCCATTCATTTGCTAATTTCATTTTTAGTTCCTTTCATTACAAAAAAATAATACCATTCTTACTAATGGTATTATTATATCACATTTATTAAAATAATTAAATAGTTTCAAATAATTTAATAAAACTATAAATCAGGAAAAAATTTAAACAAGAAAACATTATAAGAATTGTAAAAAGAATGCTTAGCACTTTGTGTTTTCGGATTTTTTCCACTATCCTGTTTTTTTTTCGTAACTCAAGCCTGTCCAATTCTGTGTTATAACTTACATTAAAAAAATTTTCATTAGTAATTTCCATTTTAAAATCCCCCTCACATATTTATTATATGAGGAGGATTTTTATTTTAGAACTATTTTTTTAGCTAATTCTTCATTAATACCTTTAACCTGCATTAATTCTTGAATAGAAGCCTTTTTAATGTTTTCAACACTACCAAACATTTTAAGTAATGCTTGTTTTTTAGCAGGACCTATTCCATCAATTTCATCTAACTCAGATTTTGTAACAGATTTATCTCTTAATTTTCTATGATAAGTAATAGCTGTATCATGTACCGTATCTTGGAATAATGTTATTAAATGCATTAAGTTTTCAGAAATTTTGAATTCTTCTCTTTCTTCATTTATTAAAGCTCTTGTTCTATGCTTATCATCTTTTACCATTCCAAATACAGGAATATCTAAATTATAGAACCTTACAGCTTCTTTAATTGCTCTTATTTGTGTAATTCCTCCATCTGCAAAAATCACATCCGGAAGTTCTCCAAAACCACCTTTTGGATTTTCTAATGAATGCTTTAATCTTCTTGTAATTACCTCATTTGTGCATCTTGGGTCATCTTGACCAAATACAGTCTTTATTTTAAATCTTCTTGATAAATTTTTCTTAATTACACCATCTTGTAAAACGCACATTGCTGCAACTGTAAATTCGCCAGATATGTTTGAAATATCATAGGTTTCTATTTTGTGTGGCAATTTTTCCAAATTAAGAACATTTTTCAATTCCATTAAAATTTCACTTTTGTCTTTTTCTTTATTTTCAAGTGTTACCTTCGCATTATTTTCTGCCATTTCCACAAATCTAAGTTTTTCGCCCTTTTTAGGATTCTTAATTTCCACTTTCTTTGCATTTTCTGTGGATAACCAATACTCTAAAAGCTCTTTATCATCCAATTCTTCTTGCAACATGATTTTATTTGGAATATTGGGATTATCTAAATAATATTGTTTTATAAATCCTGAAAGTATTTCTTTATCTTCCATATCTTTTAGTTCTGGAAAAAAGTAGTGCTCACGCCCTATCATTTTACTACCACGAACAAAGAATATTTCAACACAGACTTGCATCTCAGATTTGGCAATTCCTATAACATCTATTGAGTTTTCATTTATATTTGAAACTTTTTGCTTTTCAGAAACTTTAATCAACGCATATTTTCTATCTCTTAACTCTGCAGCTTTTTCGAATTGAAGTTGTTTAGATGCCTCTTCCATCTGAGTATCAATCTCTTTTACGATTTTATCAATTTTTCCATCTAGTAAATCTATAATTTCATCTATTTGTTTTCTATATTCTTCTTTTGAAACAAACCCAACACAAGGAGCTAAGCATCTTTTTATATGATAATTTAAACATGCCCTAGTTGTAGATTTAAAATTTCTACATTGACGAATTTTATATTTTTGTTTTATAAAATTGACCATTTCTTTTGCAGCACCTGGATTTGCATAAGGGCCAAAATATTTTGAGCCATCATTTATTAATCTTCTTGTAATTATTACATTGGGAAAATCTGATTTAATATCTATTTTTATATATGGATAAGTTTTGTCGTCTTTTAAAAGAACATTGAATTTAGGTCTGTTCTTCTTAATAAGATTACATTCCAAAATTAATGCCTCTGCCTCATTATCAACAACAATGTATTCAAAATGGTCAATTAAACTTACCATCTTTTTTATACGTTCTGTTTTGTTGGTTTTTCTAAAATATGAAGTTACTCTCCTTTTTAAAGAAACTGCTTTTCCAACATATATAATTTTATCTTCTTTATTTTTCATTATATATACGCCGGGCTTTTGTGGTAATTTCTTTAACTCTTCTTCAATATTAAACATTGCTTTTTCCTCTCTTATACTATTTTACAACATTTTTTCATATTTTAAAAGAGTTTTTAGGAATTTTAGGAATTTAGGGACACTCCCAAAAAGTTCAAAAATCCTTGCTTTTGGAGAGTGTCCCAAAAAGTTTGTGAAAAACACTTGCAACTTTTTTTAACTTAGTATAATATAATATTATAGTTGAAGTAAATGCAAACAAATTATAAGGAAAGGAGTTTGTAGTTAGTAATTAAATTAGCGCCTGGACAGCTAATTATGCTGTTGACGAGGTCTAGGGTTATCGAAAGATTCGGCGGATGCCCTAGTGGCTTTAGCTTTAGCCATAGTATTAACTAAAAAGCAGTAGTAATATTGTAACAGAAGTTAATATATCAAGCTTTTATTTTGCATGCCTTCAATTATTAAATGAAGGTTTTTATTTTGCTTTCAAATAGTAAATTTACGCCTATACGCTTTTAGGCATTTAAGGAGGATAAAATATGTGTGGAATAGTAGGATACATAGGAAATAAAAAAGCAACACCTATATTAATTAATGGATTATTAAGATTAGAGTACAGAGGTTATGACTCTGCAGGAATTTCAACAATTGAAAATGACGGATTGTCAATAATGAAAGATAAAGGAAGAGTTAAAAATTTAAATAATCTTCCAGGCATAGATGATTTAGAGGGTACAATTGGTATAGCTCATACAAGATGGGCCACTCATGGAAAGCCATCAAAAGAAAACTCTCACCCACATCAAGATAATAGCAAATCTTTTAGTGTGGTACACAATGGAATTATAGAAAATTACAATGAATTAAGAAAATTTTTAACAGATAATGGGTATACTTTCTATTCTCAAACAGATACAGAAGTTATACCAAATTTAATTCATTATTATTATTCAAAAGATACTGGAAATGATGAAAATAAAATTTTAAGAGCTGTTAGAGATGCTGCTTTAGATTTAAAAGGAAGCTTTGCAATTGAAGTTATTTCTAAATATGCAAAAGACCAAATGATAGTTGTAAGAAAAGACAGTCCTCTTGTTATTGGTACATGTGAAGATGAAAATTATATTTCATCTGACATCCCTGCAATCCTTTCATTTACAAGAGATTTCTATTTATTAAATGACTTAGAATTTGTAGTTTTAAAAAGAGATTCTGCAACTTTCTATGATAAAGATTTAAACAAAGTTGATAAATCAACAAAAACAATTGAATGGAATGCTTCTGCAGCTGAAAAAGATGGTTATGAAGATTACATGTTAAAGGAAATTCATGAACAACCAGTTGCAATAAGAGAAACAATAGGTTCAAAACTTTCTGAAGATGCCCCTATTGAATTCCCAGAATTAAATTTCAGCAAAGATTATTTAGCAAGCCTAAATAAAATCTATATAGTAGCTTGTGGTACAGCAATGCATGCAGGTCTTGCAGGAAAAAATGCAATTGAAAAAATATGTAAAATACCAACAGAAGTTGATATTGCTTCTGAATTTAGATACAGAGACCCAATAATTGATGACAAAACTTTATGTATTTTCATTTCTCAATCTGGAGAAACAGCAGATACAATAGCTGCTCTAAAACTTTCTAGAGACCATGGTGCCAAAACACTTGCAGTTACAAATGTTATTGGAAGTTCTATAACTCGTGAAGCAGATTACTCAATTTATACACATGCTGGTCCTGAAATAGCTGTTGCATCAACTAAAGCTTATACTTCTCAAGTTGTACTTTTAAATATTTTAGCATTATACTTTGCACAAGTTTTAGAAAAAAATGATACAAAAATAAATGAATATAAAAAAGACATTCTAGAATTACCTAGAAAAATTGAAGAGACTTTGAAAATTTGCGAAAATATTCAAGACTTTGCAAAAGAAGTTTACCAAGAACATGATGTATTCTTTTTAGGTAGAGGAATTGATGAAACTGTTGCTAAGGAAGGTTCTTTAAAGCTAAAAGAAATATCTTATATTCATTCAGAAAGCTATGCAGCTGGAGAATTAAAACATGGACCTATTGCTTTGATTGAGAATGGAATTACTGTAATTAGTATTATGACAGATTCTAAATTAGTTGAAAAAACAGTAAGCAATATTCAAGAGGTTATCACTCGTGGTGCAAAAACAATGGTTGTTACAAATCAAAAAGTTGATCAAAAAATGTTTGATAAAACTTATGTAATACCTGAAACTAACCCATTTATCTCACCTATCCTTTCTATTGTACCTTTACAACTATTCTCTTACTATATTGCAAAAGAAAAAGGATTAGATGTTGATAAACCAAGAAACTTAGCTAAATCTGTTACAGTCGAATAATAAAATAAAAAAAGAATTGAAAAACTTTCGTCTTTCAATTCTTTTTTATTAATTATTTCCACTCTTTGGATTCTTTTTCTTCAAATTAACTATAATTGCATCTTCATTGTCAAATACATATTGTGAATCTGATGTATCAGTTTGAATTGGATTGATTTCGTTTCTTTCATCTCTAAAATTTACATGTTTAAAATCAAATTTCTTTGAGTTATCTGTTTCATCTTCAACACTATTTTGACCAGAATATTTTTCAAAATCAAATTTTTTGATTTTATGTGGTTCTTTATATTTAGCATCTAAATATTTAAATCTACCAGCACCACCCATTGATTTTCCACTGCTATCTTTTATTAAGTATGCAAATGTATTTTTCTTTAATGTTTGTAGTTTTCCTACTTTGAAGTTTGAAACAAAGTCAAATTTTACACCACTATGTTTTGAGTCATACTTACCAGTTGCACCTTTGGCAAAATCTATAGTATCGCCCATAACCCATTCTCTATGAGTTCCAAGCTCTTTAGACCACCATTCTAATTCTTCTACGTCTGCATTTCCTGTGAATATTTTATTTGCACAGTTAGAAAGAATTGTTTGTCTGTAATGTTCTTTTGAGTTTGGTGTATCTAATTGTGATAAGTTTTGAACAGTTATAACTGTTGCAACTCTATATTTTCTAAACATTGTAAATAATGCTTCTGTATGTTTTCCTAAGAAATCTGAGAATTCGTCAATATATAAGAAGTTTGGAACTCTTGTATTTTCATTTCCTGGTCTTCTTAATACTGCATTTTCCATAGATAATAGGAAGAATAGTCCAAATGCTTTATGAGCTGTTCCACCTAAATCTCCTCTTCTTGTACATACAAATGTTACATTTCCATTTGCTAACATATCATCAAAATTGATATTATTATATCTGTTACATAGTATTGTTTTAACACCTGGTAATCTTAATAAGCTATCTAATTGAGCAACTACACCAGCTATATTTATTTCAATTTCACTTCTTCCTGAACCATTTTTGTAGAAGAATTTTTTGAAGTATGATAATTGAACACTATATTTTTCTTTTAGTTGTTCATTATGTGCAAGAATTTCACACATTTTTTCTATCAATTCAAAGTTTGTTAACATTTTTAACATATCTTCTAAGTTTGGAAGAGCACCTTCATTCATTCTTGGATAAATTTCTTTTAGTAGTATTGCAAGGTTCTCAATTGCCATCATTGATACGTCTTCTTTATATGATTCTTCAATTTCCTCATGTTGAGTATTATACATTGCACGAAGTGCACAAGAAATTGTTACTGCAATTTTTGTTGGGTCATCATAAACAAATGGGTTTAAACCAATAGAATCTTTATTATCTGGATCTATTAGATTATAACCAACGCCAAAGTTTTTGCAAACATCTATCATGTGGTCTATTACTTCATAATCAGGAGATACAAGTGTTAAACCTACATCTTTATAAACTGTTGTACCTGATGATCCTAAAATTAGTTTTTTAAATAATGTTTTGAATATTTTTTCTTTTCCACTTGCTGGTGAAATCATGTTTAAACTGAAATTATTATTCAAATAATTATTATCATATGGTTTGTTCAATACAGCAATTTTTGTTTTTAAAGCTGTAAATGCTAATTCTTTAGAAGCTTCTCTATAAAAATATTTTCTCTCTAAATCTCTTGCCATCATTGGTTCAAGTACAGCTGTTGTTTTTCCAGTTCCTGAACCACCACATACAAACATTGGTAAAAATCTTGCACTATCTGGAATTTTTATTGATTTACCATTTTCATCATCTGTGCACAAGTACATCTCGTTTGAATATGGACCAGAATTTGCTTTTGAATCTGATAAACTAATTCCACCATAATCCCATATAGAACGTACATGTTTTCCAGAATCGTCTATTGTGTTGTATAAGAAATCGAATATTGGCCAAACAGTAACTAATGGTAAGAATAATGAAATACTAATCATAGCTGGTCTTACAACATCTGCAAAATCAGTAATCAATTCAACATAGTTTGGAGAATTGATTAGTAGCATCCATACTCCCATATTTATCCATTGTGTAAACATTGCCAGAGCTATTATGTATAAACATATACAATATGCATAAAACAATGTAACCTTTTGATTCTTTGATGTAGCAAATTCAGATGAGCCTGAAAATAAAAATGCAAAGATTGGGCATGCCATTGCTAATGTGTATACAATTGGATTCCAATATGATTGAGAAACACCTGTAAATACCATGAATAATATTTCGACTAATCTATCTACTGTTATGAATATTGTTATCAATGTTAAAAGATATGTAAAGAATGTGTTTCTGCTAGTATTAAGTTTCTTTAAAAATTTATCTATATATTTCATACACGCATTCCTTTCATTTTATAATATTTATATATATTTTCGTACACATCTATTATCTTACAAAATCGCAAAAAATACAAGTATTTTATGTAAAAAAAGTAATATTTTCGTTATTTTTACATAAAATATAGTTGATTTTTTTATGTAAAAATAAAGGAAGTGTAAAATTAATGAGAGATGAGTATGTAAAGGAAACTGCGTTAGTTGAGCTAACTGAGATTGAACGAGAAGAAGAACTTATTTTAAATATTATAAAAACTAAAAAGGATTTGCATTCTGCAAGAAAGAATTTTGAATATGTAGATAGTCAAGATTTAGTAGATTACTATATTTATCAAATAAAAGCAAATCAGTCAAAACTTGATTATTTAATTAAACTCGCTAAATCCAGAGGAATTATTTCAAACATAATAAATGAAATTGAATTTAAATTGCAAAATAGAGCTAGTTAATTTTCAAGTAATATTTGTCCATTTTTTGAATATTAATTAATAATTCTAAAATATGAAATCAAGACATATTATTTTTGCTAACGCTGTGGGGACCGAAAAATTCGAAAGCCTAATAGTTGGGAGAGAGCAAAAATAATATATCTTGATTTCAGGAAAGACTGAGGAAAATATGGATACAAATATTATTACATATATAGCATGCATTTGCTTTTTATTTATATTTGGTAGAGTTTTTATAGTGCCAATTACAAAAGTTATAAAACTGGTAATTAATTCAATTTTAGGTGGATTATTAATATTTATTATAAATCTAATTGGAAGCAACTTCGGCTTCCATATTGGCTTAAATTTTTTAACAAGTATATTAGTTGGATTACTTGGATTACCAGGAGCAATTTGTATTGTAATTATAAAACTATTACTAGGTTAATCTTTATCTCCTTTTCCTATAACATCCCGTATAATATGTTTGATTTGTGTTTCCTTCTCCTAATGTTGCAATTACTTGATTAGGAGAATTATTGTCATCGTTCTCATTGTTGTTGTTATTTTCCCCACACCCCATGCAATTACACATATTACCGTTTCTTAATACTCTGCAAAATAAGCAAGTTAAAATTGCTGCAATAAATGCAATCACTGTATATACAACAACGGCCATTAAATATAAAGGATCAAAAAATGCCAATACTATTACTAATGCAATTGAAAATATAATTGCAGCAACTAAAAATGGATTTCTAAGTATTTTTTGTAAAGCTACTGAAATTACTATAATTGCAAGAGGAATAGCAAAAAATATAAGTAAATTGGTAGTCATATTAAATGTCTCCTTTCGTTTTACTTATATTTTATGCTATTCCTCATTAAATGTTAATATTCAACTCTAAGCAAATACAAACCAGTTGGTGGCAAAGTTTTGCCAGCATTTTCTCTTTGTTTGCTTTCAATAATATTTGAAATTGCATCTGGTTCAATCTTTCCAAGCCCCACATCTACAAGTGTTCCAGATATTATTCTTACCATGTTATAAAGGAATCCGTTTCCTGTCAATTCTATGTAAATTCTTTCGTCTGGCATTTCTAAAACTTCTGCTTTATATATTGTTCTTACACTACTCTTTGAACTTGTACCACTTGCTTTAAATGCTTTAAAGTCATGTTCTCCCTCAAAATATTTTACAGCTTTTTTCATTTTATCTATGTCAAGTTTTTGAGGTATATGTGTTTCAAGATTTCTATATATTGCTGTTCCATATTTTGAATTATTTATTACATATCTATATGTTTTTTGTTTGCAAGTAAGCCTACTATGGAACCTCTCATCTACCTCTTCTGCTGATTTTATTACAATTGATTTTTTAAGATTTGCATTTAACGCTAATGGCCATTTTTCAATTGGAAGCTCATAATTTGTTTTAAAATTTGCTACTTGACCAATAGCATGAACCCCAGCATCTGTTCTACCTGATGCATTCAATTCTACTTTTTCTCCTGTTATTCTTTCAATTGCTTGCTCTATAGTTCCTTGAATGTTTAACTTATCTGGTTGCTTTTGCCAACCATTAAAATCTTTTCCATCATATTCTATTGTTAGTTTAATGTTTCTCATTATAAACCTCCAAAATTCTAAAAAATCTAATATATAAAACTTTATATATTAGATTTTTCTTCTTTCTTCTTTTTATCTTTTTTCTCAGATGCAAATCTTTTAGTAACAATATTACTAATTAAAATTTTCTTTAATACATCTTCTCTTACATCTGCAATTAAAGTTCCATCTTTTGCAACTGATATTTTTCCTGTTTCTTCCGATACCACTACTACAATACTATCTGATTCTTTAGATATTCCAATTGCAGCTCTATGCCTTGTTCCAAGTTCTTTTGCAATATCTTTATCATCTGCCAATGGTAAAACACATGCTGCTGCTGCTATTCTATTATTACTAATTATTGCTGCCCCATCATGTAGAGGTGTTTTAGGTTCGAATATGTTTACCAATAGTTGTGGAGATACTTCTGCATCCATAAGTACACCATTTTGTATGATATCTTTTATTTCTATATCTCGTTCTATTACAATCAATGCACCTGTTTTATTTTTTGCAAGTTCAGATGCAGCAATTACTACTTTGTAAATATCTTCTTTGGTTTTTGTAGCAACATCTTTATCTATTCCAAAAAATTTTGTAAGTTTATTTGTTCCTAATTGTTCAAGTCCTCTTCTCAACTCTGGTTGGAATATTATTAGTAAAGCAATAACTCCCCAATTCATTATTCCAGAAAGAATTGAATTTAATATTTTTAAGTTTAATGCTCCACTTAGAATTGTAATTAAAACAAATAATGTGATTCCTTTTATTAATTGCCATGCTCTTGAACCTTTAGCGACTTTAATTGCATAATATAATATTAATACAACTATTGTTACATCTATTATAAAACTTATCATTTTCCATGGTGACTCTTGTAATGTTCGAAAATATTGTAATAAATTTTCATTGTAGAAGTTTTCTAACCACCCTGAATTATTTCCCATTTTTTTCTACCTTTCTATTATATTCTATTATATATTTGTAAATAAATAATAAGCTAAACTTCCTAAAGTTCCTGCTAACATTAGAATAACTAAAATTAAAGCCATTATCCTTGTAAATACTTTTCCTGCATCTCTATTTTTCTTTTTCTTTTCAATTTTTTCTTTTTTCATCATTCTCTTCTCCTTCCATATGTTTACTAAAAATTCTTTAGTACCATATTAATTATAACACATTTATTATAAAATTCAACATTTTTTTACTAGCTAATTTTAACAAATTTCAATATTAAATATTAAGTAAACGTATTTATTTAATATTGATAAAATTTTTTGTAAAGCTCCTTCTATGTATATCGCAAAGTCCAAATTCTTTTATTGCTGCAATATGTTTAGCAGTTCCATATCCTTTATGTCCAGCAAAGCCATACTCTGGATATATTTCATCCATTTGCCTCATTATCCTATCCCTGGTAACCTTAGCTAAAATTGAAGCTGCTGAAATTGAATAAGCAAGTGCATCTCCTTTAATTATTGGTTTATATGGAATGCCTAATGTATCAATTTTATCTAATGCATCTACTAGTATCAGTTCAGGTTTTACGTCTAAACCTGCTATCGATTGGGTGAGCCCCTTTTTAGTTGCATTTAGAATGTTTATTTCATCTATTTCTTTTTCTGAGATTATTGCAACTGAATAGCTAATAGCTTCTTCTATTATTTTGTCATACAACATTTCTCTTTTCTTTTCAGATACTTTTTTTGAATCATTTACCCCCTCTATCATAGAATTTTCTGGCATTATTACACTTGCAACGCAAACAGGCCCTGCCAAAGGGCCACGACCCGCTTCATCTATTCCACATATATACTTTATTCCTTTTTCATGAAATTCTTTTTCTATTTCTTTTAATTTTGTTAATCTTTCTAATTCTTTTTCTTTCACTTTTTGTACCTTCTTCTTATCGATCGATAAATTGCTTCCTAAATTTAAAAAATCTAATCTTCTATTGCTTCTATTTCTGTTAAAGAATATTTTGTTTGATTTTTATCCTGATAACCTTGTGTATTAAAAACTTCAACTATATTATTTTTTATATCAAATATGATTATATATTCTCCTTCATTTTGGGTATTTGCCACTTCATTTAGTCCCATATCTTTTAAATCTTGAGTAGTTAATTTAACAGCATATTTATTTGCTGCATCATCTCCTAGACTCGCATTAACAGATGTCAAATCTGCTGCTGTCGCTTCATTTAAAAGTCCCTTTACTTTTTCTCCAGGATTTTTTATATAATTTTTCCCTTTTTCAATTTTTTCTGCTTTCGCTTCTGCAGTATCATTTTCATTTATAATTCCCGCTCTAAAATTAGCCTCTTCACAATATTCTTTTCCTTTGGCTTTTATTAAAAGCATATTGGTTCTTAAAGTTTCTAGCTTAGCTTTTTTTATGGACTCAGTTCCTGCTGTAATTGTTACTCCTGCAATTATTATCAAAACTATTATAGTTACAACTAGTACTACTAATGTTATACCTTTATTATCTTTTATGTCCATTTTTTTACCTCTCTTTTAACATATTTTCTACATTATATCTTTTATTGATAATTATTTCAATATAAATCTTAAATTTAAAAATATTTTTATTTTTTCACAAAAAATTCACAATACTATTGTAAAATCATATTGTTTTGAGATATTATATATTATATGGTATTTTTATACTAAATGAAAGGAAGGATTTTATTATGAATGAAATAAAAAATGATAATAATGCAACTCAAAATAATACTTCTGAGATTAATCACAATTTCAAAGCAGTACCAAATACTGCCAATAATTTAAAACAACCTAAAATAAAAAAGGAGAAAACAAAAAAAGAGAAATCTCCTAAAACATATTCTTTTGGAAAAAGCGTTATAATACCTTTTGTAAGCGGTATTATAGGCTGTGCCACTGTAATGGGAACTATCCTATTCGTTCCAGAAATCAAAAAAGCAGTATTTCCTACAAGCAATGTTATTAGTACTGCTCCAAGCACTAATACAAGTTCTAATGGTACTGTAAAACAAGTTGATTTAGATAAATATTCAAATACTTCTATATATGCTGCAAATAAAATATTACCATCAATTGTAGGAATTAAAGTAGATTATACAGTAAGTTCAAATTATTATAGTATGTTTGGTTTGTCTAGTAGACCTCAAACCTCATCTGCAACAGCTTCAGGGTCTGGAATTATAATTAGTGATGACGGTTACATTTTAACAAATAACCACATTGTTGCTTCATCATCATCTGATTCATTCTATCAAGTTTCAGAAGCAAATAAAGTTACAGTTACTCTTTATGATGATGAAACTGAATATGATGCCAAAATAATTGGAAAAGATGAGCAAACAGATTTAGCTGTTATAAAAATTGATAAAACAGGACTAACAAAAGCAGAATTTGCTGATTCCGATTCTATTAAAGTTGGTGAATTTGCTATGGCTGTAGGAAATCCACTTGGAATGCAAAGTAGTATAACATGTGGTGTTGTAAGTGCTGTAAACAGAGAAGTTACAGATACTGAAGGAAAATCTTTCAAACTAATTCAAACAGATGCTGCTATAAACTCTGGTAATAGTGGTGGAGCTTTAGTAAATAGTGAAGGAAAGGTAATTGGTGTAAATACTTTAAAACTTTCAGGAACAGGCGTTGAAGGAATGGGATTTGCTATTCCAATTAATTCAACATCAAATATAACAGAGCAATTAATTCAATACAGTAAGGTTAAAAGACCGTTTATTGGAATTGGTGGAGTTGATTTAGATGAAAAAACTGCCAAAGCCCATAATTTAGTTGTTGGTATTTATGTAAAAACTATAGAAGACTTCTCAGCTGCTGAAAAATCTGGCATAAAAGTTGGTGATGTAATTATAGAAGTTGATGGCAAAAAAATCACTAAAATGGACGAATTAAATGAAATAAAAAATTCCAAAAATATTGGTGATGAACTAAAATTAAAAATTAATAGAAATAACAAAGAAGAAGAAATTACTGTTATTTTAGGAGAACAACCATAATTTTAAAAATCATAAAAATAAAAATCGCAATGCGATTTTTATTTTTCCGTTTTTTCACCCTGAGTTCACACAATGGACAAAAACAAAATATATAATATAAACAAGTTAGGAATGAGAACCTAACTAAAAATTAAGAAAACATCCCCTTTTATTTTTAAAAACCTGCAAGTTAAACTTGCAGGTTTTTAATTTTATTTTTATATTACAGCTATATCTAATTCATTTGTATATTTAGTATTTCCGTACGCAAACATTACATATATTGTTCCATCATGGAAATAAAATTCTTTAATATTTTCAACTTTATACATAGAATCTTCAAGATTTCTTTCATAAATTTCATATCCCATAGCTTTAATATCCTCAGATTTTTTGGCACCTATTTGTGCTTCTTTGTTGATTCTGTCCTGAGCATATTCCAAACTTACTTTTTTTGTTTGAAGTAATTTATTAAAAGAAATTTCACTGTTATTTTCTAAATCATAATTAAATGTTTTTATTACTGTTCTTTGAGCTTTTGTTCCTTCTTGTATTTCTGCTTTTATCACTACTGATAAAACTCCATCTTGTACATATCCCCCATATTGAACCGAATATGTTGAATGTTTATTTTTAGTATTTTTAATTGATTCTACTTTATCAATAAAAGTCTTTTTAATTTCATTATTATACTCTTTAACTGTTTTACTCTTTATATTTATATATGGAATTTTAACTTGAATATTGTAATCATCTCCTGATGAAGCATTTTCCTCACAAACAGTATATACTATATCATTTGTCAAGCTTTCTTTTTTGTTATTATATTTTTCATCATAATTCTGTATATCATTTGTAAGTAATTCATTGAATTCCGCTTTTAAATTATTATAATCGTGGTCACTCTTACCTTTCAGAGTTCCAACTGTTTCAACAATTTCGCCATCAAAAAATTGCATCCAAACAACAGCAAAAATAGATGCAATACATATGAAAATGATTATTGCATACACCATTATAGTCTTTTTATCCAATTTATTGTCTGGCAGTGTTACATTCATTCTTTCGCCCTCTTTCTTTTGTAAATCTTTTTTTACTAAGTATATTATAACATTTACCAAATTTTATTGCAATATAAATTTAAATAATTTTGAACATTTTAGGGACACTTCCCAAAATGTTCAAAAATTGTACATTTTGGGAAGTGTCCCCAGATTGCTTATTTCAAAAGTTTAGCTTGACTTATTAAGGTTTTTGAGATAATATATATATTGTAATTTTATATAAAAGTAAGGAGAAATGAAAAGTATGTTATGTTCTGATTGTAATAAAAATGCAGCTATACTTTTTTTTGAAAAACAAGAAAATGGAAAAAGCACTATGGAAGGTTTATGTGCTGAATGCGCTCAAAAAAGAGGCATTGATGTAATAGATGTTTTAAACAGGCAAAAAAACATAATTGATAGTACAAAACAAGATACTAACCCTGATTTAAACCAAAATGTAAACAATACTAATCCAAATGGTAATAATAATTTAAATAATATAAATATGCAAGATATGTCTAAACAATTTGAAACAATATTTAAAGATTTGGCCGAAAATATAAATTTGGAAGATATTCAAAATATTGAGGGAGCCTTCACTTTTGGTCCTTCTGCTGATGGAATGGATGAAGATGAAGAAGATGACGAATCTCCAAAAATTGCCGGTGCAGCTATTCCCCTAGGTTCAATTTTCAATATGTTTGGAAATAATGGAGCAGCGCATGCCCAAGCTAACGGAAATCCAAATAGTTCAGAAAGAAAAAAAGTTAAAGTTGAAAAGAAAAAAACAAAAACATCTAAAAAGAAAAAATATTTAGATACATATGGTACAAACCTAACAAATAAAGCCAAAAACAATGAATTAGACATTGTAATTGGTAGAGATAAGGAAATTCAAAGAATTACACAAATCTTAAATAGACGTTCTAAAAATAATCCTTGTTTAATTGGTGAACCTGGAGTTGGAAAAACTGCAATTGCCCAAGGTTTAGCAATAAAAATTGCGAACCAAAATGTACCTGCAAAGCTTTTAAATAAAGAAGTTTACCTTTTAGATATGACAGCAGTTATTGCCGGAACACAGTTTAGAGGTCAATTTGAAGCTAGAATGAAAGGCATTATAGATGAATGTCGAGAATACGGAAATATTATTTTAGTTATAGATGAAATTCACAATATTATAGGTGCCGGAGATGGCGAACATTCTATGAATGCCGCAAATATTTTAAAACCCGCCTTATCTAATGGTGAAATTCAATTGATTGGAACTACAACTTTAAAAGAATATAGAAAATACATTGAAAAAGACACAGCCTTAGAAAGAAGATTTCAACAAGTATTGGTCGAAGAGCCAAACATTGAAGATTCTGTTGGTATTCTAAATGGAATAAAAAAATATTATGAAGAATATCACAAAGTAAAAATCTCATCTGATGTGATTAAGCAAACAGTAATAATGTCTGAAAAATATATACATGACAGATTTTTACCAGATAAAGCAATCGACATTTTGGATGAAGCTTGTTCAAGAATAAATCTAGAAAACAAAGACTTATTCACATTAGAATTACTTCGTCAAGAACTAAAAAAAGTACAAGCCGAGAAAGAAGAAGTTGTTGCAGCTGATTCAACAGAAGATTATCAAAAAGCTGCTGAACTTAAGGCAAAAGAATGTCAATTGATTGAACAAATAGATTCAATAAATAATAAAATGAAATTAAAAAACCTTACAGTTCAAGATATAGCAAATGTAATTGAAAACTGGACAAAAATACCTGTTAAAAAGATTACAGAAGCTGAAACTCAAAAATTATTAAACTTAGAAACTAACCTTCATAAAAGAGTAATTGGCCAAGAAGAAGCTGTAAATGCTGTATCTAGAGCAATTAGAAGGAACAGAGCTGGGCTTCAAAGTACCAAAAGACCACCATCATTTATATTTGTAGGTCCTACTGGTGTAGGAAAAACTGAACTTGCAAAATCATTAGCTTATGAAATGTTTGGTTCAGAAGATGCAATAATTAGAGTTGACATGTCAGAATATATGGAAAGTCATTCAACAGCAAAACTAATTGGATCTCCTCCAGGTTATGTAGGATATGATGATGCAGGTCAATTAACTGAAAAGGTAAAAAGAAAACCTTACTCTATAATTCTATTTGACGAAATTGAAAAAGCTCATCCTGATGTATTTAATATTTTATTACAAGTGCTTGATGACGGCAAGCTTACAGATAGTCAGGGAAATACAGTTAATTTTTCAAATACAATTATTATAATGACATCAAATGCAGGATCAAACTTAAACAATAATTCAATCGGATTTGGTGGAAAATCTATAATAAACAAAAACAAAATTTTAGATAGTTTAAAAGATGTATTTAGACCAGAATTCTTAAATAGAATTGATGAAACAATTGTATTTGACTCACTTACAGAACCAGAGCTAATTCAAATAGTAGATTTAATGTTACAAGATACTGAAAAAGCTTTAAAAGAAAAAAATATAACTATGGAAGTAACAGAAAACGCAAAAAAATACATTTTAGAAAAAGGCACAAATGTAAAATTTGGAGCTAGACCATTAAGAAGAGCAATTCAAAAGTATCTCGAAGATGAAATATCTGAGAAAATCCTTCGCTCAGAATTAAAAAATGGTCAAAATATTGTAGTAGATTTAGAAAATGAATTAATATTTCGAGTAGTTTAAATTTTAATATAATGATTTTGAATTCCGCGTAAGCGACCAACCGGAGCAAAGCGCAGGGCGACTGGAGCAATCGACATACTAGTATTTTTAAATAAGGAGATTGCGACACCAAGGAATTAAAAATCATTATATTAAAATAGAATACTCAAAAGGAGTAATTATGTTTAAACATGTACCAAATATATTAACAATAATAAGATTTTTATTAATACCATTTATAGTATATTTCATATTTACAGAACAATTTATATTAGCCTTCGTATTTTTTACAATATCTGGAATAACAGATGTTGCTGATGGTTTTATAGCAAGAAAATTCAATTTGGTTTCCAACTTTGGAAAACTAATGGATCCCCTTGCTGACAAGTTAACACAAATATGTACATTAGGTTCATTAGCTTTAGTAAATATAATTCCACTATGGATTTTAATTATAGTTTTAGTAAAAGAATTTATAATGATAGTTGGAGCTTCATTCCTATATGGAAAAGATGTTGTAGTTTATAGTAAATGGTATGGCAAACTTGCAACAGTATTATTCTATGTAGCAATAGTTCTTTCATTAATATTCAGGCAATTTAATGTTGAAGGTTTCTGGAAAAACCTAGATTTAATTTGCTACGCTTTAGCATTAATATCTACCCTATTTGCTTTAATTATGTATGTTTGGTCATTATATCATAATGGTTTTATTGATAAAAAAGACTTGAAAAAAGATGTAACAAAAGTAAATAATAAAAAAGAATAAAAAAAATGCAAAAGTACAATCTTTTGCATTTTTTCTTTTATTCAAAGCTTTCGATTAGTTCATTTAATTTTTCTTTTCCATTAACTTTTAAGCCTTCTTTTATAGCACTTTTATCTTTTTCTGGTAAGTAATCAGTTGCAACATCAGTTTTTTCATATTCTTCTTGTTTACCATTTTCATTAATTTTATAAATATAAATTTTACCATCTTTATCTTTTAATAAATAATGTTCTCCGCATTCCCCTTCAAACTCTTTATATAATGTAATTTGATTACTTGAAAATTCTTTTATTTCCCAATCATTATATTTGCCTTGCAGTTGTTTTTCTGTACAATTTACAAGTTCTTTAGGAACACTTATATAATCATTTATTTTATCTTTACAACCTTTATAGTATTTTATAAGAGTTATTTTACAATTTGGAGATATCTTCTCTTCCTCAGTATTTGTTGTTATTACATCTTCTCCCATTTCCTCATATTCATCTGTACATTCATCATATATATTTTCTCCAATTTGGGTTTTTACACTCTCCCCAACCTCATCTTTTTTGTTATTTTTTTGATTTAATAACAACGCTGCAACTATTGCAATAAGTATAGCAGAAATAACCAGCATTGAAATAATAACCTTGTTAAGTTTATCCATAAAATCTCCTTCTTTCAAGGTTATTATTTACAAAATTTCAAATTTTATACTATTCGTGCAACTATTTTTAGTTGCGCTTTTTATTTATTTTTATTTTTCCTTTTCGATTTATTACTAATGTTATTTCTCCGTTTTGGTCTGTTCTATAAATTTTTGAACCGCAATAATTCAAGCCTTTCTAATACTTCCTTATTCGGATGACCAAATTTATTACTTTCTCCAACGCCAATTAAAACTATTTTAGGTTTTACCGCTTCTAGAAATTCTTGCATTGATGATGTTTTTGACCCATGATGCGCAATTTTTAAAATAGTAGAATTCAGCATTCTCAAATTATTCTTATATTCTTGTAGTATCTTCTTTTCAGCGATTTCTTCTATATCTCCTGTAAATACCATTGAAAAATCCTTATAGATCAACTTGCACATCATTGAATTATTGTTTAAAGCATTTTCATTTATTAAATTTTGAGTATTGGGCCAGATAATATCAAAATACAAATCATCTTCTATTTTTACTCTATCCCCCTTTTTAACAATATCAACTTTTAATTTTCCTGAATTTACTATTTCTATGAATTTTTTATAGTTTTGACTTTCTTCTTTTTGCTTTGCAATTATTACATTTTCAACTTGCAATTCCTTTAGTATTGTTAATAAACCTTGCACATGGTCCGTATCAAAATGACTTATAAATATATAATCTATTTTTGTATAACCTCTGTCTAAAATATATGGTAATAATGTATTTTTACCAACATCATAACTCCCAAATTCGCTACCTCCACCATCTATTAAAATGGTTTTATTTCCAGGTGTTTCTATAAAGCAACAATCTCCTTGGCCTACATCTACAAAATGGATTTTTAAGGATTTTGGAATGAATAAAACAACAAAAATGGATAAAAAAATTATAAGAATTACAAATGAAATAATTTTTTTGCTATATTTCCTAATGTTATATTTTAAAAGCTGAAGCATATATTTAACTCGTAAATTTGAATTTGTTGGACTTTTATTCGTACAAGCAGTATAAATATGATTTAGAACCATTACAAATACAAAATATATTATTAATACAAATACTTTGGGAGTTGCAACATAGATTTTTGAATATGGAAAATTTCCTATTTGAGTTATAAATAAAATAATTTTTATTCCCCATTTTATAGGAAATGCAAAAATATTTAAAATCGATAAATTTAAAATTAGCATTGTTAAAAACAGAAATCCTAAAATTATTACAGGCCCAATGATTAAACTTAATAGTAAATTAGTTATTAGAAAATACAAACCAATTGTATTAAAATGAAATATTGTTAATGGTAATATAAAGATTTGCGCAGAAATTGAAACAGCTATTATCTCCTTAAACTTAGAAATAAACTTTTCATTAAATTTTGTTTTGTGTATTTTAAACTTTCTTATTTTGTGTTTATCAGTATTCTTTTTAGATGTTAAAATTTTCATAACATTTTTATTTAAAATAATAATTCCTAGTGTCCCCATATAAGAGAATTGTAATCCAATATTAGTTATTAAAAATGGATTGTGAATTAGAATAATAAATAAAGATATAGACATTGATGTCCATACATCTGATTTTCTATTTATTATCCCTCCAACAAGCATTATTATTGCTGTGCTACAAGCACGTATAATAGATGGAGAAAAACCAGTTATTGTAATATAAAAAACTAATACAATAATACTTAAAATTTTAGCTATTTTTTTACCAGATAATTTGCTTAAAAATAGCACAATTCCAAGCACAATATATGTAATATGCATTCCTGACACTGCTAAAATATGGCTCATATTGCTATTCCTAAATTTTTCTTTTGTATCGTCTTCTATATAAGAAGTATCTCCTAATATCAAGCCTAAATATATTGAATAAGTTTCTTCATCTAAATATTTTTTGGCATTTAGTTTTACATTTTCTTTTATTTGATGGATAAAAAAAGATATATCATTTCTTTTAGACTTTTCTATTACTTCTATTCTTTCTGCTGTAACATTTCCGTATATATTTAAAGTTTTTAAGTATTCTCTGTAACTAAAACCACCATAATTTCTCTGAATATCAGGTGCTTTGTATTTTCCTTTTATTTTAATAATATCTCCATATTTTAAATCTTTCTTATTATCTATATTTAAATATAGATTTATATCTTTTTTATATTTATTTATCTCTAGCACTTTTATTTTATAAGTGTTTTTATATTCTTTTTCTTGAGCTTCACTTGTTACTTTTGCAACTATTTCGACGCTCTCACTTGTATTATAAAAATCATTATATTTTTTATTTTTTTCTCTTATTATAAAATTGGATAAACACGAAAAAATAATAATTGTAATAATAACTTTTCGATCTAATACTAATTTGAAATATCTTAAATATCTTGATATTGAATAAAAACTAAATTTTTTCTTTCGAATCTTAATTGATTTTATAAACACAGCTATTGGTATTGCTAGTAAATAAAAAAAGACTATACTAAAATTAAAGTATAGCCCTATTATTATTCCTATTATATATCCAATAACTGCAACTAAAATTGGTCTTTTCAATTTTTCCTCCTTGCAGTTTCTATTGCACTATTCTTCTCGCAGTAATGTAATTTCTTACATAATAACTATCTGATAAAGATGTTATTATAACCCCTTTTGAAGGATTTGCAGCATGTATAAATGTTCCATCTCCTAAATATAATCCAGCATGATCTGTGAATATAAGTAAATCCCCTGCTTTTAAATCTGATTTAGCAACATATGTACCATTACTTGCTTGTGCTGATGCTGTTCTATTTAAACTTATACCAAAATTTTTAAATACATATTGTGTAAATCCAGAACAATCAAATCCACTAGGTGTAGTCCCCCCATAAACATATCTACATCCTAAATATTGTTTAGCATAATTACAAACTTGTTGGCCTAAACCAGAACTTGACGTTTGTGCAGGTGCTGATTCTTGTGCTTGTGTTTGAGTTTCCTGTCTTTCTTGTTCTAAACTTCTTGAAGTAACCACTTGTGGTTTTGTTTCAGATAATAGAGTTGATTTTATATATCCATTATTGCCATCAACTTTGACTTTACTCCATTCCCCGTCTTTTGCAGTTACAGTAACTGCAGTTCCTTTATTAAGGCTTGTAACTACTTCAGAAGCTTTTGTTGCTTTTTCTCTTACTATAACAGTATCCCAATTAACATACATTGTTTTTTCTTGAACAGAAACTTCTGTACTTTTTGGTTCCTCCTGCTTTGTTTCTTCTTGTTTAGGTTCTTCAGCCTTTTCCTCCGGTTTTTCTTCCTCTTTTTTCTCTTCTTGAACATTTTCAGGTTGTTGTGCATTTTCATCAACTTTAGTTAATTTGCTATATAACAACCATCCTCTATCCATTCCACATTCTGCTAATGCCCAGTTATTATATACTTCTAATACATTTACAGTTGTGTCTTTAGAAACATCTTTTATATTATTTCCATTAACTAACGGAATAAGTTTTAATTTTACATCTGCATTTGTAGAATACATTCCTTCAATTATACTATTAGCATTTTCGTTTTCTGTAGCTGCATTTTCTTGTTTTTGTTCAACATTGTTTTCTTCTACTTTTTGTTCAGCATTATTAGTTGTATTATTTTCAGTTGTTTCTGTTTTTGTTTCTTCAGTTTTAGCTGGTTCTTCTTTCTTTTCTTCAACTGTTGCTGTATTAGTAGCTTCCGCAACGTTTTCAGTTACATCTACTAAATCTGTTTTTATATATCCTTGAACACCATTATATTTTACATTGTACCAATCGCCATTTTTTTCAACTATTTGAACACTTTCTCCTTTGAATGCTTGTTCAATTATTGCTGAATCTGTATCCATATTTTTTCTTATGTTTGCAGTATCAACATTTACCTTTCCTGTTACGGCTGCAAAGCTTGTATTAAAAAACACTAGACTCAATATTCCGATTATTGCTATAATTAAAATACTTTTTATATTTAATTTAATTTTCATTCACATTACTCCTTAAAAATAAGTAAAAACATCCTTCTTTTTGATCCTCCCTAGTATACACAAGTTTTAAAAAATTGTCAAGTTTTGGACAATAAAAAGTGGCAATATGAATTGCCACTCCTTTGTTAAATATTATTTTCAACCATTGGTAATAATTGTTTCTTTCTTGAAACAACGCCTTCTAATAAAACCATATTATCTTCTAATTTGCATGATTTTTCTATAATATCAACTCTATTTCCTAATGCAATGATTTGTGAGTTGCTATTTAATATATCTGTAATTGCTAAAACAAATAAATCTATTCCGTTTTCAGCAATTGCATTTTTCATTTCTTCTTCTAATTTTTCTTTTCTTTTTAATACATCTGGGATACTAACTGTATTTACTTGAGCTATTACACATTTAACACCTTTAGATTCGAATTTTTTAGCGTCTAAGTTTATTAATTCTTTTTCTGAAAAGTCATCTAAATCTGTTCCAGCTTTTAATAAATCCAATCCATATTTATTAATGTCTATTCCAGCTATTCTTCCTAATTCTCCTAAAGCTTTTTCATCATATTTTGTTGTTGTTGGAGATTTTAATAATAATGTATCAGAAATTATAGCACTAGCCATTAAAACAGCTTCTTTTTTATCTATTTCAATACCTTTTTCAATAAATTCTTGGTATAAAATTGTAGCTGTACATCCAAAAGGTCTTGCTGTGTAATATAGTGGGTCGGTTGTTTGGAAGTTGCTAATTCTGTGGTGATCAACTACTTCAATAATTTTTGCATTTTCAATCCCATCAGCACTTTGATTAAATTCGTTGTGGTCTACTAAAATTACCTTTTGACCTTCTTCTACTTTTTCAATTAACTCTGGTGCTTCGATTTGTAGGTAATCCAAAGCATATTGAGTTTCTTTATTTACATTTCCTAATCTCACAGCTTTAACGCTTGTATTTCCTTCTTTTTCACATAAAATTTGTTTTACCATACTTGAACATATTGTATCTGTATCTGGATTTTTATGTCCAAAAATAAATGTTTTTTCTTCCATATTTCATTGCTCCTTTTTTTGTTTTTTTCAATTATATCAAAATTTTTATTAAAGTCAAGACTTTCATGTTCTTATGGTTAACAAACAACATATTATGTTTATTTATATCAAAAACTAGAACTAATAGATTGATTTTTCTTAGAGTTGTGCTGTTTTGCTTTATTTTCTCACACAATATTTTATGTAGCAATTCCATCTGTTTTGTTTTTTTTGTTAGAATTATTTTAATGATATTTTTTCAATATAAAAAGTTTTTTTAAAAATTATATATGAATTTCAACGATTGGAGGATGATTTTATTGAAATATAAAAGAATTCGTGATTTAAGAGAAGATAGTGATAAACTCCAAAAAGATATTGCAAATGTACTAGGAATTTCACAACAATATTATTCAGAATACGAAAACGGCAATAGGCCAATCCCTGTACAACACTTAATAACTTTAGCAAAATATTATAATACTACAATAGATTATATTGTTGGATTAACTAATGAAAGAAACAAAAAAAGCAGTTGAAATGAGCAATCTGGGGGCACTTCCCAAAATGTACAATTTTTGTACATTTTGGGAAGTGTCCCCAGATTGTTCAGGTTTAAATTTCCATTTGACTACCTAAGAAAGTCGCAGCAGACTGTGCCACCTTTTTCTCAATATCTGTCATTTTAGTATTTGCATCTTTTGCTAATAAAATAACAGTTCCTATTGTATCCCCATTTGAAACTATTGGATATACTACTTGAGAATTATATCTTCGAGCCTGATTATCGTTTTTAATTATAGGCATAGCTAAATCCTTGTTTTCTTTACTTGTATAAACTTCCTTATCCTCCATTAGCTGTTCTAATTCTTGACTTACATCTTGCTCTAAGAATTCTTTTTTAGATCCTCCTGAAACAGCTATAATTGTATCTTTGTCTGTTATACAAGCAATATGCCCTGTTGTTTTTGATAATGTTTCTGCATAACCAATAGCAAATTCTGAAAGTTCTCCTATTGGAGAATATTTTTTTAATATAACTTGCCCTTCTCTATCTGTAAATATTTCTAGCGGGTCTCCCTCTTTTATTCTTAAAGTTTTTCTTATTTCTTTTGGAATAACTACTCTTCCTAAATCATCTATTCTTCTTACAACTCCAGTTGCTTTCATCTATTTTCCTCCTAACATTTCATTTTGTTTTATACTCTTATTATGACAAATTAGGAAAAAAATATTCAACTAGTTTAAATATCTTATCTTTTATATTTTCAAATGAAATTTTTAAATGAATTTTTTAAATTATATTTTTTTCTTTAATACTATTTTGTCTGTAGTAAATCCTTCTTTTTTATACAATTCTATAGCTTTATTATTGCTTTTGCATACCTTTAATTCAATATATGCCACTTTATTATTTTTCGACCAATAAGTAAAGTATTGAATTATCTGTCTAGCAATTCCTTTCATTCTATACTCAGGTTTAATATATACAGCATCCGATTGTGCAACCTTATTATCATAAACATTACCAATGTCCATTATAAATCCAAAACCATATCAATGTTACGTATCCTGAAATTTACGAGCAAATATTAAAAAAATAAAAAGAACGATGTATCCTATATCAGATGAATTGGATTAGGTGTACTATCTCATCGTTCTTTTTTATTATTCTTCATATTGTATACTCTTTATATTATCTAAATCTTTATTACATATTATTTTTATCATTGAAGGCGATTTCATTTTTCGTGGGCAAATAAATTTCCCTTTATATTTTATACAATCATTTTGTTCATCATAATCACAAAATTCCTGTAAAAAAAACTTAATTGCGGCACCATGAGTTATTATAGCAATTCTTTTTTCAACATTATTTTTTATTATTGAAGAAATTGATACTTTCATTCTTTTTCTTACTTCTATGTTGCTTTCTCCTAGCTGATTTTTAAATTCAGGATTTAAAAGTTGTGTTGTTGTCAAATCTTTCGAATTGTCTTTTGCTTTATCTATCATTCCGTATTTTTCTTTCTCCCAACCTTTCATCTATATTAATTGTTAACTTATTATTAAATGCTATATATTTTGCTGTCGCAACTGCTCTTGCATAGTCACTAGAATAAACTACATCAATATTCTTTAACTCATCTTTATTTGCAAATAATTTTGCCTTTTCTTCGCCTCTAATAGATAATACTATTTTTTTATTTATTTCACTTTCTTTTTCTGCATTATTATAAACATAATCTCTATATTGTTCTGAATGCCTTATTAAATAAATTATTGTATCTTTCATTTTTATCACCATTTCTATTATATCAAAAATTAATAAAAATACAAGAAGTCCCATATATAATAATACAGAACTTCTTGCGCTTTGATTTAATTATTATAATTTGAAACCATTATATTAATAATCTCAAGTGTCGTATTGACAGTAATACTGGGTTTGTGTACAAAACTATTACAATATCTAATGCAATATTCTACTATATCAGCATCTTCAATTGATTTTATATTAGTTATTACAATCTTCTTGCAATTATTCTTATAGCTTTTAACCAATATTTTTTCAAGTTCGACTTCCTTTATTTTATGGTTGTTTGGATATATATCAATAGAAACAGCACTTTCCGGTAACAATTTATATACAAAATATATTTTATTTCCTTCGCCATAGTCCCTTTTCTTTAAATCATATATATCAAAACCATATTTTATTGCAAGTCGAATCATATGAGGTCTGCAATTTGTTGTAGCTAGAGTTACTGAATTGTAATTCATATCTCTTGCTCTGTTAACCATAATATCAAAAAATTTTATTGTAATACCATTTCCCTGATACTTTGGAATCAAACCTCCATACCATGCATACAGGTTTTTCTTTTCCTGTTCATCAATTATAATGCTATATCCAATAATTCTTTCATTATCAAAATAAGCATAAATATATACAGGATAAAGCGCCTTTTTCTTATTATAACTCTCATAAGGAAAATCTTGTCCAAAAACAAAATTATGTAATGGAGCAATTAATTCCACATCAAAAATTTCCCGTATTTCCATATTTAATCAGCCTTTCTTTAGTATACTTAAATTCTTCAATACCATCTTTACTCAAATCTTTTATTCTTGTTTCCAATATAATCGGTATATTATCGTTTAAAATAGGTGTTATATCTTGAAAATTAAGCTCTCCAGTGCCAATATTAAGATGACACTTTTGATTATTGAAATCATGTAAATGAATTTCTTTTATTTTCTGTTTCCACCAAGAGTCCAAAGATATATACTCAATTACATCACTCGGTTTTATATTACATTTTTTTGCACTAAAAAGTAAATGACCTATGTCTAAACATATATAGCAATTTAATCTTTCTACTAAACTTTTTAGCTTTTCCAGATACTCAAATACCCCTTCATAAACCTCAATATTTTCAATGCAAAAAGTATAATTATTAAATTTAAATAATTCATTTATTAAATCAATATTTAATAAATGATCTTCTAAACAATGAGTTACCAAGATTAAGTTTTGTTTATAATTTAATCTCGATAATAACATAAGAAGTTCCATAGTCTTTGAATATGCTTCATCATTATAGAAAGCATCTTTAAATAAATGAAATGAGTAATTATTAATATTGAAAAATTTTGTTGAATAAATGATATTCTCCATGCTAGAAGCACAGAGAATATCATTTGTAATCTTCAACTCGAAAGTGTTAAATAATGTTGAATAACGGGATAAGAATATTTCCTGCATATTTTCATCTGCTGGAAGTTTTATTCTATAACCGATTTTATACATTATAACCTTTCTCCTTTAGAAAATCTTTTAAGTCTTCGAAACAATACTTAGGTTCAAGTCCGTTTGGAAGTAGTAAGCTCTCATATATACGCTGAACCTTGTTCGGTAACATACTCATAATTTCATGATGCACCATAGGATGCAAATAACATGCTCCAGGATCTGCATCGCAAATATCTCCAGTAAGAAATTTTGCCCTTGATCTACAACCACTATTGCAAACCAAGCAATATTTGCATTTGCTACAGTACTTAACATCTTTCATCGTAATTTCATCTTCCAAAAAAGCTATACGTTTCTTGACTGCTTCATCCACATCATAATTAGATTTAGCAAAATCAAAAATAGGATTATGAAAATACTGACATAATGTTGCTTCTCCGTTGCTTCTTACAGAAAGCTGATGCTTAGTAATATAATCACACGGAGATAAATTTAATCTAGCCATCCATTTTTCATCAATATTAAACTCAGTTTCTTCCATATCAAGAAAAGCGGTTCTGAAAATGTTATTTATTTCCATTTCCAATACATCTTTTCTAGAATTACCAAGATAATCTTCAAGAATCCTCTTAGTAGAAACTATCAGATCGTTGTAATAAGTATCCAGCTGAAAATTAAAGCTCTCTTCAACCAAATTCCCCTGAAATCCTATGTCGAAAACTCTCCATCTTGCAGCTCCAATTTCTAACACCTTTTTATACACACTAAAAAGACTTTTTACATTTGTTGGTGTACAAACAGTATGAATACAGAGTTGAATATTTGTTTTTTCTACAATCATTCTTGCTGTTTCCCATAAATTGTTAGGGTTAGTCGTACCTCTTACTTTAGATTCTTCATCTAATTCATCGATACTTATACGAATGCGTTTTAAGCCGGCCCCCTGTAGCTTTATTGCCATTTCTTCTGTTAAAAGAGTAGCATTTGTTACCATATCCGCCTTTATTCCAAGGCTTGTAAGTTCCCTTATTATCCTACACAGATCCTTGTTTATCATTGGCTCTCCGCCAGTAAGCAAAACCTTATTTATGTCATAATGATTTTTAAGATTATTAATAAGCTTTAAAATATCATCAGTAGACATATCATCGGCTCTATTGCTATACTTAGCATTATGACAGTATTTGCAGTTTAAATTACAATGAGAAGTAATTTCTAACCGCACAGATGTGTACTTCCTTTCCAATTGTTATCCCTCCTTAATGTTGTAAAAAATAATGAGTAACCCAAACGAGGTTAACCTCGCAAAAGAAGTTAACCCCGCCACGTTTAACTACCTGTTTTCACAGGTTGCAACTTTAGTTGCCAGCAGTTCCGAAATCCATAGATATCCTCCTTTGCTGTTCAACACGATTATCAGAATCTCCAAACAGGAGCATTCTAAAATCAAAGCCATGAGTTAAATTACTAACTCACACTCAAAATCATACCGATTTATGTGATATTTTATCATATAATTCCAATCTTGTCAACAATTTATGTGAAGTCTATTACCAAAATATGGAATTTGAACCAGACTTTTAAAAAATTGTATAATTATATTACAGCTTACAAAAAAGAATGGTGTAACCTCCAATCTGGTATGTTGGAATGGACGACCAATATCCTCTTTCTTTTTTTATGTATTCATTGAATTTACACTTTATTTTTATTTTTTCTAATTCCCGCAAGCCAACATATTCAAGGCTTGTGATAGGTTTCTAAAATGTTCCAATATTGTTTCTAGCGGGTCTCCCTCTTTTATTCTTAAAGTTTTTCTTATTTCTTTTGGAATAACTACTCTTCCTAAATCATCTATTCTTCTTACAACTCCAGTTGCTTTCATCTATTTTCCTCCTAACATTTCATTTTGTTTTATACTCTTATTATGACAAATTAGGAAAAAAATATTCAAAAAATCAATCCAAAAATAAAATGTTTCAACAATGTTGAAACATTTTATTTTTTATTTGTTTTCATTATCATTATTTACATTATCATTATCAGATTTAGGCCTAAACTTACCTATAATTATTTCTAATTCATCTGAAAATTCTTTAAACATTACCAATTTAACTGTTGGTGATTTTCCAAATACATATTCATCAATTATTTGCTTTAATATAGTTAGGCTTTCAACTTCTGGTTCTAATAACTCTTTATCTATTTTTTCATATCTTGTCATCAATTTTTCTTTAATTCTAACGATATCCTCGTTATTTCCACAAGACAATCTTTGGAATACTTGATATGGATCATAATATTTAAATATCGGAATATCCATGCATTCTTTATCAAATAATTCATAGAATTTTTCCATCTTCATTGGAATATATTTAAATAATTTATCTGCCAATTCTTTGTATTTCTTATCTAATAATTTCAAGTTTAATGTATTAAAATGTGATAGAATATCTTCCATATCCTCTGCAACCTCTTCAATTGCAACCTTTCCAAGTTCTTCATCAACATTAGGACAGTAATCCGAATTTAGAGATGATTTATTCATTCCATTAAAGAATAAAGTTTTTAGTGTTTTTAAATCATAATCTATTAAACCTTTTCTAGAAAAATAGCTAAAATACGCAAATATTTTTACAGTATCTATTAGTTTTATTGTTCCTTCTTTTACATCTTTCAATATTTCATCTATAACATCTTGGAATTGATCATCTGGAATTTTCCAATATTCTTCTGTTAGCAATCTTCTATAGGCTGGTAAATTTTCAATCTCAACAGTGTTTTGAATTGACTCCATGTTGTCCTTAAATAACTTCATATCAAAAATTCTTGTTCTTATATAATACTCTATAAATTTGAAAAATCTATATTCAGCTTTAAAATTATAATAATAATTATTATCAAATTCTTTAATATAGAATTGTCTATTATCCATTAAAACCCTTGAGCTAACTAGTATTGATTTATACTCTTCATTATCTTGAATGTTTACGAATTTTTCTTTTATTATTCTACCTGTTTTTATTTCAAAAGAAACGGCAATTGTAAATATTAACATTGTCTGCATTACTCTGTGGCTAGTATTTTGATATGATTTATTAACCATTTCAAATACCTTTTCAAAATCATTTATTGCATGTTTTAAAATTCTTAAATTTCTTGTTCCACTTCTATGAAATGTTGAAATAATAAGACTTGTGTTTTCTCTTAAGAACCTTATTAAATCAGGATTTTTTTCGTATCTCATCAAAATTCCATTTATAATATAATCAAATTTTGGTGCATATTCAAATGTCTCTCCAATAAGTTTTTCTTTTATTCTTTCGTAATCATTTGCTTTATCAAAAACATGCTCAATTTTTTCTTGAATTTTCTCGACCATTGGCTTGTCTGCTTTTGTAAGCTCATTTTGTTTGTCTAAAAGATATGTTGCAATAAATGTTTTCATTTCTATATTGCTACTTTTAAATTTAGTTGAAAGTTCTTTTTCATTACAAATGATGATTGTTTTAATATGGTCATGCTCAACAAAGTTATTGATATAACCCAAAATATCAATAACGTCAACATTAGCTCTCTCTAGGTCGTCAAAGCACAATACTTTGTCATCTGTTGAGAAGAAATCGCCATAATCCATTCTATCTCCATTTTTTGAAACCCCAAAAAGATTAGCCATATCTAAACCAGTTTTAGCATATTCTGGAATTGAAGTTTGACCATGTGTATTCATGAATTTACGCAAATTTTTATCCATTAGCTGTGTTGTTTCAATAAAGATTTTTTTGCTTATTTCTTCTAGATTAGATATACCATAAAGTGACATATATATTGTGGTATATCTTTTTCCATTTAGTTGCATTGACTCGATTTTTTTCTTTATTTTGTTGTTCCAGAAATGTGTTTTTCCTGAACCCCATTCTCCATTTATCATTATTGCATAATCTGTATAATCAGATCTAACGTAGTCTAGGATGCTTTCAACTAAATCTTCCATTACCATTTCTCCTTCGTCTTATTCCTTGTAAAATATATGAATTTATAAAACCCTTGGTGTCGCAATTTCCAGATTTTAAAATTACTAGTCTGTAAATTGCTCCAGTCGCCCTGCGCTTCGCTACGGTTGATCGCTTACGCGGGTTTTAAAATTAATATATTTTACCTTTAATAAATTAACTAATCCTTAGCAATAGTAAGCACTGTGATTTCTGAAGGTTTTGCAGAAAGTAAAACCTTGCAACATTCATTTGCAGTGCTTCCTGTTGTATAAATATCATCAACTAATAATATCTTTTTATTTTCTAATAATTTAGGATTTTTTAAAGAGTATACGCCTTTTATATTTTTTTCTCTTTCCTCTTTAGAAAGTTTGCTTTGTTCTATTACATTTTTGTTTTTATACAAAGCATTTTTCACTAACTGTAATTTCAGTTTTTTACTTAATTCCCTAACAATTAACGTACTTTGGTTATATCCTCTTTCTTTATTTCTTTTCTTACTAATTGGAACTGGAATTATTATATCATAGTTTTCTAAAAATCCACAAAATTTTTCATTTTTTATAAAAAAATTTGTAAAAGTTCTATACAAATATGATTTTTCTCTAAATTTGTATCTCAAAATTGTTTGTCTTATTATTCCCTCATATTTGAAAAAGTATATGTGATAATCAAAATAATTTTGAGACTCATCATTTTTATATATTGTAAAACATGATTGCTTTTCTAGCAATAATTCACACTTTCTACATAAAGAATTTTCGCTTAGTTTTCCACAAATTCCGGCATGTTTGTGGATATATTAAGTCTAAAATGTTAATATTTTGCCATCTCCTATCTAAATATTTTCCAATTTATATTTTAATCCAGTATTTCTCTTCTTGCTATCAATATTATTTACCATAAAATCTACTATTTTTTTATTACCAATAACAATTAAAAGTTTCTTTGCTCTGGTTATTCCAGTATACAACAAATTTCTTGTTAAAAGCATTGGTGCTGCTTGTGGTATTGCCATTATTACCACATCAAATTCACTTCCTTGTGCTTTGTGAATTGTTATGCTATAACTATGCTCTATTTGCTCAAGTTCTGTAAATTCATACCAACAAATTTTGTCATCATCAAATTGAACTTCTACAATTTTTTCTGTATTGTTAACATTTAATATTGTTCCAGTTTCTCCATTGAACACTCCGCTTCCATATTCCTTTTTCTCTATATCTTTTTCCCAATACATATCATAATTATTTTTTATTTGCATTACTCTGTCACCAACTCTATAAATCGCACCATTACTTGACTTTTCTTTTAAAGTGCCATCATTTGGATTTAAATATCCTTGCAATGCTTTGTTTAACTCTTTTGTACCAATTATTCCTTTTTTAGTTGGTGTTAGTACTTGAATATTTTTAAAAAAGTCATAGTTACCGTATTTTTTAAGTCTTCCTGTACAAAGTGAAATAATTTGATTTAAGATTTTCTCCTGATTACTTTCGTCAATAAAGAAAAAGTCTTCATTTAAGCCTTCTTGTTCTTCTTTTGAAAGGAATGTTTCCCCTTTATTAACTCTATGTGCATTTAGAATTATTTTACTTTTGGCAGCTTGTCTAAAAATTTTATCTAACTTAATTGTTGTAACTTTTTCAGATGCTATAATGTCTTTTAAAACACTTCCTGGGCCAACTGATGCAAGTTGATCAACATCTCCTACAAGAATCAATTTTGTTCCTTTGTATATACATTTTAAAAGATAATTCATTAGGAACATGTCCACCATAGAAACCTCGTCAACTATTATTACATCTGCATCTATTGGTGCACCTTCATAATTATAATTGCTCATAAAATTGTCATCATCTATTTTGCCAATTTCCAATAGCCTATGTAATGTTGAAGCTTCTTTCCCTGTTGTTTCTGTCATTTTCTTAGCTGCTCTACCTGTCGGTGCGCAAAGCACTACTTTGTTTTTTCTATCTTCATAAATATCAATTATTGTTTTTATAATAGTTGTTTTTCCTGTACCCGGTCCACCTGTAATTACTATAACATTGTTTTCATTTACAAGTTTAATTGCTTCTTTTTGCTTTTCAGAAAGCTCTATATCTATCTTCTCTTCTGCTTTTTTTAGTTCTTTTTCGATATTTGATATTTTTTTATAATTTTTTGAAGAACTTAAGTCTTTTATTCTCAATGCAATACTTAGTTCCGTTTCATAAAACTCTTTTAAATAAACCCATTCGCTATCTTCACGTTTTTCTATAAAAATTTCATCTTTTGCTTTTAGGTCTATCATGCAATTATCTATTGCATCTTCTGAAACATTTAAAAGTGTTTTTACAAATTGAATTAAATTATCTTTTAAAGTACAACTATGACCATTATATGTAATTCTTAATAGGCCATATTTTATACCACTTTTAACCCTTTTATAGTTTTCTAAATCAAACCCTAAATCTAATGCCATTTTGTCGATTTGGTTGAAATCTACACCTCTAGCTATATCTAATAATAAATATGGGTTTGCTTCAATTTCTTCTACTGCATGTGTTCCAAATTGCTTGTACACCTTCTTTGCATGTTCTGCCCCAAGTCCAAATTTTTCTAAAAATCCAACAATTTGCCACATTTCAAAGTTTTCTACAAAACTTTCAGAAATTTCAATTGCTTTTTTTTCTGAAATTCCTTTTATTTGTGCCAATCTATCAGGTTCATATTTTAGAACATGAATTGTTTCTTCTCCAAATCTATCAATAATACGCTTACTTGTTGCTTCGCCAACTCCCTTAATACTTCCACTCGCTAAATATCTTTGAAGTGATCCTAAGGTTTTTGGCATAAGTTTTTCAAATGTATCTACCTTAAATTGTCTACCATAATCCTTATGTTCAACATATTTGCCATACAATTTTAGTGTATCTCCTTCATGTACAAAAGGCAAATAACCAACAATTGTTACTATTTCCTCTTCCAAGCCAAATTCAGCAACTGTATAACTATTGGTTTCGTTTTGATAAATTATGCTTTCTATTTCTCCTTCAATTTCCAAGTTATTGCTCCTTTTTGTTTTTTCCTAGTTTATCATAGATTTTAAAATGTTTCAATATCTTTTATAGACTAGTCTTGATCAATTAAATCTATGATATCCTTGCACTCCTTCCATGAAACCACTTTAATCATTTCATTGTCAATAGAAAGTTTTTGAACGATTTCCTTCGTTTTGTCATCAGACTTTAGGTCTGCCACTATTATGTTTTTTATAATATCATCTTTTCCATATAAAATTTTAAAAATAATTGTACGCAATAATCCTTCAATTTTGTCCTCTTGATTTTTAACTGTAACTATCACATTTATTCCATCTGTTTTACATTTTGTATATGTACAAACATATATAATATTTTTTAAAAATTCAAAAAAACCATAAAAAGCAAAAGTCCAAATAGCTGTATTTATGAAAAATTCTAACATTATTCCGCCCCCTATGGTTATAATATGAATTCGAAGAAAATATGTTAAATACTATATCTAAATATAGTTTTTATTTGTTTTTGTTAATCTTGAATAAATCTACATAAAGTGGTATAATATATATATGTAACAATTTCGTTACAGTTATATAATTTTATGGAGGTGCAGTTACATCATGAACGCAATAATCAACACAAAAATCCGTGAGACCTACATCGCAGCGCATCAAGAGCTTTTGGATTATCAACTTCACGAAAAAGAAACTGATAAATCCATTTTAAACCGGAGAAAACATCTTTTAGAATTTCTTTATCTAAAACTTGATGAATTCAAACCTGAAAAAGATAAGGAAAAGTTCGCTCTTTTTATAAAGAAGCTCCGTAGTTACTTCTTAAGTATATCTTATTTTGATGAATTTAAGACGTATATCTCGGATATAATCAAAACTGCTACTTACATTCAAATGTGGATGGCAGAAACCAAAGGTATTTCATCTCATATTAGATGTGTTGCAAGAGAGAAATCGATTGAATCAACACTGACGAAAATCTATAATTATGCAGACGAAGTAAAATCACATGGAATCAGGGACAGTATAGGAATCACCTGGATAATTGAAAATGACAACATAAATACTCTTTACCAGTTTTCCAACTATTTTGTAGGAATTATAACTGGCAGAGATAGAGACGCCCAATCAGATTTTAGCATGTGGTTTGCTTCTAATTCAAACTTAAATGAAAAGGATTATGATGCCATTATACATATCCTTACAAGTAACTTTGATATTGAGGATCGAGGCAAGCTCAGAGGTAATACCGATAAGTTTAACAAAGAGCTTTATCCAGACATTGTAATTCCTGCAAAGTCGGAAACCAAATATCCTAACGGCTTCAAGGATTATATTGTAAATCCAAAAGAAAATTCATATCAAGCTCTTCAAGGCGTATTTTCTTTTGAAAATAAATGCTTTGAAGTACAATTTAAAACTCGATTAATGGATTCTAATCCCAACGCAACCCACATAATGTATGAGAAGAAACGGAACACCATTTTTACGTTAAACAAGCAGGAAGTTACCAAACTGAAAAGTTATGCTTCGAAGTTAAATCTCACATTTGATGTGTACGATGGCGAACTTGATGACAAATTGGGAATTCATTTTCCTCAATTCATCTGTTCAGAAGCCAAAATTTGCAGAGCTCCTCTGTAAAATTTGCTCCCTCAATTATTATTTTTGAGGGAGCTTTCTCATTAATTATTATATAATAGAATTAAACAATCTAACATATAAAAAAGATTTGAAATTATCACTCAAATCTTTTTATTATAAAATCTTATACTATTTTACTCACAGCAAGTCCATCTCCTACTTCAAGTATTTCAGTTTCAAGCTTTGGATTATCACTAACCTCTTTTATATATTCACGCAAGTTTCTTACAGCTGTACGTTGTTTATGCTTGTTATAATCACTCATTACATAACCTTTGTATAAAATGTTATCTGCAAATATTATGCCATTTTCTTTAATCATTCTTAGTGATTCTTTTAAGAAAAATGGATATTTTCCTTTTGCGGCATCTATAAAAACGGCATCATATTTTTCATTTAGAGTTGGTAGTATTTCAACCGCATCTCCCTCATAAATGTTAATTTTGTCGTCTACTCCAACATTTTTGATATTTATTTTTGCTTCTTTAATTCTTTCTTCATCTCGTTCAATTGTATCTATAATTCCACCTTCTGCTAAATATTCTGAAAAGCACATTGCAGAATATCCAACAGCTGTACCTATTTCCAATATTCTATTAGGTCTAATTTCTTTTAAGTATTTTGCAATTACTTCTAATGTATCATCCATAATAATTGGAATGTGTTCATCTAACGCCTTTTGCTTTATCTTTTCAAGTTCTTCTCTATTCATTTTCTCTTTTCCTTTCCGGTCAGACTTTGGGATTGTTTTTAGGCAAATTTTCCAAAATCTGATTATCCTGATTTGGGGAAGTATCCCCAAAAATCAGGTTACTCTATTACTATTTTAGCATAATTATCGCATTTTTTCAACTTTATTTGATTTTTTGCCTATTTTGTGCTATACTTTAAATATATCCTTTATCATTTGACTTTATAAGTCACAACAGACCACGAGAATTTGTGGCAGAAAGGAATAACTCTATGACGCTAGAGTACTTAGCAGAACGTTTAAATCAACTTGGCAAACCATTGACAGAGGAACAGATGAATTCATTGTCAAACAGATTCGGTCCTAAGGCATATTTCAGCGCTCCTATTTGCTCTAAACTGCCTTACGTCGAGGCATCTCTGCGAAAAGAGCACGCGTATATCCTGCATCCCAACGGATGCATTGACCGAAAATTCCATGTAGATGAGGCCAATTCTTTAGGCTTAGCCTACTGGAAAGATGTCAACAATGAGACTCTAGTCTTTATAGCATATTTCTAAACGTTCAAAAAAGCACCGATTTAATCGGTGCTTTTACTTTTTAATTTTTGGTTCTATAATAAATGTTGGGGTGATTAAATAAACCTTAACATTTTTTGTTAAA
>CAMPBS010000001.1 GCA_946639585.1 uncultured Clostridium sp. | reverse complement strand
CGAAGAATGCCCATGTTTCTGAGAAACTTGGTCTTACAACAACAACTCTGGAACCGTCTTTCATTTCATTGATTTTGTAGCCATTTGTGTCAGATAATTGTCCTGGGTTATTGTATTTATATATGTTTTGACATACTCTCTTCAATTCTGCTTCTGTTCCAAATGATAGGAATGCTAAACGAATTGATTTACCTTGGAAGAATATCCATATACTGTCACAAGCTCTTGGAACTTTGTGTTCTGATACTTGTGTTAGATAATCTCCATCTGTTTGTGCAACTTGACTTAGGAAACTTTCTGGTAGACCAGATACACCGCCAGATACACCATCAATGTTCATATCTCTTACTTCATCTATTGAGCTATATCCTTTGTAGTATTGGTATATTCTTTGAACTACTACTGCAAGCTTGTCTGAAAATGTAAGCTGAATATTTTCCTTTTCATAGATATCTGCTATTTCTTCTTCTGTTATTACATAGCATGGCTTTGTTTCACCTGCTACGTATTTTAGTTGAGCTAAATTGTATTTTTTTATCATTTCTGTTAATGCTTCATAGCCAAATTCCTTTTTATATGCATATATTAAAATGTCGAATTTGTCTTGCGCTGTTAATAATGATGGAATATCGAAAGGAATTGCAGTTGATATGTTTGTTTCTGTTACGCCGTATTCTTTTTGTAATATGTCAAAGATTAATTCTTTAACGTATTTTTTATCGTTAACATCACCATATGTACAACCTTTTAAAGCTTTTTTCAACTCATACTTTTTATTTTTTCTTCTTTTTAATTCTTCTTCTGAAAGTCCTATATCGTATAGGTTAACTTTTGTTATTTCATCCAATCTACGTTTAACGAAATTTTTCATTACTTCCAATGTATAAGTTTTATCATCAACATTGATAGTTTCTTCTGCTTTTTGCTCTCTTTTCGCTTTTAGGTAGAACTTAAGAATAATACCTGCTATAACAAAAACCACTATCATTAATAATAAGTTGGTCATGTTCATGGTTGAATTTCCCCTTTCTTTACATTCTCATCTTTAATTCTTGCAATCTATAGTTTATTGCTTCTCCTGCTCTTTTTACTTCTTGTATAAATAAATAATTTCTATCTTCTTTATCCACATTTCTTGAATTGATGAAGAAGTCTGGCACTGTTGCTTCTTCTGCAGCTTCAAAATATAATGTGTTATATGGTATTGTTAATACTTGACTTCTTTCTCCCATATATCTTGTTATATTTTTGGCTGTGTATTTTGAAAATTTGTCGTGTTTACCAACTAAGGCAATTGTTTTAAATGATGATAATAATTTACTATGTGACTTTTCTAACATGAAGTTATCTATGCTCAAAAGTCTTTGCGATAAAGTATAAACTATTAAATCTGAATCATTTATAATTATTCTTCTTGTTGGTATATCTATATCTTCATCTAAATCAACTATTACCCAATCATAAAACTGATTTGCCATTTTTATTATTTCAGGATAATAGTTAGATATATCCTCTTCCGCTTCATTTCCTGATAGTAATACTTCTAAGGCTGAATCTTTGAATACAACTTTTGTATAGTTTCTTATTGTTTCAGGCTCTATTTTATTTGCTTTTGCCATTCTAATAAGCCCGCTCATGCCTGATTGCATATTGTCTATACCACTTTTACCAAATTGATTTTGTGGAATGAATTTATTACGTTGTTTTGGAAAAAAGCAATTGTTTAGTGTTGCACTGTCTTTTGATGTTGAAACTAGAAGCACCTTCATATTGTGTTGTATTGCTGTAAGTGTTGCTATCGCAACTGCTGAAAGTGTTTTTCCTGTTTGTTCTTTTCCGTTACTCATAAATGTTATTATAGACATACTTTTTTTCCTTTCTTATTTATTAGCCTCTTTTTTCTATTTCTCTAATTACTTTTCTTATATGGCTTTCTGCTATTTCTTTGTCACATATAAGTGCTGAAATATATTCTATACTATCTTTGTATTGCGTACTAAGCTTTTTAAATTTTATTTTGTTTACTCTTTGATTTTCTGTAATTACTGTATAATCTCCATTTTCTAATTGAAAGTATACTTTTTCTCTTTCCCATCCCACTTGCAAGTGTGATGACAAGTAATCTAGATAATCATTTTCTTCTTTTAACATGTTTTTTGAATTTAGTATTTTTGTTAGTTTTAGAGGTATTGGCATTGCCGCCAATATCTCTATTCCTCTTTTTAATGAATATAAGTCAAATGATGTTACAAAAAAGTGTCTTTCTTTTTCTTCTAATTCGAAAGCTGGTATATTATATGGATTATCCAAATCAACTAACGCAATATCATATGGTAGTTCTCTATCTTCTTCCACAAAAGAATATTGTTTTATTTGGTTTAAGTTTCTAAATCCTATTGCAACATCAAATTGTTCAAATTCTGTTATGTATGCTGGTGTTGACTCTAATGCAGGAACAATGTATCTTGCTTTTTGAGAAATTGTAGAATCTATCACAAGCACTTTTTTTCCACATTCAGTCAGTACTTTTGCTACATTTATTATCATATCCATTTTATCATAAGCGCCTATAAATCCGATTTTTCTCATTTTTTCTCCCTTCATTCTTTAGTTTTTAATTTGCTCCACCAACTGATTCCAAGTATTTTTTTCTTGTGTCTTGTGTTGTTGTTATGCTTTCTTGAATTTTTGTTTTCACGTTTGCTTCTCCTTCGTCTCCTGCTGCTTCTACTGCTCTATTTAAGTAATTTTCTCTAATCTCTTTATATCCAACTTGATTATATCTTTTGTTTAATTCATCTGATGCTCTTGCTAGGATATTTGGATCTTTTTTGATTAATTCAAGAGTATCATGTGAAACTACATATGTAGGAGTTGCGGCTTTTTGTATTCCTGCTTCTGTATATTTTGTCACATATAGTTTTGAACCCGGAATTCTGTATGCATCAACAATCGCACTGCTAATTGTTAAAATTTCATCTTCTCCAACTTTTAGCCAAACTGTATCTGTAGAATCCGCTCCACCAATTTGGGGTATATCAACTTCTTTTTTTGCAATTACTATGTAATCTTGGCCCGTTGGAAGCATTAATCTTAAATCTATATAGTCTCCTTTTTTTAAGTCCATTGGTAATACAAATGAGTTGTATTCTTGTTTTCTTACATCATTTGCTATTGTGTCATCACCATTTGTTACTAATTCTGTTGTTATTATAGTATTTTTCTTCATTGATACTTTTGCAATGATTGGAATGTTGTTTAATTCTAAATATGTTTTTGAACCGTTATTGTTTATATAGCAATTACCTGTTCCTTTATCTTGAAATACTTCATATTCCTTATCTGTTTCCTTTTTTATGTATAATTTTGGCGTTCCATCTTCGTTTTTCTTAACATTTCCTTGTGAATCTTTTTTTGTATATACTTCATTTCCTTCTTTATCTTTTAAAGCATAAACAGATAAATTATCTAGGTTTCCAATTGCATCCGCTGGCACCATTGACCTATTTACTGTAATTCTTGAATACATGTCAGATGTTATTAATTGTCCTGAGCCCACATCTGTATTTAAAGCATATACCTGCACTTGATTTGCTGTGTCTGCCTTTTCTTTATCTTGATATTTTTTGATTTGCATAAATAATAATGCAATAATTGCTCCACATACTAATAATGTAATTAACATTCCTAATACAAATGATATTCTTGCTTTTCTTTTCATTGGATTTGTTGCCATGACAAATTCCTCCTTCAATTTATTTTTATATGTTTTTAGATAAAATCACTATCTACTTTATTCTATAATAATCGTCAATTAAAATCAATATTTTTGACATTCATTTCAAAAATATCATATTTCTGTAATATTTTTGTAATATTTTTGTAATATTTCGCTTTCAAAAAATTTCCAGTTTATTTTTTTCATATTTGCAAATGATATTATTAGAAAAACAGATTTATAGTTTTTTCTACAAATGTAAATACCAGGAGGTGAATTATAATGGCTAACAATTCAAACAAAAAATTAGTTCCAGAAGCTATGGACGCTTTAGATAAATTTAAATACGAAGTTGCTTCTGAAGTTGGTGTTAACTTAAAAGACGGATATAATGGTGACTTATCTTCTAGAGATGCTGGAAGAATAGGTGGTAACATGGTTAGAAAACTAATCCAACAAGCTGAAAACAACATGAAATAGTTGTATTAAAAAAATACTCGGTTTAACCGAGTATTTTTTATTTATTCTTATGCTTCTGGTTCTACTAAACCAAAGTTTTTACCATCTTTTAATTTATGTACAACATTTACTTTTCCTGTTTCAACATTTATAAATGCTAAGAAATTATGTGTTGGTTTTTCTTGTAATTTTAAAACTGCATCTTCTGGTAGCATTGGTTTAATTTCATAATATGATGTTTTTACTATTTCGTTTGCAACTTCATTTTCATGAATTGGTGCTACTTCTAAATTTTTGATTGATGCATCTTTCATCATTTTTTCTTTTTTTGTTTTTACTTTTCTAATTTGTCCTTCTAAGATATCTATATCTTTATCAATTGATGCATATAAATCTCTGTCTTCTGTTACTGCTCTATATTTTTCCCCATTTGCTGTAACGAAGATTTCAGCGATTTGTTCTTGTTTCTCTGTTTTTAGAGTTACTTCTGCTTCTGCATCTTCAAAATACTTATCAATTCTATCTAGTTTCTTTTCTACATAGTCATTAATAGCTTCTGTAATCTTTAGTTCCTTTCCTGTTATTTTTATTTTCATAAAAATCGCTCCCTTCTTCTTTTTTGTTTTTAATACGATTGTACCCTTATTATATATTTTATTTTGAAATTGTCAAGTTTTAATTAAAACAAATCTTCAACCTTGTACTCTTTCTCAAGTTTTTCATTGAAATATAATTTAGTAATAAGCTTAAATTCCTCCAATGCCTCGTCTTTTAAATTAAAAGAAAATATTTTTTTGGGAGGAGCTGTAATTGTATATATAATAGCATTTTGTGTACTTTCACTCATAGAAATTGTTGATTTATCTTGTTTGCTACAAGCCAGGCATTTGAATCCATTATTTTTCAAACTAAAAGCATATTTTTCAGTTTTTTCTCCGCAATTCACACAATTTTCTATTCTTGGTGTGAAACCCAAAATGCATAAAAGTCTCAATTTAAATATGCTCAAAGTTAAGTCTAAATCTTTTTCTAAATGTGCAATTGTATATAATGTGTTTAATACTAATTGCAATATTCTGAAACAGTTTTGGTTTTCGGTTGTAACATCTTGTACTATTTTTAAAATATGCATGGCATATTTTAGCTTATCTAAATCTGTTCTTAAATCATAAAAAATCTCAATCGTTTCACACGAATTCATGTGATATGTAGTAGTACCTTTAAACATAAGGTACTCCCCAAAGCAAAAAAGTTGTGTTCCTGCAAGTAAGCTACTATTAGGCTTTCTTGCCCCTTTTGCAACACAAGAAATTTTGCCAAATCCGGGTGTTAAAATTGTAAGCATTTTATCAAAATCACCCATATTGTGTTCTGCAATTATTATTCCGTTTGTTTTAACATTTGCCATCTTTTTTCTCCTGCAAATTAAGATTAGTAATATTTTGAATTTCTTTTATATTATTTTCAATATTTTCAATTTGTTTGTATTCCATAAAAGTATCAATATTCCCAGTTTTTTTAAACGCATCCCATGCTATTTTCTTTATCATAAGCTCACTCTCCTAAATTAAAGTTTTACCTTTAAATATCTTTTGCATATTTTTGTTATTTATACATAATTTTATAATTCATAGCGTGTAAAGTGACTCCACTATGATATTATTTTTTTAGTTTGAATTTACTAACAATAGAATCATTTTCTTGCCAATCTTCTTTAACTTTTACCCAAGTTTTTAAATTTATTTTTATTCCAAAGTTTTGCTCCATGTCTTTTCTAGCCATTGTTCCGATTCTTTTTAGCATTTCTCCATTTTTTCCTATTATAATACCTTTGTGTGAATTTCTCAAACAATAAATTGTTGCTTCTACATCATATATTTCTTCGCCTTTTTTATTTGTTCTTAATTCCATTTTTTCAACTTCTACAAAAATACCATGTGGTACTTCTTGGTCCAAAACTCTTAAAGCTTTTTCTCTTATTGTTTCTTCTGCTAATTGTCTTAAAGTTTGGTCTGTGTATTCCTCCATATCATAATATGCAGGACCTGGTTTTAAGTTCTTTTCTATTTCTTCTAGAATTATTTCTCTAGTTTTTTCTTTTTTAGCAGAAACTGGAATTACAGCTGTAAAGTTATATTCTTTGCTATAAATATCAATTAGATTTAGTAAGCTTTCTTTTTGAACTAAATCTATTTTATTTATAATAAGAATAGTTTTTCTTTTAGCCTCTTTTATTTTATCTAAAATTATTCTATCTCCTCTGCCAATATCTTCACTTGTTGCTTCTATTACAAACAAGATAAGATCGCTGTCCGGAATGCTCAAAAAAGATGTTTCCACCATTGTTTCATTTAGCTTTGTTTTTGGTTTATGAATTCCTGGTGTATCTGTAAAAATAATTTGTGAATTTTCTCTATTTACAATTCCCTTAATAGCAGTACGAGTTGTTTGCACTTTATTTGCTATTGCTGCAACCTTTTCTCCTACCAATAAATTTATAAGTGTTGATTTTCCCACATTTGTTCTTCCTATTAACGTTACAAATCCTGATTTAAATTCTCCCATTTTTCTCTCCTTGTTATTTTTATATTATACACCATAATTTTGCTAAATTTGTAGAATTTTAATTTTTATCTAAAATTTGTTAAATATATAGCAAAAAGTGGTCATATAAATGACCACTTTTTTATGCATAAGCTTGGCGTTTTTTGAATGCAAGTAAATTTGTAATTTCTGTTTCTGTTCCTTTTGCTTTCTTTGTTTTTCTTGCTCTTTCTTGTTCAATTTCGCGTTTTTGTTTTTCTGCCATTGATTGGCAAATTGCTTTTTGATATGTAAAGTGTGTATCTTGTGCAATCTTGCTCCAGTTATATTCATTTCTAACTTTGTTTTTAGCTTTTTTAGTTATTTCTGCACATAATTTATGGTCATATAATAATTCTAATATTGAATCTGCAATTGAGTTTGGATTTCCAGCATAGCTTTTCATTCCATTTTCTCTATGTTGTACTATTTCGTTTAATCCACCAATATCTGAAACTACTATTGGTCTTTCTGAAAGCATTGCCTCTAATGCAACTATACCAAATGGTTCATAAGTACTTGGAAATACAGCAATATCTGCAGCTTTGTACATTCTTTGTACATCTTTTCCACCTAAGTATCCTGCAAAGTAAACTTTTTCTCCTATTCCCATTGCATTTACTTGTGCTTTTAATTCATCTATCATTCCGCCTTTTCCAGCTATTACAAGTTTTGTATCATGATATCCTTCTAATATCTTTGGCATTGCTGAAATTAAGTGTTGAACTCCTTTTTCGTAAACTAGTCTTCCTAAGAATAATATAATTTTTTCATTGTCCATTGCAAATCTTCTTCTGAAGTTATAATCTCTTTCTATTCCGTTAAATGCTGTTAGATTAACTCCATTTGCTACTACATTTATTTTGTCATAAGGTAAACCGAATAGTCTTTGAATTTCATTTTTCATGTAATTACTATTTACTATAACTTCTGAGGCTTCGTATGTTAACATCCATTCTGTATCGTTTATATATCTTTGTTGTTCATCATGAATTCCGCTGTTTCTGCCGCTTTCTGTTGCATGTATTGTTGCAACTATTGGCATATTGTACGAATTTTTTAATGTTTTTGCAGCATATGCAACTAACCAATCATGTGCATGTATTACATCAAAATATCCTTGTTCTGCAATTATTTCATTTGCTTTGGCAACCATATTAAAGTTTAATTGCATTACCCAGTCTATAAAATTGTTTGGATTTATCATGTAATTATCTACTCTATATACTTTTACTCCCTTGTCATCTTCAAAATATGGGGCATCTCCCTCTTTGTATGTTACAACAGTAACATCGTGTCCATCTTTTATTAGAGTATGTGATAAATCATGCACTACTCTAGATATTCCTCCTACTATTCTTGGTGGGTATTCCCATGTTAACATCAATATTTTCATTGATTTGTATGCCTCCTTTAGACAAATTTTCTTCTGTTTTTAGTTTGCTTTAAAATTCTTGCTCATACTTTTTTCCATTTTATACAACTTTTTAAAAATTGTAAATAATTTTTGACAAAATTTTTAAATTTTTATTGAATTTATTTTTATTTTGGTATAGTATATATATTGAAAAAAATTCACTTAGGAGGAAACATAATGCCTAGAAAAACTAAAGATTTACAAGAAATTGAAAATGAAGTTAAGAAAAAAGTTGTTAAAAAAGCAGATAACAAATTAACCAAAAAGTCTTCAAGTAAAGCTAAAAAAGCCACAAATACTGACGGCACTAAAAAAGCTACAACTACAAAAAAAGCAACTACTAAAAAGGTGGCTAATAAGAAGGCAACTAATAAGGGAAATACTAAAAAAGCAACCATCAAATCATCAACAAAAAAGGCTTCAACTGCAAAGAAAACACCTACTAAAAAGACTTCTAAAAAATTAGATATAATAGAATATTATGATTTACCCTATAGATATAATCAAACTACTGTAAAAATTCTAGCGCAAACTCCAACTACCCTATTTATTTATTGGGATATTTCTGATGAAGATCGAGAAAATTATAAAAAGCAATTTGGTGATAATTTCTTTGAAACAACTAGACCAGTTTTGAAAATTTTTAATGATACTATGAATTATAATTTCGAGGTTGAAATTAATGATTTTGCAAATAGTTGGTATTTACACATAAATGATGCCAAATGCGATTATAGAGTTGAACTTGGTAGACGTCCTATATATAATCCTGCTGATTTGGGTGGAACTGAATACGTTTATATTTCAGATTCTAATGAAATTGAAGCTCCTAATGATAAAATTTTAATTGATAAAGTTCAACAAATGGTTTATTTTAGGAATGTAAAAACTAACGAAATTACTAGTAAATCATTTGCAAATTTATCTTTATTAAGAAATATGGGCAAAATATATAATATTTATGATTTATATAAAGAACTTTATAGTGAAGATGATTTATATAATCCATCTTCTAAATTCTTTTAATATATTTTGATATAAAAAACATTACAAAGGAGAATTATTAAAAATGCAAGATAAAAAAGGCTATGTTAGCTTCGTATTACATGCCCATCTACCTTTCATACATCATCCAGAAAGTGATGACTATTTGGAAGAAACCTGGCTTTTTGAAGCCATTTCAGAAACTTATATACCTCTACTTTTAAATTTTCAAAAGCTTGTAGAAGAAAAAGTTGATTTTCGAATTACAATGTCCATGACTCCCCCTCTTCTTTCAATGCTTGATAATAAATTGTTACAAAGAAAATATATTAAATATTTAAAAAAATTGATTGAACTTTCTAAAAAGGAAATTGAAAGAACTAAATATGATGAGAGATTAAATAAACTTTCTCATTATTATTTTGACAGATATTCAAATGATTTACATATTTTTAAAGATATTTACAATTGCAATATAATTCAAGGTTTCAAACATTTTCAAGATATTGGTGTTTTAGAAATTATCACTTGTGGCGCAACACATGGTTATTTCCCTATTTTATACGTAAACGAGAAAACTGTTAAAGCTCAAATTGCAGTTGGGGTTCAAACTTATGAAAAATATTTTGGAAGAAAACCTCGTGGTATATGGTTACCTGAATGTGGCTATGTTCCAGAAGCTGATAAATATTTAAAAGAATTCGGAATTGACTATATTATTACAGAATCACATGGTATTTTATACGCAGACCCTACTCCAGTTTATGGTACATTTGCTCCAATAGTTTCTCCTGAAGGAGTTATAGCATTTGGTCGTGATATTGAATCTTCTAGACAAGTTTGGAGTTCTATAAATGGTTACCCCGGAGATTTCAATTATAGAGAATTTTATAGGGATATCGGTTATGAAGCTGATTACGAATATATAAAACCATACATTGCTCACAATGGTGTTAGAGTTCATACCGGCATTAAGTATTACAGAATTACTGGAAAGACTGAATTTAAAGATTATTACAATGTTCAATGGGCAAAAGATTCTGCAGAAAAGCAAGCTGGTCATTTCTTAGATTCTAGAAATTCTCAAATAGAAAATATTTCAAAATATATGCAAAATCCACCTTTAATCTTATGTCCTTATGATGCTGAATTATATGGACATTGGTGGTATGAAGGTCCATACTGGTTATATATTTTATTTAAAAAGATTTATTATGATGATTGTAATTTTAAATTAATTACCCCATCTGAATATATTGATAAATATCCAGAAATGCAGGTTGCATCTCCTTGTAGGTCAAGCTGGGGTGCAAATGGTTATAGTGAAGTTTGGCTAAATCAAACAAATGACTATGCCCACAGGCATTTACATGTTGCTGGAGATAGAATGTGCGAACTTTCAAACCTATTCCCTAATGCCAAAGGTTTAAAGAAAAAAGCTTTAAATCAATGTGCAAGAGAATTGTTACTTGCTCAAAGTAGTGACTGGTTGTTTATTATTACAAATGGAACTATGGTTGATTATGCAAAGAAAAGAATTAAAGACCATATTGGTAGATTTACTAAATTGTATTATCAAATTAAAGATGATAAAATTGATGAAGATTTTTTAAAAGATATATCTAAAAAGGATTGTGTATTTCCAGATATTGATTATATGTTATATTATTAAATGAGCTTGAGCAAGCTCATTTTTATTTTTTTAGCATAATATAATGTATATCAAGCAAAAATAAGTAGATAATATCTATAGAAAGGAGAATTTTATTGGCCATGAAATCTATTGCAATTAAAACAAATAATTCTCAAACTATAGAATACTTAAAAAATAATCTAAAAAAAATATATTTAAAAGATGTTTATTTTTCATGCAAAAATTTCAAACATTACACTAATATTATCGTTCATTATAAGGGAGATGATACACAAGAATTTTTGAAAGAAGTATCTACAATTCTTTCATTTCTTGTTATTTATGAATTTGAAGAAGTTTTTTTTAGGCAAATTATTTCTAAAGACTTTTTTTATTTTTCCAAAGAAGAACGAAGTGTAATTTTAGATAATTGTTTCAATATCATTATTGATTCAGATACCATTATAAAAGAAAAATTTGAAATATTGTTTAGTTCTTTTCTCAATTATGTAATAGAACATAAAAACATATTTTTAAGTGGTTTTATAAATTTTAGATTGCAGTCTTATTGGGATGTTTTGGAAAGAATCGTTGAAGATGCAGTAAATTCTTATATTTTAGAAAAAGAATATAATGAATTCATTTCGCTTTTAAGACTTTATATTAATTCTTCTGAAACTATTGAAGATGTTTTGCATATTGTTTATTCAAAAGATTTTACAATTATGTTGGATTCAAACAAAAATATAATTGATAATTCCCAAAATGCTTTTAAGGCAAAATTCTTATCCGACATTTCTTTTTCTACAAATGATTACACTTTAAATACTTTGCTAACTCTTCTACCAGAAAAAATTTATGTTCATTTAATCGATAATAAAATTGACGAATTTATTACAACTTTAAGCTTAATTTTTGAAAAAAGACTGGAAATATGCACAGAATGTAATATTTGTAAATTATATGCAACTAAAGTTACTACTCCTGTTAAAAACGGTATAGAATAAAATCCCCTGTTTTAATCAGGGGATTTATTCTTATTTTGTATAATCTGATGGTATTTTATAACTATCTTTTTGATTATTAAATTCTAAATCAACTTTTAATAATTGTTGCACTTCTCCTACATAGGTTCTTATATATTGCAAATTTCCGTCAGCAAAATAAAATCTAGTTTTAGTATTATAGTTGTCATATTTTCTCTTGAAGTTTATTAAAAATGGGGATGTTTTTTCAAACTCTTGGTATGTATAGTCTTTACCATTTATATTTTCTGTTCCTTCATTAAAATTATTTTTTAGTAAATCTTTTACTTTATTTTCTAAGTCATTTAACATAGATGTATTATCATTATATTCATAATACTTCTTTGTTTTTTCATTTAAAAAATATGTATTTTCGTTTTTAACTATATATGTTTGATTTTTGCCTTCATCTGCAATTTCAATTTTTAATGAATCATTATTTCTGCTAGTATTTTTATAGTTTTCATCATTTAGTTTTGTATTGAAAGAATAGTTTTTGGTATCTTGTAATTTATTATATACCTCTTCTAAACTATCAATTCCATAACTTTTACCGATTTGTGTATTACTTTCTTTTCCTCCATTATTTGTAAGCATTACAATTGCAATAATTATTGCTATAATTACTAAAACTGAAATAATTCCTATAATAAGTTTTTTATTTTTCTCCATATTTGCTCCTCCTTCGTATTTACACATTCGTATTATAACATTAAAAAAAGGCTAAGTAAATAACTTAGCCTAAAATTTATTTTAATTTCTTGATTCTACTATTAATTTAATACCAGTTCTATCTTCCCCTTCTACCTCAACCTCTGCAAATGCTGGTATACAAACAAGATCTACACCTGCTGGTGCAACGAACCCTCTTGCTATTGCAACTGCCTTTACTGCTTGGTTAAGTGCTCCCGCTCCAATTGCTTGCATTTCCGCTCTACTTGATTCTTTTACTAATCCAGCTATTGCTCCTGCAACTGAATTAGGATTTGATTTAGATGAAATTTTTAAAATTTCCATTTTCTTTTGCCTCCTATAATTTAATTTTTATTGCGTTTTGCAAGCCTTATTTTATACTCACAGTTTTAATTTGTAAAGTATTTTTTGGTAATTTCTTCCAGTTTTCATCGCAATTTAAAATTATATTTGACAATTTTCTACACCATGTATTTGATTTCAACGAATTGGGCGAATTTTCCGAAAAATTCGCCCATTCTAAAATCTACATTTGAATTCTTTTTATTTTTGTTACTTTATTTGTATTATCATCTATTTGGAAAACAACTCCATTTAACATGCATGGTCCTTCTGCAATTTTGTATTTTTCAGGAAGTGATGTTTCAAATCTTTTTACAGATGCTTCTACTGTCATTCCTATTACAGAATTTGTTGGTCCTGTCATTCCTATATCTGTTATGTAGCCTGTTCCATTTGGAAATATTCTTTCATCTGCTGTTTGCACATGTGTATGTGTTCCAAACATTGCTGTTATTTTTCCATCCATGTAATATGCAAAAGCTATTTTTTCTGCTGTTGCTTCTCCATGAAAATCTACAATTATTATATCGACTTGTGATTTAATTTTTTCTACTATTTCTTTTGCTACTATAAATGGATTATCTGAAAGCACATTCATTGATACTCTACCTATTAAGTTGATAACAGCAATTCTTTTTCCTTTACATTGAAAAATGTTGTATCCCTTACCGCAAACTGGTTTGCTGTAATTTGCTGGTCTTATAATTTGTGGATGATCTATAAATTTAAAAATATCTTTTTTGCCCCATGTGTGATTTCCCATTGTAATTACATCTACCTTTTGAGCTAAGATATCATTAAAATTCTTTTCTGTCATTCCCATTCCTTCTGCAACATTTTCTCCATTTACAATTACAAAGTCTATATTTTCTTCTCTCTTAATAGTTGGTAATTTTTCTCTCAATTCCTTAATAGCACAATTGCCAACTAAATCTCCTATCGCAAGAATATTCATCTTTTCTTCCTTTCTTAAAAATAAATAATATATTATTAAAAAATAATATATTATTTATTTTCTATTTTCCTTGTTTTTCTAATTCTTGTTCATATTTAATAATTGTCATTATTATTTGAACAGTTTTTTCCAAATCATTATTTTTTAAAACATAATCATATAAATTAATTCTAGATTCTTCATAGTCAAATCTATTTAATCTAAGCATGATTTCTGCTGGGCTTGGCTTGTCTATTCTATTTTTCAATCTATTTTTTAGTTCTTCTTTTGGCACCCTTAAAAAGATTGTAACAATTTTCATATCATCTTTTAATAAATCTAATAAATGTTCTGTACCATTAACGTCAATATCTTTAACTATTACTTTCCCCTCATCTATTTTTTGTTTTAAGCTTTTTTTAGGGAATCCATAGTAATGGTTATGATGTACGTCATATTCATAGAATTCATGGTTTTCTATCATTTCTTCGAATTTTTCTCTGCTAACAAAAAAGTATGTACCACCTTCAACATCGCCTTCTCTTTTAGGTCTAGATGTAAAAGATGGAAGTGTTTCAACATTTTCCATCCTTTTAATTAATTCTTTTTTTATTGTGTCTTTCCCAGCCCCTGCTACTCCAGATAAGATTACAAACATATTGTTACCTTCCCTTCTGCTATTTCTACTGCAGCTTGTGTAACTGGTGATTCTTCTTTCTTATCTGTTAATACTTTAGCTCCATTTGCTATTTGTCTTGCTCTTTTTGATGTAGCAATAACTAATTCATATCTGTTTTTTGAAACTTTTAATAAATCTGTAACACTTGGTTTTACTATCATGATAAAACTTCCTTTCTTTTATTGAGCTATTTAGCTCAGCTTCTACTTTATTGATTATTATCTTCTGTTGTAATATTTTTATCTAATCTACCTGCAACAGTTTCTGGTTGAACTGCTGATAGTATGATATGACCTGAATCCATTATTAAAACAGCTCTTGTTCTTCTTCCATAAGTTGCATCTACAGCTGTTTTTGCATCTTTTGCTTCTTGTACCATTCTTTTTATTGGTGCAGAATCTGGACTTACAATTGCAACTATCCTATCTGACGATACTATGTTTCCAAAACCTATATTTACTAATTGCATTTTTCCTCCCTCTCGTTGAATAATAATTGCGTCACAATTTTTCAACTTTTAATACTTATTCTATATTTTGAATCTGTTCTCTTATATCCTCAAGTTGTGTTTTTATTTCAATTACATAATTTGTGATTTCTAGATTGTTTGCTTTTGAACCTATTGTATTTGTTTCTCTGTTCATTTCTTGAATTAAGAAATCTATTTTCTTTCCAATTGCCCCTTCGTTCTCTAGCATTTTTCTAAATTGATATATATGTGATTTTAATCTTGTAATTTCCTCTTCAACTGAACACTTATCTGCATATATTACAACTTCTTGTGCTAATCTAGATTTGTCTATTTCTTCTGTTTTTAGCAATTCTTTGATCCTATTCTCTAATTTTACCACATAATCGCCAATAAGTCCAGTAGAAAGTTTAGAAATTTCTGATGTTTTAGCTTCTATATCATTTATTCTGTTGTTTAAATCTTGTTCAATTTTTTCTCCTTCTGCTGTTCTCATATTTACTAAATTAGTTGTAGCATTTTTAACAACCTCTAGTAATTCTTCTTTTATTTTTTCGTCATCATTGTTTGATTTAATTTTTAAAACATCTGGGAATTTTGCAACTTCTGTCACTTCAATATTTGATTGTAAGCCTTCTGTTTCCGCTAAACTTCTTAATTCGTTTATATATAATTTAGCTATTTCCGTATTTATTTTTACTTCGTTATTTTCACTACTTGAATTTGAGTATGTAATAAATACTTCTATTTTCCCTCTGCTTACTTGCTTTAATATTTCTTTTTTTACATCTTCTTCTAAATAACTTAGAACTCTTGGCATTTTTACATTTATATCAGCGAATCTGTGATTTATCGTTTTTATTTCCACTTGATATTCTCTTGAATCTGTTGCTAAGGTTGATTTACCATAGCCTGTCATACTTTTAATCATCTTTCTTTACCTCTTTTTTTGGTCTTCCCCTTTTTCTTTTTGGAACTTGTTCAATTTGTTCTTTTTCTTGTTTTTCATCGTTATTATTATTATCTTTTTTCTCTACTTTAGTTTCTTCTTTTACCTCTTTTTTAGGTCTTCCTCTTTTTCTTTTTGGAGCTTGTTCAATTTGCTCTTTTGGTTCTTCTTGTTGTTTTTCTTTCTTTTCCGCTTTCTTTTCTATATTTCCTTTTAATTCTTCATCTTGTTTTTGTAATTCTCTTAGTTTAGCTCTTATTTCTGCAAGCTTGTTATTTTTAAATTTTGTTTTTTCTTCTTTTGGTTCTTCTATTATTGGGCTTACTTCTTCTATTTTTTTCTGTTTTTCATCTGCATCAATTTCGTTATTAACTATTATGTCTTTTTTCATTTTTTCTTCTTGTGCTTTTTGTTTTTCCTTCTTTTCCTTCTTTTCCTTCTTAACCGTTTCTTTCTTCTCTTTCTTAAATGCTTCCTTCTTGGTTGGTTCTTCTTTCTTAACAATATCTGAAATATCGCTTAATCCATTTAAATACTCTTTTCTAGCCCTGGTATTTATTATGATTGCTTTTAATACATAATAAATTGAGAAAATGTAAGATGTAACTAAAACGTAACCTTTGAAATCTAATGTGAAAACTCTTGTAATATATACAATTGTTAAACTATGTACTGCAATCGCTAATGCTTCAAATGTGTGTATTAGCAATGTTTTGCTTTCTCTTTTAAATGCAAATTCTATAAGAATTAAAACTATTCCTAAAAATACCATTGTTGATATTTTTAATACTTTAATAATTCCAGTTTCCTGAACATTATCATATACTGATGATATTATGCAAAAATATGCCATTATCAAAACAGCTATTATAAGATTAGCAAATACTTTTTTAGCTGTTTTCTTATCTACAAATTTACTTACTTTTTTATTATCTTGTTTATTTTCTTCTTTAACATCTTTTTCTTCAGTTTTGTATAATTTCATTTTTTCCTCCCTAATCTTACATTTCAAATTCATAAATTATATTACTTAAAACATTTAATGCAACTGTTTCCGTTCTTAGTATTCTTCTTCCTAATGTAATAACATGTGCACCATTTTCCTTTAAATTTTCTACTTCTTTTTCTTCTAGTCCACCTTCTGGCCCTATTACAATACCAATCTTTTTGGCATTTTGTTCTTTTAGTTTTTGTAATTCTTGTTTTATAGTATAGTCTTGTTCTTTTTCATAAGCCAAAATTATTCCATCATATTGTTTAATTATATTGGTTAATTCGCCTATTTTTATTACATTATTTATTTTAGGAATTATATCTCTTTGTGATTGCTTTGCAGCGACTTCTGAGATTTTATTCCATCTTTCTATTTTTTTAGCTTTGTCTTTATCATTTAATTTTACAACGCATCTTGCCATTTCAACCGGTGTAATGTCATATACTCCTAGCTCCACAGACTTTTGGATTATTAGTTCCATTTTATCTGCTTTTGGCAGTCCTTGGAATATTGTAACTTCTATATTAGATTCTCTACTTTCTTCAATCTTGTTTATTATGTCACATTTTATCAAACTTTCTTGAAGTTCAGTAATTTTACATGAATAATTTTGATGTTCATCTGAATCGCATATTTCAATTTCGTCATTTTCCTTTAATCTCAAAACATTTTTTATATGATTTACATCTGTTCCAAATATTTGAATTTCATTGTTTTCTATTTGATTATTTTTTACAAAAAACTTAGGCATTTTTTCTCCCTCTTCATTTCTGAATTATATCATAACTTTAAAAATATTTCTACATTATTTAAAAAATATTTTCCATTTTTCTGAATATAATATAATAATATTTTTTCAATGGAGGATTTAAAATGTGTGGATTTGTAGGATTTGTTGATTACCAAAAGGATACTTCTAAAATGAAAAATGTTTTAGTACAGATGAATGAAAGTATCTCTAAAAGAGGACCAGATGAAGATGGTTACTACATAAAGGAAAATGTAGCACTTGGGCACAAAAGACTTATTGTAATTGACCCAGAAGGTGGAAAACAACCAATGGTTGAAACTTTTTCTTTTGGTGAATTTGCAATTGTGTATAATGGTCAAATTTATAATACAAAAGAATTAAAGGAAACTTTAGAAGAAAATGGTTTTACTTTTAAATCACATAGTGATACAGAGGTATTGTTAAAAAGCTATATTCACTTTGGAAAAGATGTTGTAAATCACTTGAATGGTATTTTTGCTTTTGCTATTTGGAACACAAAAACAAATGAGCTTTTTCTTGCTCGTGACCATTTTGGGGTTAAGCCTTTATTTTATACAATTCAAAATGGAGCTATAATATTTGCTTCTGAAATTAAAGCACTTTTCCAATACCCTGGTATAGAAAAGGTTTTAGATAATCAAGGAATCTCCGAATTATTTGGTATAGGTCCTGCTCATACCCCAGGAACAACTATTTTTAAAGATATTTACGAACTTAAACCTGCTCATTTTGCAGTTTTTAACAAAGATGGTTTAAAAACTAAAAGATATTGGAAATTAGAAACGAAGCCGCATACAGAAAACTTGGAAGAAACATCTGAGCATTTAGAAAGTCTTTTAAGAGATTCAATAACACGTCAATTAGTTTCAGATATGCCTCTTTGCACTTTTTTATCTGGTGGCTTAGATTCTAGTATAATTACCAAATTCGCATCAGATTATTGCAAAGAAAATGGTCTCCCACCTCTTGATACTTATTCAATTGACTATGTTGATAATGATAAAAACTTTGTTAAGAGCGACTTTCAGCCAAATTCTGATAATTACTACATCAATTTGATGAACGAAAATGTAAGAACAAAGCATCACAATATTGTAATAGATACACCAGAGCTTGCCTCTTATCTAGAAGATGCAATGATTGCAAGAGATATGCCTGGAATGGCAGATATTGACTCTTCACTTCTGCTTTTCTGTAAAAATGTAAAAAAAGAAATGACAGTTTCTTTGACTGGCGAATGTGCTGACGAGATTTTTGGTGGTTACCCATGGTTTTTTAGAGAAGACGCCCTAAATTCTGGTACTTTCCCATGGTCAATTGCCATTGATGAAAGGCAAAAATTGTTAAATCCATTAATTGGTGAAAAAGTTAATTTAAAAGAATATATTGATTTTAGGTATAATGAAAGTTTAGATGAAGTTGAATTTTTAGGAACTGATTCTATTGAAACAGTTGAAAAAAGGAAAATTTCTCATTTAACAATGAACTGGTTTATGCAAACTCTTTTAGATAGATCTGATAGAATGGCTATGTATAATGGTTTTGAATTAAGAGTCCCATTTTGTGATTACAGGCTAGCTCAGTATTTATGGAATATCCCTTGGGAAATGAAAGCTTTAAATGGTAGAGAAAAAGGCTTGCTTAGATATGTGGCTAGAAAATTTTTACCAGAAGAAATTGTAGATAGAAAAAAATCTCCATACCCCAAAACTCATAACCCTTCTTATTTAGCTAAAGTTAAAGGTATGCTAACTGAAATTATGCAGGATGAAAATGCACCAATAAATACTTTATTGAATAGACAATATATTTTAGATATTTTATCAACAGATGGAAATGCATTTACACGCCCTTGGTTTGGTCAACTTATGACTGGTCCACAACTTATGGCTTATCTTTGCCAAGTTAATATGTGGTTAGAGAAATATCAGCCTAGAATTGAGATGTAAAATAGAAAGAGCTCTACGCTCTTTCTATTTTATAATTATATATTTTTAGATTACTTATATTTCCTGTTGCGTTACATTATCATCAAAAATTGCCACGCTATTAGTAGGTGCACCCCACAAAGCACCTGAAATGCTATCATGATTTTTATGGATTATAATACTCCTTAAACTTGTACAGTTCTGAAATGCATTACTACCTATACTAGTTACACTACTTGGGATTTCTATACTTCTTAAACTTGTACATTCCGCAAATGTCCAGTTGCCTATACTTGTTACACTACTTGGGATTTCTATACTACTTAAACTTGTACAATAATAAAATGCCCTATCACCTATGCTTGTTACCTCATCTGGAATTACCACCTTTTTTATTCTACTTGCGTATCCCAATGCTGTTTCTCCTGCCATTGTTTCATCATCTATAGGAGCCAACACTCCATTACTATCTACATTCCATACTCCTAATCCTAAAAATTCATCCCATGTCCAAACGATTTGATTATTTTCATTATATATTCCAGGTGCTAAACTACTTGATGATTGTGAGGTTAGTTTTTCTACTTGTCCATAACTATCTATTTTGTAATTTGTTCCTGATTTTCCTGTTACTGTCCATGGTCCATTTCCCGTTATTCCGCTCGTGTTGTCAATTATTCTTGTTAAAGCAGTTCTTAAATTTTCAGCGCTTACATTTCCATCTATTCCATTTACCATTGCATTTATTACTGCTAATTTTATTTCTTCTAGTTCATTTGCAGCATCTGTTTCTTGTTTTGCTTGTTGTGCTTTTTGCATTGCACTTTCATTTCCTGTTATCGCACTTATTGTTACTCCTGACAATATTAAAAGTACAATAATTGTAATGATTAGTGCCATTAAAGTAATTCCGATTGTTGTATTTTAGATTTGTTTTAAACATCTTTTGTTTCCTCCTTATTTTTCTCTTTGGTCTATTCTTTTTTGTTTACTATTTTAGTTTATCAAATACTAATTAATTATGCAATAGGTTAAAAAAATGTAATATAATTGTAATATTTTTATTCACTTGATACCTAATGATATGAAATTAATTGTATAAAAGAATAATAACAAAATCACTCAATATAATTAGATTATAAGGAGGGATTTTTTTGAAAGATATTATATTTAAAGGCTGCGGAACTGCTATTGTCACGCCTTTTAAAGATGGAAATGTTAATTTAGATGAATTCAAAAGATTAATAGAATTTCAAATTGAAAATAAATCAGACAGCATAATAGTTTGCGGAACAACTGGAGAAAGCCCAACACTAAGTATTGATGAGAAAAAAGAATTGATTAAATGTGCTGTCGAAACTGCAAATAAACAAGTTCCAATAATTGCCGGAACCGGTTCAAACAATACCAAAAAAGCAATTGAGATGTCAAAAATAGCCGAAGAACTTGGTGCTGATGGTCTACTTGTTGTTACGCCCTATTATAATAAATGTACTCAGCAAGGCTTAATTGAATATTACACATCTATTGCAAACTCTGTTTCTATTCCAATTATTATGTATAATGTGCCTAGTAGAACTGGAGTAAATATTACACCTGAAACCTGTTTTGAACTTTCTAAAATTCCAAATATAGTTGCTATAAAAGAAGCAAGTGGAAATATATCTCAAGTAGCTAAAATCGCAGCTCTATGTGGAGATAATTTAAATATCTATTCTGGCAATGATGACCAAATACTGCCCGTTTTATCTCTCGGCGGAATTGGCGTAATTTCAGTTTTAGCTAATATTAATCCTACTCTAGTTCATGGTATTTGTTATGAATTCTTTAATGGTAATACCCAAAGTTCAACTAAACTTCAATTAGAAAATCTTCCATTAACTAATGTTCTTTTTGATGAAGTAAACCCTATACCTATTAAATACGCTATTTCCAAAATTGGATTTGACTGTGGTAACCCTCGTTCTCCTCTTACGCCTGTCAGTTCCAATTTAGCAGAAAAAATAGATAAATTGTTAAATATTTCTATTTAATATTTTTTGATATTCTTGCCAAATACAGCAAAAATATGTTATAATTAGTTTGTAACTATTTTTATATATAATAGAATTTATTCTATTATACAAATGAGGGAGTTTAATGGAAGAAATATTAAATAAAATATATAATGATGAAGAATTCATGGAAATTATAAAGCCTTTGCTTGAAAATGAAAAAGTTCTAGAAATGAAAAAATATAGGCAACATTATGAAACTACAACTTTTGACCATTGCTTAGAGGCTTCTTATTATTGTTACAAAATGTGTAAAAAACGCAAATTAGATTACGTTTCTGCTGCAAAAGCTGCAATGGTTCATGATTTATTTTTGTATGACTGGCGTGTAAAACAACCAGATAGAAAAGGCTTACATGCTTTTACACACCCTAGAACCTCTTATGAAAATGCTTGTAAAATTATGGAGTTAAATGATTTACAAAAAGATATGATTTTAAAACATATGTGGCCTCTAACTCTTAAATTACCTAGATATAGAGAAAGCTACATATTAACTTTAGTAGATAAATATTGTGCACTTTCTGAGTCATTTCATGAAATTGCTGCGAAATTCAATAGAAGAAAAAACTATAAATATGATTAAAATATAATAGACTATAATATATTTATTTTTAATACCTTGGTGTCGCAACTTCCATATTTAAAAATACTAGTATGTAAGTTGCTCCAGTCGCCCTGCGCTTCGCTCCGGTTGGTCGCTTACGCGGTATTCAAAATAAATATATTATAGTCTTTTTATAATTCTTTAATTGCATTTCTTGCAAGTTCATCACATCTATTGTTGTAAACATTATCACTATGCCCTTTTACTTTAATAAAATTAACTTTATGAGTTTTTGTCAAATTATATAATTCAAGCCAAAGTTCTTTATTTTTAACTGGTTCTTTTGAGCTATTTACCCAATTGTTTTTTATCCAACCATATATCCAGCCTTTTTCAAATCCATTTACTACGTAAGCACTATCACTATATAAATCTACTTCACATGGGAATTTTAATAATTTTAATCCTTCTATTACAGCTGTCAACTCCATTACATTATTTGTTGTATCTTTTTTATTTCCCCATATTTCTTTTTTATTATCTTTATAAAACAAAACTGCTCCCCAGCCTCCTGGACCTGGATTTCCAGAACATGCTCCGTCAGTGTAGATTGTAACCTTTTCCATATCTTCTCCTTCCATTGAACAATAATGCGTTTTAACTTGTCAAATACGCAGTTCTTGCTTAACTATTTATATAATTAACTCTTGTAATTTTCATAATTCTGTGATAATATTATAACAATAAATTTAAATTTGTACAATAGGAGGTGCTACAAAAAATGGCAAATGTTTTAGGCATTGTTGCAGAATATAATCCATTTCATAATGGACATTTGTATCATTTAGAAAAATCTAAAAGAGATACTAACTCAGAATATTCAATTGCAGTAATTAGTGGAAACTTTACTCAACGAGGTTCTACATCTTTAGTTGATAAATGGGAAAAAGCTCAAATGGCAATAGCCAATGGTGTTGATTTAGTTATCGAACTACCTACTCTTTATGCAACATCTAGTGCAGAAAATTTTGCAGATGGAGCTATAAAACTTTTAGATAGTTTGAAAATTGTTGATCATGTATCTTTTGGTGCAGAAACACCTAATTTAAGTGCATTAGATCACTTAGCTGAAATTCTTTATTATGAGCCAAAAGAATACAAAGCACTTCTTTCAATAGAACTTGGAAAAGGATTGTCTTTTCCAAAAGCTCGCGAAAACGCTTTAATGATGTATTTGAACGACCAAAAGAATATTAGAAATATCTTGAATTCTCCAAATAATATTTTAGCTATTGAATATTTAAAAGCTTTGAAAAAATACAAAAGCAGAATCAATCCATATATTATTGGAAGATTTGAATCAGATTATAATAGTACTAAAATAACTGGAAATATTGCTAGTAGCACAGCAATTAGAAATATGCTTAAAAATAATGCTTTTAACATTTTACCTAAGTTAATGCCTCAAAGTTCTTGTGCAATTCTAGCTAAAAACCTAAAAACAGGACATGCTATTCCAGATATTTCTGTTTTTGAAAGAGAAATTATTTATAATTTAAGAAAAATGACTATTAACGAAATTAAAGAATTGCCAGATGTTTCAGAAGGTTTGGAATTTGCAATTAAAGAAGCTGCAAGCTCATGTAATACAATTGTTGAATTTTTGAATATAATAAAATCTAAAAGATATACAACAACAAGGTTACAAAGGATTTTAGTATATGCCCTACTTGGAATAACTAAAAAAGATATTGAAGTTTCTAGAAAAACTATTCCATATGTTAGAGTTCTTGGTTTCAACCAAAACGGAAAACATCTTTTGTCTGAAATTTCAAAGGCAAATCCTAAACTTCAAATTATAACTTCTGTAAAGAAATTTATAGATTCAAATAATAAAAATAGAAATTTAGATATTTTATTAAGTAAAGATATTTGGGCAACTAATGTTTATACAATTGGTTATAACAATGATTCTTGGGGAAATTTAGATTTCACTCATAAATTGATAGTGATGTAAAAAAATCGGCTTTAAAAGCCGATTTTTTCCATCTTATTTTGTTATCCATTTTACTAAATTTAAGTTTGTTGGTTCTAGTATCATTTCATGTTTTGGCATTACCCTAAATGTATAGCCATAATTTCCACCTGTTGAAAGTTCAACTTTTGCAGTATAACTATATTTTCTATTTTCTTCATCTGCTTTTTCTAAGAACATCGGAATAATGCTTACATTTTCAACTACTCCATTGTCCAAGATTTTACCGTAATATACTTCAACTTCTATGTTTTCTACATTTATATTTGGAAGTTCAACTTCACATTTTACTTCTATATTGTTTCCAGCATCAATTGTTATATTGTCTAAATTGTTTACTTGAGTTATTTTAATATCTTTCCAATTATTAAATAAATCATGTTTCCAATTATTATATGCTGCTACATTATCTACATCTTGATAATATTTGTTTGTTAAATCACATAATGGTAAGTATAGTTGTTCTGTGTAGTCTACAAGCATTCTTGCTGTACTGTATTTTCCACCTGTTGTAACAATTGATTCTTTCATCATTTCAACCCATTTTGGAGAGAATCCGCATTTTTCTTTTGCATAGTAAAGTGGAGCTATTTTGTTTTCTAATGTATAGTAAAGGCTTTCGCTATCTGCTCTATCTTGTATTTCATATGAATCATATTCTGCATTTGTTCCTATCGTCCAACCATTGTATTGATTGTAGCCTTCTGCCCACCATCCATCTAAAACGCTGAAGTTTATTACACCATTTACAGATGCTTTTTGTCCACTTGTTCCGCTTGCTTCCATTGGTCTTCTTGGGTTATTTAACCATACATCTACACCACTTATTAAATATCTTGACATTGCTATATTGTAGTTTTCTAACAAGAATATTTTTCCTTTGAATTGTGGCATTAAAGAAATATCGTGTATGTATTTTATTAAATCTTGACCTTCTTTATCTTTTGGGTGAGCTTTTCCTGCAAAAATTAATTGAACTGGTTTGTCTTGATTATTTAATATTTGTGTTATTCTTTCTAAATCTTTAAATATTAAAGTTGCTCTTTTATATGTTGCAAATCTTCTTGCAAATCCTATTGTTAAAGCATTTGGATTAAGTTTTGAAACTATATCGTTTATTTCATCATAGCTATAATTTGATCTTCTTAATCTTTCCTGTGTGCTTTTTCTTACTAATTCTAATAATTTTTCTTTTCTCTCTTGATGTGCTTCCCAAATTTTATCATTTGGAATGTTTCTTACTTTTTCCCAAACTCTATCTTCATGCATACTATCTTGCCAATATGGAATCAAATATTTATTATATAATTCTTTTAGTCTTGGAGAAAGCCATGAACAAGTATGGATTCCGTTTGTTACATATCCAATTGGAGATTCGTTTGCAGCAATTTCAGGCCATACCTCTCCAAATAGTTCTCTTGAAACAGCACCGTGTAACTTACTTACACCATTTTTCTTTCCTGCTATTTTTAGAGCTAATATTCCCATATTAAATCCCGGTTCTAAATCTTCAGTTGGCTTCATTCCAAGTTTTAAAAATTCTTCTCTTGATAAACCAAGTCTTGGCCAGAAATCTTTGAAGTATTTTTCGACTAATGCAACTGGGAAAATATCGTTTCCAGCTGGAACTGGTGTATGTGTTGTAAACACAGTTTTTGAACTTGCTATGTCTTTTGCAACATCAAAAGAAACTTGTTTTTCTTTAATTATATTTTTTATAATTTCTAGATTCAAGAATGCTGAATGTCCTTCATTCATGTGATATACAGTAGGATTTAAACCGAGTGTTTTTAACAAATTTACACCTGCCATACCTAAAACAATTTCTTGTCTTATTCTCATTTCTTGATCTCCACCATATAGTCTTAATGTAACATCTCTGTCTTCTTCGTTATTTTTCTCGATATCTGAATCTAACAAATATAGCTTCACTCTACCAACATTTATTTGCCAAACCTTTAAATATAGCCTTCTTTTAGGAAATTTTACATATATAATTAAGTCTTCGCCCTTTTCATCTTTTACTGGATTTATTGGTAAGTCAAATAAATCTATATCATGATATTCAGTTTCTTGCTCTCCATATCCATTTATCTTTTGGTTGAAATATCCATTTTTATATAATAAACCAACTGCAACTAATGGAATACCTAAATCACTGGCAGATTTTAAATGATCTCCAGATAGAATTCCAAGCCCACCAGAATAAATTGGAATAGTTTGATCTAGTCCATATTCTGCTGAAAAATATGCAATTAAGTCATCTTTATTTTTTGCGTGATTTTTTGAGAACCAAGTATTTTTACTATTTATATATGCATCAAAATTATCTACAACTCTATCATATTCCTTTAAAAATCCTATGTTTTTTGATGCTTCTTCTAATTTTTCTTGTGATACTTGTTTTAAGAATTTAACAGGGTTTTTGTTGCACCCTTCCCATAAATCTTTGTCGATTTTTTGAAATAACCTTAAAAATTCAGTATTCCAAGACCACCATAAATTGTTAGCTACCTCGCTTAGTTTTTCAATCCTTTTTGGTAGTTGTGGATTTACTGTAATTCTATTAAATATGTACATTTTTTAGGTTCCTCCTTCGTATTTTTCATGTTTTTCTATAGTGATTTTTATACATATCTATTATCTATTAAAGATTTGTTTTTGTCAATAAAAAAATAAAAAAAACCTGGAATTCCAGGTTTTTTTAAATTTTTTCAACATCAATAAATAATGTTTCTCCATTTATATTAGTTTCTGTAGCAGTTTTTGTTCCGTCTTCATATACAACTTTTACAGCAAGTGTATCATGTTTGATCATTTCTTCGTTTTTCTTCACTACTTCTTCTAACATTTTGTTTCCAAATACATATAAGTTGATATTATCTAAAACTTCGAAGCCTTTATCTTTTCTCATGTTTTGAACTTTTGATAAAACCTCTCTTACATATCCTTCTTCTTTTAGTTCTGGAGTAATGTGTGTATCTAATACAACACCGATTTCTCCTTCTCCAGCAAATGCAAATCCTTCTTTTCCTTGCATTGTTACTAATAAATTTTCGGCTGTTAAGCTTATTTCAGTTCCATCTTTTTCAATTACTTCTGCTCCGCCGTTTTTTACTTTTGATGCTAATTCCATTTGATTCTTCTTAGCAATTTCTTCTTTAATTTTTGGAATTAGTTTACCATATTCTCTTCCTAATACTGGTAGATTTGGCTTTATTTCGAAGTTTACGTATTCTGCCATTTCTGCACCTAGTTCCATTTTCTTAACATTTAATTCTTCTTTTACAATGTCTTCATAGTATTTAGGTAATGAATCTGTTGAAACTAGAATTTCTGAAAGTGGTTGTCTGTTCTTGATGTTTGCTGAATTTCTTGCACTTCTTCCTAGTTTAACTAGTTTATATGCTAAGTCCATTTCAGTTTCTAAGTCTTTATCTATAGCTGTTTCATCAACTTCTGGCCATGTACATAAATGAACACTTTCTGGTGCATTTTTATCTAATCCAACTACTAAGTTTTGATAAATTGATTCTGTCATAAATGGAATGAATGGTGCTGCAACTTTTACAAGTGTTGTTAATACTTTGTATAGTGTTACATAAGCTCCAATTTTTTCATCATTTAGTTCTTGAGCCCAGAATCTTTCTCTGTTTCTTCTTACATACCAGTTTGAAAGTTCGTCTGTGAAGCTATCTAATGCTAATCCTGCATTTGTTATATCATAATGTTCTAATTTGTTTTCTACGTCTTTTACTAATGTATTTAGTTTAGAAATTATCCATTTATCCATTATATTTGTTGACTCAAAATCTTTGTATTCTAATGGATTAAATTTATCAATTTCTGCATAAAGCACGTAGAATGAATATACATTCCATAATGTGCTTAAGAATCCTCTTTGACTTTCTTGAACATTTTCGATTGAAAGTCTTGAAGATAACCATGGCATACATCCTGTGTAGAAATACCATCTTGTTGCATCTGCACCAACTGAATCTAGAAGCACTAGCGGATCAACACCGTTTTTCTTTGACTTAGACATTTTTTGTCCTTTGCCATCTAGAACGTGTCCTAAAACTATACAGTTTTCAAATGGTGTTTTGTCAAATAATGCTGTTCCTAATGCTGTTAATGTATAGAACCATCCTCTAGTTTGGTCAATTGCTTCTGAAATGAATTGTGCTGGGAAGTTATTTTCAAACATTTCCTTGTTTTCAAATGGATAGTGCCATTGTGCAAAAGGCATTGAACCTGAGTCAAACCAAACATCTATAACTTCTTTGAATCTTGTCATTTCTTTTCCACATTCTGGGCATTTTAAATGAACTGCATCAATGTAAGGTTTGTGTAATTCAATATCTTCTGGGCAATCTACTGCCATTTTCTTTAATTCTTCTATTGAACCAACACATTCTTGGTGACCACATTCACATTGCCATACTGGTAATGGTGTTCCCCAATATCTATCTCTTGAAATTCCCCAATCTATTACATTCTCTAAGAATTTTCCAAATCTTCCTGTTTTGATTGTTTCTGGATACCAGTTTACTTTGTTGTTGTTTGCAATTAAGTTGTCTCTTAAGCTTGTCATTCTTACAAACCAGCTTTCTTTTGGATAGTAAAGAAGTGGTGTGTCACATCTCCAGCAATGTGGATATGAGTGTAAGTGTTTTTCTTTGCTGAATAATTTGTTTTGCTCAGCTAACCATTTACAGATGTCTTCATTGCAATCTCTTACAAATCTTCCTGCCCATGGTTCAACTTCTGGTACGAATTTTCCTGATTTATCAACTAAGTTTACAAAAGCAATGTCATTTTGTTTAGAAACTAAGCTATCGTCTTCACCATAAGCTGGTGCAATGTGTACTATTCCAGTACCATCTTCTAGATTTACGTAATCTCCATGAATTACTACAAATGCTTTTCCTTCTGGTTTAGCAAATGGCATTAGTTGTTCATATTTTGTTCCTAATAATTCTGCGCCTTTGAATTCTTTTACTATATCATATGGTGTTTCTTTAAGAACCGCTTCTAGCAAGTCTTTTGCTAAAATGTAGTTTTCATATTTTGGTTCGTCTTCTTCACCAATGTTTGCTTTTACTAATACATAATCATAAGATTTGTTTAAGCAAAGTGCTAGGTTTGATGGCAATGTCCATGGAGTTGTTGTCCATGCTAAGATATATGTATCTTTTTCAAATGACATATCTCCTAATTTTTGACCATCTACAACTTTAAATTTAGCAACACATGTTAAATCTTTAACATCTTTATAACCTTGAGCAACTTCATGTGATGAAAGTGCTGTTCCACATCTTGGACAATATGGCATAACTTTGTGTCCTTCATATAAAAGACCTTTTTTCCATAATTCTTTTATACACCACCAAATTGATTCAATGTATTTGTTTTCATAAGTGATGTATGGATCATCCATATCAACCCAGTAACCAACTTTGTTTGTCATTTCTTCCCAGATATTTACGTATTGGAAAACACTTTCTCTACATTCTTTTATGAATTTTTCTACTCCATATTCTTCAATTTGAGCTTTTCCTGAAATTCCAAGTTTTTTCTCTATTTCAAGTTCAACTGGAAGACCTTGTGTATCCCATCCAGCTTTTCTAATTACTCTGTAACCTTTCATTACTTTATATCTTGGGATTATGTCTTTCATTACCCTTGTTAAAATATGCCCTGCATGTGGCATTCCGTTTGCTGTTGGAGGTCCATCATAAAATGTGAAGTGTCTTTTACCTTGATTTGAGTTTAGACTTTTTTTGATTATGTCTTTTTCTTTCCAAGTATTAAATACTTCATGTTCCATTCCAACAAATCCATCTTCTTTTAGTTCAACTTTTTTGTACATTTTTCTTACCCCTTTCTTTTCGCTTTTTGAAAGCTTTAAAAAAAACAATCAAAAAATCCATTCCATCCTATTGCTAGGACGAAATGGATATATTCCGCGGTACCACCTATTTTAGTATAATATTTATCATTATACTCTCTCATTTTCTTTTAACGCAAGATTACGGCTATCTTACTAATTATTTCAGAACAGCAACTAACTAAGGTGATAATAAATAAATTTTACTTACCAAATCACACCAACCTTGGCTCTCTTTAAGATATTGTTTTATTTACCGTGTCCTTGTTTTTGTTTTTTTGTATTATTGTTAACTATTATATCATGTTTTTTATTTTTTTCAAGTCTTTTTTAAAAAAATTTAGGTCAGCTTGTTTCATAATTCAAACTGACCTATTTTTATTTAATATAAGTTTATGGTTCATTCTCAAATTTTTTGGTAGCATTTTGTAATCTTTCATTACCACTTCCTATAGTTATAGCATTCCATTGTTCTTCTGTTCCTATATAATTTACAGTTGTTAAACTACTACAAATATAAAATGCACTTTTTCCTATACTTGTCACGCTTTCTGGTATTGTTATACTTGTTAAACCACTACAGCCAGTAAATGTCTGTTCTCCTATGCTTGTCACACTATTTGGTATTACTACACTTGTTAAGCTACTACAGTAGCCAAATGTTCCTTTTTCCAAACATGTTAAACCACTTGGGATTGTTATACTTGTTAAACTACTACAACTAGAAAATGCACTCTCTCCTATACTCGTTACACTATTTGGTATTATTACACTTGTTAAGCTCCTACAACCATTAAATGCACTTTTTCCTATACTTGTCACGCTTTCTGGTATTGTTATACTTGTTAAACCACTACAGCCAGTAAATGTCTGTTCTCCTATGCTTGTCACACTATTTGGTATTACTACACTTGTTAAGCTACTACAGTAGCCAAATGTTCCTTTTTCCAAACATGTTAAACCACTTGGGATTGTTATACTTGTTAAACTTCTACAATACCAAAACGCCTCAGTTCCTATACTTGTAACACTATCTGGTATTGTTATACTTGCTAAGTTTCTACAATCATTAAATGCATAATTTCCTATACTTGTCACACTATTTGGTATTACTACACTTGTTAAACTACTACAACTAGAAAATGCACTCTCTCCTATACTCGTTACACTATTTGGTATTACTACACTTGTTAAGCTACTACAGTAGCCAAATGTTCCTTTTTCCAAACATGTTAAACCACTTGGGATTGTTATACTTGTTAAACTTCTACAATACCAAAACGCCTCAGTTCCTATACTTGTAACACTATCTGGTATTGTTATACTTGCTAAGTTTCTACAATCATTAAATGCATAATTTCCTATACTTGTCACACTATTTGGTATTACTACACTTGTTAAACTACTACAACCATAAAATGCATCCCCTCCTATACTCGTTACACTATTTGGTATTACTACACTTGTTAAACTACTACAACCAAAAAATGCAAATGGTGGTATTTTTTTCACTCCTTCGGGAATTGTCACACTGGTTAAAGATGTACAATCTCTGAATGCATTAGACTCCAAAGATTTCACTTCTTCACCCATAACCAATTCTCCATTTATTTCATTTTTATTTATTAACCTAAAATAGCCAGAAGATCCTACATTTATTGTTCCTTTAGTTTTTAACTCTTCCCATGATGTATAGCCATCATCATTATATAATCCAGATAATTTTGGAGTTGAGTCTAATACTTCTCCTCCTTCAGTAATATCATATTTTCTTCCAGATTTTGCTGTTATAGTCCAAGGAGCTTTTCCACTTAATGAATCTACTTCGGTTTCTTCAAATATTGATGGAATTTTCTTCAGTTCTATTTTTAAAGCGTCTAAATTTACCTTTCCAGTATTTCCATTTACTATTGAAGATATTACTGACATTTTTATTGCTTCTAATTCTTCTCCTTTTTCGTTATCTTCCTTTGCTTGTTTTGCTTTTTCCATAACATTCTCATTACCATTTATAGAACTTATTGTTACTCCTGCAAGTATTAAAAGCACTATTATTGTAATTATCAAAGCTATTAAAGTTATCCCATTTTCACTTTTGTTTTTCACTTTATTCCTCCTCAGAATTATTTCTTCTTTTGTTTTTATTCTTAGTCTAATTTTAGTATATCAATTCATTTTATTTTTTTCAAGACTTTTTATAAAAACTTGCTTTATTATTTTGTCAAATTATTTCTAAGGAAGCTTTCTATAAATCCGTCAATTTCTCCATCCATAACCGCTTGAACGTTTCCAACTTCGTAGTTTGTTCTATGGTCTTTTACCATTGTGTATGGGCAAAATACATAAGACCTTATTTGGCTTCCCCAAGCTATGTCCATTTGAACACCTTTTAAGTCCTCTATTTTGTCTTTTTGTTCTTTTTCTTTTAAATCTAATAATTTAGATTTAAGCATCTTCATTGCTGTTTCTCTATTTTGAATTTGAGAACGCTCTGTTTGGCATGCTACAACTATATTTGTTGGAATATGTGTTATTCTTACAGCTGATGATGTTTTGTTTATATGTTGACCACCCGCACCAGATGCTCTATATGTGTCTACTCTTAAATCATCTGGATTTATTTCAATTTGAATGTCATCTGTTATTTCTGGTAAAACCTCTACTGATGCAAATGATGTATGCCTTCTTCCACCACTATCAAATGGAGAAATTCTAACTAGTCTATGAACTCCCATTTCGCTCCTCATATAGCCATAAGCATTTTCTCCAATTATTTCAAATGTTACGCTTTTTAGGCCTGCTTCTTCTCCTTCTAGATAATCAATTTCTTTTACTGCATATCCATTTTTTTCTGCCCATCTTGTATACATTCTATAAAGCATTTCTGCCCAGTCTTGTGATTCTGTTCCACCCGCTCCAGGATGTATTGTTAAAATTGCATTATTTTTATCAAATTTACCTGACAATAACGTTTGAAGTTCAAGCTTTTCAACATCTTTTTCAAGTTTTTTTGTTGTTTTTAGTATTTCCTTTTTTATTTCTTCATCAAATTCTTGCATTACAAGGTCTGAAAGTTCTTCTACATTGTTTACTTCGCTTTCTAATTCTTGATATGTTGTGCATATTTTTTTATTACTACTTATTTTAGCAAGAATTTCATCTTTTTTATCATTGTTGGTCCAAAAACCTTCCTTAGCGGTTTCTGCTTCTAATTCTTCAAGTTCCTTTTTCTTACCAGCAACGTCAAAGAGATTCACCCAATTCTATTATTTTGCTTTTTAGTTGTTTTATTGTTTTTAGATTTTCTTCTAATTCTATCAAAAATCTCACTCTCCAATCTTTTATTATAATACACTATTTTTATTCAAATTACAAGTGTTGCATTTGCAACTATTTTGTTGTATAATACCAACGAAAGGATTGTTAATTTATGAATTTAGACTTTGATATTAACGAATTTATGGTAAATTTCAGTAAAAATTGCAATAAAGTTCAAATAAAAAAATTTAATAAAGGCGAAGTTATTACTAATTATATTCAAAAAAGAAACCAATTTTGTATGCTTATGGATGGTTCTGCTGATTTGGTTCGTTATGATTATAATGGTAATAAAACTATTATTGAGCACTTTACACAGGGTAATGCTTTCGGAGAAATTTTTTACACTATAAATACTAATAATGAATTTTTTGTTGAAGCCAAAAAATCTTCTAAAGTTTTGTTTTTTAAATATGATGATATTAAAACAATGTGTTCAAAAAATTGTACTTTTCATAGAACACTTGAAGAAAGATTGCCTGAAATTATTTTAAATAAGGTTATTGATTTAAATACAAGAGTTGAATTATTAACAAAAAGAACTATTAGAGATAAATTATTAGGTTATTTTAATACTCTTTCTACAAGAACTTTTAGTAAAACTATTACTCTGGAAATGTCTTTAACTAACCTTGCTGATTACTTAAGTGTTGATAGAAGCGCCATGATGCGTGAATTAAGGGATTTGAAAGAAGAAGGTTTTATTAAAAAAGTTGGAGATAAAATTGTATTATTGCATAAATAAAATAGGAACGGCGAGCAATCTGGGGACACTTCCCAAAATGTACAAGGCTTGTACATTTTGGGAAGTGTCCCCAGATTGCTCATTCTTATTTTGTCACTATTATCGCATTTGGTAAGTATCTTTCTCCAATTGGAGTTGATGTTTTGTTTATTACTTTTCCATCATAATACATTGTTGCAGATGATCCACCATCCAAGTTTGCAGCATTGTATGCTCCATATTTTTCAAATATGTTTTGTAATTCTAATTGTGTTGCTCCAATACTGTATCCTGGTTGTCTTCCATCTATACACACAAATATCATTGTTCCATCTTTCTTTTGTCCAATTGCCATTCTAGGATGTAAACCACCAGCATTTGATTTTTGAATTTGGTTGTGTCCATTTACTATTATATATGGTCCAAATTGTAATCCTGATTGAATTCCAATGTTCATAGCTTCTTGATATGTATATTTTCCTAAAACAAGTTCTCCACGCTCTGTTAAAGCTATTAAACTCATTTTTTGATTTTTGTTTCCAAATAATAGCTTTTTGTCTATTATAGTTGGCTCACATAGTTGATGTCCCATTCCTCCACCATTAGGATCTGTGAATCCGCCTGCATTTATACCTGCAATCGCTTTATGTTTTTTGCAAATCTCACTTAATTTAGTTCCCATGTTTGATTTTCTTGAATCCACGAATTTAACTTTTGATGGATCTGAAATTGTCATTACAAAACCAACATAATTACTACCAGTTATTTTGTCTACATTTATTTGATTTTCTTTTGGTTTAGAGTCTTTTATTTCTTCCTCTTTTGGTAGTTCTATTACATTTAATTCAGAATCTTCATTATTAACAACTTCTAAACTTTTCATTATATCATTTATTTCTTTATCTGACATAAACCATGTAGCTAGATATTGGTGTTTCATAGTTGTCATTGCTGTTTGAACCCATAATTCTTTGTATTCTTGGAATAAACCTGTTTTAAAGAACAAGAATAAACCTATTGAACCAAGCAACATCAATGAAAAAATAATTATTAAAATAATCTTAACTCTATGTTTCCATGATTTTTTCTTTTTTGGTTCTGGTTCTTTATTTACTCTGTTTTTTTCTATATCTTCATGCAAATCATAATCATTATTCAATAAAATTTGATTTGTAGTTCTTACACTCATTTTCCTTAGTAACTCCTTTTATTATGTTTTTTGACCATTTTCTATATTACACTAATTGCCTTTTTTCGTCAAGATTATTTATCTAATTTCATAATTTTACCATAGTTTTGGTTTTAATTCAAAATAAATAGGCTTTTCGTCAATTACCATTGTTGATTTGCCATGGCCTGGATAAATTATTACATCATCTGGTAATACAAGAATTTTTTTCGTAATTGAATTCATTATTTTTTCCATACTACCTGTTGGCAAATCTGTTCTTCCCCATGTTCCTCTAAAAATTGTATCTCCAGTAAATATGCATTTTTCACTTTCGATATATAAAGATGTTCCACCTGCTGTATGACCTGGTGTATGAATTACTTTTAATTCTAAATCTCCAAGATGAATTAAATCTCCATCGTCTATTCTTGAATCTGGCTCAAGTTCTATCCTTGGCAAGCCTATATAACCTGACAAATTTATGTCTGCATTATTTAGCCCTTCTGCATCATCTCTATGAATTAGTATTTTCCCACCCCATCTGTTTTTTAATTCTGTAACTCCTCCAATATGATCTCCGTGACAATGTGTTAAAAATATATATTTTAATTTCCCATCTAATATTTTTAGCATTTCTTCTATTCGATCTATATCACCTGCCGGATCTATTACAAGAGTTTCTCTGCTTTTTTCGTCCAATATTATATAGCAATTTGTATCGCTGCCTTTCCAGGTATCGATTTTTAGTTCTTTTAGAATCATTTTATCTTCTTCCTTTCTAAACTTGTAAAAGAATTTTATTTTTTTCTGTGGACCTCATAAACACTATTAACTTTTCTAATAGATTTTAGTACTTTGTTCAATTCGTCTAAGCTATCAACTTCAAGTGTAACGTCGATTATAGCAATTTTTTCTTTAGTTGTTTTAGTATTTACTCCCATAATTTTAGCTTTAGTTGTTCCAATTTCTTTTAGAATATCCATTAATAAGCCGCTTCTATCATTTGAAAGCACTTCAATATCAACATTATAAAATGATTCATCTTGATTATACCATTCAACATCTATCATTCTATTTTCTTCTGACAATAAATCATTTATATTAACACAATCTTTTCTATGAACTGAAACGCCTCTACCTCTTGTAATATATCCTACAATTTCATCTCCTGGCAATGGATTACAGCATTTTGAAAGTTTTACTAAGCAGTTGTCTATTCCTTTTACTATAACTCCAGAATCTGAGCGTTTTCCTTTTGTAAATCTTGTTGTTTTTAACTCTTCGATTTTTTCTTCAATATCTTCTTCTTCATGTGCCTTTTTGTATTCTTGAAGCATTCTCGCAATTATTTTTACAGCAGAATTTGCTCCAAATCCAACTGCTGCAAACATTTCGTCTTGATTTTTATATCTATATTTGTTCATTACTGGCTCTAAGTATTCAGTTTTAAATAAAGCAGCATGTGAAAAGCCAAGTCTCTTAATTTCTTTTTCTATTAGTTCTTTTCCTTTTTCAATGTTTTCAGCCTTTTGAGCTTTTTTAAAGAATCCTTGAATTTTATTTTTTGCTTTTGTACTTTTTACAAATTTAACCCAATCTCTACTTGGTCCTTTTGAATTATCTGATGTTATAACTTCTACTATATCTCCACTTTCTAATTGTGTTACAATTGGCATCATTTTACTATTTATTTTACATCCTGTCATATGATGCCCTATTTCTTCATGTATACTGTATGCAAAATCTATTGGTGTTGCTCCACTTGGAAGTACTTTTATCGCTCCCTTTGGTGTAAATACATAAACTTCATCTTCAAATAATTCTGTTTTTAAAGTTTTTAAAAATTCTTGTGGATCTTCTATTTCTTTTTGCCACTCTAAAGTTTCTCTTAGCCAAGATAATTTATCTGTTTCAACGGTTACAGATTGTTTTCTTCCTAAATAACTTGCTTCTTTGTATGCCCAGTGTGCTGCGATACCATATTCTGCTATTCTATGCATTTGCCATGTACGAATTTGCACCTCAAATGGTGTTCCTTTTTCTCCAAGTAGTGTTGTATGAATTGATTGATACATGTTTGTTTTTGGAACTGCTATATAGTCTTTAAATCTTCCTGGCATTGGGCTATATAATTCATGCACAACTCCTAAAGCTGCATAACAATCTTTTACTGAATTGACTAGAATTCTTAATGCAAATAGATCATAAATTTGGTCTAATGTTTTATTATCTCTTTGCATTTTTTTGTAAATACTATATAAGTGTTTTGCTCTTCCTGTAACTTCTGCATCAATTCTTTGTTTTTTCAATTGAGCCTTTATGTTTTCTGTAATTTTATTTAAAAATTGCAAACGTTCTTCTCTCTTTTTGTTTATTCCTTCAACAATTTCATGATATTCTTCTGGATATAAATATTTAAAAGCCAAATCCTCTAATTCCCATTTTAAAGAATACAAACCTAATCTATTTGCAAGTGGAGCATATAAATCCATTGTTTCTCTTGAAATTGCTATTTGTCTATCTCTTTTTAAATGTTTAAGTGTTCTCATGTTATGAAGTCTATCTGCAAGTTTTATTAAAATTACTCTTATATCTTTTCCCATAGCAAGGAACATTTTTTTATAATCTTCTGCTTGTTGTTCTTCAACAGATGCGAATTGTATATTACTCAATTTTGTTACGCCTGCAACCATTTGAGCAATTTCTTCTCCAAATTTTTTAACTATATCTTCATTTGTTGCTCCTGTATCTTCTACAACATCATGAAGAAGAGCTGCACATATTGTAGCTTCGTCTAGCCCTAGTTCTGCTAATATATATGCAACATTTAGAGGATGAATTATATAAGGTTCTCCTGACTTTCTTTTTTGGTCTTTGTGCATTTCGTCTGCATAATTAAATGCTTTCATTATTAATTTACTATCTACTTTTCTGTAGTGTTCTTTTCTTTTTGCGATTATATCTTGAACTGTTATTTCTTTGTTCTCCATAAAATTCACTTCCCGACTTTTTTATATTGATCTCATTACATCCTTTAAATTGATTTGTATATTGTCTACTCCATTGAATGAATTAATTTCTAAATTTCCAACAACATCAATTTTATCTCCAATTCTATACTCTTCTGCTAATTCTCCCATATTAAAACCTATAGCACTTACAATTGCATTATTATCCTTTAATGTAAGTTTTAAATGTTTTCCTTCTGAAAGTGCTCTTATTGAATCAATTTTTAGATTTTTAAATGCAAATACTGGCATTTTATTGGCTTCTCCAAATGGTTCTAGCATCTTAATGCTTTCAACCATTTGCCTATTTACTTCTTCTAAGTTTATTTTTGCATCAATCTTTATTATTGGAATTATTTCTTCTATATGTGCTTGTGTAGCTTCGTTTTCCAGATTTTTAGCAAATTCTGGGATTTTTTCTTCTTTTAATGTTAATCCAACTGCCATTGAATGGCCACCAAATCTTTCTAAACTATTTTGACATTTCAGCAATGCTTCGTGTAAATCAAAACCTGGAATACTTCTTCCAGAGCCTTTAGCTTCTCCATCTTCTATACATAGCAAAATACTTGGTTTGAAGTACATTTCAGTTATTTTAGATGATACTATACCTATTACTCCATGATGCCAGTTTTCCCCAGATACTACAATTGTCTTATTCTCATTCAATTTTTGTTCTTCTATTTGTTTTAATGCTGATTCATATATTGATTTTTCTATATCTTGCCTTGTTCTATTGTATTCATTTAATGTATTGGCAATTTGATTAACTTCATATATGTTTTGGGATAAAAACAATTTTAATGCTTCATCAGCATGTCCCATTCTTCCACATGCATTTAACCTTGGAGCAACTCCGAATGATATTGCTGTTGAATCTATGTTTTTGTAACCTGATAGTTTTAATATTGCTTGTAAACCTATATTTCTTGTTTGATTTACTAACATTAGTCCCAATTTTGAAATTAATCTATTTTCATCTACTAGTGGAACTATATCAGAAATTGTTCCAATACATACGATATCCAGGTATTTTAAATATTCTTTTTCATCTATTCCAAGTTTCATTGCTAAAGCTTGTGAAAGCTTGAATGCAACTCCAACCCCTGCTAAGTCTCTGCATTTATATTTATTATCTTTTCTTTTACAATCTACAACAGCCATTGCATTTGGGAGTTCATCTCCAACTTCGTGGTGGTCTGTAACTATTACATCCATTCCTAATTCATTTGCTCTATTTATTTCTTCTATGCATGTTATCCCACAATCTACTGTTATCATTAGGTTGTAGCCATCTTGCGCTATTTTTTCTACAGCTGGTATATTTAACCCATACCCTTCGTTTAGTCTATTTGGTATGTAATATGCAGCTTCTATTCCAATATCTTTTAAAAAGCTTTTTAATACTGTAATACTTGTTATTCCGTCAACATCATAATCGCCATAAATGATTATTTTGTCATTGTTTTCTTTTGCTTGAATTATTCTTTCAACTGCCTTTTCCATGTCTGGCATTTCATAAGGATCATGAAAGTCATTTCTTTTGGGATTTAAGAACAATTCTATTTTTTCTTGAGTGTTTATTCCTCTGTTTGAAAGAATTGTTGCTAATAGTTTATTTATTTTATATTTTTCTGATATTTGTTCTATTTCTTCTACGTTTGCATCATATATTTGCCATTTTTTTATCATTAAGTTTGCTCCTCTCATTTTGACAATTTTCTATATTGTATACCATTTTTCTTTTTTTTAAAAGGGAATTTATAAAAATTTTATTAAATATAACATTAAACCTAAGATATATTGTTTTTACTCTCCCCCAACTGCATAAGAAAGCCTATATAAAAAAGTTCTCCAAAACTTTTTTTATAAGGCTTTCTAATTTGTCGGTCCCCACAGCGTTCGTAAAAACAATATTCTTAGGTTTATGAATATAATAATTAAATTATTCTTGTAATGTCATGATATGTTACTAAAATTGATAACATTATTAAAAACCCGAAGCCTAACAATTGCAAATTCATTTCTGTTTTTTGACTTAATGGCTTTCTTCTAATTGCTTCTATTATTAACAATAGAATTTTTCCACCATCTAATGCTGGTATTGGAAGTAAATTTGTAATTCCTAAAGAAAGTGATATAATTGCCATCATATTTATAAATTCAAATAATCCTGATGTTTGTGCCACAACCTCTGATATTCCAACCGGTCCCATCATTTGGTCTAAGCCAATATTTCCTGTAAATAATTTTGCTAATCCTTCAAATGTTGAACCTAAGAATCCGCCTGTTCTTTCAAAAGCAAATTGTATTGATGCTCCAAAATCGCCAGTTGAGTTCATTGAAAATATTACCGCTAAAATAAAGAATACAACAATTGCAAATACTATGTTCACAATTGGGCCTGCAAATACTATTGCTAACCTTTTAGGAATACTTGCTTTCGAAAATGATCCTTCCTCTTCTGATGCTTCATCTTCTCCTTCCATGCTTACAAATCCGCCTAATGGTATTAGTCTTAAGGCATATTTTGTTTCTTTACCTTGTTTTTGCCATATTTTAGGTCCAAATCCTATAGCAAATTCATTTACTTTAACCTTGCATATTTTTGCCATTAAGAAATGGCCACCTTCATGTATAAAAACTAGAAAGCCTAATAGCACTATTATTTTTAGTGCTGAGATTACAAATGCCATGTTTGCCTCCTTTTTCATTTCTTTTGTTACGTTTTAAAAAATACTGCAAAAGCAGTATTTTTTTAAATAAGACTTAATAAAACATATGCAAATGGTGCCAAAAATATTAAACTATCTATTCTGTCTAACATTCCACCATGTCCTGGTATTAGGTTACTGTAATCCTTGATGTCAACATATCTTTTTATTGATGATGCTGCAAAGTCTCCAATTTGACCTAATAAACTTAATGCAACTCCTATTAAAGCTATATATCCATAATTTACATTTAAGCCCCAATATGTATTTGCAAAATATGTAAATGCTAATAATAATCCTACAGCTCCTACGACTCCTGCAATACATCCTTCAATTGATTTTTTAGGGCTTACTTTGCTAAATTTATGTTTTCCAAAGAATTTTCCAATTAAGTATGCAAATACATCACTACCCCAAGCTGAAAGTAATGCATACCATATCAATACTCTTCCTTTTTCCATTCCAAATATTAAAGCTAGGAACATTGTAAAGAATACAACATAGAATATTCCTAAAAATGTATATGCTATGTCTTTAAATGATGTTTTCATTTCTGTTGCTACTACTTGTGCAAAAAGAATTATTAAAATTACTGGTAAGGCTAATATCGCATATGTTGTTATGCATCCATCTGGTATTAAGTGAATAAATGCTATACTTAAACAACTTAAATATCCTATCCATCTGACAGGGTTTGATACTTTTGATATTGCGTTAAAGTATTCATCTATGCTTAAAAATGCTACAAATGCGAATAATACATCTCCTATATATTTATTTCCAATCCAAAATATGAATAGTACAATTGGAAATAAGATTAGTGCTGAAATCAATCTTTTACTCATAATTATTCTTGTTCCTTTCTTTTAATTTGCTCCGAATTTTCTAGTTCTATGTTGATAAACTTCGATTGCTTTGTCTAGGTCTTCTTCTGAAAAGTCTGGCCAATTTTTTTCTACAAATAAAAATTCTGAGTATGCCACTTGCCATAATAGGAAATTGCTTAAACGCATTTCTCCACTTGTTCTTATTATTAAATCTGGATCTGGCATATCTTGTGTATATAAATTTTTAGAAACCATTTTTTCATTTATTTCTTCTATTTGTAAACTACCTTCTTTTGCCTGTGTTGCAATTTTCTTTATTGCATGTATTAGTTCATCTCTTCCGCCATAATTTATTGCAATATTAAACGTTACTCCAGTATTATTTATAGTTCTTTCCTCACAAACCTTCATGCTTTTTTGCATTTGTTTAGAAAGTGCTTCTCTATCTCCCAAAAATTGTAATTTAATATTTTCACTATCAGCTCTTTTTGAATAATCATTTAAATATGTTTGGAATAAAAACATTAAAGCTTTTACTTCCTCTTCTGCTCTTTTCCAGTTTTCTGTAGAAAATGCGTAAACTGTAATATATTCTAGTCCAATTTTATTTGCATATCTTACTATTTTTTCTAATGTTTTTGCACCTTCTTTGTGTCCAAAATTTGCCGGTTTTCCTTTTGCCTTTGCCCACCTTCTGTTTCCATCCATTATTATTGCTATGTGCCTCGGCATATTTTCTTTATCAACCATTTCGTTACTCCCTATTTATTCCTATTTTTTATATATTTTGCTAGTTCTTGTAAAAACTCGCTATTTTCGAATTCTTTTACTATTTCGACTGCTTCATTTGTTATTTTGTCTAAAATGTCTTTTGCGCCTTGCAAACCATATTTAGAAACATATGTGCATTTGCCCATTTCCTTATCATTTCCAACAGGCTTACCTAAAACAGCTTCGTCTCCTTCTTCTGATAAAATATCATCTTTTATTTGGAATGCTAAGCCTATGTTTTCTGCGTATCTTGTAAGCTTTTCTATTTTTTCAGTTTCAGCATTAGCAAGAATTGCTCCCATTCTAACAGAATATTTTAGAAATGCTCCTGTTTTGTTTTTATGAATGTATTCTAATAATTCATCAGTTATTGCTTTTCCTTCAAATTCCGTGTCAACATATTCACCTGCAATCATCCTATCAATTGCAATTGTAAATTCATTAAACACTTGTAATTTATTGGGCAAATCTTGCGAATTACTATTTTTCAAATCTTCACTTATTACGATAAATGCACCATTTAAAAGTCCATCTCCAGCAAGAATTGCGGTTGCCTCGTTAAATTGCTTATGGTTTGTAGGCTTTCCATGTCTAAAATCATCATTATCAATTCCAGGTAAATCATCATGAATTAGTGAAAAGTTATGTACCATTTCTAATGCAATTGCATAAGGCATAATCTTTTCGTAATCATTTTTGAACAATTTGTAAGTTGCAATTGCTAAAATAGGTCTAAGCCTTTTTCCACCTGCCATCAAACTATATTCCATAGATGCATTCAAAACACTCTCTGGGCATTCTTCTTTCCTTACATGCTTCTGTAATTGACTATTTACAATATTTTGATATTCTTTTAAGCTTTCTTTAAAATCCATTTCTACTCTTCCTTATATAGACATTACTTCTTTTTCTTTGTTAGCAAGAATTGCATCAATTTCTTCTACATATTTGTCAGTAATTTTTTGAATTTCTGTTTCAGCAGCTTTTAATTCATCTTCTGTTATTTCGCTATTTTTTTGTTTAGCTTTAGCTTCATCTAAGCCATCTCTTCTAACGCCTCTAACAGCTACTTTTGCGTCTTCTGCCATTTTTTTAATTTCTTTTACTAATTCTTTTCTTCTCTCTTCATTTAATTCAGGGAAAGCTAGTCTTATTACTTTTCCATCATTATTTGGATTAATTCCTATATCTGATGCTAATATTGCTTTTTCTATTTCTTTTAAAACACTTGCATCCCATGGTTGAATAACTATTAATCTAGCTTCTGGAACTGATACACCTGCAACTTGGTTGATTGGTGTTGGTGTTCCATAATAATCTATTTTAACCTTGTTTAAAATTGCTGGGTTTGCTCTACCTGCTCTAACCTCTGATAATTTTTCTGTAAATACACTAATTGTTTTTTCCATTCTATCTTTCACACTTGTAAAATCCATAATTTTCTCTCCTTTTTTACATTTAAAATTTGTATTCTTTGCCATTGTATCATAAAAATAAAAAAAATGGTAGGGTTTCCTACCATTTTTTTCATTTTTTAATTATTTTAATTGATTCATAACTTCTTCAGCAAAGTTTTCTTCTTTTTTCTCGATTCCTTCACCTTTTTCGAATCTTGCAAATTCAACAACTTCTGCATCTTTTTCTTTTAATAATTGTTCTATTTTGATGTCTGGATTTTTAACAAATTCTTGCTCTACTAAGCAGATTTCTCCGTAGAATTTGTTTATTCTTCCTTCTACTATTCTTTCTGCAATAGCTTCTGGTTTACCTTCATTCATTGTTTGAGCTTTTAGAATTTCTTTTTCTTTTTCTACTCTATCAGCTGGGACTTGATCTCTTGTTACAAATTCTGCTCTAGCTGCTGCTATTTGCATACATAAATCTTTTGCAACTTCGTTTGTTCCTTTTTTCATGTTTACTAGAACTGCTATTTTTCCGTCTCCATGGATGTATTTTTCAACTAATCCTTCAGCTTCGAATCTAGCAAATCTTCTAATGTTTAGGTTCTCACCAATTGTTGCTATTTTTTCTATTAAAACTTCGTTAACTGTTTTACCAGCTACTGCTATTGATTCTTGTGCTAATAAGTCTTCTACTGTTGCAGGATTTTTTTCAACAACTTGTCTTGCAACATCTGCTACAAATGTTTTGAATTCTTCATTTTTAGCAACGAAGTCTGTTTCTGAGTTAACTTCTACTATTGCACCGATTTTTCCATCAGCTGAAATATATCCTTCAACTAATCCTTCTGCTGCAACTCTTCCTGATTTTTTAGCTGCTTTTGCTATTCCTCTTTCTCTTAATAAGTCTATAGCTTTTTCCATATCTCCATCTGTTTCTGTTAAAACTTTTTTGCAGTCCATCATTCCTGCACCTGTTTTTTCTCTTAATTCTTTAACTAAACTTGCTGATACCATTTTATAATTCCTCCCTTATTTTAAATAATCGTCGCCAAAATACGTTTTCTGCCGACGATTATTGTTTTATTATTATTCTTCTTCAGCTGCAACAACTTGTTCCATGCTTTCGATTTCTTCTTCTACATCTTGTTCTTGAGTTCTTTCAAAGCTTTCACCTTGATTTCCTTCAATTACAGCGTCCGCCATAGCATCTGCTATTAATTTTACTGCACGGATTGCGTCATCGTTTCCAGGTATGCAGTAATCTACATCTTCTGGATTGCAGTTTGTGTCTACTAAACCAACAACTGGTATGTTTAATTTTCTAGCTTCTAATATAGCTATTCTTTCTTTTTTAGGATCTACTAAGAATATAACTCCTGGTAGTTCTGTCATTTCTTTAATTCCACCTAAGTTCTTTTCTAGTTTTTCCATTTCTTTCTTTAATAGAATAACTTCTTTTTTAGGTAGTACATCAAATGTACCATCTTCTTGCATTGTTTCTAAGTCTTTTAATCTTTGAATTCTTTTTTGGATTGTTCCAAAGTTTGTTAGCATTCCACCTAACCATCTTTGGTCAATGTAATACATTCCGCACTTGATTGCTGCTTCTTTCATGCATTCTTGTGCTTGTTTTTTAGTTCCTACGAATAGAACTTTCTTTCCTTCTTCTGCTTGTGATTTTATGAAATCATAAGCTTCATCTAATTTTTTAGATGTTTTTTGTAAATCGATAATGTGGATTCCGTTTCTAGCTTGGAATATGTATTCAGCCATTCTAGGATCCCATCTTCTTGTTTGATGTCCAAAGTGAACACCAGCTTCAAGTAATTGTTTCATTGCAACTACTGCCATTTTTAATTCCTCCCTTTTTTGTTATTTCACCCACAAATTTCAACATCTATCAGGACCTATTTTCTAGGCACTTCCCTTCTGACTCCGTTTGTGTGATTAATACGCAAACTATTATAACAAAAAAGGCTAATGAAATCAAGTACTTTTTACAATTTTTTAAATTTTTTTTGAACTTTTTAAAATTTTTTTAAATTTTGTATTGACAAATGTTTTTAATGATATTATAATAACAATTGTCGTTAGGACAAACCAGTTCAAATAATGACATGCAGATGTGGCGGAACTGGTAGACGCACAGGACTTAAAATCCTGCGGTTGAATAAACCGTGCCGGTTCGATTCCGGCCATCTGCACCAAAAAAGTAGGTACTTTGTACCTACTTTTTTTATGCCTAAAATCGTCTGAATATTAACATTTTTTTAAAAGTATGTATACTTCACATCAAAAGCATGTAGAAAATATATGAAATGAGAAAATATACGAACTTTATTAAGATTAGCAGTGGTAAATAACAGACTAACTGAACAACACGATGAATTTCTAGAAAAAGATTTTTGTAGATAATAGAATATTACAAACATTACAGAAATATTACAACAATATTAAATTTTTATTATATAAGTATTTGAAAGAGCTATATTGTTGTAATTTTTCTAATTTTGTGATATATAATAATAAGTATAAGAATTTGAGGAGAATATAATATGAGTGATGAAGTAAAATCAAAAGCAGAAGTTAAAAAAATAGCAAAAGATCTTTCAGAAGGGAACTATTCTTCTGAAGAGATTTTAGACAACTGTAGGAAGTTGTGGAAATATGCAGGGAAACTGGCAGACAAAGGAAGATTAAAAGACGGAAACAATGAAATTGATTTCAAAAATATTTATGCTATACGAGAAGTTTGTGATGTTATTGGACAATTAGGAGAGCATTTAGAAACAGATGAACAAAAGCTGACTGTATTAACAATGAGTTATAGAGATGTTATAGATAGACTGGATTTTTTTGATAAGGAACATCCTGGAGATTCTTGTGAAAGAATACGTGCAGAATATAGTTTTAATTTTCTTGATAGAATAATTAACTCCTTAGAAAATAGTGATTATAAAAAAGCAATTATAGAAAGTATGGATTATATTAGAAATGATAGATGGTATAGGGATTATGGCTTTTTAGAGTATTGGGGCGAAAAATCAAGTTTTAGAAATAAAGTTAAGGATGTAGCAATATCAATATTAAGTGAAATTGAAAAAACTAAAAAAGATTCTGAAACAAGTGATTCACTTAGTAAACAAATACTAAATAACGAAAAATTAAATATACCTTATTATCAAGTTGCAAAACATGCTTTAATGAATTGGAATGGATTATCAGAAGAAGAAGCACAAAAAAATATTTTAGAGCAATCTTTTGAAGAAATAGACTCACAGGTATATGCTAAAGGTTCAATGGATTATGCTATTGAAGGAATAAAAAGTTCACTTGGATTATCAGACAAAGATGTATCTGAATTATCAACATTTATTTATAATGGTGGACAAAGCAAAATAATAGATTGGCTTAGAGATAATAATGAAATGTCACATAGATTAGACCCAAAAACAAATGGCCAAAGTATAATTACAAATAAAGCATTGGTTAATAATTTAATTATGGATACTTTGTTCCATGTTCATGATGGATGGGTTCAAGACAATGTTAAGAAATTTAATTCTAGAGAGAAAAAACATCAACACATGCCAAGTGAATTAATAGGCTGGAAAGAAGCAAAAGCAGATTTGTTATTTGTTAGGCCAATATTTGAGGTAGCTGGAATTGAAGTAAATGAAGAAGAATTAGAACAAGTATATAATGGCAGAGTAAAAGATTTTTTCTTAGAACGTGGTATTAAAACTGCAAGAAATTTATCTGATTCTATAACTCAGGGCGAAGAGTTTTATCCAGCGTTAAAAGGATATGGAGATATACTGGTAGCAATACATGATCCTGAATATGTTGATGAAAAAATAATTCCAGCAATTGAGCAACAAGGAATTGGAAATATTGAAGGAATACGAAGAAATATAGTTTCACAAATAATAAGCAATCCAATACCAGAGGATTTAGCAAGATTATCAGATGAAGAAAAAAATCTAGTAGAGAGCTCTTTAGGACAAGAAGTATCTACATTAACTGCACAAAGAGATGAATTACGTCAAAAAAATTCTATAGTTCAAAGAATTATGGCTTTGGCTAATAAAAGAAGAGTTATTATGAACGAAATTTCTATGGAAGAACAAAGAAAATCAGAAATTTTACACGAATTTGATGATTAATTAAGGAGACTAACTATGAATAGTAATTTACCAGTTAAACAAGATAATAATTTATTTGGAAAAATAAAGAATTTTTTTAGAAAATTCTTCTTTAAAGAAGAAATAGATAACAATAATGAAGAAAGAATTAAAGTTCAAACTAAATTTGAAAAAGAGGACAATAGGAAAAAGAAATTTGAAGAAAATATAAGGGTTGAAACTAATAATGACTATATAAATGAAATGAAGAGAGAAGAATTTTTAGATAAATTAGAAAGTAATCCTAAATTACTATATGACTTACCTATTGAAAAATTAAAAAAATTAGAAAGCTACTATGGAGAATCAATAAAGAAACAAGAAGAAAAACTTGCAAAGCTAAGAAAAGCTAGTTAATAAAAGCACCTTCGGGGTGCTTTTGCTTTATCTCTCGTAATCCAATTAAGAAAAAAATCAAAAAAAGAAAAGCGCTCCTATGGGGAGCGCTCAACCTAACCATTAGCTAATGAAACTATTAGATTAGGATTTGGAGATGAGACTTAAGCCAGATCAGTCAGTACTCCCACATCTTCTCCGTTGAGGGAGACAATGTATTCCGAAGCAGACTTTTCTGTCAGGGCAAGGATATTGACATCTCCTTCTCCATACTGGCACCACAGTGCCTTACCGATAGTTCCAACACGAACTTCGCCGCCCCAGTCTGTACGAGTGAGCTCCCAAGTATTACCATTATGGTTTACAGGGAAGCCTGCTGCAATAACCCATTCAGGAACAACCTCAGTGATGAGGGTTGCTTTTACCATTGAGGGCAGATTGTAGCATTTTCCGTCTACTACCTTGAGGGTGGTGTCGCCGTTGTCCTTCGACCAGCTACCATATTTGCCAGGAACTTTGTCTGCATTTTCAGCAGATACTTCTTCCCAACAAACATAGACGGGAAACTGACGTGTTGCAGGAGATTCAACTGCATAGAGTGTGATAGAGCCATCGGAATTAACCGTAACAGCACCATCCTCCAGCAGAAATGTGGGAACTTCTTCGATGGTAGTGGCGTAAACGCAGTTCTCACGAACTTCGCCTATAGCCTTATGAATGAAGATTTCCTTGCCGTTGCGAATAGCCTCTGTTGCCTTTGCCTTGATGTTTGTCATAATGTTCGACCTCCAAAAATTTTTTTATTGTATGGTGTTTACCTATACAATTCTATTATACCATATTATGTAGATTTTCGCAAATTTAACTTGCAATATTGTGCAGTAATGCTAAACTAAAAAACACCTCAATTTGAAGTGCTTGAATATATATTTATGATTATTTATTATTAAATGCTCGTTTTTCTGCTTTAATTACATTAGTATTATCTTTTTAATGGCTCTTCTGTGCCATTTTCATTTATACAATTAATATATTCAAAATTTCCACCAATTTTTGTATATTGATTACCACCATCAATAGAACAAACTTCACACAGGAAATCTAAATAAAATTCCCGTTACTGTACTTTGACTGTACATATTTAATATAAAAATTTGCAAACACTAATAAATTAGGCAATTCAAGAGATAAAAATGAGGTATATCGTTTTCCATCTACACCAAAAGCCAAGTAATTGCAACATTACTTGGTTTTTATTTTTACTCATCATCAATTTCAAACTGAAATCCCTCATCTTTATCATCTTTATTATTTTCATACTCAAATTCATACTCTAAATTTGTTTTTTCTGGTCTTTTAATATTTTTTTCAATACTTATTTTCTTAACTTTACCTTTTTTAGTATCTTTGTTTAAAATATTTTCTTTTATATCTTTTTCTGTTTCTTTCATTTGATTCAAAATTTCGGTTGTTTTTTCTTTCTTGTCTTCTAAGCACTTACTCATAAGTTTTGATGCTTTTTCAAATAAGTCTGGAACATAGTCTAATAGTTTGTCTATTGCTGATGAATGGTTTACTGGCATAAGCTTAACATTATTATTATTTATTACTAAGAATGCAACTGGATTTATTGCAACTCCTGCTCCAGCACCGCCACCAAAAGGCAATCTATAATTTATTTGCTCTTCCTTGTCTTTTTTATTGTATTCATTTAAAGTTTCATCACTAAATTCACTTCCTCCTGCTGCAAATCCAAAAGTTACTTTTGAAATTGGTATTATAACTATATTATTACCTGCATGTATCGGTTCACCTATAATCGTGTTTACATCAACCATATCTTGAATACTATTCATAGCTGTAACCATAAGCCCTTCTATTGGATGTTCTGTCATTTTTCTCCACTCTCCTCTTTTTATTTATGATATATATTACTTTTATAATATGTATCAATTTTTGTTCAAATATACCATCAAATTCAACATTTAATAAATTTCCGCCTATTATATATTGGTTTAATCTGGTAAAATTGTTTTTTTATTTTGACTTTTTTCTTGACTAATATTATTGAGATTATTGTACTCAAAACAGGAATTATATATGTTAAAAGCATTATGCTATCTAAACCTATTTTAGCTTTTAAATTGAATTCTTTTATTTTGAAATTCAAATTTTCTATTATCTTTCTTGTATCAAGCAAAGATGTGTCTTTATTAAAAGATTTGAAACGTGATTTTATATTTAATTTTTTTATTTTTTTACTGATTTTGTCTATCTTTTTCCTTGTTATTTTGGTTGAAAATATTTGCAAAAATCCCAATATTTTAAATGAAATTTTTATTTTGTAGTTATCTTTTATATTAAAAATTCTTCTTTTAGAATTATTTTCCATATTGCTAATTAAATCACTTTGTGGCTCATGCAGTGTAAAATTCACATTATGTATTTCAATTTTTATTTTTAATGTTAGTACTATTAAAAATAAAATTAGCAAAATAAAAAGAAAAACCAATATAATCGCCTCCGCTTTTATTAGTTTTTCCATTATTTTTATTTTTAAGCTCTTTTTTTCTTTTCTACTGTTATATCTCCAAAAAGTTCTTCTTGCGTTGTTTCAACTTTGCTTCTTCTGCTCATTTCAAGCAATCCGCTAAATGCTGTTACAACTTCTTGTTTATTGCGTTTTTTTATTGAGAATAATTTATTGAAAATGAATCTTTTTTGTTTTATTAGTGTTTTATACATTTCTTTTACTTTACTTGAGACTGAGTAGTTCTCAACGAGTGCTATTTTTTCAATATTTTTAGCATTTACATTTATTCTTTCACTTGTTCTTTTTTGTAAATCTCTATATAGATTTGGTATTAAATCTGCATTATAGTTAAAGTCAACTTGTTGCTTTGGTAAATCTATTTCTTCTTGGCCTTTAAAAACTCTATTGCAATATTCCATGTAATTTTGTTTTAATTTTGTACTTATTTCTTTGTATTTTTTGTAATCTATAATTCTTTGAATAAGTTCTTCTTCAGTCAGTTCTTCTTCCTCTTCTTGTTGTTTTGGTAATAGCTTTTTAGATTTTAAATATAACAAAGTAGATGCCATAACTAAAAACTCACTAGCAATTTCCAAATTCATTTTTTCCATTTCATTCAAGTATTTTATATACTGGTCTGTTATTTGATTTATATTTATATCATAAATGTCCATTTTATTTACATCTATTAAGTGACATAGCAAATCTAACGGACCTTCGAACTTATCTATTTTAATTGCATATTGTTTTGTTTCCATTGTTAGCAGTGACATAATTAAAATTCCTTTCATTGATATATAAAAAATATGTTAAAAATGAGTGAGGACGCGTAGGCGTAGCGCAGCGGAGCGGTGAAGCGACCCGACGCACTAGTAGTTTTAAAATACGGAGGGTCGTGACAACAAGGACGAACGATTTTAACATATTTTTATAAGTACTTAATCTAATAAAACCGAATTTATAATATCACTTTTATATCCTTTTTTCAATAGATAAATTTTAATTTCTTCTTTATCCATTGAAGAAGATTTTTTATAGATTATGTTTTGGGATGATTTTTTTTCGTATTCTTCTAGCTCTTCCTTGTGTTCATAAAAATAATCTTCTATTAGGCTTTTATTTAAACCTTTTGCAAATAATTTATATTTAATTTCTTTCATTGAAAGATTTCTTAAAGCCATTATTTCATTTATTGTTCTTTCTATATATACTGTATCATCTATATATTTAGCTTCTTTTAGATATTCTATTACATCTTCTAATAAATTTTCTTCTATGGTTAAAGCAAATTTTGTTCTAATTTCATTTTCGCTTCTTTTTTTATATAACACATATTTTAACACTTTTGTTTTTGCATTATCGAATTCTTCTAAATTATACATAATATATTTTCCCCTATATAATAAAATCATAAAATTTAAAATCCGCGTAAGCAACCAACCGTAGCGTAGCGCAGGGCGACTGGAGCAACTTACATACCAGTATTTTTAATATGGAAGTTGCGACACCAAGGATTTATAAATTTTATGATTTTATTTTAATTAGTAAATTTTAAAAAAATTATTCTTCATCATCATCTATTTCTGGAATTTCTTCTCCTAAGCTTTCTTCAAATCCTTTTTTAAAGTTTGCTCTTACTTTTTCTTCTACTTCTGCAAGCATTTCTGGTTTTTCTTGTAATAGTTTCTTAACATTTTCTCTACCTTGTCCAATTCTTTCTCCATTATAACTAAACCAAGAACCACTCTTTTCGATTATATCCATGTTTACAGCCATATCTAAGATATTTCCTGCTTTTGAAATTCCTTCTCCATATACAACATCAAATTCTGCTTCTCTAAATGGTGGAGCAACTTTGTTTTTAATTACTTTTACTCTTACTCTATTTCCTTTTACTTCTCCATCTTGTTTGATGTTTTCTATTCTTCTTATATCAAGTCTTACAGATGCATAGAATTTTAACGCTCTACCACCTGTTGTTGTTTCTGGATTTCCAAACATAACTCCAATTTTTTCTCTTAATTGGTTTATGAATATTAATACTGTTTTTGATTTATTTATAGCTCCAGCAAGTTTTCTTAATGCTTGTGACATTAATCTTGCTTGTAACCCCATGTGAGAATCTCCCATGTCTCCATCAATTTCTGCTTTTGGAACTAAAGCTGCAACAGAGTCTACTACTATTACATCTAAGGCTCCACTTCTTACTAAGCTTTCTGTTATTTCTAATGCTTGTTCTCCTGTATCTGGTTGAGATACTATTAGGTTATCTATATCTACTCCTAATTTTTTAGCGTAAACTGGGTCTAAAGCATGCTCTGCATCTATAAATGCCGCTTCTCCTCCCATTTTTTGTGCTTCTGCAACTACATGTAATGCAAGTGTTGTTTTACCAGAAGATTCTGGTCCAAATACTTCTATAATTCTTCCTCTAGGAACTCCTCCTATTCCTAATGCCATATCTAAGCTTAATGCTCCTGTTGGAATTGCTTCTATTTCCATCGCTTTGAATTCTCCAAGTTTCATTACTGAACCTTTTCCAAATTGTTTTTCTATTTGGCTCATTGCAGCCTCTAATGCTTTTTTCTTTTCTGTGTTTTCACTCATATTTTTTCCTCCTTAAATTTTTGTGCTTTTACACAAACCACTTGTTCGATATTTGTATTATATACCAAAACAATGTTTTGTCAATACTTTTTTTGAAATTTTTTAATTTTTATACCAGCCTTCTATATTATAAAACGCGCTAAACCAGTTAGGAGCTACATCTCCTACCAAATTAGAATTATACAAAACATTTAATTTTCCATTATTTAAACTTATATATGGAATTTCTGTATTATAAATTTGCTCTAATCTAGCATATTTTTCTAATAGAATTTTTTCATCTGTTGTGTTTTTAACTTCATTTAAAATTTGGTTAATTTCATCAGTTGTGTAATTTGCTAAATTTCCTTCTCCAAAGAAACTACTTAGGTCTGGACTTATTGGCAAATAAGTACTACATAAAATCATATCATAATTCTTATTTGCTTTATAATTTTGATATTGCTCATCTGAAACTCTTAATAAATTAACCTTTATTCCTTGTGCCTCTAATTGACCAGTGATATTTTCGGCTGTTTGAACTTGTGTAACATTACTTGCCTTTACTACAAAATTTAGCACTAATTTTTGTGTTCTATAATTTTCTGTTTTTTGCCAATTTTGATATTTAAAACTCCATCCGCTATCTGCCAAAAATTGCTTTCCTTGTTCTATATTGCAATCCACCTTTGTTGGAGTTCCTTTATATAAGTAAGAACCATACTCCAATGGGAAATATGCTGTATAATACTTTCCGCCATAAATATTTCCTGTAATGCTTGATTTATCTATACAAGCAGCTATCGCTTTTCTAACATTTACATCTGACAAAAATTGGCTAGTAGTATTTAATGCAACGTAGTTGTGTTCTCTTCCTCTAACTTCTTTATAGTTATATCCTATTGTTCCAATATGGTCACTAAAACTATTATTTGTTGTTGACAATATATCTATATTTCCTGTTTTAAAACTATTGTATAATTCTCCAACAGATGAATATAAATTAACATGAATTTTTTCTAATGATAGACCTATTTTCTCAGCATTCCACCAATTCTTGTTTTTCTCTAATGTGATAACTGAACTTTGCACATCTGAAATTTTATATCTTCCAGAAGTAACAGGTGCAGAATTTTTTGGAGTATTTTTAAAGTCATCTGATCCATAGTATTTTTTGCTCATTATTGGAAATGTTAAATAATACTCAAAAAATGGCACTTCTCTAGATAAATATATTTTAATTGTGTGTGCATCTACAACCTCTAATTTTTCAATAGGTTGCACATTTTGTCCATAAATTGATGGAGTGTCCATTTTCAACCTATCTACTGTGTATTGAACGTCATCTGCATTAAGCTCTGTTCCATCTGACCATTTTACGTTTTCTCTAAGTTTTATTATATAAGTTGTAGCATCCTGTTTTGCCCATTCAGTTGCTAATGCTGGCTCTGGCTTATAATCTGTACTTAAATTAACTAATGGTTCAAATAGCAAGCGAGATATATCTTGAACATATTGATTATTACTTAAAATTGGATTAATTGTATCAAAATTTGAAATACCTAAGGTAATTTCTTTAATTCGCTCTTCTTGTGTATTGTAACTATTTAATTCCTCTTTCCTTTTGGCCTCTTCGTCACCTCTAATTTTTACAAACGCAAAAATAAATATTCCTATTGCAAATAGAATAAAAATATATTTAAACCAACTATTTTTCATTTTTCACCTCTGCCATATATAATATATTAGTTTATTAATTTTTTCAAGTTTTTTTAGAAAGAATTTTATTCATTTTATGTTACTTGATTTTATTTTTAAAAAATATTGATTTTTTCGCAAAATCTGTATATAATATAGCCATTGAGTACAAAAGTTTATATTGAAAGGAGTTTTACTTTATGGAAAAATATGATATTAAGGAGTTATATAGAAATACCGAAAAATTTGATAACAAAGAAATAACTTTGGAAGGATGGGTTAGAACAGTACGTGATTCAAAAACATTTGGATTTATTGAATTAAATGATGGTTCATTTTTCAAAAATGTTCAAATAGTTTTTAATAACAATCTTCCAAACTTTGATGAAATATGTAAATTAACAATCAGTTCTTCTATTGAAGTTACTGGAAAATTAATAATTACACCAGATGCAAAACAACCATTTGAAATACAAGCAACTGAAATTAAAATTCAAAATTTATGTGCAACAGAATATCCTTTACAAAAAAAGAGACATACATTTGAATATTTAAGAACAATTTCACACCTTCGCCCTAGAACAAACACATTTAGCGCTGTTTTTAGAGTTAGAAGTGTTGTTGCTTTTCTTATACATAGATATTTCCAAGAAAAAGGTTATGTTTATTTAACAAGCCCAATTATTACATGTGCAGATTGTGAAGGTTCAGCTGAAATGTTTAGCTTAACAAAACTTGATTTAGACAAGCCATTACCTCAAAAAGATGGTAAAACTGACTATTCTCAAGATTTATTTGGAAAGAAAACTTTTATTACAGGAACAGGCCAATTACATGGAGAAACTTTTGCACATGCATTTGGAAAAATCTATACATTTGGACCTACTCTTAGAACTGAAAATTCAAACACAAAAACTCACGCAAATGAATTCTGGATGGTTGAACCTGAAATATGTTTCTGTGACTTAGAACAATTAATGGATATTGAAGAAGATTTCTTAAAATATATTGTTAAAAATGTTTTGGAAATGTGCCCAGAAGAAATTGAATTTTTCGATAAATTTGTTGAAAAAGGTTTAATCGAAAAACTTCAAAAAGTTTGCAACACATCATTTACAAGACTTGACCACAAAGAAGCTATCGATATTTTGAAAAAAGCTGATAGAGAATGGGAATTTCAACCAGAATATGGTGAAGACTTAGCTAAAGAACATGAAAAATACATTACAGAATACTTTAACGGACCTGTATTTGTTAAAAACTGGCCAAAAGACATAAAAGCATTTTACATGAAACTAAATGAAGATGGTAAAACTGTTGCAGCAGTTGACCTTGAAGTTCCAGGTGCTGGAGAAATTATGGGTGGTTCTCAAAGAGAAGAAGATTACGATAAAATCATTAATCGTATGAAAGAAATAAATATGAATACTGAAGAATTATATTGGTATCTTGAACTTAGAAAATATGGTTCAACAGTGCACTCTGGATTTGGTCTTGGATTTGAAAGATTACTTATGTATATTACAGGTATGGAAAATATTCGTGATGTTATTCCATTCCCAAGAACACCAGGAAATTGTGATTTCTAAAAAATAAAAAATCGTGTAAAACACGATTTTTTATTTTTTCAAATCTTCAATTTTAAATTCATATTTTTTATTACAGAATTGGCAAACAGTTTCAATGGTATCTTGTTCTTCAAATAAATGATTTATATCGTCTTCGCTTAATCTTTTTAAATTATTTACAAATCTTTCTCTACTACAATCACAATGATATTTAGGCTTAATTTCTCCTACCATTACCATTAAGTTATCATCATTTGTAGCTTTTTCAGCAATTTCTTGTAAAGACATGTTTTTATCTAGCATTGTAGTAACTGGTTCTAATTTTTTTAAAGCTTCTTCAACTTGTTTAATATCTTCTTCTGTTGCATCTGGCATTAGTGTTAATAAATACCCTCCTGCTTTTTTTACGCCATTTTTATCTACTAAAACACCTAATGCAACCGCACTTGGAGTTTGTTCAGATTCAGCAAAATATTTTGTAAAATCTTCTGCAATTTCTCCACTAACCAATGGTGTAACCCCTATATATGGCTCTTTTAGTCCCATATCTCTAATTACATATAAAAAGCCTTCATTACCAATTGCTCCACCAACATTAAGTTTACCATCTTCTCTTAAAGCTAAATCTACATGTGGTTCTCCCACATATCCTTTAATGTTTTGATTTCCATCAAAAACACTTACAACATTTCCAATTGGTCCATTGCCTTTGATTTGAAGTGTTATTGTATCTTCTCCTTTAATTCTTGTGCTCATTATTGCAGCCATTGTAAGAACTCTACCTAATGCAGCTGTTGCAAGCGGGCTTAAATCATGTACCTTTCTTGCCTCTTCCACTAAATCTGTCGTTTCTGCAACAATTATATTAACTCTACCTTCACATGCTAAGTATTTTTTTATTTCGCTCATTTTATTTTTCCCTTCTTTTATACATTTTACCACTGCTAATTTAACGTAATTTTCTCATTTTGGCAAATGAATTTATAAAGATTTACTGTAATACTACTTTGCAATTAAATACTTATCCATACTATAAGATGTTACCATATCAATTGCAGATTTATGTTCACGAATACAATCTAAATTCAAATCTTTCAACATTTGTGTATCTTTTTTTGATATTGTAAGTTCCATACAATATAAATCCAATCTTGATATATAATCAGCATATTCCATAATTTCATCTTTAGATATAATATTACTTTTTTCAATAAGATCTTCTATACTATTATAGTTCTCAAATACATTTACTAAATTACTTCCTAAAGTCACTTTATTTTCCATTGGTTTCTCAGCTAATCCCAATACCCATGCTAACACTACTGCTTGTTCACTCAAAAATGCCAAATTGTTTAATTCATTTTCCCCTATGTTTCCTTTTGATATTTCTGATAAATAACGTGCTAATTGATTAAACTCTGGAGCATATTTCAATGCTAGCATCATAACATCTGCATCATCTACATCCCCCTTATGATTTAATCTATTGAATGCCTTTCTTCCTACAAAAAAATTAAAAATTAAATGTAATACTAATTCTTTTTTCTCCTCTATTGTTACGATAGAATCAACAGGTACGAGTTTTAATTCTTTATAGCTAGGTATTCCCATTTTTTCTATTATTTCACAATTTTTTTCTATTCTAGCAATATCATTATTTGAATAATTGATATTATCAGTATTTATTGTATACTTTGATTTAATATAATTTTCTAAAAAACTTGTATTACTGTTTTCTTTATTATTTTCATTCATATTATTATTTTTAAATATACTAAATATTCCCATCTGATTTTCTCCTTATATTTATATTATTACTCTATGTAAAATATATGTTTTATTTTACTTTAGGATTACTTATGCTTAAAATTAAAACACCAAGTTATGATTATATCAAACACTTGGTGTTTTAATGGTGCGGATGAAGGGACTCGAACCCCCACGCTTTTGGCACTGGTTCCTAAGACCAGCGCGTCTACCAATTCCGCCACATCCGCATGTCTATTGACAACATATATAATAGCACATGATTAAGTCATTTGTCAAGACTATTTTTAAAATTAAATTGAATTTTAGAAATTGTCCTAATTAGTGGGACACGTCCCTAAATTTGTTATTTTACTAAATAAAATATTACTCCGCCTAATAGTGCTATAAAAAAGCCAACTATTTTTAAGCCTGCTGTTGCTTCATTTTGGTCTCCAAAGCCAAAGAAGTTTTTTGTTATTATTCTTGAATCATATATTAGTATTACTCCTATTAGAGCTATTATTGCTGCTATTATTCTTATTATTATTTGAAACATATTTATCGACATCCTTTTTGTTTTTTCTTATTCTATACTAAAATCAATATTATTACAATATCTTTTTGAAAATTTGAGCAATTTGGGAAGTGTCCCCAAATTGCTCGAATGCTTAGATTTCTATTCTGTTTGTAAATTTATCTTTTATTAATTCTTTTAATAATCTATTATTTTCTTTTTCTAGTTTTGGATCGTCTGCAATTATTTTCATTGATATGCCTTGTACTTGCTTTAATACTGGCATGTCTTCAAATAAGTTTGCTATTTTGAATTCTGGTATTCCATGTTGTTTTGTTCCGAAGAAATCTCCTGTGCCTCTTAATTCTAAGTCTTTTTCAGATATTACAAATCCATCATTTGTTTCACACATTACTTTCATTCTTTCACGCGTGTTTTCTCCGCTCCCCTTATATTTTAATATACAATATGACTGATATTCGCCTCTTCCAACTCTTCCCCTTAGCTGATGTAACTGAGCTAGCCCAAATCTTTGAGCATCTTCTACTACCATTATGCTTGCATTTGGAACGTTTACTCCTACTTCTATTACTGTTGTTGAAATTAAAATATTTATTTCTCCATTTTTAAAGCGTTCCATTATTTCGTCTTTGTCTTTTGGCTTCATTTTTCCATGGATGTATTCAACTTTATATTCTTGGAAAGTTTCAGTTTTATATTTTTCATATAACTCAACAACAGACTTTAAGTCCATTTCTTCAGATTCTTCAACTAACGGACACACAATATAGCATTGTCTTCCTTCGTTAATTTGTTGTTTTATAAAGTTATTTACTCTTTCTTCCATTCCTTTTGTTACTGCATAGGTTTCAATTTTCTTTCTATTTGGTGGAAGTTCATCAATTATAGAAATGTCCAAATCTCCATACAAAATTAGTGCAAGTGTTCTTGGAATTGGTGTTGCTGTCATAACTAAAACATCTGGATTTTGTCCTTTTTCGACAATTTTCGTTCTTTGCTTTACACCAAATCTGTGTTGCTCATCTGTTACAACTAGTCCTAATTTTTTGAATTCAACATTATCCTCTATTATTGCATGTGTACCAATTAAGATGTCAATTTCGCCATTTTTAAGTCTTTCTAATAATTCTTGCTTTTTCTTCTTTGTGATTGCAGAAATTAAAAGTTCACATCTTATTCCTAAATCATCAAAAAGTGATTTAAAGCTTTCTAAGTGTTGTGTTGCAAGGATTGCAGTTGGTGCCATTATTGCTGCTTGGTAACCACATTTTACAGCTTTATATGCTGCTACCATTGCAACTACTGTTTTTCCAGAACCAACATCTCCTTGTAAAAGTCTATTCATATTTTTCTTGCTTTCCATATCGTTATCTATTTCTTCCAAAACTCGCAATTGCGCTTTAGTTAGCTTGAATGGCAACACATTTATTACATCTGACATCTTAACATCTTTGCTATACTCAATTCCATCTTCACTATGAACATAGTTATTTTTTAACTGTAATAAAGCTAATTGAGTTGATAACAATTCCTCAAAAACGAGCCTTTTTCTAGCTATACTAAAATCTTTGAATTCTTCTGGAAAATGAATTGTTTTAATAGCTTCATTTATTCCCTGTAATCCATATTCTTTTAATAAATAATCTGGCAATGTCTCTGGTAAATTCCCTTCAATTTCTGCTAAACCATTTTCAATTATTTTTCTAATTGTATTCTGAGTTAGTTTATATGTTAATGGATAGATTGGTATTATTTTCCCAGTATTTGAGCTTTTTTCGCTACTTTCATATACGGGTGAATTTATAGTAATTTTACCATAATGATTACTTATTTTTCCATAAAATTTATACTTTTCACCCATTCTAAAAATGTTTTTTAAATAGCTTTGGTTAAACCATGTAGCAGTTGCTGTGCCTGATTCATCTTTAATTACAAGCTTGTACATTGTTTTACCTTTTAAACGAATCTCTTGTACTCTGCCACCTGCATAAGCTTCAATTAAAGCTTCTTCTCCATCTACACATTCCGCTATAAATTTAGGCTTACTTCTATCTTCATATGTTCTTGGAAAATATGTAATTAAATCTTCTAGCGTAAAAATTCCCAATCTATTTAAAAGTTGGACACGATTTGGTCCAACTCCTTTTATGTATTTTACATCTTTGGTTAAATCCATGCTTTTCTCCTTTTTTAAACCTGGTTTTTTGGGACACTCCAAAAAGTATTTAAAAAAACTGGTTTTTTGGGGTGTCCCAAAAGTTCAAAAGTTTAAACTCTTCTTCTTTTTTTGGTTACTATATTTGTTAATATTATAAATACTGCTGTAAATGCTAAAACAATACCAGCATTTATTATTATAGGCTTTAATGTTTCAAAATTGAACTCTTCTAGTTTTGCAATTGTTTCATTTGCTTCTACATAATAAATTGTAGGATATATATGTCCTATTGCTTTAACAGAGTCTGGTAACCATTCTAATGGTATAAATGCACCACATAAAAAGCTTGAACCAAGCCCGATTACATTTACTATACCATTTATAGAATCTTTATTTTTAACAAAATTTCCTACAAAGAAGGCAAGTGCTGTTGCACAAATTACAAATATAAATGAATTTGCTATAAATAGCAATCCGTTTAAACTTGCCATTGTTCCGCCAACAAAAACAAAGCTCATTATTACATATAATCCCCATAAAACAAAGGCATATAATGCATTTCCTAATAGTAAAATTCTATTATATTTTTTATAATTATAACTACTTATTGTTGTTCTTTTTTGTACTTTTTCTTCATTAAATGTTGTTAGTATTAAACTAATTATATAAATTAAACATGCTAAAAAACTATATGATGAAAAGTTGAAAAATCTTGTAGCTTTGCTTAATGATGTTGTATCTAATTTAGTTGTTACCTCTGTTTCAACATCTTTTGAGATTGTTTCATTTATTTTTGCAACTAATTCGGCTTCATCTGTTATATTTTTTTGATACAATTTAGCAACTTTAATATATCTTTGTAAAAGCATTTCTGCAAGAGAACCATAGTAGCTATCCCTTTTCTTTATTGTTATTTCAGGTTCTTTGCCCTCCATAATGTCTTTTTCAAAATTTTGTGGAATATAGACTACTAAGCTTACATCTTCATAAAATAATGCATCATCAATGGCTTCTTTTGAATTTTCAATTTCAGCAATTTCACATTTTTCTTTAATATATTTTACAAAGTCCTTAGTAATTCCCTCTTCCTTGTCTTCATTTACTATAAAAACAGTTGGTTTGCTTGCTTCAAATCCCATTGCACTTTGACTTGATTGCATAGAGAAATTACCAAATATCAACAATATTGCTGTGTACATTATTATTATAAATTTATTCTTTTTTAATACTTGTAAAAAGGTTTTAAATACTGTCATATTTTTGCCTCCTTAAACTCAAGAATGATATTGAAATTAACACTATACAAACAACAGCCAAGCTTGCAAAATTAAACCAAAATCTGTCTAATGTGTTATAGTAATACAATGAATAAAATCCATCTGTTATCATATTTGCAGGGTTTATTAAATTGATTATTGGCATACCTTTGTCAATTACATATTTTAAAGTTACACCCATCATGCCTGAAAAGAAACATCCAACCATTGTTATACCAATTAAAATTCCTGATTTTGCTGCTTCGTTTTTTTTGCTTAATGTACTTACTGCAATTCCCATAGATAGCCCTGTTAAACTTCCTATCATTGAAAGTAAAACCACCAAGCCAGTATGCTCTCCAAAGTCAACTTTTAGAGCAAAAATTGTATATACAAATAAAATTGCTAGTCCCAATAACTGAGCTACATATCCTGCAAAAAGCGAGCTTAATACCACTGCACTTTTCTTAGTTGGTGCAACAGCCACTCTTTTACCTTTATTAGACGTATTAGGTAATTTTTGATTTATAGCAACCATTCCTAAAACGCCACCATATAGACATGTCATAGCAATTAAAGTATAGAATTCTATCATCATGTAATTTAAATTTTGATTTGCTGTATTTTTAAATTCTACTTCTGTATTGCCTGTTTCTTTTATTACTCTTTTTACAATGCTTTCAGCATCTACTGCATAATTTCCTTGTTCTATTTGTTTTTGTATTTCGTCCTTTGAAATGTTTTCAACAATACTTGACCTTTGAACTATTTCTTCTACTACATATTTAAAAATTGTTTGGCTTACCCCATTTGTTTGGAATACAAGCTTTGGGTCATTTCCTTGCATTTTCAGGTACCCCACAATTTCTTCTTTGTCTAGCATTTCTTTTGCTTTTTCTTCTTCTACTAGCTTTGTGTTAAACATTTGATCTTCGCTATTTTCGTCACTTAAGCTTTCGAAAGCTGTTTTCATTATTTGATTGTTTTGATAATCTTCATTGTCAATTATTGCTATGTTTATAATGTCAAGTTTTTCTTTTTCAATGACATCTGAAAATGCCATGTTGAAAAATGTTCCTAATATTATTGGGAAGGCAAATGTCCAAAATATTAGCATTTTGTTTTTGAAAAGAGTTTTTAGAGAATATTTAAAATTATGTAAAAACATTAGTCTCTAAGTTCCTTTCCGGTTAGTTCTAAGAATACATCGTTTAAAGTTGGTTTTTCTGAATTGATTTTGTTATATTTTATACTCTCTTTTTTCAAAAACTCTACCATATCTACCAAGTTGTTTTTGCCTTCTTTATATTTAACAAGTAAAACTCCATCTGTATATGTAACTTCGTCTACATTGCTATTTTGTTTGATTTTTTCTATGTAACTTGAATCTAAATTATTAACTTCTACTGTTACTTTTTCATCTATTTTTGCTAATTCTTTTACTTCTTCAGTTGTACCTTGTGCAAGAATTTTTCCTTTATCTAGGATTATAACTCTATCACAAAGGATTTCAACTTCTTCCATATAGTGTGTTGTATAGACAATTGTTGCACCAGCATCTCTTAATTTTTTGATTCCATCTAATATATTATTTCTACTTTGTGGATCAACTGCAACTGTTGGTTCATCTAAGAAAATTAGTTGTGGCTTATGCGCTATACCACAAGCTATGTTTAATCTTCTTAATAAACCGCCTGATAATTTTTTAGGATAAAATTTTTTAAAATCTTGTAATCCAACTAATTCAATAGCTTCCTCAACATATTTTTTTCTTGTTTCTTTGTCTTGAACATATAAACCGCAGAAATAATCAATGTTTTGGTAAACTGTAAGTTCATCAAAAACAGCTACATCTTGGAATATTACACCAATTTTTCTTTTTATTTCATAGCTATCTGGTTTCATTTCTTTTCCTAATATTTTTATTGAACCATTTGATGTTTTTAAAAGTGATAAAACACAATTGATTGTTGTAGATTTTCCGCTTCCATTTGGTCCAAGTAAACCTAAAATTTCGCCTTCGTGTACTTCAAATGACAAATTATCAATTGCTTTTAATTCTTTGTATTCTTTAACTAAATTTTTTACTTCAATAACATTATTCATTTTTACTCTCCTTCTTTTTTTAAATCTGGTTTTTGGGACACTCCAAAAAAATCCAGGTTTTTGTGTTTTTTAACCTGGTTTTTTTGGGGTGTCCCAAAAAAACTCCCAAAAAAAAGCCTAAAAATTATATTTTATATAATTTGAAATTTAATCCATCTGAACTTACTAATTTAAAGTCTATTCCAAAGTATTTTCCTTCCACTGCATCTTTGATTGATTTTGAATGTAAGTGACCATAGAAGCATCTTTTTACATTATACTTTTTCATTATTCTAACAAATTCTGGTTCTTGGTTTTGTTGTAAGTCTGCTTGTGTGATTGGTGGATAGTGCATAAATACTAGAATTTCTTTTTCTGTTCCATATTTTTGTACAGCATCTTTTAATGATAATTCTAGTCTTATTGTTTCTCTATTTAGCATTTTTTCGTTGCCTTCTTCTTTTACGCTCCAGCCTCTTGTACCAGCAATTAGATAATTTTCAAACTCATAACTATTATTATATATAAAATCTATATTTTCGAAGTTGTTTTCTTTTAAATAATTTCTCATACTATTTAAAGTTGTCCACCAATAGTCATGATTTCCTTTTAGCATTAGTTTTTTTCCTGGCAAATCATTTAAATATTCAAAATCTTTATCTGTTTCTTTTAAATATGTTTCCCATGAGAAATCTCCTGGCAATACTACTAAATCGTTTTCTTTTACTTTTGAAAGCCAGTCTTCTCTTATTTTTTGTTCATGATTTGCCCAATTATCGCCAAATATGTCCATTGGTTTTGGATGTTTTAACGATAAGTGCAAATCTGCTATTACATATATACTCATTTAACATCTCCTATTTTAATTATTTGCTTTTGTAAAATATATTAATTTTAAATCCGCGTAAGCGACCAACCGGAGCAAAGCGCAGGGCGACTGGAGCAATTTACATACTAGTATTTTTTAATATGGAAATTGCGACACCAAGGATTTAAAAATTAATATATTTTACTATGGTAATTATAGTTTTAGATTAGGTATAGCATTAAGATCTAATTCGTCAGATTTTCCTGCAATAAAGTTGTAATAACCAGCAGAAGCTATCATTGCAGCGTTGTCTGTGCATAGTTTTAAATCTGGCATATATATTTTTATGCCTTGTTCTTCTAGCTTTAAGAATTCGTTTCTAATATAGCTATTTGCTGAAACTCCTCCTGCTAGTGCAATTGTTTTAACTCCTGTTGTTTCAACTGCTTTTTTTATATTTTCTATCAATACTTCTGTTACAGCTTTTTCAAAACTGTTACAAAGGTCTGCTTTGTTTATATCTGGTGTTTTGTGATTTAGGTTAATTACCGCAGTTTTTATTCCGCTAAAACTAAAATCTAAATTATCAAAATGTGTTTTAGGTAAATCAAATACTGGTTGTCCTTCTTTTGCCAGCTTGTCTACCTTAGGCCCACCTGGATAACCAAGTCCAACTACTCTTGCAACTTTGTCAAATGCTTCTCCTATTGCATCATCTCTTGTTTTTCCAAGTACTTCAAATTCTGTGTAATTTTTTACATGAACTATTTGAGTATTTCCACCTGACATCATCATACATAAAAATGGTGGTTTTAAATCTGGATATGTTATATAGTTTGATGCAATGTGACCTTGTATATGGTTAACTCCCACTAAGGGTTTGTTTATTGCAAATGCAAGTGCTTTTGCATAAGATAAGCCTACTAATAGTGCACCTACCAAGCCTGGACCATATGTTGGAGTGATAGCATCTATGTCATCAAATGTAACATTAGCTTCTTCTAGAGCTTTTTTTACAACTCTTGAAATAGCCTCAATGTGATTTCTTGAGGCTATTTCTGGTACTACTCCACCATACTTTTCATGTATTGGTATTTGAGTGTCTACTATATTTGAAAGAATTTCTCTTCCATTTTTTACTATGCTTGCGGCTGTTTCGTCGCAACTTGATTCAATTCCAAGTGTTAGTATATCTTTTTCCATTTTCTACTTCCTAACTTTTTTTACCAAATATTTTAAATATCTTATTTTTAATTTTTGTAAATACATTTTCTTTTTGTATAGCAATTTCTGTTCCACTACTTACATTTTGAGCTATATATTTTTTCTTATTGAATAATTGATCATAATTATATTTTTTATTTAATTCTTTAATATATTCAATTTCATTTTTATCCCACTTTTTTAGTATTTCTTTCTTCTTTTCCTCATCAGCTATATATTTATAATAAATATATGAAATTAAATCTTTTGATTGTTCTGAAATATTTTGATTAGCCAAAGATTTATTTTCGTCAATTTTGTATTTTTTCTTTGATTTTATAGCTAATTCCTTTAAATAATTTATAACTCTTTGTGGAATCTGATTTATTAATTTTAGTTCAAAATGATTTAAAACAACTAGTGTTTCATTTGCTATATCATTTAATTCATATTTCCCCTTCATATGTAACTCCCATTACTCTCTATCTTTTTCTACTGTATCTTTACATCTAATTTTTTTCTTTAAACTTTCAACTATACTTTTTATATTGCTAATTTTTCTAGTTGCCACAAGTTCTTGTACATTGCGTTCATTGAATTGTGCATCATTTTGCACATCATTTTCTTCTTTATAAATTAACTCTTCCTGCCCATTATCTGTATTGTTTTCCATTACAATATCAGAATCAGTTGGAACCTTTTCCATAAAACTAAATATTTTTTTACTTAACTCTGAAGCACTTTCAACTTCAAACATTCCTGTTGCACCTGATTGAGTAATTTTTCCTATTCCCGGTAAAGCTTCAACCATTTTTCTATTACAGATTTTAGGAATAAAGTACTTAACTAATGGCTTTTCTTCGCTTGTATCTATGTCAATTGTTAAAGCATGTCCTAAGTCTCTAGCCATTATTAATACTTTATTTTCAAGACTTATTATATCGCACAATTCTGATTCACAATCATTTGGAAATTCATTAAATAACTCTCTTGCTATTGGCGTTTCTTCTCCATACAATGTCACTTCATTTTTCCAACTATCATCAACCTCTATTCCTCTTTTTTGAGCAATTTCCAGCGATTTTGGAGTAATATATTTTTTCTTTTCGATAACAGGCATTGATTGTAATAATTCATCATTATTTACTATTGATGAATGTAAAAAGTGCAATAATTCATTAAGAGTTTTAGCTTTAGGAATAATTGAATCATTTGCATTTTCTGATATCATAGCATATCCTACACATGTACCTTTTACATTTTCAACAAATTCTGAATCCAAGTTTGATATTGAATTTTGGTAAAATTCCTTTATTCCATTTTGCTTGTTTAAACAATTAGCTAATTCTATCATTTTTTGTTGAAAAAAGTCATCTATTTTTTCATCTATATTTATATCTAGTTTTCTAAAAATAGTTTTTATTTCATTTTTAGTATCTTTTAACATATTTTCTATGCTATCAGTATAACTTATTTTTTCCTCTTCTGTCATTATACCATTGGGTGCGTATTCCATCATTTCTTGTTTTAATCTTGAATCTAGTTTAAAAAAACTTTTTAATCCCTCATATCTTGTTTCTTCTGTATTTTCCATAACTATTCTCCATTATATTAAAATTTACAATCAGAATATTGATAATCCTAATTTCAATAAGTTAACATCTAAGAAATTGATTATTGGTGAAATTATCATACTTGCTAAACCTGTAACCCAAATTGCTACAAAGATTATATAAAAAATTGTTTCATTTTGTTTAAAGAATTGTTTTGCTTTGTATGGCAAAAATGGCATTATTACTTTTGAGCCATCTAATGGTGGTAATGGAATTAAGTTGAAAATTCCAAGTCCGACATTTGTTGTAACCGCTAATATTAGTATTTTCAAGCCTATTTCAGTTCCTTGATTTGATGCTACTAAAATCATATCATTTCCTATGAACAATAATTTAGAACCTGTTGCATTTATTACAATACATGTAATTATTGTAAATACTATTGCAAGTAAAAAATTCATTAAAGGCCCAGCTATTGAGACTAAGGCATCTGATTTTTCTATGCTTCTTTTTCTATTATAATTATTAGGATTAACTTGTACTGGTTTTCCCCATCCAAAACCTGCAACTAATAAAAGTAGTGAACCAATTGGGTCTAAGTGGTCAAAAGGATTTAAACTTAATCTTCCTTGCCTTCTCGGTGTGTCATCTCCAAGTTTATCTGCAACAAATGCATGTGCAAATTCATGAAATGTTATCGCAATCAAAACTCCTGGTATTGTTAAAACTAAGCCTAACAATGCTCCTTCAACTGTTGCATATTGTGCAACTGTTCGAAGAACCATAATTCCAATTATTACATATATAACTCTCTTATCAAAATTAAAGTTAAACATATATTCTCCTTTGTAAAAATATATAAACAAAATTGTCTTTTTTATTGAAACCACTAATATTATATCATATTTTTTGAAATTATCAATTGTTTTAAAAAATATTATTAATCTTTTCAATAAAATACAGGCGAACACAAGGTTCGCCCGTTTTTTAGTTTATTCCCCAAACATTATATGTATAATCATTACCTCTACTTGTTATAGTTTTTGTTCCTGAAGGTGTTTCTGTTAAGCTGATGCTAGATGGTAGAGAAACTAGGACGCGCACCCCATACGCATCGCCGTAGTTGCTGCGCACATACCTGCCGTTAGGGTTCACATAGTACAAGTAGCTCGGATAGCCGGAATGAGCAGAAGCGAGCCAATAATATGAATAATTGTCTATTAAAGATTCGTATTTACCACCATTTACTTCATTTGCATCATTCTTATATACTTTTCTAAATGTTGCTTGAGTATATGTATTAGCACTTGCAGTATTTGTATATTTAGTATACCAAGCATCTAATTTTGTTTTTGTAAGAACACTAGCAGTTATTCCTTTTGTTTGATTTGCTGCACTTACATAATCAGCTGTCCAGTCTCTAACTTTTAATCCTGTAACCTCTATATTCGCTGGATGATTACCTGATAAAATATATTCACTTTTATATCCATTATTTGTAGAATATGCATGATAGTAGTCTTCAGGACATCCTGCTGAAATTAAAGTTATTGTTCCATTATCTGCTATATCAAATATTCTCCAACCTGTTACTGCATTTGTTCCTTCTTTAACATAATTATATGAATCATTATATGGTGTTGCATTTCCATTTTTTCCACTTGTCGTTGTAAATCCACCGAATTTATGGTCTGAACTTGGTTTTGTTGCTGAATCTGCAACTGCTTCTGTTGTTCCATCTGTATAATGTATTAAGATATTATTATTTGCATCTGTTGTCCAACTACCTGCATCATAAGTTACAAAATCCCCTACTTGTGGCATTACTATTTCTCTAACTCTTATTGTACATTGTGCTGTATAATCTGTTCCAGTTACACTTGCTGTTATTGTTGCCGTACCTTCAGATATTCCCTTAACCTTACCAGTATTTTCCTCTATAGTAGCTATACTTGTATCCCCACTTGTCCATCTTATTTCTGCATCGTTTGATACTCCTTTTCTTTTTACATCTAATGTAGAATATGCATCTTTAGCTACAAAATTTGGTACATTTATAATTTTGATTCCTGGAACATTTTCTTCAATATCTCCCCAAGTTAAAATACCATCTTGCAAAGTTATTGTTCCTTCTACTTCAAAATCTCTTGTTGTTATAGTAATTGAAGCATCTCCTTTTATGCTATTTGTTTCTGCTTGCATTACTTCTATTGAAGCTTTTCCAATAGTTTTTCCATTATATGGTAATACTGCATCTATTACAGCTTGACCTACTGTTGTAGAAGCATTTTCTGCTGATACTCCATTTCCAACATATGCTGTATCATAAGCTTCTGTTTTAGCGTTTACTGCAGTTAAGCTAATTTGGTCTTTTGCTGAACCAATATCATTTTTTTGTTCTGCTTCATTAGCTTTTGCTGGTGCAGAGTCACTTCCTGTTAGTGCATTTATTGTTATACCCGCTAATATAAGTAAAACAATAATTGTGATTACTAAAGCAATAAGCGTAATTCCGCTTGTTTTGTGTTTTTACTTTTTGCATTTTTAATTCCTCCTTTTTCTTTGGTTTATACCTTATTTTTATTTTAACAATAATAAGTTTCTTTTTCAATAATTTTTAAAAAATGTCATGAAATTGTAATATTTAAACTTTTGGGGAGTGTCCCAAAAAGTTTATTTCAATTTCCAGTACTTTCTATTCTCTTTACTTCCTGATATGATACTTACTATATCTACAACACTTATAAAAACGGGTACAAAAAATATTTTTGTACCCGTCCCTAAAAATTGTTTTATGCCAATGGTTTCATTGTTGGAAATAATAAAGCATCTCTTATTGAAGCTGCATCTGTTAATAACATTACTAATCTATCAACACCAATTCCAAGTCCACCTGTTGGAGGTAAACCTATTTCTAGTGCATTGATGTAGTCTTCATCCATCATTCCAGCTTCTTCATCTCCAGCTTCTTTTGCTTCTACTTGTTTCTTGAATCTTTCATATTGGTCTATTGGATCATTTAATTCTGAGAATGCGTTTCCATATTCTCTACCACAAATGAACACTTCGAATCTTTCTGTTAATCTATTGTCTGATGGTTTTCTTTTTGCAAGTGGTGATATTTCTACTGGATAATCATATACAAATGTTGGTTGAATTAATGTTTTTTCAACATATTCATCGAAGAATAGTGAGATTACGTCTCCTCTTGTTTCCTTTGTTACATCAGGAATTTCTATTCCTCTTTCTTTTGCTAATGCAACTGCTTCTTCGTCTGTTGTTATTTCATTAAAGTCTACTCCACATGCTTCTTTTATACTATCTATCATTGTAATTCTCTTCCAGCCAGGTTTTAGGTCAATTTCTGTTCCTTGGTAGTTAACTTTTGTTGTTCCTAAAACATCCATTGCTGTTCTTGAGAATAATTCTTCTGTTATATCCATCATATCATTATAATCTTGATATGCAGCATATAATTCTAATTCTGTAAATTCTGGATTATGTCTTATATCCATACCTTCGTTTCTGAAAACTCTACCCATTTCATAAACTTTGTCAAATCCACCTACTATTAATCTTTTTAGATTTAATTCTAGTGCTATTCTTAAGTACATGTCTAAATCTAATGTGTTGTGGTGTGTTATGAATGGTCTTGCTGATGCTCCACCTGAAATTGTGTTTAATATTGGTGTTTCAACTTCTAAGAATCCTTTTTCATCTAATATTTTTCTTATATTACTAATTATTTTGCTTCTAACAACAAAGCTTTCTTTAACCTCTGGATTCATTATTAAATCTACATATCTTTGTCTGTAACGTAAATCTACGTCTTTTAATCCATGGAATTTTTCTGGTAATGGACGTAAAGATTTTGAAAGTAAAGTTACTTCTTTGGCATGAACTGAAATCTCTTCTGTTCTTGTTTTAAATACAAATCCTGTGATTCCTATAATATCTCCAATATCAAATGTTTTGAATGCTTTGTAGCTTTCTTCTCCTAAATCATTTATACTTACATAACTTTGGATTCTTTCATCGCAATCTTGAATAGTACAGAAAGATGCTTTTCCCATTATTCTTTTGGCAATTATTCTTCCTGCAACTGTTACATCTTTTTGTTCAAATTGCTCATAATTTGATTTTATTTCTCCTGCTGTATTTGTTCTATTAAATTTTGTTATTTCAAATGGATCTTTCCCTTGTGCTTTTAACTCGTCTAATTTCTCTTTTCTTATTTGCATTAGATGGTTCAAATCTAATTCTTGTTCTACATTTTGGTTTTCATTCTCTTGCATTTTTATTTCCCCTCTCTTTTTTGCTAATCTTATTATTTATTAACAATACTCTAAATTTATATAATCTTGCACTATTATATCGCAAAATGCTCAAAAAGTAAAGGATTTCAAGCATTCTTTTTAATTTAAAATAAAAAGCTATATTATATTAGTTAAATTAATGTTGAACCAATAATCCCTGCATCATTTCCTAAAACCGCAGGTTTGATTATAATCTCTTTTCTTTTATTAAAAATATATGGCTTATAAATAAGAATATTTTTTAACCTTTCTAATAAAACATCTTCAAAATATACAAAACTTCCGCCAATCACTATTGCTTCAGGTTCAAATAGGTTTATCAAGTTTCCTATTCCAACTCCCAAATTTTCTATAAAATCATTTACTGTTTTTTCAATTTTTAAATAGTTTTTATTTGATGAATTATTGTTTCTTATCATGTCTAGCAATTCTTGTCCTCTAGTTGTTTCATCTAATCCTAGCACATTTCTTAAATTATTTTTAAATGCTTTCATTGATGCATATTTTTCAAAACATCCTTTATTTCCACAATTGCATAATAAACCATCTTTTTGTATTACCATATGTCCTATTTCCATTCCAGGTAAATCACCAGTATCTAGCAATTCATTGTTTATAATTACTGCTCCACCAATTCCAGTTCCAAGTGTTAAGAAAACTGATCTTTTATAGTTTTTTAGACTTCCAAATTTATTTTCTGCAAGAGCAGCACATTTTGCATCATTTTTTATTTTTATTGGCAGGTCTATTTTTTCTTTCAATTTTTCTACTATATCATAGTTTTCTAAACCTAAGTTCACTGATTTTATAATTGTAGTTTTATTTAATGTCCCCGGAATTGCAATTCCAATTGAAGAAATCTTATACTTTTGAATCATTTCATTTACATTTTCTGAAATATATTCTTCTATAAATGAACATATTTCTTTCTTTTCTTTGGCTAATATTCTTCTTTCTTTTTTCTCTATTATTACTCCGTTATTGTCAACTACTCCAATTGCTATATGGCTTCCGCCAAGGTCTATTCCAATTTTCATATTTCTCCCCTTTCAAAAACAAATCCCGCAAAGCGAGATTTGTTTTTGTAAATAATTTTTTATACACCATAAGCTGAGAATAAGAAATTTCCCATATAAACTTGAATACATGGTACAAGTACAACTAATACAACGAAAATTAGTGCTATACCAACAATTAAGTACATAATTTGTGGTAATGTTTTTGTGATTTTTTGTAAAGTATTATCAATGTCAATTTCCATATATTCAACAAGTTTATCCATCATTTCTGGCAAGTCAGTTTGCATACCTACTTTAAGCATTTCTATTGACATGTAAGAACATAAACCTGATTTTTCAAATGGTTCTATCCATGATGAACCTACCAGAATATTGTTTATAGAAGTCTCTATCATAGATAACATTACATAGTTTTTAACTACGTTTTTACTTACTTCTAAGGCTTCTTGAATTCTAACACCATTTTTTAAGTTTAATAGCATTGCTTTCATAAATCTCGAAAAGTCTAGTGAGAATATCAAGTTACCGAAAATAGGCATTTTATATTTAAAATAGTGATAATTATATTTTCCCTTAGGAGTATTTACATATGATATAATTGCAGCAACTATTATTGCTATAATCAAAACCGGAATATACCACATATTAATCGTACCTTTTATAAAGTTCGAAAACGCAACTGTTAATGCTGGTAATTCTTCTGTTGTTCCTAATTCTTCAAATATATCTTGAATTGTTGGAATTGCAACCAATGAACCAACAACTAGTAGTACTAGCAACAATAAGAATGACGCAATATTAGGTACTAATATTCCTCTTATTTTTTTGTTTAATCTTGTTGTGTCATCTAAGTATTCAACAGCTTGTTGCAATGAATTTGTAAGCGAACCTGAAAGCTCTCCAACTTTTATCATATTTACATATATGTATGGAAAAACATCTGAATAGTACTCCATTGTTGTATACATGTTTTCTCCGGCTTCCACACCAGCTAAAATATCTTCAATTATACCTCTTAAAGATATGTTTTCAGTTCCCTCAATTAATGTACGCAAAGCATGAATATTATTAAAATCCGCCTTTTTTAACAAATAGAAATTTTGTGTAAATACTACTAAATCTCTTGGTGTTATTTTTTTTGTTTGTTCAAAATAAATAGAAATTTTTTCTTTTGTGGTCATTGTTCTTTGAGCTGTTCTATTTATTTCTGTTGTATTTACGTTTTTCATTATTTCTTCCATATTGCTAATGTTTTTCTTTTGTTTCTTAGGAGTATACCTTTTTCTACCTGTATATGAAACTTGTTGTACATTTATAGGCGTTATATTGTTATCTTTCATTGCTTTCATTAAAGACTGCTTGCTTGGTGCTTCAACTTTATTTTTTACAACTAAGCCTGTTCTAGTTACTGCTTTGTAATTATATGTAGGCATTTCCTTGCTCCTTTCATTTTTTTATTTCAAACTGTCTAATTAGATGCGCCTTTTATTTTTAATTGCATTATTGTTCTATTTAATGTGTCTATATTCTTTTCTTCCACTTGTGATTTGGCTTGTTCAAGTGAAATTTTATTTTCTACAAATAGTTTTGCCAAAGAATTAGTTAGACCAATACTTCCTTTATCTAGGTTACTTTGTATTGCATCTTCTATTTCAGAAACACTTAGTTTATCTTTTCTAATTACACCAGCAACAATATTATCTACAACCATTACTTCAGGAATTAAGACTAGTTTTCCATCTACTCCTTTTAATAGTCTTTGTGATACTACTAATTTTAGTAATGATGATAGCAAATATTTTATTTGTGCTTGGTCTCTAACTTCATAGAAGTTTATCATTCTATCTATTGTTTCTGCACAAGATTTTGTGTGAAGTGTTCCTATAACTAAGTGACCAGATTCTGCCATTTCTATTCCTGCTTCCATTGTTTCTCTATCCCTAATCTCCCCTATTACAAGAATATCGCAGTCTTCTCTTAATGAGTTTTTAACCCCATCACTAAATGATAATGAATCTCTTCCTTTTCCTACTTCTTTTTGAACTATTAGTGATTTTTTAGAATGATGTTTATATTCTACTGGGTTTTCCAAAGTTAATATTTTTCTATTTTGATTTTCGTTTATATCATTTATTAAGGCATTAAGAGTTGTTGTTTTACCAGAGTTTGTTTTACCTGTTACTAATATCAATCCTTGTGGTTGATATGTCATTCTTCTTACAATGTCTGGAACTCCAAGTGATTCGTAAGATGGAAGTGTATTTTTTATCAATCTTAGAGTACATAATGGAATATTATCTGAAAGCGAAATATTTACTCTTAGACGAATTCCTTTGTATTCATATGATGTATCTAACTTTCTTGTTTTATTAAATATTTCATCTTTGTCAAGATTTCCTCTTACAAGATAATCATATATTTCATTCATATCTTCTTGAGTTAAAACTTCCATTTCTTCTATTGGTCTTAATTCTCTTGCTATTCTTAATATTGGCTTATTACCACAAATCATGTGAACGTCTGATGCATCTACTTCTATTGCTTTATCTAAAACTTTGTCCATATTCATATTTTTTATTCCCCCTAATCTTTGGTTTCTATAAATACTTAAGTAACTCCACTGCTTTCTTAGAACTTATAAGTAGTTCCGTTAGCCTCTAAAAAATAACTAATTTATTATTAAGTTCTTTCAAATCTGTAACACCTTTAACAACTTTTAAAATTCCATCTGCTACAAGTGGTCTATATGTACCTTCTAGAGCTTTATTTCTAATTTCTAATGTTGATGCACCTTTTACAATTAAATCTTTTACATCATCATTTATGTCTAATGTTTCGAATACACCAATTCTGTCGTAGTAACCTGTATTATTACAATGCTTGCATCCAACAGCATCATAAGTTTTAACTCCATCTAAATTGATTCCAAGATTATATTTATTTGATATAGACATGATTGTATCTTTTTCTTCTTGTGTGAACTCTCTTTCTTTTCTACATTTTGGACATAATCTTCTAACCAATCTTTGAGAAATTGCTGTGGCAAGAGTACTAGCTATATCATAGTCTGAAACTCCTAATTTTCTAAGCCTGTTAATTACTTCTATCGCATCTATTGTATGTATTGTAGATAAAACGTAATGTCCTGTTTGTCCAGCTTGTATAGCTATTTCAGCTGTTTCCAAGTCTCTTATTTCTCCAACAAGAATTACATCTGGATCTTGTCTTAAAACAGTTCTTAATGAACCTGAAAAAGTTGATTTTGAATTATCTATTTCTATTTGGTTTAGTCCTGCAATTCTTATTTCTACTGGATCTTCTATTGTTGTTATGTTTATATCTGGTCTATTTAAAAAGTCTATTATACTATAAAGTGTTGTTGTTTTACCTTCACCTGTTGGTGCAGCAATTATTGTAATACTATTTCTCTTATTTATACTTTTATTTAAACTTTGCTCATCTCCTGGATAACCAAGATCAAATATTTGCTTAATATCTGCATTTTTCTTTAATAATCTTAGCACGAATTTTTCACCATAAATATTTGGTTGTGAAGATACACGGATATTGTAATCGCTATATAAAACAATTCTACCATCTTGAGAAACTTGTTTTTCTTGGTGCATGTTTGAAATTGCTTTTAATCTTCCTATAACTTGACTTTGCTTATCTTTGCCAATTGTTACAGCATCAACAAGCACACCATCTATTCTGTATCTAACTCTTATATTGGTTTCCATTGGTTCAATATGTATATCACTTGCTCTTTTTTCCATACCTGTTTTTATTATACTGTCTATAAGTGAAGTGATTGTTGCCCCAGGAGCTGAAACTCCTGTTGATTCTGAGGCAGCCTCGCCTTCATAAGTTTTTAAGAATTTTTCAATATCACTTTCAAAGGTAATATATTTTTCCATTACTAAACCTTTATTAAGCATTAACATTCTTATTGTTTCAATTTGACGACTATTTGAAGTATTTGCAAAGCAAACTTTGGCTTTTCCTGCTGAAATATTAAATGGAATAACTTTATTTTGTTTTGCAATATCTATTGATATATAGTTGGTTAAATCAACTTTTATTTTCTCTGGTGTTAATAATATTCCTGGAGTTCCAACTATTTCACCTATTGCCTCTATTAATTCTTCTGGATCGCATAAATTTAAAATATATAAAATATCACCAAGTTTTGTGTTGGGATGTTCTCTTTGATAGTCTAATGCTTTATCAATATCATTTTCTGTAACTATCTTTCTTTTTACTAATTCAACACCTATTGGTTGTCTTCTTCTAACTTCCATTTTTATACCTTCCTTTCTTTTGTGTACTATATTTATTATACAATACTTTTTCAGTTTTGGATCATTTTGCTTTTAATTACATAAAATTACCAATTATTTATTTAGTGTATATGTTGTTGTTCTTATTTGTGATGTGCTTTCACTATTTCCCTTTATTTCTAATGTTACAATAATTGCACTCTTTCCATTTTCATTTGTTTCTTTAAATTTACATGTTTGTACTCCACTAGCAATTTTCACATTATTTTGGTAAACAGCATGATTATTAGGAACAAATGTATATTGATTTCCAGAAGAAAATGCAACATAACTTTGTTCTGTTCCCTCTCCATTATAGATTTCTAATATTTTATTTTTATCTCTATTAACCTCTTCTGAAAAATAGCTTTGAAATTTTGTAAACTCCCCCATAAACGTATAGGTCTCTGGGTCAGGATTTACATTTTTCTTGAAATATCCAGTTACTACTGTTATTATTGTAACTGTTATTAACATGGCTATTACATATATTATTAGTGAAGTTAATGTTACACCTTTTTCTGATTTTATGTTCATAAAAAATCCTTTCTGACTGTCATCACTTAGCATTTATACATTTTCATAATTCTATTTTCTTGTAACCGAAGATTCTAATTGTACACTTTTTTCTTTGTTAGCTACCTTATATTTTACAGTAACAATGATTTTTTTCACTAAATCATTATTACTATCTTCTCCCTCTGGCACATAGTTTTGAATTGTAACAAATGCACTATAACCATCTTGTATTACTATAGGTTGTCCTGGAACTATTTCAGTACCATCAGTTATTTCATGATTTTCAGCTATTGGAAGTACATCATCATAATTTAAAGATTTATATGCTTCTATAATATTTGTTGCAATAAATACAGCATGAGATTCTCTTTCTATACCTTTTGATGATTTAGTTATATTAAAGAATAATACAGATATTAAGGACATAAATAGTAGTATTATAATCAATGCAACAATTATATCTATTAGTGTAAATCCTTTTTCATTATTTATAAACTTCATCATTTTTCCTTTCAATTTATATAATGTATTCTTGTATCATAATTGCAAAAATTGATATAACATTTGCAATACATAAAAAGTATCCTAATTTTATATTTTTATATAGTAAATCTTTTGTTTCAACTTTTTCCTTAGAATATTTGTCCATCCACTCAAAACACATATATAAAATAATCATTGTAATAAAAATACATAAAGTATATAAAATACAGTATTCACCTGTGAATATTCCCATTGTGATAAGTGAAAACATTATTCCAGCTATGTAATTATCTTGTTTTTTGTTTTTTACAGATGTGATATCTGTAATAAGTATTAGTGCATAAAAGCACATATACATAGCATATTTATATATATTAGCTTGTTCTACTATACATAGATATGCTATATATAGCAATGATATTGTAATACCGAAAACTGTTACTTTGTTTTCTATTTTTTTATTTTCTTTGTCTATCCATGCTGTGATAAATAAATATGATAAGAATAATGACATAAATCCAAACTTTATTAGTAGTTTTACATCTATATTATAAATATCAATTTTCATTAAAAAGAATATAGATACGAATATTAAGCCTGAAAACACCTCTAAAATAAGGTATCTTGGGCTTATCTTGTTTTTACAATATCTGCATTTTCCACCTAAAAATATATAACTAAAAATTGGAAACATGTCAAAAAATCCTAATTTATGGTTACATTTAGGACAGTATGAGCGTGTGTGTGTTATGTCTTGATGACGTGGAATTCGGTATGTAGCTAGTGTATAAAAGCTTCCGAATAATGCTCCTATTATGAATATTATTATATATATTATTGCTTCCATTTTTTCCCCTTTTATTTTCTGTGGTTTTGTTTTTGTTATTTTTCCTTTTATTTGTTTATCGTTTTTATAAATTTAGCCATACACACTTAGTGTGCGTATGGCTTTGTCTATTGTATTATTTAATTTATTTACTAATTAGCATTAGTTTTTGAACCTGTAGATATTGTTGTATCCCATTTTAATGCTCCACCTTTTTGTTCAACATATCCATTGATATGGAAATCTCTTGTTGAAATTGTTATTTTAAGAGCTTGATTAGTTCCACCAGCTGCATAATATACTTTTGCATCTCCAATTCCAGTTCCTGTTGCTATACCACCTAATGTAGTATTACTTAAAGCGTTAGCTACTTCTGTACCAACTTGTGTTTTAGATTGCTCACTTGTTTGAGCTCCTCCTACAGCACCTGCTTTTACATATGTTTCATTATAATAATCTAATTGAGCATTTTGTGCTACAATGTATAATTGGTCTTTTACAGATCCAATATCTTGTTTTTGTTTCGCTTCGTTTGCTTTTGCTGGAGCAGAATCACTTCCTGTTAACATAGCGATTGTGATTCCTGCTAAAATTAATAATACAATGATTGTGATTACTAAGGCAATAAGTGTTATACCTTTTTGTTGTTTAAACATAAAAATTCCTCCTTTGTTTAAATAAAATATAATATATTATAACCTATATTTCCAAGAATTTTAGAAATATAACGTTAAAAACTAAAATTATTTTGTACCACTTTTATTTGTGTATGTTCCTGGATTTACCCCACCTTGTGATGTAGGCGCAGTGTATGTGTTGTCTTTTGTTTGAGTACTAGAAGGGCTTGAGCTTGATCCTGAACCAGATGAAGAGTTTCCTCCGTTTGATGAACCTGAACCACTTCCTTCTTTTTCTTCTGGTTTTGGAGTTTCGTAAGAAGAAAATGGATTAGATTTTCCAGGTTTATATTCATTTATTCTTTGGTAATTATATAAATCTGCTTGGTTTAATTCGTAAGTTAGTATAACTTGATCTTCATCCACACCTTCTATTGAAACAAGTTTTTCTTTAACATTTGCAGGTGTTGAATAAGCTATTGATTCAGGTAGTTGTTTATTAGATGGTACATATTTATATAAAACTACGCCAAGTATCAATAGTATCGCAAAAATCAATAATAATACTATTATTATTTCTTTAATAATACCTTTTGTCATCAATTTTCTCCTTTACATTAAGTATTAGTATTTAAATCAACTGTACTTTGATTTGTTGTACTGTTTCCAGATGTGTTTGTATTATTGGTTGAGTTTGTATTGTTATTATTTGAATTTTCTGTTGTATTCTCTGTTGCTTTTTCTGATGAATTTCCTGTTACATTATTCATTATTCTTTCAGTATCTTTTAACGCTGTGCTAGATCCACTACTTTTTTGAATATCTTTAATAACTATATCTTTACATGTGAAAGTTGCTTGTAAATCTTGTGTGCTTGCACCTGGTTTCATAGAAAAGTTTTCAATTTTGAATCCTAATGCACTATCATTTTCTATATCTGAAATAAATTCTGTTATTCCAATATAGCTTCCATTAACTGTAAAGTTTAGATTATAATTATTGTCACCAGATGTTGCAAGAATATCTATTTTTATTACAACGCCTTCTTTTGTTGCGTGGTTACCAATAACTGTCCATAAATATTCAACTTCATATTTTTGATATTGGTTGGCAAGTTGTACTTGTTCTCCAGTACTTATTGTAACCATATCTTCATAATTTTTCTTTTCTTCTTCTAATTTTTTAAGATTTATTTCCATTTCTGAAAGTGCTTTTGGATAATCTGTACTTGCAACTGTTGTAGCTTCTGCTATTATCTTGTCTAAATTATCATTTTTTTCTTTTATTTGTCCTATACCTAAAATGTTTAGTCCAAATAAATTCACACCTTTAAAAATGGCTATGCAGTTTAAAACCAATAATAAAACTATAAGAAGAGAAATTAGAACTTTTTTCATGGTAATTCTCCCTCTATTTTTACAGTAACAATGTTACTTTCTTTTTGACCTGCTGTTGAAATTACGTTTGTTAAGTAATTTTCAGATTTTATTTTTGCTTTTAAATATCCTAATTGTTCATATTTGTCAGATTGCGCATATATTTCTATATGTCTATCTGCAGTATTTTGAATTGATGTAATTTGAACATTTTCAGGTATTATAAACATTATTTGTTCTAATAAATTTGGTATTGCATTTCTTGTTTTTAATCTTTCATTTACTTTTTCATTTATAGATTGTAAATTTTTAATTAGGTTTGTATATTCACTTGTTCTTTGAACTATCTTTTTATTATCTGCTTTTGCTAAATCTATTTGAGCACTTATACTATTTTTTCTTTCATATGCTTCTTGTTCTTTTAAATCATATTGATTTCTCAATATTCCAGAAAATACGCCATATATTGTAAATAATATAAGTAATCCTCCAGCTCCTCTAAGCAAGTTTTTTTCTATTGTATCTAGTTTTTCTCCTAAATCAAATTTAACTCCAACTTTCTTTTTTCCTGTTGCTTTTCCACTTTTTGTTGTTATTTCAACTTTTAAGAAATCAGGCAATTTATCTTCTAATGACTTATTTTTAAAGTTCATTTCTTTTATTCCTTCGCCTAATCCTGCAGTTGCTAACGCTAAAGCTGAGTTAACTTCAATATAATCTTTTATACTTATATCTTTTGTATTTGTTATAAAATATGGTCTTAATATTTCGCATTTTACATCATCTAAATATTCTTGAAAATATAAATCTATATTGTTTATTAAAGCCGCAGTTCCTGTTATATATACTTTATCTATTTTTTGTGTTTGGGAATTTATAATTTTTTGAACTTGTCCAACTATTGTAAATAATGTTGGCATTATTTCTTCCAAGTGGCTTATTTCAGTTTCTACAAGTTCTCTTCCTTCAGATGTATATATCGTCGTATTTTTACATACTTCATAGCTTTTACTATAAGAATTTTCTTTTAATGTTATTTTTTCCAACATTTCTTTGGCACCCTGCGGAATGGTTTCTATATTGTAAACCGTCTTTCCTATCATTGTTGTGACAGTTGTAATATCTTCTATATTTACAATAACAGAATTATTTCTTTCATTAAATTCTTGTAAATTCGAAATTGCCATAGACACTGGTGCAATAGCTGCAACTTTGCACCCTGAAATTAGTGAATTGATTCTGTTTAATTCGATTTTATTACTACTTACATGAATTACCCTCATTTTTTGGCTATCGTCTACGTTTGGTGTTACAGCATATCTTGTTTCAAATACGTTTGGATTAAAACTTTTTTCATTGCAATACAAATCAAATTCTGTTTTTATAGCTTTTCCTAAATCTTTTTTATTTAATAACGCAAACATGTCAAAATAATTGTAGTTTTCGTTTTCTAGGTTTATACTAACAGGAGTTTTAAAGCTATATGTTTCTTCTATAACTTGTTTTATTGCTTCTTCCACATTGTTGTCATAGAATTTTACGCCAAATGAATCTATCTTTTTAACGTCACGATCTTTAGAAACTTTTGCATATTTAATTATATTGTTTTGCACAAATATTCCAAGACAACTAGGCATTTCGAACTCCTTTTTCAATAATTGTTTTTTATTTATATTTTATATTTTTTTATCAATTTTCATACTTGAATAATATGTAATTTTTTATAACTTAATTTTATTATTTTTTTGAAAAAAGTCAATATATATAATTAAAATGTCACGCAAATGTAATATTATTGTAATATTATAAGATTTTTTATTCTTTTTTTATAGTTACACTACTTCCAAAGCCTAGTGCAATGTAAAAAAATGGTGCCACTTCTATTACACTTATATTAAAAAATGCTTGTGTCAAATAACCTATTATTGGTAATATTAAGTATATTTGATTTTCTTTAAAACAGAATTTTATTCCTTTTTTTACAATTATTGCATACAAAGCTAAATATGAAATTAAGCTAAATATTCCCTGTGTTACCAATGTTTGTAAATATTCATTATGAGCTTTATCAAATATTGTTTTTCCATCATCTGACTGCAATGGTGTATCACCAAATGCATAGTAAAAATTATCTATCCCAGCTCCATGTAATAAATATTTAGGAACTATTGGCAGAGTTTTTTTCCATATAAACATTCTACCTGAGCCCAATTTATCATCCGCATTACCCTTTGCAACTTCTGTTGCCTCTTTTGCTGTTTTACTTAAATCATTTAATAAATCAGTTTTTCCTAAATTAGTTGTTATAATTATTGAAACTGAAATAATAGCAATTGTAGCAATCAATTTTGTTATTTTTTTCTTTTTAATGCAATAAATGATAATATAAATAAGCGCAGCTATAAAGCCCACTCCAGCGCTTGATGCATTACTTAAAAGAATTCCAATTAGCAAAACTATGCTTGTTAAAGAATATACTATTTTTTTCCATATCTTTTCTTCGTCAATAAACATTCCAATTGAATAGCAACCACATATTACCATATATGTTCCAAAAAAATTTGGATTTGTTATAAAACCTTGTGCACAACCTGGATGTCCGTTATATATCCCTGGGACTTTATACACTTGTAATAAAGCATATATTGTTTGTGCTATTCCTGTAAAAATTATGCAATTTACAATTATTTTTTTATATTTTTTATCAATAAATGAACTTAAAATAAAAAGTGTTAGATAATATGATATAGAAAAAAGTCCTTCGTATCTATCTTGAAACCCTAGTAACGCTACTCTTTGTACACGAGCAAATAGTGTTGAAATTAAAGCCAATCCAAATATAAATAGTATACAAATGTGTGCTCCATTTTTTTGATATTTGTTTTTAATTAAGTAAACTATTATAGCGATTATATTTATGAACATTAAAAATATGTAACCTCTGGAATAATCACTAAATAGTAATTCATTTATGGTTCTTAGATAACTACCAATAAAAATATATAAAATGTTTATTATCAAGTAAATTAAAAGTCCTTTTGTAAAAAAGAAATTTTTAACATCATCTTTTGTAATTTTTTTGTAGCAAATTTCTTTAAAACTTTTTCTTTGGTTTTCCTTTTTTATTTCTTCCATTATTTTCCCCTTTCGTACTTTAATTTACAAATAAAAAATCCATCATGTTCTTCACTTGGAAGAATATTTAGATATTTATTATCATGTAAATATCTTTCAAATTGCTTGTACCCTTGTATTTCATCTTCTGTTATTATTTTAAAATCAGGATTTTGTTTTAGGAATTTTTTTATTATTTCTTCATTTTCTTCTTGTAAGATGCTGCATGTTGAATATACTAGTTCCCCGCCTTGTTTCAATAGTTTTGAACAATTTTGTAAAATATTAAATTGAATTTGGGTGATTGTATCTATATCTTCAGGTTTTCTTTGCCATTTTATATCTGGTTTTCTTTTTATCACACCAGTCCCCATGCATGGAACATCTAACAAAATTTTATCGTATTGCGGTAATTTTTGATTTGCAAGATTTAAGCTTATATTTTCATTTTGTTTTTGTTCCAGACTTGCTTCAGGCTCTTCTGCATTTTGTATTTGGGTATTAACTATATTCACGCCAAGTCTTTGGCAATTTTCTTTTATTAGATTTAGTCTATGCTCATATATATCCCAAGCATCAATTGCTCCCTCATTTTCCATTAATTCAGCTAAATGAGTAGTTTTTCCTCCTGGGGCACTGCATGCATCTAGTACTTTTTCTCCTTTTTCTGGATTTAGAAATAGAGCTGCTAACCCTGCTGATTCATCTTGTACAGTAAAGAATCCTTGTTTGAACTCTGGCAAATTTTCAATATTTTTAACATTTTTTATAAGTAAGAAATTTTCTAATTCTCCTTGTTTTACTTCTATTCCTCTGCTCTCCAGCTTATCCGCCAATTCTTGTTTATTTGTTTTTAATTTATTTATTCTTATGGAAATTTGAGGTTTTAAATTTAAATTTTTACATATTTCTTTTACTTTTTCTATACTATTATTTTCTAAAAGTTTTTCTATTAACCATTTTGGCATAGATTGGGTTTTAGAAATTATTTCTATTAGTTCTTTCGGATTTTCTGTTTTTTCGTTTTCAAATAATTCATCATAGTCTTTACTTTCTACTTTTCTTAAAACAGCATTAACAAAGCCACTACTAGTTTTGTGACCATATCTTTTGGCCAAATTCACGCTTTCATCTACTGCAGCTGATTTTGGAATTTTGTCTAAAAAAATTATTTGGTAAATCCCCATTCTCAAAATATTTATAATCCATGGAGAAATCTTTTTTAGTTTTATTTTAGAATGTTTTTCTATAATACAATCTAGTGTTAAACACCATGTTGTTACTCCATAAACTATTTGGGAGATTAGTCCAATATCTTTTTCACTTAAAATTTTGTGATTTTTACTTAATTCTTCATCTAGTGCAATGTTTGAAAATGCTTCTTCTTTATCTATTTTATATAAGGCTTTTAAAGCTATTTCTCTAGGTTTATCTATCATTTTTCTTTCATCCTTTCACAAATGTTATATCATATTAAAAAAATTTTAACAATGTTATTTTTATGAAAATGAATATTTTTTTTAAATTTGTTAAAAATATCAAAAAAGGTTTTGAAAGGATGAAATTTATGGATATAGAAAAACATTTATTATTAACTGGAAGCTCTGAGGTTTCTTGGAAAGATGCAATCGTGAAAACAATTGAAGAGGCGTCTAAAAGCATTGACTATATTTCTTCTATAAAAGTAGTAGAACAAAGAGCTGAAATTGATGGAAATAGAATTGAGAAGTATTATGTTGATTTGGATTTGGGTTTTACCCTTGATTTAAATCGAAAATAAGTCGCAAGTCAACTTTTGGGGACACTCTTAAAAATCAAGATTTTCCAAAAGGTTACGCAAAACTTCAAAAGAAAGGATGATAAATATGGATCCAACTGAATCTAAACAGGAATATCAAAAATATGTTGATAAAAAATCTCCAAATTCTCCAATTGGTAAGAATATTTTTAATGCCTTTTGGACTGGTGGTTTAATATGCTCAATTGGGCAAATTATTATGAATATTTGTAAAGAACGAGGTTTTGACCAAACAACCTCTGGCACTATTGTTTCTATTATTTTAATTGCAATAGCGGCTATTTTGACAGGTTTAAATATTTTTAATAAAATCGGAAAATTTTGTGGTGCAGGCTCTTTAGTTCCAATTACTGGTTTCGCCAATTCGATTGTTTCTCCTGCTATGGAGTATAAATCTGAAGGTTATGTTATGGGAGTTGGCGGCAAAATGTTCACTGTTGCTGGTCCCGTGCTTGTTTTTGGAATTTGTAGTGCAATAATTGTTGGGCTTTTGTATTTAATTTTTAATACTCAAGCCGTTACTTTAGTTTAATTATTAGAAAGGATATTACAATGAAAAAAATTGGAAAGCAAACTATTAAATTTGATGCTCCCCCAACAATCAAAGCTTGTTCAAGCATTGTTGGGCCTAAAGAAGCTGATGGTCCGCTTAGCAAATATTTCGACCATACTTTAGAAGATGAATTTTGGGGTGAAGAAACTTGGGAAAAGGCAGAAAGCAAAATCATTAAAGAAAATGTTTCTGGTTTAATTGCTAAATCTGAAGTTGCTCCAACTGATATAGATTGTGTTATTGCAGGTGATTTACTAAACCAATGTATTTCTTCAAGTTTTGGACTTCGTGATACAAACATCCCATATTTAGGAGTTTTTGGAGCTTGTTCTACATTTGCAGAAAGTTTGTGTATTGGTTCAATATTTGTTGAAGGCTTTGCAAAAAACGTTATATGTGCTACATCTAGTCATTTTTGTAGTGCAGAAAAGCAGTTTAGATTTCCCCTTGAACTAGGAAACCAAAGGCCTCCAACAGCCCAATGGACTGTTACAGGAAGTGGTGCTGCAATGCTTAGCAAAGAAGGCGAAGGTCCTTATATCACTCACATCACACCAGGAAAAATTGTCGATCTAGGAATAAAAGATGCTAATAACATGGGAGCTGCTATGGCACCAGCATTTGTTGATACTTTAATAACCCATTTAAAAGATACCGGAAGAAATCCAAGTTATTATGACGCAATAATTAGTGGGGATTTAGGTTATATTGGTAAAGAAATTTCAATCGATATCGCAAAATCTCGTGGATATAGTATTGCTTCAAATTACAATGATTGTGGAGTTATGATTTTTGATAAAAACGCACAAGATACTCATTCTGGCGGAAGTGGTTGTGGTTGCTGTGCTTCAGTATTTTCAGGGTACTGGTTTAGACAATTAAAAGAAAAGAAAGTTAAAAGACTTTTACTTATCGCAACTGGAGCTTTGATGAATTCAACAAGTTCGCAACAAGGTGAAAGTATCCCAGGGATTGCACATGCTGTTTCAATTGAAATTTAAAATAACTAATATTTTGCCTAGTAGGCAATGCTAGCAGAACAACTATATAAATATAATGAAGATCAAAATAGAAAGGATGATAAAAATGAACATAGATTGGGCAAATGTATTTGATTGGATGCAATTATTAAAATGCTTTGCAGTTGGTGGAGTAATTTGTGTAATTGGTCAAATTTTGATAGATAAAACCAAACTCACTCCTGCAAGAATACTAGTAATATTTGTTACAACAGGTGCAGTTCTTGGTGGTCTTGGAATTTATAAATATGTTGTGGATTTTGCCGGAGCAGGTGCAACTGTTCCTCTAACTGGATTTGGTTATAATTTGGCCAAAGGAACAATTGAAGGAGCTCAACAAAATGGTTTGATTGGTGTATTTACTGGTGGTGTGAAAGCCGCTGCTGGTGGAATCGCTGCCGCAGTTTTCTTCGGCTATATCGCTTCACTAATTGCTAAACCTAAAATCAAAAAACAATAACTTTGTACACTTTGGGAAGTGTCCCAAAAAACAAGGTTTACAAAAATAAAAAAAAGCATATTAATTATGCTTTTTTTGCGATTTCTGCGATTTCTGTGAAAGCTTTTTCGTCTGTTACAGCGATTTCTGCTAACATTTTTCTGTTTATTGTAACATTTGCTTTCTTTAATCCAGCTATTAATTTGCTATATGTTAAACCATTCATTCTTGCAGCTGCGTTAATTCTTGTTATCCATAGTTTTCTGAAATTGCTTTTTCTGTCTTTTCTTCCAACATATGCATATCTTAAAGATTTCATAACTGCTTGGTTTGCGTTTCTAAATCTATAGTGTTTTGCACCATAATATCCTTTTGCTCTTTTTAATATTTTTTTATGTCTTGCTCTTGTTGTTCTAGCTGTTTTTACTCTTGCCATTTTATTTTCACCTTCCTTATTTATTTTCTAATTTCTAATATTTCATTTTGACAAATATGCTTTTAGGGAGTGTCCCAAAAAGCATGTAAAAATTTTAGTTACCATATGGTAATAATTTTTTAATTGTATTTTCACATGTTTTATCTGCGTAAGCGTTTTGTACTTTACCAGATTTTCTTTGTCTTGCTGTTTTATTTGCTAATAAGTGTCTTCTGTTTGATTTTGTTCTTTTTACTTTTCCAGTAGCTGTTAAAGAGTATCTCTTTTTAGCTGCTTTATTTGTTTTTAATTTTGGCATTTGCGATTCGCTCCTTTCATATTTTTGTTTATATTTTTCAGATTATTTATCTGATTTTTTAGCTAGTATTGTAAACATATTTCTTCCTTCTAGCTTTGGAGCCTTTTCTACTTGGCTTACTTCTGCTAGTTGTTCAATAAAGTTATTTAAAACCGCTTCTCCAGCTTTTGAATTATTTACTTCTCTTCCTCTGAATCTAACTGTTATTTTAACTTTATTTCCATCTTCTAAGAATTTTTTAGCATTTCTGCATTTAAATTCAAAATCATGTTTTTCGATATTTGGAGTAACTCTTAATTCTTTTACTTCAAGAACTTTTTGTTTTTTCTTAGCTTCTTTTTCTTTTTTAGCTTGTTCAAATTTGTATTTTCCATAGTTCATTATTTTACAAACCACTGGTGTTGCATTTGGTGCAACTAAAACTAAATCTAAACTTGCTTCTTCAGCTTTTTCCATAGCTTCTTTGAAACTAACTACTCCTAATTTTTCTCCTTGTGCACCTATCAATTGAACTTCTTTTGCTCTAATTTGACCATTAATTGGTAATTCCTGTTTTATAAAAAACACCTCCAAAAAATAAAAAAATTGACTTCGTTACAAGTCAATTAAACATAGTAATAGCATATTGCTATTTGAAATATGTTTAACCTTTTTCCTTGAGATAAGGTGAGAAACTATTAGTTTCTTCTTGTAACAAAATCTATTTTAATACTTTTTGCAACATTTGTCAAGTGATTTTTAAGAAATTGTTTGATTTATTCCTCTAGCCACTATATCTTTCATGTTTTCTATTAAATCATCTATTTCTTTGGGAGTAACTATCATATTGTAATCACCTATATTTAAAGCTTCTTTGACTTCTTCGTATTTATCATTTTGTTGTAAATTATTCAAATAATCATTTGATTGAGCTTTTTCTTGTAAATTTTTGATAAATATATCAATTCCATCTGATACAAGAGTTGCAAGTTCAACAACTGTAGGAATTCCTAAAGCTATTACCGGAATTCCTAATGTAGATTGACTTAACTCTGCCCTGGCATTTCCAACTCCCGCCCCTGGAACTATTCCTGTATCTGATATTTGAAGACTTGAACTAATTCTTTCTATACTTCTTGATGCCAAACTATCTATTACTATCACAACTTTTGGTTTTACATTTTCGACTATACCTTTTAATATTTCTAATGTTTCCATACCTGTAGTTCCTAACACACCGGGAGCAATAGCACATACATTCCTTGTATTTTCATCAACATATTGAGGCAAATATTTAATTAGATGTCTTGTAACATCTATCTCGTTTATAACCTTTGGGCCAAGACTATCTGGTGTTGCATAAATATTTCCCAACCCCACAACAAGCATTTCTTCTTTTCTCGTTACATGTTTATCTAGAATTTTACTTAATTCGCTTGTTAAAACATCTGAAGCTTTTTGAATTTCTTCGTCTCTTGCAATTTTCAAATTTTTAATATCAATTGTTACATATGTTCCTCTTGGCTTTCTAACCGACTTTTCTCCATTTTCATTTGTAATAAAAACCCTTTCAATTTTTAGATTTTTATCTACTTCTTCTTTTTCGCTCTCAATCCCATCTATTTCATTTTCAAGATTATTGGCCTTTTTATAGACATCTCTTCTTTCAACAGCCAAATCTGTTCTAAAATTAAACATAAAAATCACCACTTTCTTTCAATATTATGGTAGAAAGTGGGGAATTTTATTCACTATTATTTACATTTACATAATTTTGTAGTATAATTATATTATGGTCAGTCCATCTAATAATATACATATTTTAGATGGTGTCGGTATAACCGGCAAAGTTTAGGGGTAACCTTAAACAAAAATATACATTAGGAGATTACATATGTTTGTAAGACTCAAAAAAGCCATATCTAGTATAGTCTCTAAAAACAATGCAGAACAAGTTTCAAATGACTCAAAATGTGTCTACGGAAATGAACTACTTTGTCAAAACTCTAACTATGCTGCAAATGATGCTGTTTGTGCTACTAATGACACTTTAATTTGCCAGCAACCTACTGGTGTCGTTCGAAACGATCATGTAGCTGCTATCGACAGCAATGTATGTGTTATTAACAGTAATGTATGCGAGAGACATTAAGATTTTATATACTAGATAAAAAACGGTCATCTTTCATAAAGTTGACCGTTTTTTATTTTTAAATAATTTATTCTTTATATCTATACATTAAATACGTTGCTTAACCGCTTCATAGATTACGATTCCTGCTGAAACAGAAGCATTAAGTGAAGTAACCTTTCCCTTCATTGGAATTTTTACTAAGAAATCACAATTTTTCTTAACTTTATCACTCATTCCTTTTCCTTCATTTCCAATTACAATTCCTATTGAACCTTTATAATCTTGTTCGTAATAGTATTTTGTAGTTGAAATATCTGTGCCACAAATCCACATTCCTTTATCTTTTAGCTCATTCATAGCATATGTAATATTTGTTACTCTAGCTATTTTCATGTGTTGAACAGCCCCTGCTGACACCTTATTTACTGTGCTATTTACACATGCAGCTCTATGTTTTGGAATTATAATTCCATGAACGCCAGCTGTTTCTGCTGTTCTAATAATTGATCCCAAATTATGTGGGTCTTCTATACTATCCAAAATTAGTACAAATGGTTCTTCTCCTCTTTCTTTCGCTACACTTAAAATATCGTCAATTTCACAATATTCAAAAGGTGGTACAATCGCAATTACTCCTTGGTAATTCTCGTTTTGAGCCATTTGGTCCATTTGTCTTTTATCTTTTTCTACTATAATTATTTTTCTTTCCTTTGCAATTGCAATGATTTTATTTATAGAACCATGTTTTTCTCCTCGAGCCACAAAGATTTTGTTAATGTCTTTTCCACTCTCCAATAATTCTAGTACAGCATTTCTTCCTTCAACTTGATCATCAAAATTTCTTTCTTTATTATTCATATTGACTTTCTCCTTATTTTTAAAATTTTATTGACATATTTATATAAATATGCTATTATTCATCATCTAATTTTAGTACAGATAAAAATGCCTCTTGTGGTATTTCTACGTTTCCAATCTCACGCATTTTTTTCTTTCCACGTTTTTGTTTTTCTAATAATTTTTTCTTTCTTGTTATATCTCCACCATAGCATTTTGCAAGTACGTCTTTTCTCATTGCTGAGATCGTTTCTCTAGCTATTATTTGCCCACCAATAGCTGCTTGAATTGGTATTTTGAATAGTTTTCTTGGTATTACTGTTTTAAGTTTTTCTACCATTTTCTTTCCTCTTTCATAAGCGCTATCTTTGTGAACTATGAAAGATAAGGCATCTACCGGCTCACCGTTTATATGAATATCTAATTTTACAAGATTTGATTTTTTGTATTCTTTAAATTCATAGTCTAGTGAAGCATATCCTTTTGTTTTTGATTTTAGGTTGTCAAAAAAGTCATATATTATTTCATTTAATGGCATATCATATTGAATTGTTACTCTGTTTTCATCTAGATATTTCATATCTATATAAATGCCACGTCTTCTTTGACACAAATCCATTATGTTTCCAACATATTCTTTTGGAGTTAAGATATTAGCTGTTACAAATGGTTCTTCTATATATGAAATTTCTTGTGCTGTTGGTAAGTCTTCTGGATTGTATAATTCAACAACTTCTCCTGTTGTTTTATGAACTTTGTAAATAACTGATGGAGCTGTTGTGATTAGTCCTAAATCAAATTCTCTATCTAGTCTTTCTTCAATTATTTCTAGATGAAGAAGACCTAAAAATCCACATCTAAATCCAAAGCCTAAAGCAACTGAACTTTCTTGTTCAAATTCTAAGGCCGCATCATTTAATTGAAGTTTTTCCAATGCTTCTTTTAATTCTTCGTATTGACTTCCATCTACCGGATATAATCCACAGTAAACCATTGGTGTTACTTTTTTATAGCCTTTTAATGGTTCGTCGGCTGGATTTTCTTTTAATGTAATTGTATCTCCAACATGTATATCTTGTAGTGTTTTTATACTTGCTGCAATATATCCAACTTCTCCTGCCTTCAATTCATTTACTGGCATGTAAGAACCAGGTGCAAAGTAGCCAACTTCTGCAACTGTGAAGGCTTTATTTGCAGCCATTAGTTTAATTTCGTCCCCAACTTTTATGCTTCCATCCATTACTCTAACATAAGCAAGAGCACCTTTGTAGTTATCATAGTATGAATCGAAAATTAAGCATTTTGTTTTTGCATTAACATCTCTTTTTGGAGCAGGCAAGTCTGTTACAATTCTCTCTAGAACTTCTTCCATGTTTAATCCAGATTTTGCAGAAACACATGGTGCATCTTCTGCAGGAATTCCAATTATATCTTCAATTTCTTTTTTAACCTCATCTGGTCTTGCATTTGGTAAATCTATTTTGTTTATTACTGGCAATATTTCCAAGTTATTATCTATTGCTAGATATACATTTGCAAGTGTTTGAGCTTCTACACCTTGGCTGCTATCAACTACTAAAATCGCTCCATCACATGCAGCCAAACTTCTTGAAACTTCATAGTTAAAATCCACATGACCTGGAGTATCTATTAAATTCAAAGTATACTCTTGTCCATCTTTGGCCTTATACTTCATTCTAACAGATTGAGATTTTATTGTAATTCCTCTTTCTTTTTCTATGTCCATATTATCTAGCACTTGGCTTTCCATCTCTCTTTTAGAAAGTACTCCTGTCATTTCTATTAGCCTATCTGCTAAAGTTGACTTTCCATGGTCAATATGAGCTATTATGCTAAAATTTCTTATAAATTTTTGATTATCTTCCATTTTTATTTCCTTTTATTTCTATTTTATCTTTTATATTTTACTATAGACATAATAAAAATGCAAGATTACACTGCATTTTTTATTAGTAATAGACTAAGATATATTGTTTTTGTGAACGCTGTGGGGACCGACAAATTAGAAAGCCTTATACAAAAAGTTTTGGAGAACTTTTTTATATAGGCTTTCTTATGCAGTTGGGTGAGAACAAAAACAATACATCTTAGTCTTTAGCTAAATAAATAATTAAAAATTTCAATAGTTTTCAGTTCCTTTATATAAGTTATATACATTTGTATAGCCTAATCTTTGAAATTTTCTAAGTGATGTATAGCTTCTTGATCCTGTTCCACAATATAAAATGATTGGCTGTTGTTTGTTTGGTATTATTTTAACCGCATTTCTAAATATATCATATTCAGGAATTAAAAATGCTCCGGGCAAATGTCCTTCATTGTATTCTTGTGGACTCCTTATATCGCATACTATTGCTCCTTGAGCCTGCATTTGTTTTAGCTGTTCCATTGTTACATCAAATTTTTCCATACTTCTATTACAACATTCTCTACAATATTTTTTATATTGGCAATAATTTTTTTTACAACATTTTTTATTAAACATAATAATCACCTTAATATATAATATTACATTTTTGTAATAAATTTGACATATTATTCTATTTTTTATTTCTAATTATGTTACTTTTTGTTGTTTTCAGTTGTTGATATTGTATCTGAATTCTTTATGTGGATAATGTGGATAAGTGTGTGAATAACTATAAATAGCCATAAATCGTTCATCTTTTGTACACAATCGGTATGTTTACAATTTGTATATTATTTTTTGTTTGTATTATTTAATTTTATTATGTGTACTTTTCTGTTTTTTTACAATTATGTTACAAAGTTAAAAACCTCGGCAAAGTCGAGGTTTTTGGTTTAAAATAATTACATACAACATATAGAAATTATTAAAGCAATATCAAGGATTAGTAAAAATGGTAATCCATATTTAAAAATACCCTTTTTTGTTTTATGTCTAAACTTATACATTCCAGCAATTGTGCCTATTCCTCCACCAATTGCGGTCACAATAAAGATAGTTTTTTCTGGTATTCTCCAACTTCCTTTTTTGGCTTTGTTTTTATCTATAAACATTATTGTAAATCCTATTAAATTAATCACTATTAAATATAGTATAAAATTTTGACTCATTATTATTTCTTTCATTTTCTTTATTCCTTTCAACGCCGAAATTCGTCAATTATTTCGCAACTTAATCAAAAAGACTCATTTGATTACTTTGACTCATCCCCTCTAAGCATCCAAATTCTTTAAGAAGATTTGCTCCAGAGTCACCAATTTTGGCTCTTATTTTTAATTCATCTATTGACATGAATTTTCCATCTTTTCTAGCATTTACAATTCCTTGAGCAGCAACAGTTCCAAAACCTGGAATACTATTTAGAGGTGGTCTTAATTTTCCATCTTGTATTTTAAACTTTGTTGCATCTGATTCATAGATGTCAACTGGCAAAAATTCAAATCCACGTTCATACATTTCTAGAACTATTTCCAAGTCGTCATACATATCTAATTCAGCATTTGTTGCTTCTTTTTTTTGATTTTTTATTTCTATTTCTTTCATTTTGTTTTTTACTTTTTCTTTTCCAAATATCATAAATTCTGCATCAAATGCTTTTGCTCTTATTGAATAATATGCTGCATAATATGCAAGTGGAATGTGAACCTTGAACCATGCTATTCTGAAAGCGTTTGTAACATACGCGGCAGCATGAGCTTTTGGGAACATGTACTTGATTTTTTCACAAGATTTTATATACCAATCTGGCACATCATGTTCTTTCATTATTTCCTTGAATCCTGCCCATTTTTCTGGATCTTTCAACGCTTTTCCTTTACGAACTGTTTCCATTATTTTGAATGCTTTATCTGGTGGTACTCCTTTTTTGATTAGGTATATCATTATATCATCACGACAGCATATTGCTTCTTGAAGTGTTACTACTCCTTGTTCTATTAATGTTTGTGCATTTCCAAGCCACACGTCTGTACCATGTGATAAACCAGATAGACGAATCAATTCATCAAATGTGGTTGGTTTTGTATCTAAAAGCATCCCTCTTGCAAATTTTGTTCCATATTCTGGTATTCCATATGTTCCAACTTCTGAATGTATTTGCTCTGGCGTAACACCTAGCGCTTCTGTTGAATTAAATATTGACATTGTTTCTTTATCATCTAAAGGAATTTCTGTTGGTGCAATTCCTGTTAGGTCTTGTAACATACGAATTACCGTCGGATCGTCGTGACCTAGTATATCAAGCTTTAAAAGGTTTGCATCTATTGAGTGATAATCAAAGTGTGTTGTTATAATATCTGAATTTGGGTCATCCGCTGGATGCTGAACTGGTGTAAATTCATATATTTCTCTACCTTTTGGTACAACTATAATTCCACCAGGATGCTGACCTGTTGTTCTTTTTATTCCTGTACATCCTTGTGAAAGCCTTGCTATTTCTGCTTTATTTATTGGTATTCCTCTTTCTTCAAAATAGTTTTTAACATAACCAAAGGCTGTTTTTTCGGCTACTGTACCAACTGTTCCAGCTTTAAATGTTGTTCCTTTTCCAAATATTACTTCTGTATATTTATGTGCCTTTGCTTGATATTCTCCTGAGAAGTTTAAGTCTATATCCGGCTCTTTATCTCCATTGAATCCTAAGAATGTTTCAAATGGTATGTCCATTCCATCTTTTACTAACATTTCTCCACAATTTGGACAAACTTTATCTGGTAAGTCAAATCCATTTTGATAGCCGTAATCTGTAAAATCTGAATATTTACATTTCTTACATCTGTAATGTGGTTGAAGTGAATTAACCTCTGTTATACCTGTCATGAATGCAGCAAGTGATGAACCAACAGACCCTCTGGATCCTACTATATAGCCATCATCATTTGATTTCCACACTAGTTTTTGCGCTATAATATACATTACGGAATATCCATTGCTTATAATTGAATCCAACTCTTTTGCCAATCTTGTTTCTACTATTTCTGGCAATGGATTTCCATACATTTCATAAGCTTTTTTATATGCAATATTTTTTATATCTTCCTCACAACCTGGTATATGTGGAGGACATTTTTCTGGTGATATTGGGCTTATTTGTTCTATCATATCTGCTATTTTATTTGTGTTTGTTACAACTACTTCATAAGCTTTTTCTTCACCTAAATATTTGAATTCTTCTAGCATTTCTTCTGTTGTTCTTAAATATAATGGCGCTTGATTATCTGCATCATCATATTTTTGACCAGCTTCTAATATTCTTCTATAAATCTCATCTTGCGGATCCATAAAGTGAACATCGCAAGTTGCTACAACTGGCTTTCCAAGCTTATCTCCAATTTCTACTATTTTTCTATTTATATCTCTTAATGCTTCTTCATCTGGAACTGTTCCATTTCTTATTAAGAAATTGTTATTTCCTATTGGTTGAATTTCCAGGTAATCGTAGTCATTTGCAATTTCTTCTATTTCGTCATCCGTTTTACCTAGCTCTATTGCCTGGTATAGTTCTCCTGCTTCACACGCACTACCTAATATCAATCCTTCTGAATATTTTTTATATAAGCTTTTTAAAATTCTTGGCTTTCTATAAAAATAGTGTAAATGTGAAAGTGAAACTAATCTATAAAGATTTCTTAAACCTACATAATCTTTGGCAAGAATTATTGCATGATATGTTTTTAATTTTTTGTATTCTTCTTTTTTTGTTTCTTCATCTGCAGCCATTAAATCTATATCATCTACTGTTTTTACACCTTTTTCTTTTAACATGTCTATCATTACATTAAATACTTTTACCGTTGTATCTACATCATCTAAAGCTCTATGAGCCACTTCAACTTTTATTCCAAGTCTTTCAGCAATTTTTCCAAGTCTGTATGTTTTGTAATCTGGGAATAAATCTTTTGCCAAACTTAATGTATCTAAATATGTATAATCAAAATCCAAGCCTAAGTTTATAGCATTTTGCTTTAAAAATCCGACATCAAAGTTTGCATTATGTGCTACAATTACTGTATTTTTAGTATCTCCCAAAAATTCTAGTATTTTTGGAAATACCTTATCGATAGTTTCTGCATCTTTTACCATTTCGTCTGTAATGTGAGTTACTTCTGTTACTCTCTCAGGTATATGCTTTTCTGGATTCACAAAACAGCTGAATTCGTCGATTACCTCGCCATTTTGCACTTTCATTATTCCAACTTCTGTAATTTTTTCTGTTTTGGCAGAAAATCCGGTTGTTTCTAAGTCAAGTACACAATATGTAGTGTCTATTCCCTGACCTTTTGAATTATAAACATTTTGAGTATTATCTGGCGCTAAATATGCTTCAACTCCATATATTACTTTCATGTCAGGATTGTCCACACCTAATAATTTATGTGCTTCTGGAAAACTTTGAACAACACCATGGTCTGTTATCGCAATTGATTTCATTCCCCATTTCATAGCTCTTTTTATTAAATCTTGTGCTGATGTCATTGCATCCATTTGGCTCATTTTGGTATGCATGTGTAGTTCAACTCTTTTTACTGGAGCGTTGTCCATTCTTATTTCTTTTTTTAAGCCTTCTGTTTCTATTATTGTGTTTGCCATAACTGAAAGTTCACCAGAAAAGTTGTCCATTCCAGCATTTCCTTCTATTTTTATTCCTTTTGCTTTCTTTAATCTTTTTGGAACTTTTTTAGCTTGATCTTTAGTTAAAAATGCTTTACATGTCAATGTACTTGTTCCATCATACAAATCAAAACTTAATAAAGTTTTCCCTGACTTTAATTCTCTTGGTTCCATATTTAGTACCTCTCCCTGAAGCACAACTTTTCCGTCTTCTGGTCCCAAATCTGTTATTTTTGTTATTTTTTCTCCAACATTTTGATTAAATCCTAAAATAAGTGGTGTTTCCTCTTCTTCAACATCTTCTTTTTTAGGAATCGTATCATTATTTGTTTGGAAGATTGTATTTGCTATTACTGTTACATCTCCTGCATAAGCGTCCAAATTCGCTTTTCCAATTAGTTTTACAGTATTTGCTTCTTCCAATTTTGCAATTACACCCTCTGCCTCATCTGGAATTGTAAATGATTTACAAGTTATTGTTCCCGAACCATCAAATAATTCAAAAATCAATAAAACTTTTTCAGATTTTGTAAGTCTTTTTTCTACATTGCTTACTCTACCTTCTAATGTAATCCTAGCATCACTTGGAGTTATTTCTTTGATTTTTACTTTATTTTCTTTTGCCTTTGTTGCTTTCCCTAAAATTAAGGTTTGCTCATGCTCATATTCTTGAAGTTCTGGTGGCATATAATCTTCTGGCATTCCCTCACCTTCCATATATGGCATATCACTGTCAGATGGAGGCATATAATTCGGATCTGCTCCGTTTGCAGCAGCATTTTCAAAAGCCATTTCTTTGCTTGCTTCTTGCTCTCTTTTTGCATTTTCTAAACTTTCTAAAACTTTGCTAACTACATTATTCTCTGCTTTTCTTGCTTGTTCTTCCAACTTTCTTATTGCCTCTTGATTGAGCTCTTCAGTGATTTCTATTTTGTATTCTTTTCCCATTATGTTTTTTATAAGCATTTCTAAAGTTTTATCAGACTTTTTGGCTCTTAGAAAATCCGCACCTTTTATATGCATTTTTACATTTATTTTATTATCTATAACATCTATATCTGCATTCATAAGAAGCATTGGTTTTGCTAGTGGGTATTTATGTGCCATATAGCAAATTACATTTTTCCATTCGTCTTTAATGCTTTTTATTTCCACGTTGTCTGTATATTTTATTCTAGTATCTATGTTTCCAAAGTTAAAACGTTCCATTAGAAATTTTTCTAGAAACCATATTTCTTTTACTTCTATATACTCATCTATTCCAAGTATAATCCCAAGTGTATTTGTCTTTTTATTTACTTGCAAGCCATGAACATAAGCATATTTTATATTACTATTGGTTTTATAATCTGAAAAAATTTCTCCTATTTTCTTGTTTTTTTCTGCCAATTTTACCGCTCCTTTTTATACAGTCGAATTCTATCATATTTTGTTTTTAAATTAAAGCGAACAAATGAAAAAAATTGCATTTTTCAATGCAATTTTTTTATTTTTTCTTCTTCTTATTTTCTTCTTCCATTTTTAATTGTTGTGCTTTATTTTCAAACATTGTTGTAACCCCAAACATTCCTACACAATATGTTGTAAATGATATAGAAACTAGGTTTTGTCCTACTGGAATTCGAAGTAGTGCAATGATACTTAATACTAATATTTCTAATATTGCTAATGATATTAGAGTTATTCCTATTACCTTTTTTATATCTTGTTTTCTATATCTTATTGCAAAATATATTAATATTAATACTGTAACTAATATAAAGCTTGCTACACATGGCATTAATAAATCAGATAATCTTGTTGCTGGAATATTGGTTACTTTTACTCCATCTGTAGATACTTCTTTACCATATTTTTCATTGATTTTATTTATTATTTCTATAACTTGTTCTTGAGTAATTTGGTCTGCTGATATTACAGCTTGATCTTCAAAATCTCCCGCCTTTTGTACTTCTACTTCTTTTCCTAGTACTTCTTTTGCTATTTGTTTTATATCTTTATTTTCAAATTTTTCTCCAATATTTATGTTTATTTGTTCACTTGCTTTTGTTGCTATATTTACATTAAAACCAGTTGTGAAAATTACTATTAATCCAGCAATTATTGTAACGATTAGTATTAGTGTTATTGATTTTTTCATGTTTTCCTCCTAATTATTTATTTAAATATTTCAATACGTATTTTGTTATAAATAAATTATATAATTCTATTAATGTTAATCCCCAGAATAGCCCCATTCCAAAGCTGCTCGTTGAAGTCCATGTTGCAAATACAAATACAACTGCTATTATAAATAATGGTATTATTTTAAATGTAAAGTCTTTTATTGCCATATTTATAACATGTTTTGCTTCTGCTTTTTTATTGTCTTTTTCTTTATTTAAATTATTTAGAATTTTATTTACTAATACAAAATTTAAAACTAATATTTCAAATATTGCAACAATACTTTCCCCAGATAATTCTACATTCCAATATCTTACTGTTAGTAATAAAATAGCTGCAAACCCTGCAAAACATATTGCTGTAATTATTCCTTTTGTTTTGTATTTTATAAATAAGAATACTGCTACTATTGCTATTACTATTGCTATTCCTATCATCATTGTTTTTGTAGTATTTTCTTTTAATTCACTTTGTACAAATGTATTGTTATTTGGGTTATATGATAATGGCATAGCTTTTGTTGATAATAATGCTGCCATTTTTTGAGCTTGTGCATAATTGTTTTTTAGTTGTTCTGATGTTGTTGCAGTTTGTCCAACAGTTAAATACATTTTTCCATCTGTTACTGGTTTCTCAAAACTTGTAGACATTAATTCTATATCATCTAATTTTAAAGCAACTTTTTTCTCTTTTTCCTCTGTTTTTTGTTCTTCATTATTTTCTGTTGTTTCAGTTGAACTATTTTCATTATTTTCAGCTGTTTTGTTTTCTTCTTTGTTAACTGTTACATATTTTTTAGTTATATCTTCAAATTTCTTTGCTCCTTCTCCATTGAATTCTATTGAGAAAGACATTTCTGTTCCATAAGCTGTTGTATTTCTATATACATTACTTGTACTTATATCATCATTGTTTATTAAAACTTCTTTTGTGTCTGCATCAACAATTTCAAATTTTCCAACTGTTGTTACTATTTCTAAGATATTATTTAAATTATCATTATCTGGAAGTTCTAAAACAATCTTTCCAGATTCTTCATCCAATCTTATTACATATCCTGTAACACCAAGTTTATCAAATCTATTTTTGATTACTTCTTTTGTTAGATTGTAATTATCTTGTGTTTTGTTTTCTTCTTTGTTAACAGGTTCTTCTATTCTTGTATAACCATTTTTTTCTATTTCTTCATCTGTTGCTCCATTAACTATGTTTCCATCTTTATCTTTTATTATTTCCTTTGTTCCTGTATCTAATTCAATTGTAGCTACTTTTACGCCTTCTATATCCATAGCGTATTTATAATCTTTTAAAGTATTTTTCATACGTCCATTTTCTCTTGAATAAACTCCGAAAAATCCTACCATTATTATTAATATTACTAATAGCATTATTGTAATTAATTTTAATTTATTTGCTTTCATTTTTTCTACTCCCTTTTTCTATAAATTATTTATATCTATTTATAATAATTTTGTATCATTTATTTTTAATTCAAACCAAATTTTTAAAAATTTTGCAGCATATTTGCTCATCATTGTTCTTGCCATGAAAATTTCGAAATAATCAAGAACAGGACAAATGTTATTATCAATAGTCAAATCTAAAAGTATTTTTCTATTTTCTACATCTAATTTAAGTTCTGCATTTGTAACGGCATAATTAACTCTATCGTGAATATCAAATGTGGAAATATTTTTATTTATAACTCTATCTCTGTGTACATCTGATTTATCAGCCAAAATCAGAGCTGCAGATATCTCACTTATTGCTGTTCCAGTGTTTTCATCATGATTTCCTATTGCCATCATTATTTGAGTACATTCATCTAATGGCATTCCCATTTCTTTTAAAATATTGTAACTTAATATCGCTCCACTATGTGCATGATCTACTCTATTTACAACATTTCCAATATCATGTAAATAACCAGCAATTTTTGCTAATTCTACAGTTCTTTCTGGATATCCTAATTGTTCTAGAATATCTCCCGCTCTTTTTGAAACAATAGAAATATGCCTGTAACTATGTTCTGTATATCCGTAATCCATTTAATTGTTTTTGGGCTCCACGGATTAAGGCATCAACTTCTGAGTTATTAATTACATCTTGTAAACTTATCATATGTTTCCTCCTTTTTTGGTCATTTATGATTTTATATTAAATGTAAAAAAATATCAACTATTTTTTCAAAAAATTATTTACTTTTTATTTATTCCAATTATACCTCCTACAATCCCAAATACCACCCCTGAAATAATAAATATCACAGAATAAAGGCTTAATCCAAAATCTGAATTTAATATACTTGAAACCAAATGAATAATTATCATATATGCAAAACCAATAAAAGCTCCATTTATCAGTCCATTTTTCTTAATTTTGTTATTTCCTATTGAACTTCCTATTAATATACTAATAGCTAGAACTACTATTACTACTGTCTTTATTACTTGTTCTGAAATATTTGTATATGCTAGCATTGCAGAAAAAATCAATAAAAAGACTATTGTTGAAAGTAGTGAAATTCCAACACTTTTCATTATATTGCAAAATGATTTGTTTTTGGTTTCCATTATAATTTTTCCTCCTAATATAAATTTATGTATTTTACTATTCAATTTATATTTAGGAGCATAAAAAATAGAACTTTAAAGTTCTATTTTCTATTCTTCTGTTACTATTGTGCTTGGATCAATTCCCATTTGTTCATATAATGAAGAATAATCAGAAGCAGTTTGTGGTGCAATTGTATTTGGCATTCCATAATCATTTCCATTTGTTTCTACTTTTATAGACTTAATTTTTACAGTTTCAACCGGTGTACTTTTTTCAGCATTTGGGCTATTTTCTGAACCTTCAGCAACTTTAGTTTCTACTTCCTCTATTTTATGAACTACATCCATTCCTTCTATTACTTTACCAAATCCAGCATATTGACCATCTATTGCTGGTGTATCTTTTGTTACGATAAAGAATTGTGAAGAGGCTGAATCATAAGAATTTGATCTTGCCATTGCAAGAACTCCCTCTGTCATCTTAAGCTTATTATCTACTTTGTTTAATAGAAATTCGCCTTTAATTGTATAGTCTTGATCTTCTTCACCTTCTTTTAGATCTCTTAGGTTACTTAATTTTGCAGAACCTGTTCCATCTCCTGCTTGATCTCCACCTTGAATCATAAAGTCTTTTACTACTCTATGGAATGTTAATCCATCATAAAAGCCTCTATTTGCAAGTGTTATAAAGTTTGATACTGCTTGTGGTGCAATATCTGGATATAATTCAATTTTTACTGTTCCAAAATTTTCAACTTCCATTGTGGCTACCGGATTTTGATCTTTTAATTTTTGTATATAGCCAAATGCTACCATTCCTATTAAAACTACTACTATTACTAATGCTATTGTCCATATTATTTTACTTGATTTACTCATTTTTTTAATTCTCCTTTTATATATAATCTATTTATATTTTATTATAAAGGCATTGTATTACTAAATTAATAAATTGTCAAATACAAATTGTTCTTGCATTCTATTTAAAGCTTGCTTTATTGTACGAGCTCTAACTTCTCCAATCCCTTCAACCTCATCTAAATGCTCAATATCTGCTGCCAAAATATGTTGGAATGATTTAAAAGATGAAATTAGGTTTTCAACAATTGTACTAGGCATTCGAGGAATTTTATTTAAAATTCTATAACCTTTTGTATATACTCCAACTTCGTCAAAGTTTTCAAACATTTCATATCCTAATATTTTAGCAATTGAATTTTCATTGTTTAATTCTTCATAAGAAAGTACTGATAATTGTTGCAAAATATCTTCTATTTGAGATTTTTTTCTTTTTTTAATCATGTAGTCTTTTATTATTAAAAGTTCTTCTGTTTCAATATCTCCAAGTAGTTCTTCAAGTTGCATTCTAGCAAGTCTTCCATCGCTTCCAAGTTCTGAAATGTTGTCTTCAATTTCTTCTGCTATTCTCATAACCATTTCAGCTCTTTGAATTGCAACAATTACATTTTGAAGTGTTACAATATCATTAAATTCATATTCATTTAAGGTATTAAGTTTACTATCAAAAACTTTTTTATATCTTTCTAATGTCTGAATTGCTTGATTTGCTTTATTTAATACTGTATTTGTATTTTCTAAAATGTATCTTTCATTTCCTTTAAATATTGTAATTATATTTCTTCTTTGAGAAATGCTTATTACTAACTCTCCTGTTTGTTTTGCGGTTCTTTCAGCTGTTCTATGTCTTGTTCCCGTTTCTAAGGTTTGAATATTGTGTGATGGAATTAGCTGTGCATTTGCAAAAAGTATTTTTTTGAAATCCCCGCTTAAAACAATTGCCCCATCCATTTTTGCAAGTTCATACAATTTAGATGAAGAATATTCTTCATTTATTGTAAATCCCCCATCTACAATTTCTTTTAAAACATCGTTATTATCTGTAATTAAAAGTAATGCTCCTGTTTTTGCTCTTAAGATATTTTCTAAGCCATCCCTTATTGGCGTGCCTGGTGCAATTAACTTTAAAATTTGTGATATTTCATTGTCTTTTTTTCTTCTCATTATTTTAAACCAGCCTTTCTCATTGCTTCATTAACATCTCTGACGCCAATTATATCTAATTTAAATTTATCTTTCAAGACCTTTTTGTTACTTTCTGGAATTATGCATGTTTTGAATCCTAATTTTTCTGCTTCTCTAAGTCTTTTTTCAATATAATTTATTCTTCTTACTTCGCCTGTTAAACCAACTTCCCCCATTACTACCATGTCTTTTGGAATTGGTGAATTTTTAAAAGATGATGTTGCACTAAGTATAATTCCTAAATCTATTGATGGTTCATTTATTTTCAATCCACCAACAATATTTAAATATACATCTTGGCTACCAAAATTTAACCCTGCTTTTTTCTCTAATACTGCAATTAAAAGTGCTAATCTATTATAATCCACACCATTTGCAGTTCTTTTTGGAAATCCAAAAACACTTTGTGTTGTTAAACTTTGAATTTCTATTAGCATTGGGCGAGTTCCTTCCATACAGCAAATAATGCATGAACCAGAAGGATTTTCGTCATTTTCAGAAATTAAAATATCTGACGGATTTAAAATTTCGCACATTCCTTCTTCCTTCATCTCAAACATTCCAATTTCATTTGTAGAACCAAATCTATTTTTAACTCCTCTTAAAATCCTATATGAAAAATATCTTTCTCCTTCAATATACAAAACTGTATCTACCATATGTTCTAAAACCCTTGGTCCTGCAATGTTTCCATCTTTTGTAACGTGTCCAATTATAATTGTTGTAATTGCATTTTGTTTACATATTCTCATAACTTGTGCTGTAATTTCTCTTACTTGACTTACACTACCTGGAGCAGCAGTTATTTCTTCAGAATACATAGTTTGAATAGAGTCTATTATTACTAGTTTTGGATTTATATCTATTATTGCCTGATTTACAATATCTATATCTGTTTCGCCTAAAAATAAAATATCTTCATTATTTATACCAAGTCTATCAGCTCTCAATTTTATTTGCTCTGCAGACTCTTCTCCAGATACATATAAAACCTTCCCTTCGCCTTTTACTTTATCACATAATTGTAAAATTAAAGTTGACTTCCCAATACCTGGTTCGCCACCAAGTAATGTTAAAGAGCCTTTAACCAAGCCTCCACCTAGCACTCTATCTAGTTCTCCAAATCCTGTTGGAATTCTTATAGTATCTTTTGCAGTATAATCATTTAATTTTTGAGGTATATTAGTTGTTTTATCCTTTTTTATACTTGTGTTTTTTGTTTCTACAATTTTTTGCTCAAAAAAAGTATTCCAACTCCCGCAAGCTGGGCATTTTCCAAGCCATTTAGAAGATTCGTTTCCACACTCATTACATACAAAAACTGTTTTAGCTTTAGCCATATTATCTTCCTTTCTTATTTTAAATGTCAAAAAAATTATAGCATAATTTTTAAAATTATACTATAATTTTTTGACATTTCTTATGTTATTTTTTATGCTCTTTTTTTCTTACCGAATGAAATCTCTTGGAATAAGAAATCATGTACTTTTTCCCAAGTAATTTCTTGATGTAAGAATTCATTAATTTCGTCTTCTACTTTTTGTTGATATGGAGTAAGAACAACTTTAATTTCGTGATTCCAAGGAATGTCTTGGAACATAACAGCTTTGAATTTTGACCAAAAACCTGTTTTTGTAGGTAAATTTGCACTTCTGTTTTCAACAGCATTTACGATACCAACTTCTGCACTATTTTCAACTCCTACTTTTCCTAATTCAACTCCTCCAAATACTCCATTAACTTCGGTTATATCTGCCATGGCTATTTCCTCCTTTGTAAATATTGAATTCATATTATTTATACTATACTTGGGAAATAATTACAAGGACATTTTTATTAAAAATTCTTTACATTTTTATTACAGTATTATTACCATACAATTACAAATAGTCAAGTGTATTTATTTTGACTATAAAGTTGCAATTAGGTAATCATTTTTTATATCATTGCATTGTACTTCAATTATTTTGTTAGATAAATCTTCACTAGATTCACAATAAACTAATATGTAGTTTTGTGTATGCCCCTTGTATACACCTTGTTTTTCTTCTTCAAATAATACTTTTACAGTTTTTCCAATATATGTTTGATTATATTCTAACTCGTTTTTATCGGATAATTCTATTAGTTTTTTGCTTCTTTGTTCTTTTATATTTCCATCTACTTGTTTTGGCATTTTAGCAGCTGGTGTTCCTTTTCTTTGAGAATATTTAAATACATGCATTTTATAAAATTTTATTTCACTTAAGAATTTATATGTTTTTTCAAATTCCTCATCTGTTTCACCCGGGAAACCTACTATTATGTCTGTTGTTAATATTACATCATTGTATGTTTTCCTTAGTAATTCAACTATTTTTCCAAATTCTTCTGTTGTATATTTTCTATTCATTCTTTTTAAAGTTTCATCACATCCACTTTGCAAAGACAAATGAAAATGATGGCATATTTTTTCTAATTTTACGAGTCTTTCAAGGAATTGTTCTGTTATTAGAGTTGGCTCTAATGATCCAAGTCTAATTCTTTCAATACCTTCAATTTGATTTATCTTTTCTAATAAGTCTATTAAACCTATATCTTCACTTAAATCTTTTCCATATGATGCAACATGAATTCCAGTTATTACGACTTCTTTTATTCCTGTTTCTGCAATTTTATTAATCTCTGAAACGACACTTTCTGGCTTTCTGCTTCTTATTTTCCCTCTTGCATACGGAATAATACAATATGTACAAAATCTATTACATCCATCTTGAACTTTTATTACAGCTCTAGTTTTTTCTGTAAATGTAACATCACCAAAGTCAACAAATTCATTTGTTTTCATTACATCTTCAAGTCCTTCTATTTTGTTTTTTTCAGCATTATATTTTTCTACATATTTTACAATATCCTTTTTTTCATTGTTTCCAAGAACAATGTCTATTTCTTCCATTTTTTCTAATTCATCTTTTGCAACTTGAGCATAACATCCGCAAGCAACAACTATTGCATTTGGATTTATTTCCTTTACACGTCTTAGCATTTGTCTTGATTTTCTATCTGACATATTTGTTACTGTACATGTATTTACTATGCAAATATCTGCTATTTCCTGTTTTTCAACTAGTTCATATCCTTGTTCCATGAATTGTTCTGCCATTGCATTTGATTCGTATTGGTTTACTTTGCATCCGCAATGTTATGAATGTAACTTTTTTCATATCTTCTCCTTCTTATAAAAATAACAAATATATTATAATAATATATTTGTTATTTGTAAACTTTATTTCTTAACTTTTCCTTCTAAAACATCAAGATTATCAAGTGCTTTTCCAGTTCCTAAAGCTACACATGAAACTGAATCTTGTGCTATCATTACACTTATTCCTGTTTTTTCTTGTAATAGCTTGTCTAATCCGTCAACTAAACATCCTCCACCTGTCATGTAAATTCCTCTATCACTTATATCTGCTGCAAGCTCTGGTGGTGTTTTTTCTAAAACTCCATGAACAGCATCTACTATCATCATTGCTGGTTCATATAGAGCCTCAAGCATTTCGCTTGAATGTACTGTTACTGTTTTTGGAAGTCCTGTAATTAAGTCTCTTCCTCTTATATCCATTTCAACATTTTGAATTTTAGGATAAACGCATCCAACATTTACTTTTAAATCTTCTGCTGTTCTTTCCCCTATCATCATGTTATATTTTTTCTTTACATATTTTACAATGTATTCGTCAAATTTATCTCCTGCAACTTTTAATGAACTGCTTATAACTGTTCCTCCAAGCGAAATAACTGCTATATCTGTTGTTCCTCCACCAATATCAACAACCATATTTCCACATGGTTTTGAAATATCCAAACCTGCGCCAATTGCAGCTGCTAGAGGTTCTTCTATTAAATAAACTTTTCTAGCACCAGCTTGTGTTGCTGCATCTATTACTGCTTTTTTCTCAACTTCTGTGACTTGTGAAGGTATACAAATCATTATTCTTGGAGCAAATATAAATCTTCCACCAACTTTGTTTATGAAATATTTAAGCATTTTTTCAGTTACTGTATAATTTGAAATAACCCCATCTCTTAAGGGTCTTGTGGCAACTATATTCCCTGGTGTTCTACCAAGCATTCTTCTTGCCTCTTGCCCAACAGCAACTACATCTCCTGTATTACTATCTACTGCAACAACAGAAGGTTCTCTTAAAACAATTCCTTTTCCTTTAACATATGCTATTACTGTTGCAGTTCCTAAATCTATTCCTATATCTTGACCAAAATCAAACTTAAACATATAACTCAAACTCCTTTTGGTTTTAATATTACATTTTCTTTTCAATTGTATTGCAATTATATTACATTTCTTCACATTTAGCAAGTAGTTTGTGCAAAAAATTCTTGACCAAGTCATTTTTTTATATTATAATATTTACATAAATAAGATTGATTTCGTGAAAGAGGGATATTATGCAATTATTTCAATTTAAATCGAATAGTGAAGAAGATACAAAACAATTTGCAAAAAAATTAGCAAGTAAGTTAAAAATTGGCGATATTATTGTACTTTCTGGTGAACTTGGTTCAGGAAAAACAAAATTCACAGAAGGTATATTGGAATACTTCAATTTAGCAGATGAAATTTCTAGCCCAACTTTTACTATTGTAAATGAATATAATAGCAATCCCCCAGTTTTTCATTTTGATGTTTATAGATTAGAAGATGAAGATGAATTTTTAGCAATCGGTGGAGAAGAATATTTTGAAAAAGGAATTTGCATTATTGAATGGGGCGAAATGATTGAAGATTTGCTTCCACAAGATTATATTAAAATATCTTTTTCAAAAGATACTGAAAATGAAAATGTACGAAATTTAAAAATTCAAACTTTTGGGGACACTCACAAAAAGTTTGAAAATTAGGATTAGCCTTTAAAGATATGGTCCCAAAAGGTAAACGGAGGAAATTATGAAAATTTTAGCAATAGAAACATCTAGCAAAATATGTGGAGCATGTTTATGTGAAGATGATAAAATTATAGATAAACTTGAAATTGATAATGGCTTAACACATTCTCAAAACTTAATGCCATTGATAAAAGATTTATTAGATAAGAATAGTTTGAAAATTTCAGATTTAGATGCATTTGTGTGTGATATTGGCCCTGGTTCTTTTACAGGTATTAGAATTGGTGTTGCAACTGCAATGGCTTTTGTAGATTGTTCTAATAATGTAAAATATACCGGTGTTAGTTCTTTAGAAGCATTAGCTTATAACATCAAAGAAGATGGATTTATAGCAAGTATTATTGATTGCAAAAATGATAATTGCTATTATGCACTTTATGAACTAAAAAACGGAAAATATACCGAAATACTTTCTCCTACTGCCGCTTCTATTTTTGAAATGTTTGAACAACTTAAAAATGCAACTAATAAAACTATAACATTTGTCGGAGATGGTGTAAATGCTTACCAAAGTGAGATTCTATTAAATATTGAAAATGCTATTTATGCAAGTGAATCTTTAAATATTATAAATACTGAAAATCTCGCATTTGCTGGTTTTAATAAATTATCTAGCGGTTCAGAATTATCACTTACACCTCTTTATTTGAAAAAGCCGCAGGCTCAAAGACAGTTAGAAGAAAAACTCTCAAATTAAATTGAGAGTTTTTTATATGTTCCTAAATTTTGGACGCGTCCCTAAAAATAAAAATACGTCCCTATAAATTGGGTAAAGCTTTTAATTCCATTATTATTGCTGTGTCTTTTCCGTTGTAGTATTTTTTTCTTTGCCCTATTTCTTTAAAATTAAATTTTTTGTATAGTTTTATTGCATATTGATTGTTTTCGTTTACTTCTAATGTGATTTTTGCCATACTTTTTTGTTTAGAAATCCTTATTAGTTGTTCCATTAGTTTTGTTGCAATTCCATTATTTCTTGCGATTTTTTTAGTTACTATATTTGTTATATCTGCTTCGTCCATAACAAACTGAACTCCTGCAAACCCTACAATTTGTTCTTCTTCGTCTTTGGCAACTATATAATATGAATTTTCATTTTGCAATTCTTTATTTAATATATTGTAATTCCAAAAATCATCGAAGTCTTGTTGTAAATTTTCTTTGATTTGCTCTAAATCTTGTAATGTGATTTTTTCTATTTTTACTTCCATTTTAACTTTACCTTTCTAAAATTAAATTGGAAAAGAATTATATGTAACTCTTTTCCAATGATTTTATTGATATGAACTATAAGATAATGCCGGATAACTAAACTCCATACCCCCTTCTGTAAATTGTCCAGATGGAGTGTGATCTTGCTCCATTACGCTAGATCCTTTTAAGAAATATTTATATTTCATTTTTTCTGTTGCTGTTCCCCCAACAACTATTGGATCATCCCATGTACAATCAATTGCATAATAATTCCCATCTAATTTCACATAGTTCCATGCATGGTTTTCACTTTTTCCTGAAGAGTTTGTTGCTTTTCCAATTACTAATGTGCTTTCAATCCCCATTCCATCTAGTATATACTTAAATGCTTTGGCATAGCCTTCGCACACGCATCTGCCATTAACTAAAGCTCCATATATGTCATAAGTATTGCTACTAGTTACAGAGCTATCATATTCAATATTATCAATTAAATAATTATGTACCATTTTTAAATTATCATAAATACTACTTGTCTTTTTTCTAACTAAACTATTTCTAACCCTTTCAACTCTAGTTATTGCTTCGTCTACTTGTTCTTTTGAACTAAATTCATCTATTAAATAACTTGCCGCTTCTCCATTATTTATAAACACATTATAAGTCTTTTTACTTCCCCTAGTTGTTGTTTCTATGTTTAAATACATTTTGTTAGGGCTTAAATAGAATACGTCTGGGTTATCATAAAAGTAGGCCTCTATTGCTGATTGGAAATAATCTCCCAATTTTTTTTGACCATCTTCTGCTGATAAAACATCTGTAAAAGTCGAACCTAAATTTACTTGATGTTTTCCTGTTTTCATTTTTTCTTTGTTACTTTCTAATGCTTTATATATTGTTTGTGAGTATTTATTTAACTGATTAAAAAAGAATTTACTAACCTTTACATTATCATAATTCACTTCCATCTGATTTGTGCTAGATGATGTTGACCCTTTAATTGTTTTTACCTTTGGAATATCAAGTGTTTCTAATGTATTTTTACCATTTGTAGAATCATATTGATCTTTAATTTGAAGTTCATCTTCACTAGTATATAAAGAATCATTTCCTTCAAAATAGTCTGCTTCTTGTTCACTTGCCGGTTCAAAAATATTTATATCAAAAATATCTTGAACTATTATTATTCCTATAATCCCTGCAGCAGCTATTATTGCCATTATTATAAAAAACATAAGTATTGAAGTTAATTTACTTTTCACTCGTTTTCCCCCAATCTACTAGAATATTTAGTAACTCCATTATATTCCGGAATTTTATAGGACTCCGTTACTTTTTTGCTTCACTATAATTAAATTATATCATTTTTAAAATTAAAATTCCAGTATATTTTTGGATTTTTTTCACATACTATTTTTGGAAATTTTACGCTATTAAACATCGTTTGATTTCTCAAAAAGGAATGATTATAAAAATGGATATAAAGAACAGTTTTAAAAACATTTTTTCATATAAACCTCAAAAAAATTATGTTTTCAGTGTTTTAGAACATGAAGAGCAATTAGATAATAATGCTGATATTAATAACATTTCACCTAAAACTGAGATAGAAAAAGTTTATGAAAATAATTTATCACACGTAAAAACTTCTTATAATACTTTAATAAATAGTGATATTGTAATTAGAGAATTCACTTTAAACGCAAGAAACCAACAATACAAAGCCTTTTTACTTTATATAGATGGAATGATTGATACAAATATAATGAATGATTTCGTTTTAAAACCTCTTATGCTAAAAAATCAAAGTAATTCTTATGCAGGAGAACAAAACAGAGTGTTTTCAGATATTACAAGCAATAATGTAATTATTAGAAAAGTTAAAAAATTTGATATTACACAATATTTGTTAAACTCTCTTATGCCTCAAAATAGTGTTAAAGCACAAGAATATTTTGAAGATGTTTTTTCTGGTGTAAACTCTGGAAATTGTGCATTATTTGTAGATACTCTAGACCTTGCATTTGATATTGAAGTTAAAGGTTTCAAGCAAAGAAGTATTGATGCACCAAATAATGAAGTTGTAATAAAAGGCTCACAAGAAGCCTTTGTAGAAAACATAAGAACAAATACATCAATTTTAAGAAGAATTATAAATAATGAAAATTTGATTATTGAAAATATTGCAGTTGGCAAAATAACCAAAACAAAATGTGGAATTTGCTATATGAAAAATATTACAAATTCTGATTTAGTAGCTGAAGCTAAATATAGAATAAATAATTTAGGAATTGACTCTTTGCTTTCTTCTCGGAGAACTTGAACAATTGATTTCTGAAGAGAATGAATTACGGAATTCCTGAAACAATGTCAACTGAAAGGCCTGATAAAGCCTGTGAATTTTTAATGCAAGGAAGGGTTATAATTATTGTAAATGGCTCTCCCTATGCAATTGTATTGCCAGCAACTATTATAGATTATATGTCCTCTCCAGAAGATAGAAATTTAAAAACAAATTTTGCAAATTTTTTAAGGCTTTTACGTTTTATAGGTGCTTTTCTCACGCTTCTTCTACCTGGACTTTATGTTGCTATAACAAGTTTCCACGAAGAGATACTGCCAACAGAATTATTATTTTCTATTCTAGCTTCTAGAGAAAATGTTCCGTTTCCCGTAATTTTTGAAATCCTAATTATGGAAATATCTTTTGAGTTAATTAGAGAGGCTGGTTTAAGAGTCCCTTCTCCTGTTGGTCCAACAATAGGAATAGTAGGTGCTTTGGTTTTAGGTCAAGCTGCTGTAAGTGCAGATATTGTAAGTCCTATTTTGATTATAATTGTTGCAATTACTGGTATTGCCTCTTTTACAATTCCAGATTTTATATTTGGATTTCATTTAAGATATTTTAGGTTTGCATTTATTTTGCTCGGATATATGGCTGGGTTTTTAGGAATTGGAATAGGGTTATTCGTTTATTTATCTGTTTTATGCAGTTTAAATTCTTTTGGAATACCATTAACAGTTCCAGTAGCTCCCAAAACCAAAGAAAAAGGAAATGGTTATTTTCTTTCTCCTATCTGGAAGAGAGAACACAGAGCAAGCTACATTTCTGCAAAACGAGATTCATCACAAGAAAAAATTTCTATGAAATGGAAAAATTCTTATAAATGAAAGGGTGTAAATGATGACAAAAAATAAAATTGGTACAATAGAAGCAGTTTTAATTATTTTAACAGTAATTATAAGCCACTCAATTTTATCACTTCCAAGAGACATGATAGTTAGAACTAGATCAGCAACAATACTAAATATTATTTATATTACAATTATTTGCACACTTTTAGCATTGCTTATTGCTAATCTTTTTAAAAGATTTGGAAATGCTGATATCTTAGATGTTTCTGAATACCTCGGTGGTAAATTATTTAAGCAAATAATTGGATCGATTTTCATTTTTTATTACATGGTTAGTTCTGCTATTTTGCTAAGAAACTTTTGCGAAGCTCTTGGACTTGTGTATTTCCAAATGACACCAATTATTTTTTTAATACTATTATTTGTAATTGGTTCATGTATTTCAAATAGACTCGGCTTTAATGTCTCTTTAAAAGTTAATCTTTTAATACTACCTATCGCTCTTATAAGTATAGTTATTATTTTTATAGCTAATTTTAAGAGCTTTGATATACAAAAAATCTTTCCAATTTTAGGTGGTGGATTTAAAGATACTTTTGTTACTGGATTGCTTAATATTTCTGCATTTGAAGGTTTAAAGTATTTGTATTTTATTCCTCCATATTTGAAAGAACCTGAAAAATATAAAAAGATCTCCGTATTATCAGCAATTTTAACTGGAACATATTTAATTTTATGTGTCTCTATCATATTATTTATATTTCCATCATTTTTTACAACAAATGAAATAATGCCTCTCTACTCTGCTGCCAGATATATTTCTTTTGGTAACTTTTTGCAAAGACTTGAATCTATTTTTATGATGATATGGATTTTGTCATTTATAAGTTATTTAACAATTGCTTCAAAATTTGCAATTAGCATTTTTCAAAAAATGACTGATATAAAAAACACAAGAGAAATTATAAATGTTTTTGGCCTTTTAACAATTGCAATTGCCATGTTTCCTAAAAGCCTGGCAATCTCAACATTTCTGGAAACAAAGATCTATAGTTATTTTTCTGTAGCTGTAATTTTTATTTTTGGTATTAGTATTCTAATTTTGGCTAATTTAAAGAAACGAAAAGAAAGGATTTAAAAATGCAATACACATTTAAAAGAATTTTTATTTTAACTATAATTGTACTTTTATTAGTAGCTTTTTCAGGTTCTTATAAATCATTAAGCATCGACAAATTGGCCTATGTAGTGGCTATTGGAATAGATAAATCATCATCTCAAGGTTATAATTTTAGCTTTCAATTTACCAATGTTACATCAAGTTCAGAATCTGGAACAGCTGAAAAAAGCCCATCTATTGTAAATAATGTTGAAGCAAATTCCATAGGTTCTGCAATAAATTTAATGAACACTTATATAGGAAAAAGGCTTAATTTATCACATTGTAAAGTTATTGTAATTTCAGAAGACATTGCTGTTGAAGGAATTTCTAAGCATATATATACTTTAATGAATGACACCCAAATTCGTCCTTCAACCAACATTGTTATAAGTAAGTGTAACGCAAAGTATTATATAGAAAATTCTAAGCCAATTTTAGAAAACCTAATTACAAAATATTACGATATATTTGACTATTCCAGCAATTTTACTGGCTATACAGCAGATGCTACAATTGGAGATTTTTTAAACAAACTGGAATGCGATACATGTAACCCTGTTGCAATTTTAGGTGGAATGAATACAGAAAATATATCTTATCCAACAGATATAACAGAGAATCAATCTTCAAGCGTTAAGGCAAATGAATCAACCATCTTTGGTAAGCGTGGCTCTGAAAACATTGGTCTTGCAGTTTTTAAAGATGATAAACTTGCTGGCGAATTAAATGCCTTTGAATGTATGGCCTTTCTAAATATGACAAATCAAGCAAAGGGATTTTTTATAACAATTCCAGACCCCGAGGCTGAAAATGATTATTTAGATATTTATATGTCCCCTACAAACTCTACAAAAATATCTGTAAAAATAGAAAACGGAACACCTTACATTAAAGTTGACTGCTATTATTCTGGTAGGATTTATTCTGTAGATTCAAATAGACAATATTTAAACAGAGAAAAACTAGAAGCAATTTCAAATATATGTAATAGTTACCTAGAATCGGTCTTTTCTGATTATTTATATAAAACTTCTAAAGAATTCCAATCTGATATAAACGAATTTGGAAAATATGCCCTTTCTTTGTTTTTGACTACCAATGATTTTAATAATTATAATTGGAATGAAAATTATAAAAATGCTTTTTTTGATGTAAAAGTTGATTCTATTGTTGAATCTAGCATTCTTCTTACAGAAACTTAATTTATTATAACAACAATGCTTTTGGGGACACTCCCAAAAAGTCAAACCTGGTTTTTGGAGAGTGTCCCAAAAAGTCTAAAAAGCATTAAAAGGAGTATTTTGACACATGTTCAATTTTATTTATGATATTATTTTTGCAATTGCCAGCCTTTATATTTTGATAAAGGCAATTGCATATGGAATTTATGAAATAAATACTGAAAGTAATAAAAGTGGTGGAATCAGTGTTATTACTTTTTCTCTTTTAGTTACAATTTTTGTTAATATTATTATTTGGATTAAATGAAGAGAGAAAGAAAAGGGACACTTCCCAAAATGTACAGAAATTGTACATTTTGGGAAGTGTCCCCAGATTGCTCAGCCTTTTCTTTTCTGTCCTACATACTACATATTTGCAAGTTTTTCATCAATGTCAGCTATTACTGCTTTGTATTCATCAAATTTCTTTTTCTGTTCGTTTACAACTTTTTCAGGTGCTTTATCAACGAAACCAGGTTTTGTAAGTATTGCCTCAACTTTTGCTAATTCTTCTTCTGTTTTAGCTTTTTTAGTAAGTAATCTTTCTTTCTCAGCTTCAAAGTCTACTAAACCTTCGAATGGAATATATAATTCTATATCATCTTTTAAGATTTTTATAGCATTTTCTTTTATTCCTTCTTTGTTGCTTTGTACTTTAATCTCACTACCAAATCCAAGTTTTAAGATAAAGTCTTTTGCTTGCATTATTTGTTCTCCATCTCCTGTTACAAAAATCAATTCAGATTTTCTAGATGGATGTATATTCATGTTTGCTCTAACATTTCTAATTTGAGTTATTACATCTTTTATTTTTTCCATGAATTCTTCTTCTTTTTCATACCCCATGTCTGGCATTGCCATTGGGAAATGTGAAACCATAATATCATTTGGATCTGACATCATAGCACTATATATTTTTGATGTTATAAATGGCATAAATGGATGTAATAATTTGATTACATTTGTAAATACATTTAATAATGTAAAGCAAACTCTTACTTTTTCTTCTTCGCTTTCGCTATATAGTCTTGGTTTTACAATTTCTATATACCAATCGCAGAATTCATTCCATGCAAATGTATAGATTTTATCTAACGCAATTCCAAGTTCATAGTTTTCTAAGTTTTTAGTAACTTCTTTTATTAACTCATTACATTTTGAAATAATCCATTTATCTTCAATTCTTAGAGCCTCATCATTTAGTTTGTTTGTTTCCTTGTTGATATTTTTCATAAAGAATTCTCTAATTTTTTCTTCTTCAACTAATGAGTTTAAAATAAATTTAGCAGCATTCCAAATCTTGTTTGCAAAGTTTGATGCTTGTTCTAGCTTTTCTTCCATGAATCTTATGTCATTTCCCATTGTTGTTCCAGATATTACAGAAAATCTTAATGCATCTGCCCCATATTTTTCTATAACATCTATTGGATCCACACCATTACCAAGTGTTTTAGACATTTTTCTTCCTTGACTATCTCTTACTAAACCATGAATTACAACATCTTTAAATGGTGGAACATCTGTAAATTCCAATCCTTGTGTCATCATTCTTGAAACCCAGAATGTGATAATATCAAAACCTGTTACCAATACATTTGTTGGATAGAATGTTTTATAATCTTCTGTTTCAGTATTTGGCCAACCTAATGTTGAGAATGGCCATAATGCTGAACTGAACCATGTATCTAGTGTATCTTCATCTTGATGTAGGTGTGTACTTCCACATTTTGAACATTTTTCTGGTTTTGTTTTTGAAACAATTATTTCTCCACACTCTTCACAATAGTATGCTGGAATTCTATGTCCCCACCATAATTGACGAGATATACACCAGTCTTGAATATTATCTAACCAATTGAAATATTGTTTTTCATATCTTTTTGGTACAAAATTCATTTCACCATTTCTTACACTATCTGCTGCTCTTTTAGCCATATCTTTCATGTTTACAAACCATTGTGTAGAAATTTTAGGTTCTATTGTGTGTTTGCATCTTTCACATTTTGCAACATTGTGTGTGTATTCTTCTTCTTTAACAAGAGCTCCAATTTCTTTTAGTTTTTCAACTATTAGTTTACGAGCTTCTATTAATTCCATTCCTTTATATTCTGGAACTAAATTGCCCATTTTGAAGTTCTCATCAAATACTTCTATTATATCTAAATTGTGTCTTAAACCTGCTTGATAGTCGTTCATATCATGTGCTGGAGTTATTTTTACGCAACCTGTTCCAAATTCTTTTTCTACAAATTCATCTGCAATTATTGGAATTTCTTTGTTCATTATTGGTAATATACATGTTTTACCAACTAGATCTTTATATCTTTCATCATCTGGATGTACTGCTACTGCTGTATCTCCAAGCATTGTTTCTGGTCTTGTTGTTGCAACTATTATGTATTTATCATCTGTCCCAGAAATTTTATATCTTATATGCCATAAATGTGAAGGCTCTTCTTTATATTCAACTTCTGCATCTGAAATTGATGTATTACAACTTGTGCACCAGTTTACCATTCTTTTACCTTTATAAATTAAGCCTTTTTCATATAGTTTAACAAATTGCTCTAAAACAGCATCACTCATACCTTCATCCATTGTGAATCTGTTTCTATCCCAATCACATGAACATCCTAACATTCTTTGTTGTTTTTGAATTATTCCACCATATTCATGTGTCCAATCCCATGTCGCTTCTAAGAATTTTTCTCTTCCTACATCTTGTTTTCTTTTTCCTTCCGCTGCTAATTTTTGAACAACCTTCATTTCTGTTGAAATTGCAGCATGGTCTGAACCTGGTAACCACAATGTGTTATAACCTTGCATTCTCTTAAATCTTATTAATATATCTTGAATTGTTCCATCTAAAGCATGCCCCATATGTAGTTTTCCTGTAACATTTGGAGGTGGCATCATAATACAAAACGCTTCTTTTGTTTTGTCCATACTAGGTTTAAAGTAACCTTTTTCCTCCCATTTTTTATACAATTCTCCTTCAAATTCTTGTGGGTTATATTTTCCCTCTAATTGTTCTTTGCTCATTTTTTCCTCCTTAATAAAAAATAACTTTATATTTACATGTGAATTTTTCATCTTTTTTTAGTTTCAATATATTTTCTTTTTCACTAAAAATCCCATTTGCTTCAACACTATCTGTATGATTTTGCCATGGTTCTATGCAGACGAAAGGTGCTCCTTTTTTTGACCATATTGCCAAATATGGAAAGCTTTCAAAGTTGAATTCTAATTCTGTTTTATTTTCTTTTTTATTTTTTAAAATAACTTTATTTGAACTAATATTTTTCATAATTATTGCATCTTCATTAAAAATGTCTTTATTTAATTTTATTTTATTATCTTCTAAAATTGAAGTTACAGATTCGGTTTTAATTAAACCATCTTGTAATTTATAAAATTCAATGCTTTTTTCTTTATCTCCAAATTCTAATTCATAATCCCCACTACTATAATCGCAAATAAATGCTGGATGCCCACCAAGCCCAAATAACATTTCATTTTCGTCTTTATTTATAACAGTATACTGAGTTGTAAGTTCATTTTCCTTTATTAAATATTCTACATACAATTCAAATTTAAATGGATATTTTTTTAGAGTTTCTGGATTTGATTTTAATAAATATTTATTATTACCTAATTCCTCAAAATCCATATCTCTAGCAAATCCATGTTGTGTCATCTCACAAATATTTCCATTTATTTGAGTTTTATTATCTTTTAATTTTCCAACAATTGGGAATAATATTGGCGCATGTCTTCCCCAATATGGTTTTCCAGTTTCATCTAATATTTCACTTCCTTGATGCAATTTTTCTATGCCATTTAATTTAATACTAGTTAATTCTGCACCATGTTTTGTGCTTTTAATTTCTAACATAGACTTTTCCCCCTCTCTAGTTAGCTGTTAACGAAATTTTTTATTCTGAAATACAATCAAAAAAGCCTCGCCCTATAATAAGGGCAAGACTTGAATCTTACGGTACCACCTTAATTAATGTTTATAAAACATTATCTCATTTTAGCTTTTAACGCAGCCAACGCGAATATATCTACTTTTATTTCAATATACCAACTCCAAAGCTACCTTCAGTTTACCTATTGTTTTAGAAGCTTTCAGCCTATGACTTCTATTCTCTTTTAAACTAGTATAAACTTACTCCTCTTTTTCACAGTTTTTTACTTATTTTATATATTATTACATTTTTTATGAAAAAAATCAAGTGATTTGTTGATTTTTTTATTTTTTTACATAATCTTGACTTGTTATTATTAAATATATTACTATATTTGACATTATTCTACTATTTTCACATAAGTTGACAGTATTCTTATATTCATGCTATAATTAAATAACGGCATTTTTTCGTTTACCTCGTGTAGACAGCCTAGAACAATACTGGAGAAAATTTTATAATTGGAGGTAGATAGCAAATGAACGAAGCAAATGAAGCAAAAACAATCACTTCAAAGCGGGGACTTAAGTTTCTAGTGAAGTATGATGGAGACCATGTTTACATAGGTCTTGATCACCCACTCTCATGGGCAGGACAAATTTGTGTTTATGAGGCTGTTAAGCCTCTTAATCTAAAATGTGCAAACCGTTTTGTGCATTTAAACGGAGTTTATTGTCCAGTTTTCTTTATTGAAAATTATTCAATTGAAGAAATTGAGGAAACTCTAAAGAATTATTCACAAAAACCTTAAGTCAAATGAAAAACCTAAGCAAATGCTTAGGTTTTTCATTTATTAAATATTTTTATAATCATTAATTTTTTTGTAAGCATATATTGCAGATACTGCTGCAACTGCGATTAAAGCTATTGTTGGTATTGAATCTTCTATACCTGCTTTTGATATTGTTTCTGGTGTTTTTTCAGGTGTTTTTTCTGGTGTTGGTGTAGTTGTTTTATCATATACACTTGTAGATTGTTTTTCTGTAGTATCTGTTTTTTTAGTTTCTTCAACTACTAATTCATCATTGCTAGTTGATGGAACTGATGTATTTTGTGATGGTGTGCTTGATGGATTACTATCATCAGCTATAATTGATGAAGATGTATCTCCTCCTGAAGTTGTTGTTGTTGTATCATCATCATCGCTAAAACCTAAAATATCATCAAAATCATCATCTGCAGCAAATACGCTTGTTGAAAACATTAACACCATTCCTAAGATTATAACTAATAATGTTTTAATTAATTTTGATTTATTCATAATAATTTCTCCTTTTTCTCATATATTTCTATTATTATTCATACGCCAAATATTATACCATACAAAAATGGCAATTTCAAGCGCTTTAATAGAAATACACATATTTTCTTTTGATTCTATATTTATTTTAAACTTTTATTGCTTTTTCGTCAAGCTTTTTAAAGATTTTAAATATTACTTTTTTATTTCATTTTTATTACAGAATTATTACAAATCCCTACACATTAAATTTAAATAAGACAATATCCCCATCTTGCATGATATATTCTTTTCCTTCTTGACGAACTAATCCCTTCTCACGAGCTGAAACCATTGAGCCTTCTTTCATTAAATCATCAAAAGAAACGACTTCAGCTTTTATAAATCCTCTTTCAATATCTGAATGGATTTTGCCCGCTGCTTGTGGAGCTTTAGTTCCTTTTTTTATTGTCCAAGCTCTTACTTCTGGTTCTCCTGCTGTTAAGAATGACATTAATCCTAATAAATCATAGCTTTTCTTTATAACCTTGTCTAGTCCAGATTCTTCTAAGCCAAGTGCTTCTAGCATTTCTTTTTTATCTTCGTCATCTAATCCAGATAATTCTTCTTCTATCTTAACGCATAATGGTATTACTTCTGCATTTTCTTTTTGGGCATATTCTTTTACTTTAGCCACTAATGGATCTGTTTCCATTGTGTCTAGCTGACTTTCAGCAACATTGGCAATATACAAGATTGGCTTTGTTGTTAATAAAAACATATCTTTTACTAATACTTTTTCGTCATCGCTAAAATCTATTGCTCTTGCTGATATTCCTTGTTCTAGTGTTTTAAGAATTTTTTCTAATAAGTCAATTTCTTCTTGATATTTTTTGTCTGCTTTTAGATTTTTTCTAGCTTTATCAAGTCTTTTATTAACTATTTCTATATCTGAAAAAATCAATTCTAAATTTATTGTTTCTATATCTCTTATTGGGTCTACACTTCCATCTACATGCACAACATTGCTGTCTTCAAAACATCTTACAACTTCTACTATTGCATCTGTTTCACGAATGTGTGATAAGAATTTGTTTCCTAACCCTTCACCTTTACTTGCTCCTTTTACTAAACCTGCAATATCAACAAATTCAATAACGGCATGTGTTGTTTTTTGTGGGTTATACATTTTTGTTAATTCATCCAGTCTTTCATCTGGCACTGGTACAACACCAACATTTGGTTCTATTGTACAAAATGGGTAGTTTGCACATTCTGCTCCTGCTTTTGTTATGCTATTAAACATTGTACTTTTTCCTACATTTGGAAGTCCTACAATTCCTAATTTCA